>JBDSNU010000011.1:0-7305 GCA_039915165.1 Minisyncoccota bacterium | reverse complement strand
GCGAAGATTTCTGCAGTGTACCGCTCAGTAGATTCATATCTACGCATCGGCTCTCCTGATAAAATTCATAGAGATCTTGTATTGCATAAGAATATGGAGAAGGCTGGGTTTCCCGTCGCGAGACTTATTGAAGAAGGCGAGGAAAACGGAGAGGCATACTTCATAGAAAGTTCTCTCGGCGACAAGCATTTTGGTGTCCTATTTGCAGAAGATGTAGCCAGAACAGGATCTATTCGGGAAGAAACATTTCAGCAATTTATCTCCATTTGTGAACTATTCGCACGCGCTCAACTTAGCACTCGAAGTGAAACAAAAGGATATGCTGAATTTGCAAAAGGGATATGGCTCGGCCAATTGTGCGAAGAAATGCCAGAGAATGCCGAGGCAATAATTACTCGGTTTGAAAAATTACGGAAGCATACGGAGCAGTTACCATTTGTGCTAACTCATGGAGATTTTAATCCAAATAATCTGTACCCGGGTGGAGTAATTGACTTGGAAGATGCGTTTCCCGGACCGTATGGATACGATCTTGTAAGTGCAATAAGTCACATAGAATCTTTTCCAACATCAGAAGGATATGAATATCTCGCGAAGTATCATTTCACAGAAGCGCAGATACAAGAATTTTCTGAAAGATTAAATGTAATTTCTAAAGAAGCCGGACTCGTACCACTATCAGAATTCTGGAATGATTTTGAATTTTGCCGTGCTGTTTGGTTGGCAGCTGATATACCCAATACACCAAAATTACAGCAATTCCGGTATACATTTGTTATTGAAAATTCCTAAAGTCTTAACGAACTGAAAAAGGTATAATCTTTGGTATGAGAGAAATGAAACAACTACCAAAGCTTAAGAAGGGCGATAAAGTCGCTGTCCTTTCACCTTCAGTTGCCTCACCTGGTAAATGGCCGCACATATACGAGCTTGGACTGTCGCGACTTCGTGATGTGTTTGGTCTTGAGACTGTTGATTTTCCATCAACGAGTAAAATCGGTGCGACGACGGAAGAAAGGGCAACCGATCTTATTGCAGCATTTGAAGATACAAGTATCAAAGCTGTTATTGCTTCGTTAGGAGGAGATGACCAAATTACCTATATCAAAAACCTTCCGTCTGCTCCTTTCGTGGGGAATCCAAAACCATTCTTTGGCTTCAGTGATAATACTCATTTCGAGAACTTCCTTTGGCTAAATGGCGTACCTTCTTTCTATGGAGGATCGCTTTTCACACAGTTTGCGATGCAAAAAGAAATGGATGAATTCACTGTCGAATATCTTAAGCACGCATTCTTTGATATGGGAGAATTTGAGCTTCGTCCCAGTGATACTTTTAATGACATAAGCTTGCCCTGGGGTGATCTCTCAACTATCAACACCAAGCGCACATATGAAGACAATGAAGGTTGGTATTGGGACGGTACTCAAAATGCAGAGGGCATAACATGGGGAGGCTGCGTAGAATCGATTGATGAGATTCTCCGACACGGAGGAACTCTTCCGTCACTCGAAGATTTTGAATATATTGTGTTGTTTACAGAAACCTCTGAAGAGAAGCCTAGCGCGGACTATGTGCATCGCGTGTACCGAGCGCTGGGCGAAAGAGGAATCCTATCTCGAGTCCAAGGAGTCTTAGTTGGCAGGCCAAAGGCATGGGAATTTAATATGCAGAGCTCTTCGGAAGATAAACAGTTGTATAAAGAGGAACAACGGAAGGTGACGCTCGCTACTATTCGGAAATATAATAAGTCCGCTCCAGTAATTCAAAACTTTGATATAGGACATACTGACCCTCAAATCGCATTGCCAAATGGTAGGACTATTAGAATCAATTCTGCTTCCAAAAGGATATTTGCGGCTTTTTAAGCGGTAGAATTATTTACGAATAGGTGATAGGAGAAATCTAACTGTGGGACTGTTGACACTCTTACCTGCAGGTATAGACTAAATATGATCATTGGGGTTGGCCCAGTGATGTTCTTGATAGGATAACGTGTCATGAAGACCAATGCGATGATTCTTGCTTCGGCAGGGAATTGCCTGGATGCCGACCTGCTTTCGAGGGAGGGTCCGAAAACGGCAACTCTCCCGACCTACGACCTTACCAAGGTGATGGCTCGGGTCGCCGTCGAGAATCCGGACTGGTGCCAGAGCCGGCTGGATGCTGCGGAACGTGATTATCGTCGATATTGCCTTCTGGCGAAGCTCTATTCCGACGTATTTCCGACGAAGGATGCTGACAAGGTGTGGCACTGCCACCTCCTTTGCAGCAAGGATTATATGCGCGATTGTGAAGCCTATTACGGCTACTATCTGCATCACAACGCCGGCGTCGAGCCGGAAACAAATGATGTGGAACGCCTGCAACGCCTGCATCTGAAGCACTTCGGCACCGATCCGGCGGAAATCGCGGCGCTCTCGGTCTGCAACGGCGGCTGCTGCAGCGGTTGCGAATAACCTGGCTTTGGCGGCCGATCGATGCAAACAACTGGCCCTGGGGTAACCTGGGGCCAACATTTTTATGAATTGGAAATCTTATATTCAAAATACAAAAAATCGACCACCGAGCTTGCTGCTAGGTGAGGCTATCTCCCATGCTCATAAGGGAATGGCGCTTGATATAGGAGCAGGAAATTTAGTGGACTCTAAAGAAATGGTTAATAATGGCTTCAGGGTAATGGTCGTAGACCCTAACGTTGAGCCAATTCCAAGTGAGGGAATTGAAATATTTTCAATAAAAATAGAGGATTTTGATTTTCCTCTCGAAAGGTTTGCATTAGTTAATGCGCAGTATTCTCTTCCATTTACTGAGAATATTCCACGTACCGTTCAAAATATACATACGTCTCTCATACAGGGAGGTATTTTCTCAGGTCAATTCTTTGGTAAAGAGGATGGGTGGAATGGGCGCGAGGGAGTAATTACACATGCTCGCGCAGAAATTGAGAATCTTTTTAGTCAGTGGGAAATTATAAGATTTGAGGAAGAAAAGAAAATCAAAAGCTCAAAAACCCATGGAGAGAAGCTTTGGCATGTTTTTCATGTAATCGCTCGGAAAAAGTAAACGAAACTTTCTAGCTTTAACTCGCTGGCACTTGCAAAATATAGTGGGTGTGCTATAATATAAAAGCAGGTAGTATATAGGCCATATTTCGGCTTTATTGCACCTGATCATTCACAATTCTAGGCAGAGGAGGCGTCAGTGGCGCAGCAGTCTACTTCTTGGAGTCTCTCCAGGTGGCTGATCCGTCATAAGACGCAGATCAGCCAAATGGGTACCGGTGCATTCCTGTATCTACTCTACAATTTCTTCTACGACTGGGCTTTCTATCCAGGAGTAATCGGCTTCTTCGGGTACCGTCTCGGTGGTACTATCGCGGTTGCGGGTTCACTCCTCCAGTGCGGAGTCATGTTCTGGCTCTACGATTGGATGAAGATCGACTGGCTCGGAGCACATTTTCTCCGTGAGCTCGAGGATAAAGACAATAAAACACACCTCGAGAAAATGGCGGTCTGGATAGGAAAAGAGAAACGGACGGTATCGGAGAAGGTTATCGCCAGCGTCACGTTCCTCATCCTCACGGCAGGCATCGACCCTCTCGTTGTCGCTGTACATTTCAAGCGGTCTCACTTCAAAGGACTAACCTCGAGAGATTGGGGCCTGCTCTTGGCAAGTGTCGCCGCCGCAAATGCATGGTGGCTCCTAAAAGTAGGGACATTTGTCGCCGTTATAAAGATGCTCTTTCTGGGACATTGGTGACCCTATACGCAGGCCGGACACGAAAAGTGTTCCGGCCTGTATTTTTATATATCAGAAATATTCGATGCTATGCTGATGGGATACCATGATTCATCGCGTGTTAAAGAAACATCACAAAAGGATTCAAGAGATCGGCGGCGGGCTTTTTTCGTATGAGTTATTTAATTTTCTGTATGACTGGTTTTTATATCCGTTCTCTATCGCACGATGGGGACTCGAAATTGGCGGGACAGTAATGCTGATGGGTTCGCTAATCCAGTGTGCATTATTTTTCTGGCTCTATGACCGAATGAGAGTTGACTGGCTTGGAGCACACGCATTGCGAGAACTTCAGGAAAAGGAACATAAGAATCGTTTTGAGCATATGGCCGTATGGATTCACCGAGAAAAGAAAACTCTGTGGGAAAAACTAATAAGTCCGATCGTCTTTATAGTACTTACGCTGCCAATTGACCCTCTTATTGTTGCGCTCCATTATCGAAAGAAGCATTTTGGGGGAGTCTCTGCCCGAGATTGGGGAATCCTAATTGCTGCAGTTTTTGTCGCAAATGTATGGTGGCTCGTAAAAATCGGTGCAGTCATTACCGTGATACATCTTATACTATTGAAATATCTGCATGCAGGATATAGTGCTTTTCTCTGAATCATCGAGCCGGGTTATTAACCCTACCTATACTTCTTAGTGTAATTAAGGTATATACTCACTAATAATGAAAGATCTTCGGAGATCCGATAAGATTGTTCTAGCACTTATCCTCTTATCGCTCGTATTGGTTCTAGGCTCAACTGCCTGGAAAAATCTGTATAAGAAAAGTTATTACTTTACAGTAGAAGATACCTGTAATCCTAAGACAGAAATGTGTTTCCATCGTGATTGTTCCGTCGATGGCACCTGTCCTCCTAATGGTCTAAGTGACTATAAGGTCTTTAAAGTTCGCGCAGGCGATTTCCCTCGCTGTCTCTATAATTCGTGTGCGGTGAAGTGCGAGAGCGGCGCTATCTCTTGCACTCAAGTCAAATGCGGCGCTTCGAATGAAGACTCCTGTTCAAGCTCGCCTGAACCAGCCGCACAATGATATTTGGTTTCTTAAAAAAGAAGGGTACTCGTCTAACTGCCGAACAATTGATGGCAGATAGAAAGTTATTTGATAAAACCATCTATACCTCTTTAGAGCAGGCACGTAAGGAATTGAAAGCGCGAAGCAAGGACGAAGTTCTTGAGCGAACGGTACGGGCTATGATTCCTGGATTGCCTGAGCCATTTGCTGAAGGCACGAGAGCTGTCATTTTTCGTCAGTTAGTAACACCTAACTACGAGATCCGAAGATTTTTTAGTATTGTCGATGCTGTTGATGATATCCAGCCTTTATTCTGGGAATACTATGATGACAAATTTACTTCAAATAATGAATGGAAGCATAGTCTTGGCAAGCTCGCTTTCTATAAAGGAAAAGGGAAAAAGGGTGGATCAAAGATAGACACCGTCAACATCATTGATTTTAATGTTTCCAACGGAAAGAAAATATCAGAGGTGAAGACCTTGTGGGGGCAGTCACTTGTTGACTTCCATCATGAGTTTTTCGACACGCGCTTTAGACCTGGAACAGGCTTATACTTCGATGCTACAAAGTGGTTTTCGCAGAATGGCGGAACTGCAAAAAGCTATTACAAACACTTCTTAGCGTTATTCGTCCGCGATGGAATCCTCTTCGAGAATTTCATGCTCGACGAAAAGGAATACTCTTTCACCAAAGAGGTATTCCTCCCCGCTTTTTTACAGGTATGGCACGAAACCGGACAGAAACCTTTAATCGTGTCATTAGAGCCTACAGACATAGAAGGAGATCAATTCTGGATCTGTCATCCGGACGAAGACCGCGATTTCATTGTTAATAAGATGGGATTGGGAGCGGGTTCTTAATCGCGTATACTAAGGGTCATGTCGGTTGATATAAACACGTGCTACGAGACGACAAAGGCGTACCACCTTATAGCGCTCTACTCACACACCATACCGGTGTTCATAGCGGTGTTCCTCGGTGTCTTTGCATTCATTAAAAAGCGCAGTCTTTTAACCTTTATTTTCTTAGTATTCACGCTTTCATTCTCGCTATGGCTGGGTGGTGACTTAGTTGACTGGTTATCTCCAAATTACTTCTGGGTATATTACACGTGGTCATGGTTAGATTTTGTTAATGTAGTGTTTTTCATATGTGGAGCTTATTTCTATTCTGTTCTTTCAAATAATAAGATCTCGGCGTTTGAACGATACTTTTTCATACTCGTTCTTCTCCCTGCTTTTGTAATCACTGTAACTGGTGGAGCTGTCGTCGATTTCAACCAGCCAGTATGCGAAGCAACTAACAGCGACCTGCTTACTAATTACAAGTTGATCGCTGAAGGATTACTCGTGCTCAATATGTTGTGGGCGTATGTGAGAGGTCTACGAGGCCCTTCTAAGGATAAAAAATTGCAGATATCAGTAGTGCTTGGCGCAATACTATTGTTCTTCGCAGTATTTGCGGGCACGGAATATTATTCATCTGTGACAGGAATTTACGAGGTGAGTTTGTATGGATTGTTTGCACTTCCGATATTCCTCGTGGTTATGATGTTCGCCGCTACAAATCTTGGAGTCTTCGACTTCCGCCTGCTTGGGTCGCAAATATTGGCATACGCTCTCATTATTATGTCTGGTTCGCAGCTTCTCTTTATACAAGACTCGACTCAGACTACTCTGAGCGTGGTAACCCTCGGGATCTCTATAGTATTCGGCGTCTTGCTTCTTCAGAATGCACAGAAAGAAGAGCAGGTTCGTTTGCGTGTTGAGGAACTTGCTAAGCAGCTTGATCTTTCAAACAAATCACAAGTAACGCTCATCCACTTCATTACTCATCAAGTGAAGGGCTTTGTTGCGAAGTCACGTAATATCTTCTCGATGATTCAGGAAGGAGACTATGGAGAGATGTCCGAGTCTATGAAGGCAATCGTTGCGGAAGGATTCGCGTCATCTACGAAGGGAGCTCAGACTATTCAAGAGATTTTGAATGCCGCTAACATCAAGAGTGGGAAGGTCGCGTATGCTTCAGCAGCGTTCGACTTCAAGGAGTTGATGAATTCAATCGTTGCAGGTCTAAAACCAAATGCCGATGCGAAGGGTGTAGCTCTAACTATTACGGAACCCGACACAGAAGTTATGTTCACGGGAGATCGAATGCAAATGGAAAATGCGATCAAAAACTTGATAGACAATTCTATTAAATACACCCAGCAGGGAACTATTAACGTTACTCTCACCAAGGATGCGGGAATTATCCGACTCATCCTGGAAGATACGGGGGTCGGCATTACCGCTGAAGATATGACACACCTCTTTACGGAAGGGGGTCACGGCGCGGAATCACAAAAAGTGAACGTAGACTCAACTGGTTTCGGCCTCTACATCGTTAAGAACATCATCGAGGGGCATAAGGGTAAGGTATGGGCTGAATCAGAAGGGGCAGGCAAGGGTTCCAAGTTTATTGTTGAATTGCCTGCCACGTA
>JBDSNU010000005.1:0-2763 GCA_039915165.1 Minisyncoccota bacterium | reverse complement strand
TGAATCGCTACAAATAAGCAATCTGTACTGGCCACTGGAGTATATTCCAGTGGCCATAAGTCTTATTGCTGGCAGTCTGGGTCGATGTTGGAACTTTTATCGCATTAACTCACTAATCTTGGAATTAGACTCTTCAAATCCCTTTTCAATAGCTGAGCGAGCACTTTCAAGGCCATTATTATATACATTCGTTCCCGCGTGCTGAAGGAAGAAATCCAATATGTCTTCAGCAGCCACGATGCCAATCTCCTCTTTCCGTTCCGTATGGAAATATCCAATAATCGCATCTGTAGCGACTTTTCGTTGCTCTTTTGATAAGAGATGAAGATTTCTATCGATTTGATTCATATGCCAATTCTACATTATGTTGCTGGCATACTGGGACGATGTTGGAACCTGGCTACTATTGACAAATACCAGCAATCCTGTATACTATGTATAGGATCAACTTCACCGGCTATGGAGGCCTAATATGAAGATTCTGCTCGTTGAAGATAACTCGAAGCACCGTGAGGACGCCGAACAAGTCCTGAACGCTGCCGGCGTCGAATTCCTGTACGCCAGGAACGTCGATTTGGCCGAGCAGATTCTGCGCAACAATGAAGAAAACGGTATCACCCACGTGATGACCGATCTCTTCATGCCTTTCGGCCGTGCCGGATATTCCAATGGCGACAACGAAGGTCGTCTCGAGCCTTGTGGTCTTTCGGTCGCACTGTTCGCCGAAGAGATGGGTTTGCCATTCGTGATCTGCACCGATGGACACCACCACGGCGTTCGTTACGACTGGATCACGATGCTCGGACGTCGCCGGAACTGGCCGTATATGGTCGACAACGTTCGGGAACATACCGACGTGGCGAAGACCAAGGACTGGGCAGGCGCTCTCAAACTGCTTACGGGAATCCAGATTCCGATTGCTGCATAACTGCAGCTGCCGCTCCACTTCAGAGTTGTCTCATGACGACTTCTGCGGTGGGGCGGTTTTTATTTATAGTTTCACCGACAATCCTGAATTTGCACCTCCAGACCAACCTGACGCAGGATATTTGAAGTTATTTGTCTCTAGGTTTCTAAGGTCTTCCAAGAAAGCTGTTGGATCTATCGTATCTCCTATTTTTGATGCAGACTCTGCTCTCGAAGTATCAACTTCTTTGGCTCTGTATATCTCAAGAGATTTGTGTTCAGTATTAGCTCTTATACAAAGAGCCCGCATGTAGTATTTATTGAATTCACCTTCCGCAAAAGTAAGATATGCAATATCTGAAACATCTTTTGAATAAGTAGTTCCAGTCTTTGAAGTGCTTAGTTCGCGGTCTTTAAAATATTCTGGTTTGTTTATCGACTCCGCTAGTGACTCTTCAGTCCCTGTTCTGGCGGCCTCTTTAAGCAATTCTGGGTAGGCAGCTTTGCCTTCTTCGGTGAATCGCTTACTAGTATATAGTTTTCCATTCTCAATATCCTTTTCTATTTCGGATATCATCAGTTCGCGAACAGGTGGCTCTAGGTTCAAGAAATTAAAAGACATAGTTTATGCATGAGGAGTAAATAGAACTTCCTAAAGTTTACGCCTGACTCCAAGCATGTAAAGGCTTATATGAACTCACGTATCAACTTCAAATATTCTTCCTGAATCTCTATCGGAATAATGCTCTCGTCCAAATAGGTAAGCTTATGCTGGTGTCCAATATCAGCACAGAAGTCAAAGTAAAAGCCCTTTGGCGTGGCGTAGAAAATCCAAGCTAGCTTCCACTGGGCGCATATCCTTTTTGCAGTCTCCTTCACTTCTTCCATATCAATATTCTTTCGGTATTTAACCTCTACAAGTAGAACTTGCTTTGGAGCATGTGAGACTAGCGCAAAGTCTGGAGCGTTACGGATATTTTCAATGAGGCCATTGCGGTCTTCTCTTTCCGCATACTGCACGAGTTCGGGAATAATGGACTCATATCCGAATGGAATGACCGTGTAGCCATCAACTCGTCGAAACATTTGCTCGAATACGAGTTCAGCAATCTTGCCCTTAATGAGTTGCTTAGAGAAATCTATTGGAGTCTGTGACTTGGCAAACATATCTTAGTGCTAACTATAGTATGTAGAACCATAGTTAGCAATTCAATACGCTGGGTATATGAGTACTCCGAGAATCGTATTGACCCTTTCAAAGCGTGTCCGCGAACTTCGCGACAATAAAGGCATATCACAAGAACGACTTGGAGAAATAGCTGGCCTCCATAGAACCTATATTGGCATGATAGAACGAGCCGAGAAGAACATTACCCTAGTAAATCTTGAGAAAATAGCCAAAGCCTTGGGCGTAAAGGCTTCTACCCTTATCGACTGATTTCTGTATTACACAACATGGGGTGAAACCTTTTGATTTGAGCAGTGGTTATATGCTGGCAGAAGCACAGATAAATAATATAAGTCTAACCAAACATACTAAGTACTAATAAATCTAATAAAAACCACAGAAATAAGCATATAAAAAATAGGAGCAGTCCGGCCACCAGCCGGCATTTTTTGTTTAATCAGCAAAAGCTTCAAATTCAAAGCCCTAATCATAGGGCTTTTTCTGTGTCTGCCAGCAGATAAGCCAGTTAACCACCATGTCCTCTAACGACCACTTCAACTTCTCGACACCCCTCAAGCTACGTCTCGTAGCCTACTTTCGAGATAACTACGACTTGGACGTTAAAGATGATGAAGCTGACCTCTTCCTGCGTTCGCTTGCCACTGTGTATGACGCGCTTTCCCGGAATC
>JBDSNU010000020.1:0-99042 GCA_039915165.1 Minisyncoccota bacterium | reverse complement strand
CGCACAGACAAAACAAAAAGCATTACCACTTCGGTAATGCTTTTTGTTTTGTCTGTGCGCCCAAGTTCAATAGCCACAAGGACACAAATATATTTGACTGAAAAATATTTAGTCGAGGGAGAAATTCCCTCTGGGCGAAATGTGCATTGCTTAGCAAAGCACATTTTCCTACTTCTGATGCACTCCGCAAAAATGCGCCCCTCTTCCATTAAACGCGATGCGTTCGATAATCCCGCCATCGTTTTTCTTACATGGTTTGCCTGTCATTCTGTACGCATTATGTGCGGCTTGGAACTTACCGCACTCACCATTGATGTCTCGATAGTCTGAAGTAGAGTCGCCGCCGAAGTCGATGCCTTTTTCTAATACTACTTTTATACCTTCGTACAATTTCTTCATTTCAAGTTTTGTAATATCTTTTACCAATCGCAAAGGATGAATGCCGGCTAGCCACAACGCTTCATCAGAATAAATATTACCAATGCCAGAAATTATTTTTTGATCAAGCAGGACTTCTTTGATACCTCGATTTGATCGTTTCAAAAGTTGTGCAGCACAAACTTCTAAGGTGAATTCTTTTGTTAATGGCTCTGGTCCGATTTCTAATACATCATCGATAGTGTCAGTAGGGAGAATGGTAACTTTGGCAAACTTACGAACATCAGAAAGTACTAGCTGTCGTAGGCCCTGAGTGGAATCGAAGGGTTTGTCTTGAATGGTGAATACGGTATGCAGGTATCGATTATAAGGATCTCTCAATGCATTATTCTTTTCAGATTCTGCCGGAGCCCATTGATTGGTTTTCTTGTCTAGTTCGTACGAGCCATACATCATGTGGCCAGTCATTTTCATATGAATCCAGATGCTTTGTTTGTTATCAAGGTGTATGAAAATATTTTTAGCCCGGCGCTCAGCGCTCGTGATAGTTGCGCCAACAATAAGTTTTTTAAATTGAGCAAAGAACTTTTTGCTTTTTGTACTTGTTAAGTGATGGGGGAGCGAAGGCGTTTCAACAGCAATGTCAGTCCAAACATCAGTGATCTTTTTACCCTTAACTGTTTTGTTGAGACCGTTAACGGTAGTTTGTACTTCCGGTAGTTCTGGCATGTTATTTTCCTAAGAGTTGTAGTGCGACAGTGATTTGTTTTTCGATCGGCAACTGTGCGTCGATAGTAGAAGCAATAGTTCTGATAGCTTGTTCTTTGTATCCCAATGAAAGCAGTGCTTCAAAGAGATCGGTTGAAAGACCATTTTCTGCAGTCGTAAATCCATCAAGCTTGTCTTTCAAATCGATAACCACTTTTTCTGCAGTTTTTTTACCAATACCTGGAACAAGACTGATTGCTTTTGCGTCGCCATCTTTGATAGAGCGCACTAATTCAGGAAGAGTGTAGAGTGTGAGCATTTGTAATGCAGTCTTTGGGCCAACACCACTTACGCTTATTAATATAGAGAAGAGCGCTTTCTCCATTGCTGTGGCAAAACCGTAGAGTTCATGGGCATCATCCCGGATCACCATGTGTGTATGAAGAGTAACAGTGTCTCCTAGTTGAGCAGGAGGGAATGGCGTTGAAATAAGGTATCCAATACCGGCAGTTTCAACCACTACACCCTTATCCACAATATCCACCAATGTCCCAGTAATTCGAGCAATCATGGCTTTATCATACCAGGTATTGTCATTTTGTAATATATTTGTTACAGTGCTGTCGTTATGCCAATCACCAAATCAGCAAAAAAGGCTCATCGCGTATCCCTCACCAAGAAGGCCGCTAATGACCGTACTAAGAAAACCCTCAAAGAAGGTGCTAAGTCAGTGCAAAAACTTGCTACTGCAAAGCAATGGGTAGAAGCTAAGGCTTCTCTCTCAGCTGCTTACAGTGCAATCGACAAAGCAACTAAGAAAGGTGTTATCAAGAAAAACACTGCATCTCGTAAGAAAGCTCTTCTTTCAAGAATCGCAAAAGAAAACAAATAATAAAAAACCCCGAAAGGGGTTTTTTATTTGCTATACTAACCTTATGTTATACGAATTTTACGGCCTCGAATGTCCTCATTGCGATCTCATGCGCAAACTAACAGACAAACTTATGGCTGAATATCCAACAGTGCATATTGAGAGAAAAGAGGTCTGGCACAATGATGCCAATATGAAATTCGTAGAAGAGCTCGATAAGGGTGAAGCCTGTGGTGGCGTACCGTACTATTTCAATGGCTCAAATAAGAAATGGCTTTGTGGGGAAGTAACCTACGACGAACTGAAAGACTGGGCAGGAGTGAAATAGTAATAGCTGCATTGTGGCTATTGAATTGAGGAGCACAAACAAAAGAACACCCACACTGATCAGTGTGGGTGTTCTTTTGTTTGTGCTCCTGGTAGGAATCGAACCTACATCATAACTTCCGCAAAGTTACGTCCTATCCATTGAACGACAAGAGCAATATTGTTTAGAATCCGAGGCGATCGAAGATTTTGATGGTTCGAGATTCTCGCATTTCAACCTCAGGAATATGAGGAATGAGTGCGTCGCGTACGGATTGTGCTGTCACTCCTTGAAGTGGCAGGCCTAGCAAAGGAATGAAGCTTCCTTTGACAAGCAATAACAGCTTATCTTGTTTATCAGTTTCGTCAAGCCAGAACTGTCTGATCATTGAATATGGAGTCAAATCGTTGTTTATAGTCACACCGGTTTCCGAGATGGTAATAGTAAGAGTACGAGGGGGGTGCTGAGCATAAATTAAGACTGTAGCACCAGCAATGATGATAAAGATACCGAAAAAAATATCTCCATAAAAAAATGCGAGTACTGCAGCAATGAGGGCAACCAACCCCACATACCAATTCCAGTCGCGGTGTCGGTCTTGTGGTTCGAATTCTAATGTTGTCCAAGTAATAGGCTGCATTACTGAAAGTATAACACGCTTCGGTGCGCGATAGTGCTGAACACGGTGAAGTACGAAGGCGACATTAATCCACCTTTTTCTTGTCGAGGCGATCCAATCTCAACCCTCTAAAGATAAAGAAGATCACTGCGGCGATAATTAAGAAATCAATAATAGAAGAGAAGAAAGCGCCGTACTTCACTGTTGACGCGCCAACAACAATCATTTTGTCACTCAAGTTAACCTTACCCAAAGCAAGTCCAATAATTGGATTGATCACATTTGTTACGAGGGAAGTAACAGTACTAGAAACAGCACCACTTAATAAGAATCCAATTGCAAGACCAACAACGCCTTGTTCTCGAATGAAATCTACAAATGAACGGGCGCTTTGCTTCACATCATTTCGTGCACTCTTGGCAATATCTTTTACATCACCAAACACCTCGCCACCCTTACCGTCGCGAATATCTCGGCCTAATTCTTTAACATTTTCACGTACGCCCTTTGAAGTTTTTTCCATCGGTGTTGGCTTTGCTGTTTCGTCCATTTCGTGAGGAGTGCCTTGTTCTGAGGGATTCATATCTTTATTGTATAGCATCTACTCAAAGAGGGAGTCAACAAAGAGAAATACCGCCATGCGGCGGTATTTCTTTGCGGAGGTGGTGAGATTCGAACTCACGGTACGGTTTCCCATACGACTGTTTTCAAGACAGTTGCCTTCAACCACTCAGCCACACCTCCAATTTTGGGGACTTCGTTTGCTGGTGAAGTTCTTGCACTTTATCACAAGATGCTTAGATTTTCAATAACGCTATGGTAGTCTTTATTTATGAAATACCTCGGCATTGATTACGGCACCAAGCGAATAGGCATTGCACTCTCTGATGAGTCAGGGCAATTTGCATTTCCGAAAAGTATTGTTGCCCCGGATAAAGCTATTGCTGAAATAGCGGGTATTTGTCAGCAGGAGTCTGTAACAGCAATTGTTATTGGTAAGTCAATTGCCTCAAATGGTATGGATAATGAAATTGTGCCTATTGTTGAAAAGTTTAAAGAAAAATTGGCTGGAGTAACAGGTCTACCAGTTCATTTTCAACAAGAAAGCTTCTCAACAATGGAAGCGCATCGTTATCAGACAAAAGCCGGTAGTCGCGATGACTCAGCTGCGGCAATTATCTTGCAGCGTTATTTAGATACTCTATAATAAATTTATGAATGAACAAGAAGTGAAAACAACCGAAATAATTGAACCAGTAGAAGAAGTTAGAAAAGAAGACCCTTCGAATACCTCAGGGCAAGGCACCTTTATCACTATTGAAGACTTTAAAAAAGTTGTTGCCAAGATAGGGAAGGTGCTGACAGCAGAAGCGGTGCCTGACTCAGATAAGCTTATTCGCTTTGAATTGGACTTCGGTGAAGAAACTCCTCGACAGATTTTGTCTGCAATTCGTGAATGGTATCCAGAGCCAGAAGCATTGATCGGTAAACAAATGTTGTTCGTTATAAATCTTGCACCGCGCAAAATTCGTGGATATGAATCAAACGGAATGTTAATGGCTGTTGATGGTGTCGATGGTGCTCCAGTTTTTCTTGTTCCTGAATCACCAGTATACCCAGGTACTACAGTTCGCTAGTAGTATCAGAACACTTCATATCGTATACTTACTGCGTGAACACACGCTATTTGGAACTCGCACAACATCATGCAACAGGAGTAATGCTCTCTGATACGGCATTGCGTTTTGTTGCACTCACTCATCACGACCATTCAGTTATTCCTGGAGCATATGCTGAACTTGTTGTTCCTCAGGGAAGTATTGTTAATGGTAAGATCGTCGACAAATCTCGCTTTATTAATTTTCTCAAAGCCAGTAGAAAAGCATACAAGTTTGAACAAATTAATCTCGTATTAAATTCACCACAGATTCAAACATTTAGTTTGTCGGTAAAAGGTGCCGGGCAACTATATGTTAAAGAAGCGGTTGAAAAGGAATTCGGCTTATCAATAAAGGATATTGTCTACGATTATAAGGTTATCGGTGCAGACAGTCAGACCACAGTGCTTCAGGCCACTGCAGTACCAAAAAATCTTTCTCAAGAATTTGTTACAGCTTTCAAACAGGCAGGTATTACAGTAATGAGTATTGAATCCATCGGACATGCATTGTCACGAGATTTGTTGCCAGCAAATTATCAAGGCACAACGTTGATAGTTTCTATTGATACATTCACTACTTCTATTACATATGTTGTAAATGGTCGCGTGTCACAAACTACATTGATTGAGTTTGGTGATGCAATGATGACGAATGCATTGATGGAAAAACTATCTGTTGATAGTGATGAAGCAGATCGTTTGAAAAGAGAGCAAGGATTGATTGCTCGTGATTCACGAAAAGTATTTGATGCAATCGTGGATGACTGTGCAACATTGGTTCATCATATCAATGAATCTTATATTACTTGGAAGACCACGCATGGCGCATTATCTACATTAGAAACAGTATATCTTAGCGGGCAGGGTAGTATTGTGAAAGGCCTCGATGAATATATCAGTGCTGGTTTGCGATTGCCGGTGCAGCTAGGAAATGTGTGGAGCAACTGTTTGTCATTTGATGACCACGTTCCCGTGATACCTCAACATATAGCAGTGCGTTTTGATGCAGCAATTGGCGTGGCATTAGTAGGGCAATACATGACCAATTTGATCCCGAATGGTCATGCACAACACCTTCGACGCAAACATGTTGCACGTCTCTCAGGGAAGATTATTCTTAGTTTTATTTTTGGTGTTGCTGTTGGTGTCGGAGTGTCGATGCTGATTGCATTTTTTGGACTTAATACTAGAATTGTAGAGATACTTCACAAAATACCGACTCGGTGGTAAAGTATCTGGGTTCTTAGCCCTTGTAGTTCAATGGATAGAACAGGAGACTTCTAAGCTCTTGATGTAGGTTCGATTCCTGCCAGGGGCACAGAGGTTTATACCAAACACGCGCGATTAGCTCAGTTGGTAGAGCGGCGCTTTTACACAGCGAAGGTCGGGGGTTCAAGTCCCTCATCGCGCACAAAGGAAAAATACCCGAAAGGGTATTTTTTCGTGCGCGATAGCAAACCAAACTGCTTTGGTTTGCGAGAGGGACTTGAACGTCGGAGCCATAATTTTTCAGCAGAAAAATAGGCGAGAGGGTGCCCAGACAAACATTCTGCAGAATGTTTAGTCGAGGGAAAGATTCCCTCATCGCTCCATATGCTATGCTTTTAATTATGAAAATCTATGTTGCAGGTAAAAATCTTGAACGCGCACGTAAGGTTATGGATATGTTAATAGAGCATGGACATACAATAACGTTTGATTGGGTTAATGATATTTATAATGAAGAGTCTCCAAATGAAAAAGCGGTAATGGAACGTGATGCAATAAAAGAAGCAGATCTACTTGTATATTTATGAGAAGCGGATCAAGAGAGTGCTCGTTATGAAGCCGGCATGGCAATGGGATTACATAAACCAATTATTGTTTCAGGTTTTCCGAAAAATTTATTATTTTTTCTCTCACTACCAGAAGTTCGCAGTGTAAAAAATGATGATGAAATTATAAGATTACTGCTATAATTAGTTTAATCATTATGCTATGCTTTTTGTGATGAAAAACTCTCTCATCCAATTCAAAAAACTAATCCCCGAATTCTGCTCAAAACAAACAAGTAGTCATCCTGAAAACTGGACTCCACAAAATCCAACTTATGGCCACTGTGCAATTGTGTCTGTACTCGCGCTAGAATACTTTGGAGGAACCATTGTAAAAGTATCTTTGAAAAACACTCCTTTCGAAAACCTTAAATCCCACTTCTTTAATATCATAGATGGCGAAGAAGCAGACTTCACCATTCAGCAATTCAACAATGATTCTGTCTATCAAGATATGCCAAGAAAGGAGCAGTTCCCAGAGGAGATAATGTCATATTCTGGTACTCAAGAGCGATATAATATATTGAAGTCAAAATACGCACTAAAGGTTAAGTAAAAAATAGGGGACAGTCCCTAGAAAATCTTGTGTTATTATTTATATATGAAAAAACTATTATGTTTCGATCTAGACGGCACACTTACTCCATTTTCTACATGGGAAGCATTTAATGCGTCTATTGGTATTAGTCCTGAACAAGATCAAGAGTTGTTCAATAAATATAAAGCAGAGGGTTTGTCATATCACGAATGGATGATTGAGTTGATGAGACTGTATAAAGAAAACGGGAAGGTTACCAAAGCGGATATTGAAAAGGCGGCTGATGATATTGCGCTACGACCAGATGCTATTACTGCGATTGCAGATGCAAAAGAAAAAGGGTATCAGGTCATCATGCTTTCTGGAGCTGTAGATATTATGGCAAAGTCCTTGGCTGCACGTGCCGGTATCGGTGAATGGTTTGCTACTAACAAAGCTGTGTTTAATGAAAACAATGAACTAGTAGATATTGAAACCGGTGGCGACGAGCGTGAAGCAAAACTTTTATTGTTGAAAGAATTTTGTTTGAAAAATGATTATGAACTTTCTGAAGTGATAGAAGTTGCTGATGGGGGAAATGATACAGAGCTATTTAAAGTAGTGAAAGGTATTCAACTTGGTGAGAATAAAGAGCTCGCATCATTGGCTTGGAAGCAGATCAATACACTTTCTGAACTTGCTGCATTGCTATAACTAAAAAATCCCATATAGCTATTTAGCTACATGGGAAGGGTGATTGGTAAAAAACTTTTTACTTTGATGCACTGCGGCACTTAATGCGCCGACAAATCGTTGAATGGTTTTGCGTTTCCTGGTCCGACTCTGAACGCGTTGTCTCAGTCGACTAAACGGTTCCTTAAGTTGGTTAATCCTACTTGCTTTGTAGTCGATATTACTCAGCTTACCTGCAACAAATAAGTTGTTCGACTTTGAAGTTCTTCGCTTGTTCATTCTATATATATTTAATTAAACAATTTTCCTTACCATAACCTTTGAGGCTATATCTGTCAATTTTAACCATTTTGGTATAGTGTATGCATATGGAAATTCCTATTTTATTTGAAAACGACGAAGTGTTGGTTATTAATAAACCAGCAGGGCTGATGGTTCATTCTGACGGACGAGGTACGAAGGCTACTCTTGTTGATTGGATATTAGAAAAGTACCCAGCACTCGCCGGAGTAGGTGAACCACAAGCCGGAACTGATCGTCCTGGTATTGTTCACCGCCTCGATGAAGATACTTCAGGAGCATTAGTTATTGCCAAGACTGCAGAATCTTTTGAACATCTCAAAGCACAATTCAAAGATCGCGAAACACAAAAAGAATATCATGCATTTGTCTGGGGGCACTTCAAAGAACATGAAGGGGTTCTTGATATCCCGATTGGTCGTAGTGCGGGAGACTTTCGTCGCTGGCATGCTGGCCGAGGCACTCGGGGGGAAGTACGTGAAGCAATGACTCGCTGGCAGGCAGTACTACAGTTCGAAGATGAGAAAGGGGAATTGTTCTCATTTATGCACCTTTTTCCAAAAACTGGGCGTACTCACCAACTCCGTGTTCACATGAAATATCTACAGCGACCAATCGTAGCAGATAGTCTTTATGGCCCCTCAAAGCCCTTAGCGCTTGGTTTTGAACGGTTGGCACTCCATGCCCGTAATCTCACGTTTAGCTTGTTAAATGGGCAGAAAATGACGATTGAAGCACCCTACCCAGAGGACTTCGCAGGAGCTCTTGCAAAATACGGCAAAGAATGATAAAGTGTGGTCCTATATGGCTATCGCATTTACTCCAATAGATACAGACGCACGCAAGGGCATTGATTTCACATCAGGTGACACTGTTCGCGTGTGGTCAAAGATCGAAGATAAAGGAAAATTCCGTCTTCAAGCATTTGAAGGTCTTGTACTAGCGCGCAAGCACGGTACTACTCCTTCAGCTACTTTCACTGTTCGTAAGGTTTCAAACAGTGTAGGTGTTGAACGTGTTTTCCCTTTGTATTCACCAATGATCGACAAGATCGAAATCACAAAGCGTGCAAAGACTCGTCGTTCAAAACTGTACTACATCCGCGACAAGGCTGCGAAGGAAATCCGTCGCAAAATGAAAACAATCGTTGGAGGCAAAACAAAAGCTTCACTCGTTGTTCCAGAAACAGTTACAGAAGAACCAGCTGGTTCAGAAGAATAGTCTCCCTCAAATCCCCGCAAGGGGATTTGTTGCTTCAAGGTAATAATCTGATATAGTAACGAAGCACTCATGCGCGGGTGGCGAAACTGGTAGACGCGCTACCTTGAGGTGGTAGTGGGAGCAATCCCTTGGAGGTTCAAGTCCTCTCTCGCGCACAAATAAAAAATACCCAAAAGGGTATTTTTTTTGTGCGCGAGAAGCAATGACAACTGCTTGTCATTGCGTGAGGACTTGTACGTCGGAGCCATAATTTTTCAGCAGAAAAATAGGCGAGAGGGTGCCCAGACAAACATTCTGCAGAATGTTTAGTCGAGGGAAAGATTCCTCTCTCGCGCACAACTTGTCTCATCTTTTTATCTCTGGTACAAATAATAGATGAGAACATTTCCATTACAACAAGAAGAACAGTACCCAGAAGCATGGAGTTATGAACTACTAGAAGGGAAGGCATTGCAAGGTGTTGCGCCCAAGTCATGCCTTTTGAGTTTCGAAGGCATCAAATCAGATGAAACTGTATATAATCCATGTCCTTTTGTAATGAATAACGAGCTATGTTTACTAGGTCGTGTTGAAGCATTCACTTCTGAAATCTCACATGTACACCAATTTAGGAAAACACCCGCCTCCGCTGAAAGCTCTGGCGCGGCTAAGTGGCAGTCACAAGAACTTTCTTTTTTGAATGTACAAGATCCATTTTTGGCATGTATAAATAATACAAAAATCATTGGTGGCGTAGCGTTGGATTTCAGTGAACCATTTGCAGGTATTTATAAAATTGAAAACTACCGTACCTCATTTTATGATTTTGAAACAAAAGAAAAAATCATTGATGGTCCAAATGGTATGAAAGATATCCGTCTCGTTGATTTAGGAGACAGTATTGGCGTTTTCACTCGTCCACGTTCTGAGGAAAATGGTGTAGTACATTCATCGATTCAGTTCAGTACTGTTTCATCACTTGAAGAGATCACTGCTGAAATGATCAGTGCTATTAGTATTGATCCACTAAAGAAAGTTCAAGGATTTTTTAATAACAATGAATGGGGTGGAGTAAATTCGGTCTATCAATTAGAAGATGGTTGGCTTGGTGTCCTCGGGCACATCGCGTATTACAGTGAGCACAAGACCGATGAAAGTCCTGATCGTGCACATACTGATGAACACATGCGCAAATATGCAGCCATTGCATTTGAATTTAATCCAAAGACAAATGCTGTAACTCACCCAGTAATTATTTTGGCTCGCAACAATCTTGCTACTGAAGTTCGTGCCAAGCGTGAAGATTTACATAATGTTATTTTCCCAGGCGGGTTTGTGTTTCTTCGCCGCGCCGAAGCTCTAGCGGAGGCGGGGAGTGATATCGAGAACGTACTCTTCTTCTATGGGTTAGGGGATGCTCATGTCGGCGTTTCAGAATTACCATATCCGTTTCATCGAGCACTCGATCAGTCTGCCGCCAATAACCATCTATTTATGATGGATGCTGATACTGCACGAGCCGCGGTCGGTTTATAGTATACTTAGACTAATGACTTCAACATTTATACAGCGATATTTTTTCACCGCATTGCTCTTCTTGGCATTTGCAGTGGGCTTTATTATTTTTTGGCCTTTTCTTATTACTATAATTCTCGGTATTGTATTTTCAGTATTGCTTCATCCTTTGTATAAATGGATCGTGCGCTATGTTCGCTTCCCGAGTCTTGCTTCATTCCTAACCATCCTTTCTTTTATTATTATTCTTTGTATGCCGCTCTTTTTGATTGGTCTTGTGGTAATAAAGCAGTCACAGACAATGCTCGACTGGTTAAGTACCCATGGATCACTTGATACTGCTGTTAATAATCTAACTATCTGGTTACACAATTTCTTCCCACATGTTTCATTTGATTTACAGGCAAAGGTAAATGCATTTGTTGCAGGGCTAGCTTCAAAAGGGGTAACTGTTTTCACTGCTACTATTTCAACATTGATCTCATTCTTATTGTTGTTGCTCACCATGTATTATTTTTTGAAAGATGGAAAGTCATGGACAGAAACGGTGATTGCAGTTAGTCCACTTTCAGAAGAAAGTAATACTAAGATCATTACTGTTTTGCAAAAAGCTATTAACGGTATTGTTAAGGGATATCTTGTTATTGGTTTGGCACAAGGTGTTGTCACTGGTATTGGTTTGTTTATCTTCCATGTTCCTCATGCTGTATTGTGGGGATTGTTGGCCGCCGTTGCTTCATTGATACCAAATATCGGAACAGGATTAATTTCTATCCCTGTTGTTATATTTTTATTCCTCAGTAATAAAATGGGGCCAGCCATCGGATATGCATTATGGGCAATTTTCATTAGCGGTACTGTAGATAATGTTCTCAATCCATTTGTTGTAGGGAAGCAGATTGCTATTCATCCTATGCTTGTATTGTTCTCTGTACTCGGTGGGATTACATTGCTTGGTCCTGTTGGTTTGATCATTGGCCCGCTGGTAGTTAGTTTGATCTATGCTTTGACGTCAGTGTATAAACACGAAATGGCAATCGAAAATTAACATGGTAGGATGGAACTATGCCCCCTTCGAATACTTCAGGGCAAGCAACTCCACTTGCCGCTACTATACGTCCAAAAAACCTCAATGAATTTGTAGGCCAAGCTCACCTTGTCGGTGATGGAAATCCATTGCGTATCGCTATTGAGCAAAAACTAGTTTTTTCGTTTATTTTGTGGGGGCCACCCGGTGTTGGTAAAACTACATTGGCTCGTATTTATGCCAAGGCACTCAATGCTGACTATCATGAACTGTCAGCGGTTTCTGCAGGTAAAGATGATATCCGGAAAATACTCGATGAACGTAGTACACTTTTCAGTGATGGCCCAAAGATTTTATTTCTAGATGAAATTCACCGCTTCAACAAAGCACAGCAAGACTTTCTTTTGCCGTATGTTGAAAGTGGGCAACTAACATTGATCGGGGCCACCACTGAAAATCCTTCATTTGAAGTTATCTCCGCGCTGTTGTCTCGTGTTCGCGTTTTCACATTGAACGGATTGTCTGAAGAAGAGATTGGAGAAATTATTGATCGTACTGGAGTACCGATGGATGAAGAAACAAAATCATTCATCGCACAAATTGCGAACGGTGATGCTCGCCAGGCACTTTCATTGATTGACAGCACTCGGCGTTTTTATACTACAGTTACAAAAGAAACAATCATGCAGTCGTTGCAGGATACGCATTTGCGTTTCGATAAGGGTGGAGAAGAACACTACAATACCATCTCTGCATTTATAAAAAGTATGCGAGCGTCACAGCCAGATGCTGCACTGTATTATTTATCTCGTATGTTGCAAGGGGGAGAGGATCCAAAATTCATTGCGCGACGTATGGTGATTTTTGCATCTGAAGATATTGGTATGGAAGATCCTCAGGCATTGATACTCGCCAATGCAGTATTCCGTGCCGTTGAAACTATTGGTTTGCCAGAGTGCGGTATCAATCTTTCTCATGGTGTGGTGTATTTGTCGCAAGCACCGAAAAGCAAAGCCGCATACAATGCATTCAACGCAGCAATGGATGATGCAAAGAAATTGGGTAACTTACCAATTCCGCTGAAGATTAGAAATGCTCCAACAAAGTTAATGAAAGATATTGGCTATGGAGCTGGGTATGAAAAATATACAGAAGAAGATTTGTTGCCGGATAAATTGAAAGGCAAGAAGTACTTGAAATAAAAAAAGCCAATCCGTTTTAAGGGAAAGGCTTTTGGAGTAGCGCCGGCTAATTGTTAGTTAGTTGCAAGGATGTTTGTATCCGAGCGTCTTGTCACTATTGTTATTTCTCTGGCGGTCTTGTTGCCGTCCTTGCGCCAAGTGGTCATCGCTCCATTATACAAAATATCGTATTGTACGCCGCCGTCGATTGAAATTAATCTTTCGCCGGTAGTAGACTGGATGATGAATGCGTTTGTAAAGTTGGGTTGCTGAGGGATGATCAATACGTGTTTGCCGGTTGCTATACTAACTGCAACATAGGGAAACGTAAAGGTATCTTTCTTGGCAACTTCACTTTTACTGCTTTGCTGCGCCTTTGCAGGAGTAGCGATTGCAGATACTGAAACAACAATAGTTAATAAAAAGAACAGTTTTGTAAGAGTTTTCATATCGGTCTGAATTAAGGGTTTTATGAATGATGTGTTTATATTAATAGTATCACAAACCTTGCTAAAAGTCAAATAAGATGGTGTATTAAAATCTATATAAAATAAGCCAGAAATGGTACTATATTGGCATGGCTATTCTTATTGCACTCCTGGCCGCACTCATTGGGCTCGGTATTACTCTCTATATCTATAATAAACAGCGGGCAAAAAAACCTTTGATGTGTCCTCGACGGTCACCCTGCGAGACAGTGATCAGTAGTCCTGAGGCTAAGATTTTTGGTATCTCAAATACTATTCTCGGTATGACGTACTACGTTCTGACTGCAGCATTTTTGATCTATTTTGGAACAGGTCATCACACCAATCTGGCATGTCTATTTTTCATTACCATGACAACACTAGGTTTTCTTTTTTCAATGTATCTAGTAGGGGTGCAGCACTTCAAAATCAAACAATGGTGCGTATGGTGCCTCGGTTCTGCAGTCATGTCCACTGTTATTTTTGGAGCGACTGTTGCTATGTTTCTCTAACTGCTAGATTTTTAGGGGGTATTCTGGTATAACTGTAACGCTCATCAGTAATGATGGGCACACCCGCTTTCATTGCGCCGAAGTTCGAAGAACAAAGGCGAACTTCGCCCCAATTACAGCGCGGCAATGCATGGTGCCCATAGTTTAGTGGTAAAACTTCGGTTTGTGGTACCGACATCGAGGGTTCAATTCCCTCTGGGCACCCATTTTAAGAAAGCCCCTCTTCATAAGTGAAGAGGGGCTTTCTGCTATACTCTGCATATGGAAAACCCCGAACATCAAAACAATACAGAAAAACCAGCATCAACCCACAAGACCAAGATGGAACAAGAGTCAGCCGTTTCTTTTCTGGAAATGTTTTATAATGAGCCAGTTTTCAATGTTGAAACAATCGCGGGAGGGGAAGGCTCGCAAGCTTTTGGCTATGAGTCAAACGGAGAGCCCCTTATTCTTCGAGTTAACAGGCATTCCGATGAAGGTTTCAAAAAAGACGAATACGCATTTAAGAATTTTGAATCAGCAGAAATACTGATTCCAGAGATAAGGGAAGTTGGGCACACGGAAGACGGACAGTACTTTGCCATCTCGGAAAAGGCAGAAGGGATAATGTTTAAGAACGTTACGGACGAGGAGTTTGATGTGGCGTTGCCAAGTTTGTTTGAAACACTTAACGCAATTCATGCAATTAACATCTCTGACAAGGAAGGATACGGAAAGTGGAACAGCGAGGGCGTTGCCGACAAGGAAAGCTGGAAGGAGGTAATGCTTTCTGTCGACATGTACGCAATCTACATGTTTGAAAGTACATTCTTGGAAAAAGACCTTTGGGACAAGGTTTATGGGCGACTTACAGAATTACTCTCTTATTGTCCAGATGAAAAACATCTCGTCCATGGCGATTATACTTTTGACAACTTGATTACTAAAAACGGAAAGATTACAGGGGTATTGGACTGGGCAGACTCAATGTACGGAGACCCACTTTATGACATTGCGTGCATTAGCTTTTGGGCAAAGGATTTTGATTATGAGAAAGCGTATCTGAAGTTTTCCGAATCAATGGGAAAGAAGATTGAAAACTTCGATGAGCGCATTTTGTGCTACAAGCTGTATATAGGCCTTAGTACTTTGAGCTTTTATGCGTACTCAAACCAGAAGGATAAGTATGAGCATTCAAAAAACAAACTTCTTAATCTTATTCATCAGTAGTATCTATCTCTTTTAAGCACAATAGTCGAAGTTCTTGTAATATAGGACCCAAGTAACAATTGAACTGATATACTGTTCGTATGAAATGGATACTCCCTCTAAGCATTCTCGTTCTGTTCGAAGCGATTGCTGATATCTTCTCAAAAAACTGGTCTATGAAAGGCGGGTGGGTTTTAGCAGCTGCGGCACTCGTTTCATATCTCATAGCCAATACGTTTTGGTTGTTTGCCTTAAAGAATGGCTCTGGCCTTGGAAAAGGGGCGGTGATTTTCTCAATCTCATCAGCGGTGCTTGCGATTGCTCTCGGGTTCTTCCTTTACAAGGAACCTGTCTCAAGACTTCAATTCATTGGTTTGATACTGGGCATTATTTCCTTAGTACTCATATTCTGGGAATAGAATAATTCTAGCTCCAAGTCTATTGCCCTCCAATTCAGAGTTCTGAACTTGTCCACCAAGTAACCCCATAACAAAATCCCTCACAGAATTCTGTGAGGGATTTTCTTATGTGGTGCCTTAATTATTGGTTATACCAACTTTTCTGCCAGGCCTTCATCTCTGCAATTTCTTTTGTTTGAGCAGTAATAATATTGCCCGCTAAGTCTTTGATTTCTTGATGCTTTGCATTGGTCTGTGCAAGCTTCGCCATATCAATCGCGCCTTGGTGATGAACAATCATTTCTGATAGAAAGGCTTGGTCAAATGTATCACCAGTTTTGCCCTGAAGATCAGCGTTCATGCTGCTCATCATTGATGTCATGTCGGAGCGATTGTTTCCCATCATGCTACCGTCAGGCATAGTGTGCATACTGTTTGATGACATTGCTGGTACTGCTGTCGGTGATTTGTGCCAAATGAGGAAACCGATAAGAAGTCCTCCAATGAGTGATAAGGCGATATAGATAGGTGTGTTGTTTTTATTTTGCATAGTGTTATTTATTGATTTAATAATAAGAACAGAAATATTTGTAATTAATATAATTTCGGATTAAGGATGCCTTGAGAGAAGAGGTCTTGATAGTGGAGTGGTAAAAAATTTTGCCTACGTTTCTTGGCGTATAGAAGTAATGGGTCTGGAGGGGAAAAGTACCTCTGGAAGGTAATTGCCACAACCGCAAGAGATAGAAGTGCGATCACTGTGGGAAACACAGCAGTGGTGAACTGATGTTGCCACATTGTGAGATGTCCAGAGGTGTTCATCTGGCAGAGGGAATGCTCGCCGATCATATAAGGGCAATTGCTCATTGGCATACCTCTTTCATTCATATGCGCCATATGAAAAATACTGAAAACACTCAAGAAGAGATATCCTATGAGGAGTAGCGTTGCCATTATTGGGTTGAAAGATGAAACCTTTAGCATCTAGAAATGATAGCATAGTCCTCAAACCTGCTATACTTTAAGTATGAAAAATTTACAAAAAGGTTCTACAGTAATTACACTCACATTAGTAATAATTTTATTAATAATTGCATTGATCGGTGCATATCTTTATTCTCAGCATACTCAAACAATAGCAACAGTAAACGTTATTCAGCCAGTAGGGCAAACTACTCAGCCTACAACTGTTACAACAACGACAACCACGCCTCCTCCTGCAGTAGTAACTGAGCCAGCACTACCTCCGCACGCAACACCAAGTCCTCTGACAAAAGTGTATACAGATAGTAAGTTTGGTTTTTCTGCTTCATATCCACAAACTCACACTGCTTCAACTGACAAGGCAGGGAAAGTTACTTTTGCAATTCCTGGATCAACTATCATGCCGATCACGTTGGTAAAGGCAACGAACACCGCTGATACTTCAACAGGGAAGTGGGGCAAGAATGTTTTGTCATATAGTAATAGTGGTTGGGTAACTCAATTACAAAATCCACAAGATGGTTCTTTGTATAGCGCAGCAACAGTGCCGTTTGCATTTACAACATCTGGACTGCCAATCTTCAGTGGCGGTACTCGTCATGGTTTCGGATTGTCTGTATATGTTGTTGCATTGGCACACACAAAATTCTTGATCATTTCTGGTGGAGAAGGTTTAACTACTGCTACTGGATACGACTATTCAACTGACCCAACACTACAAATCGCGAAGAGTGTTACAGCTCTCTAATTCTTACTAGAGCATACTGGCACAATGAGTCACTATATAAAGTATAGTGACTTTTGTGTTATACTGATCCTACATTAGTAATTTAATTAAATAATACATGGAAATAATTACTGTCTATCTGAAAAAATACTGGAAGCTGGGTCTACTGGTTGTTGTGCTTGCAACAGTTAACCAGGTTTTTTCGCTGCTTGAGCCTATTATCTTCCAGCGCATTATCGACCATTACGCACTGAAGTTCCACGAACTAAATCAGGCACAGTTCTTCAAAGGAACAATTACCTTGCTCGCTGTGTTTATGCTCAATGCACTTATTTCTCGCATTGCGAAAAACTTCCAAGACTTTTATCTCAACACTGTAAGCAAGCGCAGTGGTGCTGATATGTATCGCGAAGGAGTGAAGCATTCCTTGGCGTTACCATATGCAGTATTCGAAGATGAGCGCAGCGGGGAAACACTCGGCAAACTACAAAAGGCTCGAGAAGATACAGAGAAGCTGATGCTCGATACTATCAATACTGTATTCATCTCCGTTATCATCCTAGCTTTCATCATGGTCTATGGAGCAACTATCTATTGGTTGATCCCGGTTATTTATGCCGGCATGTTATTAATCATTGGAACGATCACCGTTCTTTTCTCCAAGAAAATAAAAGAAATACAAAAGACTATTGTAGCCGAGACAACTGCACTCGCTGGTGCGACGACTGAAAGTTTGCGCAACATTGAACTCGTGAAGTCATTAGGGTTGGCAGGTCAGGAAGTAGACCGCCTCAACTCTGTGACTGAGAAAATTCTCAAACTCGAACTTAAGAAACTGAAATATTTGCGTATGTTGGATTTCATCCAAGGTACCGTTACAAATGTTATCCGTGCCGGACTGTATCTTTTCTTGTTCTATTTGATATTCGTTCAGAAGATCACCCTTGGACAATATTTGTCATTGAATATTTATTCGTTCTGGTTGTTCTTCCCATTAGGGCAAATTTCTACTTATATTGGTACGTATCGTCAGGCAGAAGCATCGCTCGCCAACTACAAGAAGCTTATGGATACTAATCCAGAACCTCAAGCTGCCAATCCTAAGGCAATGGGCGACTTGGCACATCTCGCATTTGAAAAAGTCTCATTCTCATATGCGACTGCGGAAACAAAAGCACTCCATAGTGTTTCTTATGCGGTGAACCGTGGAGAGACTATCGCATTTGTTGGACCGTCAGGTTCTGGTAAGACATCATTAGTAAAACTACTTGTAGGATTGTATGAACCGACAGAAGGAACTATCTTGTATAACAACATTCCCTATAACGAAATCGATAAAGAAGAACTTCGTAATCAAATTGGATTTGTTACTCAAGACACACAGCTCTTCTCAGGAACTATTCGCGAAAATCTACTATTCGTAAATCCAAATGCTACAGATGAGCAATGTCTAGAAGCATTGCATAATGCGCAATGTCAAAATTTATTAGAGCGTGGCGGTAAGGGGCTCGATACATTAATCGGGGAGAGTGGAGTGAAGGTATCTGGTGGTGAAAAACAGCGACTTTCAATTGCTCGTGCACTCTTGCGCACACCACATATTTTGATTTTCGATGAAGCAACTAGCGCACTTGATTCATTAACGGAAGAAGAGATCACAAAAACAATACGTGATGTATCAAATGGTTCACAGCGCATCACTATTCTTATTGCGCACCGACTTTCGACTATCATGCATGCTGATCGTATTTATGTTTTGGAAAAAGGTACTGTTGCAGAAACTGGAACTCATGAAGAATTGATCACACAAAAGGGCTTGTATCATGCCATGTGGAGACAGCAAGTAGGAGAGCGCTAATTATTTAGCTTCATCTTGATCGGCAATTTTCTTTAGTACTTTGATGTACATCAGAACTTCACGGATTGAAAGATCTTTCAACCACTTCTTACTTTCATTTCGAAGCATAGGCTCTACTTCTTTTATCAGAGCAAGGCCGTCAGCAGTAATTACTATAGAACGGACTCGATTATCCATCGGGTCTTTTTTATATTCAATTAATTTTCTCTTAAGAAACTTAGCAGAAAGGGAAGTCACAAATGGCGCCTCAACACCTAAGAGTTCAGCTAGTTCACCAGAACGAATGCCATCTTTTGATTCGCTGACCATGCCTAAGTATGCCCATTCAATGCTTGAAATTTTGTAGGGTTTCAATAGCACCTCGGTATTTGATTTTAATGCCCGGTACACTTTGGTCTGCAAAAGGCCCACTGAGTAGGTTTTGAGGTTTTTAGCATCGATTATTTCGCTGAAGATACTCATAGTTTTATAGGTTCCAAGTATACTTTTCTAGGCAAGAGTTGCAAATTTTTTGGTCTATTTTTTAAACCAAGGGATCAGTGCATTAGTTCGAGCTTGATAGGCTTCGTATTCAGCATTGCCTTTGTAATGTGCTTCAAGCATAGGGATGCCGGATATTTTCAAGAGTAGAAAGGAAATGATCAATGGGCTGATGATAGTAATGATGCCGCATTGAACTGATAGGACAATTATGAATAATCCCCACCACATGGCGATCTCACCAAAATAATTGGGATGGCGAGTCATACTCCACAGCCCTTCATCCATAATTGTTTTTGTTGGAATCTCCCCGCGTGCTTTTATTTCTGCTTGCTTTTTAAGAAATCTACTGAGCTGGTAATCACCAACAGTTTCAAAGAAAAAGCCTTTGATCCACAATAGTGTACCGAAAATCACGAGGATAATACTAAGAGTACTATTAAGTACTAGCGTATGAAATGAACTATTAATAAAAATACTCACCGTACTGATTCCAATAATTATCGCCCCTTGTAACATATAGATTTGAAAGAAGCTGCGAGTCTTGAACCATGCCCATTCATCGCGCCATTTTTTGTAACGGAAATCTTCCGGCTTATTTTTATTACGAAGATAGATACGAGTAGACAACCGTAGTCCCCAAATTGTAATAAGAACAGTGGTCAATATTTGTACAAAAGTGAAGTTTCCAAATATGAGTAAGATGCTCCAGGCAACGATAACAAAACCAATACCGTATGCAGTATCAACAATACTATTATCTTTCTTCAACAATGAGAGCAAGAACATGCCAGTCATATAGATCGCTATTAATTCGATGGCCAGAACAAATGCTTGATGTGTCATGTAGATAAGTATACGATAGTTAGATGAATACAACACCTCATTCGATTGCCTCAGAGCAAGCAACTATCATCATTCTGGTCGGCATAACAGGGGATCTCTCAAAGAGAAAACTATTACCAGCTATAGCGGGTTTGGCAGAAAAAGGCTTGCTACCCGAAGACTTTGCATTAGTGGGTATTACTCGTCGCGACAATGTCGAACTCAATGATTTATTGGTAAATGTTGAAGATAAGGAGTTTTTGCAGGATCATACAACATTATTCACCATGGATCTTGATAGTGAAGAAGACTATAAGAGGCTTTCTGAAAAATTGGATGAAATTGAAACTGGGTGGGCTCCTTCAGATGCTGTGGAGCAACAAGCGCAACGACTGTTTTATTTATCAGTAGGCCCAACAGTGTCGCTACCTATTGTTAAGCAATTAGGGGATAGTGGATTGGCACACCATGACCATGTTAAGTTATTACTAGAAAAGCCCTTTGGTATTGATTTAGAAAATGTGGAATCAGTCATCAATGAAATCGACCACTATTTTGATGAAGAAGAAGTGTATCGTGTTGACCACTACTTAGCTAAGCAGACTGTTCGTGCGCTAGTTAACCATAAAATTATCCTAGCTAATGTTGCTAGTATTACAATTACTGCTGCCGAAAAGATTGCTATCGAAGGACGTGCAGATTTTTATGAGCAGACGGGGGCACTGAGAGACTTCATTCAAAGTCATTTGTTGCAAGTTGGTGCAATGGTGATCAATCCTAAAAATAGATTGGCTGTACTAAAAAACCTGACTGCTGATGTGAACAAAGTGAAACGTGGCCAATATGAAGGATATAAAGAAGCAGCGGGTAATCCTCATAGTACCGTTGAAACATATGTTTCAGTAACACTTGATTCAAAAGGGGGTACAGGGTTTGAATTAATTGTTCAAAGCGGCAAGGCACTTGATCGTAAAAGTACCGATGTGACTATTGTCTATAAAGATGGCGCGACAGAAGTTATTTCACTGAATGACCCAAGTAATGCGTATGAATCTGTGTACTACGACGCAATTCAGGGCGATAAACATTTTTTTGTGACCCAAGAAGAAGTATTGGAAACATGGCGCATTCTCAAGCCAATACAAGAAGCCTGGGCAAATGACGCAAGTGACCTGGAGGTATATCCTCAAGGAGCTCATAAATAAAAATGTAAAGAAGGCTTTACATGTCCAGATGAGTCTGGTAGAGTAACTATCTAAAGTATGAGAGAATATATAGCAAATGAAGTATATGTATTGCGCAGCAAGAAGGGGGTAACTCAAGAAGAGTTGGCCCAAGCTTTGTTGGTGAGTCGACAAACCGTGATTGCAATTGAAAAGGGGAAATACACACCTTCTGTGCACTTGGCGTTAACCATTGCTCAGTACTTCAAAACTTCTGTAGAAAAAATATTTAGTATCGCGTATGAAAAATAATTCACTGATTAAAGAAATTACTGTAGCCACCGCACTGATCATTGTGCTTTTTATACTACTCAACCCATTCGCATGGTGGATGCCTGATATGATGTTGGCTGGACTACTCGCTATTGCACTAGTAGTGTTCGGACTTTTTGCTATTTTCATCATCAAAGAAAAAGTTATTGATGAAAGAGAGGAGCAGCACAAGGTAATAGCTGGGCGCGCAGCGTTCATTGCGGGAACAGCGATACTAACTATTGCAATCGTATGGCAAAGTCTCAGTCATCACGTTGATCCATGGTTATACCTTACCTTTGTGGTAATGGTGATAGCAAAACTCGGCACTCGTGCCTACACAGATCGAAATTTCTAATGTAAAGTTAACTTGACATTGTTCCTGTTAAGAATATACTAGTAGGTATGAATGAAGTAAAAAAAGAGCCACGTAATTGGAATGTATTTTACAGTAGTGTATTTTTTGTATTAGGATTTTCTGTTGTTTTTTCTGTAGTTGGTATTTTATTGCAAACAGTATTGGCACATGCGTCTATGGCAACCGAGTTATGGCTCGGCCGCATAGGAGGAGTGATCATTATTTTGTTTGGATTGTTTTTGGTAAAACTGATACAGCCAGCATTTCTGACACGTGACCACAAAATGGCAGTGACCCATAAGTTCTCTTCAAGTTATATGACATCATTTGTTTTTGGTGCTGCATTTGCAGTTGGCTGGACACCTTGTGTAAGTGCTGCACTTGGAGCAATTCTGGCATTGGCTAGTGTACAAGCAGGGAGCGCATTCATTTTGTTGTTGTCATATACGCTCGGTATTGGCATTCCATTTTTACTCGTTGGGTTATTTACTGACCGCGCACAAACACTGATCAATAAATCAGGTAAATGGCTGCAACCATTAGAATATGTTTTTGGTGGAATGCTTATTATCATTGGTATTTTAATTTTCACGGGCGAACTTTCAAAAATTGCTAACTTCCAATTTCTGACAACAGTACTACAAAGTATTAATGGGGGAACAAGTGTTGGTGGAAATATTACCTCATTAACTATAGTTAATATCGGTATCTCATTCTTTGCCGGACTGGCATCATTCCTCAGTCCTTGTATCTTACCCATCATTCCAGGTTTTCTGTCGTATCTGGCATCGACCGCAATTAGTTCGACTCCGCTCACTACAAGTAATAGTAATATAATAAAGAGTTAAATATGAATAGAAAAAACAGTATCTTAGGCCTTGTGGTGATAGTAATCGTTGGAGCGATTGTCTATATCAATCACAAAAAACCATCCATAAACACAAATGCTCCAGATGTAATGATCGCCCCATTAGATACAAATACTACGCCTGGTGTCATGGCTCAGGATCGCACTACAGTATTAGCAGCTAAAGCCAAGAAGTATCCCAAGGCCAAAGAGTTAGTTGCGCCGTCAGGATTTGTAAACAGTGACCCTTTCAAACTGGCAGATGTTGTCGGTAAGAAAGTAATCCTTATAGATTTTTGGACCTACAGTTGTATCAACTGTCAGCGTACCATTCCGTATCTAAATACTTGGTACGATAAATACGAAAAAAACGGATTGGTAATTATTGGTGTTCATACTCCAGAATTCGATTTTGAAAAAAACTACGACAATGTAAAAGCTGCAGTAGTCAAAGTCGGTATCAAATATCCTGTAGTACTCGATAGTGATATGGGGACATGGAATGCGTACGGCAATCAATATTGGCCACGAGAATATTTGATCGATATCGATGGGTATGTTGTTCATGACCATATTGGTGAAGGGGGATATAATGAGACAGAAAAAGCGATTCAGGCTGCATTAGCAGAACGTGCACAAGTACTCGGTACAAAAGATGCAGTACCCACGACAACTTCAATTCCTGCAAATACTATTTCTCTCAATCAAGGTGCTGTAAAAAGCCCAGAGACGTATTTTGGCGCAGCACGTAATGAATATCTAGCAACAGGGACTCAAAGGAGAGTGGGTGTGCAGGTATTAACTATTCCTGCGACCATCCAAGATAATGAACTGTATTTGGATGGAACCTGGAACTTCCAGGATCAGTATACAGAGAACACTACCGTAAATGCTCACATACAATATAAATACAATGCCAAACATGTGTACTTTGTGGCTAGTGCAAAGAATCCAGTAACAATTAAAATCACTCAGGATGGCAAACCACTTGGTGCTGCGGCAGGGAAAGACGTGAATGCAGACGGTACTGTTACGATTAAAGAAAACAGACTCTACGATCTGATTAATAATGCAGACTACGGAGCACACACTGTACAAATCGAAGTAGTAAATGCAGGGCTTGATGCATATACATTTACCTTTGGATAATTTATAAGAAATAATAGCTTGACGAGGAGCGTATACTATAAGTATGGATAACACAGAAAAGAAAATGATCGCAGTATTCGGAGGAGGATGTTTTTGGTGTACAGAAGCCGTGTTCAAAATGATGAAAGGAGTACGTACTGTACTACCAGGATATGCTGGTGGTTCAACATTGAACCCAACGTATCAAGAAGTATCAACAGGAACTACAGGGCACGCTGAAGTTATATATATAGAGTATGACCCTGAACAAGTTACCTATAAAAACTTGCTCACGGTATTCTTTGGTAGTCATGACCCCACAACACTTAACCAGCAAGGTCATGATATTGGTACTCAGTATCGCTCAGTGGTTTTTTACACTAGCATTGATCAGAAAAAAGAAGTTGAAGATTTTATCGCAGAGATGAATGCTTCAAATAGTGCTGGAGCACCAGTAGTAACTCAAGTAGAACCACTAGTGAAGTTTTATGAAGCAGAAGACTATCATAAAGATTATTATGCCAATCACGAAAATGCTGGATACTGTCAGGTAGTGATCAATCCAAAATTGGAAAAGGTACAAAAGATGTACGGCGATTTATTAAAAACATTAGATTAGAGTAAATATATGAATGGATCCTCCTCCGCTGAAGCTATGGCGGGACAAAGAAAAATTACAAAAACAAATGAAGAGTGGCAGAAGGAGTTAACTCCAGAACAGTACGAAGTATTGCGTGAAAGGGGAACAGAAGCACCATTCAAAGGTAAGTATGTTCACGAAGATAAAAAAGGAACGTATCTTTGTGCAGCATGTGACAATCCTTTGTTCTCATCTGAAACAAAGTTTGATTCGAAAAGTGGCTGGCCATCATTTGATGATGCATTACCAGGCGCAGTAGAGTTCAAAGAAGATGTTAGTCATGGTATGGGTCGTGTTGAAGTAGTCTGCGCAAAATGCGGATCACACCTCGGACATGTATTTCCCGATGGGCCATCTGAAACAGGGCAAAGATTTTGCATGAACTCTGTATCATTGAATCTTAAAGAAGAATAGGGTACGATTATTAAAGACAGCTGTCGCATGTCTATTTATTGTAAGAGTAATTATATATACCGTTATGTTAAGCACTATTGCAATCATATTGATCATTCTTTGGGCCGTTGGATTTATCGGTTTCCATGTTGTGGGCTGGTTCATCCACTTGCTGCTTGTAATCGCTGTTGTTTTGTTTATCATCCGCTTGCTATAAGCCGATAATCAAGTAAATAAAAATCCCCGCGTTTGACGCGGGGATTTTTATTTAGGAACTAATTGCGATCGAGAGGATCAATAACTGCATCCTTGATCTTTTTTGCGGCAAAACCACCAACTAGCAAGCTGATGATAAAGAGCACAATAAAGACAAAGAAGAGAATCTTGGCAATGCCGATAGCTGTACCAGCTACGCCGCCAAATCCAAAAAGTGCTGCAACAAGTGCGATGATCAAAAATATAACTGCCCAACGTAACATATATGTTTATTTGATTACTGTCTTCTAAAATTCGGCCTGTATAAAGTATAGCCTAAAATAGGCTTTTCTGGTAAGCTCTTGGCTATGAGTGACTGGCAAATTCTATTGTTTTATAAGTATGTGTACATCCAAGACCCTGTTGCTGTGCGGGATTGGTTTTTTGAGCTTTGTACTACATACAATTTGAAGGGGCGTCTTATTATTGCAACAGAGGGCATCAATTTCACCTTTGAAGGCAAGAAACAAGACACAGAAGATTTTATTATTGAAATGCAAAAGGATGAGCGGTATGGAAGCCTATTTCAAAATATTCACTTCAAGCGCAGTGTTGGTGACGGTACCTCGTTCCCAAAACTTTCTGTTAAGGTTCGTGATGAAATTGTTACAGGCAACCTAGGAGTGTGTGACATTAATCCCAATGAAGTAACAGGGAAGCACTTGTCGCCCAAAGAGTTGCATGATTGGATAATGGAAAACAAGGCAGCCTCCGCACAAGGCTACGGCGCCCCAAGGGAGTTTTATATTATTGATATGCGTAATGCCTATGAACACAAGGTAGGGAAGTTTGCTGGTTCTATTACTCCTGAATTAAATAATTTTCGTGACCTACCAAATATCATACAGAGTATCGCCCATCTGAAAGATAAAACAGTCGTTACTGTTTGTACTGGTGGAGTACGTTGTGAAAAAGCTAGTGGATACTTGATCACTCAAGGGTTCAATGATGTGTATCAGCTCGATGGAGGTATTGTGTCATACATGGAACAGTTTCCTAATGAAGATTTCGAAGGCAAGCTCTATGTTTTTGATCAACGTGTAATGATGGGTTTTTATACAGATGACCCAAAACACAAAGTCATCGCTAAGTGTGATTATTGTGCAACGACAACAGAGCAGTATCTTAATTGTCAAAATAAAAAGTGTAATAAGCATATCTTGATGTGTGATGATTGTCAGTCAAAGAGTATTGCTAAACATGGCAAGAAAGTATGTTTGGATGGATGCTTGCCGCGCCGTAGTTCTAACGGAGGTTGGGTGAGTAGCACTATTTGGAGTAAGATTAGGAAACTATGGAAGAATTAAAACAACCCTCCTTCGCTGATGCTTCGGCGCGGGAACCAGGAACACTGCACCCTATAACACTGGCGCTAGAAGAGATATATGCAATTTTTGCTAAGCAAGGATTTTCGATTGCTACTGGCCCTGAGTTAGAAGATGAATGGCACAACTTCGACGCATTGAATGTACCAAAGGATCATCCTGCACGAGATATGCAAGACACATTTTTCATCAAAGGAAAGCCGGGTTTTGTTATGCGTACTCATACTTCACCGGTACAGATTCGCTTCATGAAAGAAAATACTCCGCCATTTGCTATTGTTGCACCTGGTAAGGTATTTCGTAATGAATCAACTGATGCTACTCATGAAATGCAGTTTCACCAAATCGAAGGATTGGTAGTTGGTGAAAATATTACCGTTGAACATTTGAAGGGAACATTGTTGTCATTCTTCAAAGAATTTTTTGGCGAAGAGACTGAGATCCGTTTACGCCCAAGCTTCTTTCCGTTCGTTGAACCCGGGTTTGAAGTAGACGCACGAGTGGGTGACCGCTGGTTAGAAATTGGCGGAGCGGGAATGGTGCATCCACATGTTTTTGAAGCGGTTGGGTATGATCCAAAACAAGTAACTGGTTTTGCATTTGGCGTAGGTGTTGATCGTTTAGCAAATGTTACATTTGGTATTAGTGATGTTCGTCTTGGGTATCAAGGAGATCTGCGTATTAATCAATGGGGTAAATAGTGTATGAAATATTCTTATAATTGGTTACAGTCACATATTCAAGATCCACTGCCATCAGCTGAGGCATTAAAGGAAATAATTATTTTCCATGCTTTTGAAGTTGAAGAAATTGAAACATTGGCTACTGATACTATCTTCGACATAAAAGTATTACCTGATCGTGCAGGGGATTGTTTGAGTCACTATGGTATGGCTCGCGAAATTGCTGGATTACTTGATCTTAATTTCAATGACATAACCTATACATTGCCAACTGCAATACTTGATGTACCAATAGCAATTGAAGCCAAAGATTGTTTGCGCTATTCAGCTATCAGAATCGATGAAGTGACCGTTGGTCCTTCTCCTGCGTGGCTCGTAAAGAAACTAGAAGATGTTGGTCAACGTTCTATTAATAACGTAGTAGATGCAACAAATTTTATTTTGCTCGATCTTGGCCAGCCGACACATGCATTCGATGCGGAAAAAATAAAAGGCACTATTACTGTTCGTTATGCAGCTCCAGATGAAGCTATCACTACTCTCAGTGGAGAAGAGAAGGTACTCAAAGATACTATGATGGTGATCGCTGATGACGAAAAAGTATTGGCTATTGCTGGTGTAAAAGGTGGTAAGGCGGCAGAGGTAACAACTCAAACAACCAGCATCATTTTAGAGGTTGCGAATTTTGACGCAGCAAATGTACGCAAAACCTCACGCGGAATAAACTTGGTAACTGATGCATCAAAACGTTTTGAAAATAATGTATCGCCACATGTTGTTGAAGCGGCTCGGTCAAAACTTGTTGGACTCATTGCTATTCTAGCGGGCGGCTCAGTTTCTGCCGTAAGTGATCTCTATCCAAGTCCTCACATCGATCGCGCTATTTCATTTACTCTTGCGGATATTCAACGCTCACTCGGTATATCAATTGGAGATCTTGAACTTACAAAAGTCATGGATCGTTATGGGTATACCTATGAAAAGAGTGATGCTTTTTATACATTAGAAGTACCGTATTGGAGACAGGATATTACTGGTGCTCACGATATGGCAGAAGAATTTGGTCGTGTTATCGGTTACGATACTATTGAGGCAAAAGCAATTCCATTTACCCCAACAATTATATTGAATGATCAATACGAAAAAATCCGAGCAATAAAGTTCTATTTAAAAAATAAAGGATATTCAGAGGTGATGACATATAGTCTTCGCAAAAAAGGGGAAGTGGCTATTTCATATGGACCAAAAGATAAAAGCTATTTGCGCAGTACCTTGGCTGATGGCATAAAAGAAAGTTATGACCTCAATCGTTTGAATGCGCCGCTACTTGGTAGTAGCGAAATAAAAGAATTCGAAATCGGTACAGTGTTTATGGAAGACAATTCCGCCTCCGTACCAGGCTCTGGCGCGACGAAGGAGCAGATGAATATAATCATTGCAGATAAAACTGGTATTACGGAGTTAGGTGTAGAAGAATATTATGCAGCACATAAAGATGAGCTTATAGAAGTTGATGTTGCAGCATTTGCAAAAAAAGAATTAGAAAATATCGGCACTGCTACATTTAAAGCATGGTCACCGTATCCATATATTGTTCGTGATATTGCAGTATGGGTTGAGCATGATAGCGACAAAAGTTCACTCGCAAATATAGTGGATGAATTTGCAGAAAAAAACTGTGTACGACCTGCAGTATTGTTTGATACGTTTACGAAAGAAGGTAAGACTAGTGTTGCCTATAGATTTGTATTTCAGTCCCAAGAAAAAACACTTACTGATGAAGAGGTTGAAAAACAATTTCAAGTACTTGTTGCAGAAATAGCAACGCATTCAAATATGCAAATCCGTTAAGTGATAAGATTTGCTACAATACGTATATGAAAAAGATCATCATTGGTCTGATACTACTTGTTTCAATCGGAAGCAGTATTGTCTACGCAAAAGATTTAACTAGTGCGCATTTTATTGTGCGCGATCCAAGTATTGGTACAGGGGGTGGCTACCAATCAAGTGGTAGCTTCAAACTGTACTCAGCAGGTAATACAAATATTTCTGGTAATGGTGGAACATCTACAAGTTTTGTTGGTAGAGATGGTTTTTTGCAGTACCCACAAGTTGTCTCTGCCCAGCTTACGCCTACCGTAAATGGTTCAACAGTTACGATTAACTGGAGTGCTACCACTGTTGCGGATGGGTATACAGTTTCTGGATATAAAATAGGGAGAGCGACTGTCAGTGGTGGACCATACACGCTTACCTCTATTGGTAATGTAGTGACATATGATTATACCAATCAAGCGCCAGGGGATTATTATTTTATTTTGCAAACGCTCGATGCATTTGGAAACGTCATTGCCACATCCAATGAAGTAACTGCTACTGTTAGTGAGACATTGTCATTTTCTATATCTGCCAATGCATTAAGCTTCGGACCGCTAACGGTTGGAGGACCTCGATACGCCACAACGTCTTCAGGTAGTAGTACTCTTACGCCCGCACATAATATTGTTGCAGCAAGCAATGCTAGTACTGGTTATACGATAATTTATAATGGCACAACACTGGACTCCAATGGTAATACCATTGCTCCAGCAACTATCTCAGGATCAACTACAGGTACCCCAGGTACAAATCAGTTCGCACTGTCTCTATTGAGTCAGGGGATAGCAACAGTTCCAACTAGTTATGATCAAACAAGTCAGAACTGGAATTTCGCACAAAATACCCTTTCTACAATTGCAGCTACCACTGGTCCTACTGCAACCGCTACACTCAATGCGTACTATATTGCCAATATTCCTACCCTGGCAGCGTCGGGTACATACCGTACAACGATTACCTATGAAATCACTGCCAATTATTAACACACAGGCATCGATATATTGTTGTGTATTAAATTTGTTATGTATATAATACTTATATAAAGGAAATAAATTTTCTTACCACACATTTATGTTTAAAAAACTCATTAGTAACATTCTTATCTTGTCGGTCATCGTATCAATGATGCCTGCAACTGCATTGATCGCCACCGCTGCATCTCTCTCTGCAATGTCTGACACCATGTCTAGTCAAACAATTAGTGCAAATTCTAGTCATGTTATTAGATTCACTACTCCAACTGGAGCGGGAACCACTGCACAAACTATTGTTATTACTTTTCCATCAGGTTTTAATTTCACTAGTAAAACTATTGGTACAGTAAGTTTCACTCACGGTGCATCAACAGGTGCAGAAAGCACAGAAACATTGGCGGCAAGTCCTTCGGCAACTGCATGGGGTGCAGCTTTTTCTGGAACTAGTAACGTTATATTAACTCTTACAACACCAACTGATGGTGTTGGTAGTGCGGTACTTGCTCCAAATGATAAGGTGATCATTACTTACGATAGTACAAACTCAATTAACCCGGGTACTGCTGCTAACTATGCCATCACCCTCAATGCCAATGGTGATACAGGTAGTATCACTGTTCCCATTATCACTAACAGTCAGGTTGCTATTACTGCTACAGTAGATCAGTCATTGTCATTCTCTGTTTCAAATAATGCAATTGGGTTCGGTTCACTTACGACCTCTAATAGTCGATTTGCGACTTCAAACGGACTCGGAGCCTCTGCAGAGCCGACAAATGCACACACACTTAGTGCTAGTACAAATGCAGCAAGTGGGTATAGTGTAGCCGTTTCTGGCGCGACGCTTACTTCTGGTGCAAATACTATTACTGCAATTCCTGGAGCAACAGCAACAGCACTTGCTCCTGCAACAGAGCAGTTCGGTATTCGTGGTAACCTTGCTTCTGGCTCAGGTAGTCTAGTTGCTCCATTTAACGGAGCTGCAGGGAGTTATGGTTTTGGTACCTCACCACTCACTACTCAACCTTTTGCATCTAGTTCCGGCGCTTCTGCAACAAGTGTATATAATGTGAATTATGCAGCTAACATTGCTGCTCTCACTGAAGCTGGTAGTTATACTACCACACTTACCTATGTTGCTACAGCTAACTTCTAAGTTATATATCGTTAAAAAAACAGCAGCGTTCATCATCGCCACTACTGTTTTTTTTGCTATCTTTTTTTTACATACAACTATTACGCATGCATTAACAATTTCTCCTGCTCGTATTGAAATTGCAGGCGACCCTGGTGCAGTAGTAGGGGGAGAGTTTACATTGATTAATGAACAATCAACAGTACAGACGTACTATGTTTCTTATGAAAATTTCAATGCACAAGGAGAAACAGGAGCCCCTTCATTTAGTGCAGATAAAACAGGTCTCGATACATGGCTGGCAGTAAATCCAACACAGGTAACACTAGATCCAGGTAAGGCAGTTAAGGTTCCCTATGCAATTACTATTCCTGCAAACACTCAGCCTGGAGGTTTTTTTGCAGCTATTTTTTGGAGTACTACCCCTCCTAATTCTGGCACTACACAGCTTTCTATTGGAGCAAAAGTTGGGGTACTGATATTGTTACGAGTAAATGGAGAGGTTACAGAAAAAGCGGGTATTACACAGTTTGATCGCAATGGTCATGGATTTTTTTACTCTGCTTTGCCTGTGAGTCTACGATATAAATTTCGTAATGATGGTACTGATCGAGTAGAACCAAAAGGAACTATCACTATTCGGGATACTATATTTATTCCTACAGCTCATTTGGATGCCAATGATGCGATCGGAAACGTGTTGCCCGGTAGTGTTCGTCAGTTTTCTGTACAGTGGCTTAAACATGTTGCCCCAGAATCACTTCAAGGATTTTTTACAAACGTACAATATCAATGGCAAAATTTTGCAATTGGGTTATATAGTGCGCATTTGAGTCTTGCATATGGTACACAGGGGTTGCATACATCAAAAACAATTTGGTTTTTTGTTTTCCCATGGCAACTAGTACTTTGTATTGTGGTTCTGGTACTTATTGTTTGGAAAGGAGGAAAAACTCTTCTTCGTCGATACAATCGTTACATCATTCAACAGGCACAATCTCGCCCTTCTCGCGATGCCGATCTCTCATAACACGCTATTTAAAATAGCAGTAACAACTTTTTTTATTGCCAGTATGGCATGGCATGCGGTGCACGCGATCACTGTCAATACTTCTACTAATATTTATATTACTGCTGAAGTTGATGCAACGACAACTACACCTCCAGACAATCCTCCACCTGCAGGAGGAGGGGGAAGTAACGGTGCGCCAACTCCTACTCCTGGTGTTCCTACCAGTGTGAATTTCTCAGGGATGGCATATCCTTCTTCAAAGGTAGTTATTATGCAAGATGGTGTAATAATTATTACTACCGTAGCTGATCCTAATGCAAACTTTTCTGCAGCATTATCGGGTATTGCACAAGGCAGCTATACTTTTTCTGTATATGCACAAGATAAAGATGGCAATCGTTCTGCGAGTTTTCCATTTCCAATATATATAACTAGTGGGGCAGCGGTAACTATTGGCGGTATTATTCTTGCACCGACTATTGATGTTGATAAGAGTGAGGTAAAAAGAGGTGACAATCAAATTATTTTTGGATACTCAGTTCCAAATAGCAAGATCAATATAAATGTTCATTCTAATGAAGAACATATTGTGACTACCACTACTTCTGCGCTTGGAGCATATCTATATAACCTCGATACATCTGTACTTGAATATGGAGATCACACTGCGCAATCACGAGCCATGTTAGTGAACAATAAGGTTAGTGCACAAACTAACCCTGTATCATTCAAGGTTTCTAATGAAAATAAAAATAAACCCGCCGGGTGCGGTACAATAATCGGAGATCTAAACTGTGATAATAAAATTAACCTCGTTGATTTTAGTATTTTGGCATTTTGGTACAAGAAAAATGAGAAGCCTCCAGAAAATGTCGACCTCAATCACGACGGGAAGACCACTATTGTTGATTTTAGTATTTTAGCGTATCACTGGACAGGATAGTTATGAAAAAAATTTTATTTACATTTTTATTATTACTCATAGCACAAGTATCTTATGCAAAAGAGATTCCTGTTGTAATGTTGACGCATGTTCCGCAAACCGGTGCATTGTTACAGCAATTTTATGTTGACGTTGTAGTTGATCCAAAAGGGGGATCAATTAATGGTATACAAGGCGCGGTGACTTTTTCACCGGATATGCTGACATTTGTTAGAGCTGAAACAGGTACGTCAAACATTACATTGTGGATAGACCAACCTAAGGCTCAAGGTGACACTATTAGTTTTTCTGGTGTCATACCAAATGGTTTCAATGGATTAATAAATCCATTTGATCAGTCAGTGAAATTGCCGGGTCAAATTGTGCGATTAGTATTTTCAGGAAAGGCGCCAGGTATAGCAAAAATTTCAACAACAAATATTTCTATTACAGATAATGACGGAATAGGAACAATTGAAAAAATGACCGATACAAACAATACTGTTACTGTTAGTGATACAGCTGCACCTTCATTGTATATAAATAATGACATAATCAGCCCCACACTTTCAGCGACTGTGATAAACGATCACAATTTATATGATGGAAAGTCAGTACTAATTTTCAATGCAACAGACAAAGAATCTGGTGTTGATCATGTAACACTACAAGAAGGTGATGGTGAATTGTCCACAATTGAAAGTCCATATGTACTGCATGATCAATCAAGAAAGAGTATACTTTTGTTACATGCGTATGATATGTCAGGGAATGTTGCAACAATAACTATTGCACCTTTAGTACCACATACATCAGCAACTGCCATGGTGATTGTACTATTCATCACGCTAATTATTTTCTATGTCATTTATAAAAAAATTCGATATGTTAAAAACTAAGTATAAAATAATTACTACCAGCGTACTTGCTATTGCTGCTGTTTTTATTTTCTCTACACATGTTCTTGCTGCAACATTGAGTATCAGTCCTGCAAGCGGCAGCTACACTGTTGGTAAAACTTTTACAGCACGCGTACTAGTAGGGAGTGGTGGTCAATCCATCAATGCAGTTTCTGGCGATGTTTCTTTTTCAAGTGATACATTAACGCTTACTGGTATTTCAAAAAGTGGAGTAGTTACGCTGTGGGCACAAAATCCAACGTATTCAAATGCTTCAGGTACAGCATCATTTCAAGGAGTGATTTTGAATGGATATAGTGGCTCTGGTGGTACAGTGGTTACATTAACTTTTAAAGCAAAAGCGGCAGGTACTGCAACTATTTCTATTGCTCAAGGGAGTTCATCTGTTTTGTTAAACGATGGTCAAGGTACAAATGTTTTATCAGGAACAAGTGGTGCCTCATTTACTATTGGGCAGGGAACTACAACGTCTCCTGTTGAACCCATAACAACAACTAAGCCAGTTACTCCGGTAGTTGAAATACCTGCAACTTCTGTTCCAGTTATAGTACCTGTAGCAAGTAGTGACGCGCCATTATTTACTGATTATGAAAGTCCATTACGACCAGGTAATTTCGTTGTAGTGAAAGGTACTGCTGCTGCTAATAGTTTGATCACTCTGACATTTACTCATACTCAGCACGATGGAACAACAACGGTTGCACAAACTCCAATATTAACAACACCTACTGGAGCATTTACATTTGTTTCTGATGAAAAAGCAGTACAAGGAAGCACGTATACAGTCGTTGCAACTACTACTGATCACCAAAGTACAGAACCACTTCATCTCAAGGTGAAAAATTCAATCAGGTTTAGTATTGGTATGCTTATTACTGCAATTATTGCACTAAAAATATCTTTATTAGCAGCACTTGGATTGATTTTGTTGGTCACAGGATATCTTTTGTATCGAAATAATCTGCTTAAAAAAGAATTACGCAATGCGCTGCTAGAAACTCGCGAGCCTCGACGAAAAACCGCAAAGAATACTGTGGATTTGTAATGATTTGCTCCTAAAAAAATGATATAATTTCAATGCGTTTGCATAAAATGAAATTGTTATCTCGAAAAAACTTGAGCATGCTCTTTTTTCGTATTCGATCTACTCGGGTACATGTTTTTGCGGTAGCAATTATTACTATCGGCACTCTTATTTATGGGCAAGTGTTTGCAGCAGTTGGTGTACCAAAAGTAATCAACTTCCAGGGACGATTGCTCGACAGTTCTAGTAATCTTTTAGGAGGAACAAGTGGTACAAACTATTGTTTCAAGTTTTCCCTATACGATGCCGCAACAGCTGGAACAAAACTATGGCCTACGAGTGCCCCCTCAACAATGACCTTACCTGTCCGTGAAGGAGTGTTTGATGCAAACATTGGTGACACGACTGCTGGCGGGGATACACTTACATATAATTTTCAAGATAGTGATTCTGTCTATGTCGATGTTCAAGTAGGTGCACAGATAAGTGGTTCATGTAGTGGGGTAACATTTGAAACCCTCACCCCACGTCAACGATTGGTCTCATCAGGGTATGCGATCAACTCTGCTACTGTGGGTGGATTCACTCCGGCACAGTCAGCGACAGGGAGTCAGATTCCGGTATTAACAAATGGCGCACTTGTATTAGGATCAGCCACTGCTGCAATTCAATCCACTGGTACAAATACATTAACTATTCAAGGGGGAGGAGCAACTGGTGCTGTACAATTTTTTAGTAGTTCAAACACTCTCGACTCGAGTGGTAATGTAACATTGGCAGGTAGTGCAACTACAACTGCATTAACACTTACGACTACTCCAACGACAAGTGCTGGTGGTTACGCAATTCTTACTCGTAATACTAGTACAGGTGTCGTTGAAACTCTTTCTTCAGCAACATTTCCTTCAGGGTCAGGTACAACAAACTATGTTGCGAGATTTACAGGAACTAATACATTGGGAACCGGTGTGCTGTATGACAATGGCACGAATGTCGGCATTGGTACAACTTCGCCTACACATACACTTACTCTGCCTTCAACAGCAACGGGCATTGCGGCATACAACACATCTGACCAGACAGTAAACTATGAGCGCGTGCGTCAGTACTGGGCATCCAACGTATTTACCATTGGTAGTGAAAATGGCGGAACAGGAATACTGCGTGATCTTAAATTCATAGGAGGAGCATCTCAGATTACCTTATCTGGTGCAGGAATAAATAATGCAGGAACAGAGTTGCGACGTGACGGTACATCGATTGGTTCTCTGGTCAGCATAAGTTCAAGCGGATTAATCGCGTCTACTGGTTTTCAGAACGGATTGGCAATTTATCCAACCATTTCTCAAACTTCTGGTGCTGGTTACCGCGGCCTCTTCATCTCGCCCTTTGAATCCACTACAGGCTCTGGAAATAAATACTTGATCGATGTCGGAACCAACACGGCAACGAATGGAGGGGGAACACATACCAGTAAATTTACTATCGACAATACAGGGCTAGTTGTTTCGCAAAACAGTATTGCGACAAATGGGAGATTGTTAGTTGGTGGAACATCAGGGTTTAATGCAATGCTTAATGTCGTTCCCGGTGTAGCGTACTCTACTTCTAATAACTTTAGTACGACAGGATTTGGTTTTAATATGAACGGTGGTACATACACCTCAACTACTTCCTCAGGAACAATCGCTGCTCAAGGCACCAACACTTTCGGTGTCCCAACACTTGCAGCATCTTCTGCTACTACACTTACCACTGCATCAACTTTATATATTGATGGAGCACCACTCGCCGGTACCAACATGACGATTACTAACCAGTTGGCACTATTGGTTAATAGCGGTGCCTCCGCTTTTCTTGGAGGAATTCAAACAGGTAATAGTACAGCATCACTTTCTAACTTCTACGCAGTTGGTGGTAGTGGCATCAATAGTGGCGGTAAAAGCGGTTTGGCAGCAAACGTCTTTGGCGGAGCAGCGGCAGTAACTTTTCGAAACCTCTTTAGCGGTAATACTACAGGAACGCTTACTATAGCTGATTCGTATGCCAACGTTATCGTCGGATCTTCTCCCATCACCACCGCTGCATCAGGTACACATGCACTGTTGGCAAACTTTGTAGTTAATCCAATCGGTACTATTACTAGTGGTGGTGCCACAGTAACAAATACTGCCTCTTTATATATTAACGGTGCAGGTTCTGGTGGTACAAATAACTATGCTCTATATTCTATTTCAGGAAACAATTATTTTGGAGGAAACATTGGTGTTGCAAATGCTGTGCCGACCCATTCCTTAACGCTGGGTTCAACTTCTACCGGTATCGCTGCTTATAATACCAGCGATCAAACAACAAACTTCGAAAGAATGTTGGCAGGATGGAGTTCAAATGTATACACGCTTCAAACAATTGCTGGGGGTACTGGAACTATACGCTCTCTATCCATTGGTACCGGAGATACAACGGCATTACTCTTTACTCCAAATGCAGTGTTCGGCACTACGGGAGGTTTCATTACAGCTACACGTAATACCGGAGGTACTACTCCAACATTCGGCATCAACTCTACTTTTACTGGAGGTGCTGGTGCTGTACAGAATGGCATAGCCATCGTTCCAACATTGACTCAAACTTCTACTGCCGGATACCGTGCCTTATGGATTTCGCCATTCGAATCTGCTGCCGGCTCCGGTACAAAATATCTTATTGATGCCGGTACTAACTCTGCTGCTAATGGAGGGGGAACACATACATCAAAATTTAGTGTTGATAATATTGGTTTAGTAAACAGTGCAGCAGGATATGCTGGAACAAATGCCCGTATATCTCTAGGGTCATCAGCTGTTACTGGGGCACTTGTTAACATTGGCGGAGGAGTGGTTACTTCAAATACATTTGGTACGGCGACCGGATTAGCAGGTGCATTGAATATTCCTGCTGCAACATATACTTCAACCACTTCTTCAGGGACAATAAATATTGCTGGAATTACTAATTTAGGCACTCCTATATTTGCAGCATCTTCTGCAACAACGCTTACCAATGCATCAACACTGTATATCGACGGCGCGCCGAGTGCAGGTACCAATGTGACGATTACAAACCCATATGCTCTTTATGTGAACAGTGGAACTGCCTTTTTTGGATCTATAGTATCAATGCAGCGCGCTCAGCTGGGTAATGCAAACTATTCAACATCAATCATTGGAGTAAACGGAAACAACCTTACTGTGCTTAGTAATACTATCAACGATATTACTACAGCAGCCAGCGGCACTGTGGCATCTGTTGCAGCCAATGCTATTGCAACTCCAACATACACCGCTACAAATACTGCAGTTACCTACACCAATGCGGCAACGCTATATATTGCGAATGCTCCGACTGCGAGCACGAATGTAACAATCACCAACCCTTTGGCCTTGAGTGTGAACTCGGGGCTGGCTGCATTCAATGGAGGGGTAAGTAGTGCAGTCACTGCTACAACTGCAAACTTTTATGCCGGCGGAGGCAGCACGGCCGCACCGATAACTGGTGTAACGCAGAGCATGTTCGCAGGAGCAGCAGCTGTTAACTTCCGCTCATTATTTAGCGGTAACACAACGTCGACAATCGGAGTAAATAATTCGTACTCTAACGTTATCGTCGGTTCCTCTCCCGTCACCACGGCTGCATCAGGGACGCATGCACTGCTGGCAAACTTTGTGGTCAATCCAATCGGTACAGTGACGAGTGGCGGCGCAGCAGTCACCAACACTGCTTCTTTCTATATTCAAGGCGCGGGCAGTGGAGGTACAAATAACTACGCACTGTATGTAAACAGTGGCAATTCATATCTCGCAGGACGTGTAGGTGTGGGTACTTCGACGATGAGTTCTCAATTCAACGTCGGCACTTCTATTTCGCAAGCCGCGTGGGGTACAACAGGTGTAATAATGAATGTCATATCTTCCACTATCACTGATACATCTACTGCTGCTTCGGGGACTGCGACAAATGCGATGTTTACTACATTCGGTATCCCTACGCTTAACTCAACCAATACTAGTGTTACGGATACTAATGCCGCCACTGTCTATATCGCAGGTGCGCCAGTTGCTGGAACCAATACTACTATTACCAACCCGTACGCGCTGTATGTGGCCGGAGGAAATAGTTTCTTCAACGGCAATATTTCAAATAGCGGAACATTCATTACATCTGGCGCAACAGTTGCAAGTTCAAGTAGTAGTGCTCGCTTTGGAGTGGGAACTGCAAGTCCTAGTGCATCTCTGGCAATTGATACCTCTTCATTTTCTACTTCCAATACATTCAATACGGCCGGCATGGGATTGCATGTCCTTAACTCTACATACAATTCACTAACCTCGTCTGGTACCATTACTACTCAGGGTACAAATACATTTGGTACACCGACACTTGCAGCATCTTCTGCAACAACGCTTACCAATGCATCAACACTGTATATCGACGGCGCGCCGAGTGCAGGTACCAATGTGACGATTACAAACCCATATGCTCTTTATGTGAACAGTGGAAATGCATTTTTTGGTGGGGGTATCTCAACTCCTGGGGGTATCTACAGTGGAACAAGTAATACCACTTCTAATTTTTTTGCCGTTGGGTCAGCCAATACAGTTTTGAGCAGTGCCGCAAGTGGTATTCAATTAGCCGGATCAACGAATACAACCTTCAGAACAATTTTTAATGGATCTACTACAGCTACACTTCCTGCCAATAATAGCTACGGTTCTGTAATAGTTGGCTCATCTCCGATAACTACTCCCGCGACTGGTACAACTAACTTGCTTGCAAACCTTGCTGTAAATCCTTTAGGTACTGTTACTTCCGGTGGTGCTGCAATTACTAACACCGCTTCTCTATATGTTGGAGGAGCATCAGCTGCGGGGACTAACAACTATGCCTTTTGGGTTGCCTCCGGTCTTTCACAGTTTGGTTCTGCATCGGTGACTACAGGGACAACACTTGCAACATTCCAAAATGCTGGCGGTACTTGTTCCATAGTTCCTTCAACTGCCGGAGGTGTTACATGTTCTTCTGATATGAACTTGAAGAAAAATATTACATTACTCGCAGACAATTCTAATTGGTCATTCAATAGCAATATCAGTACAGAAAATAGTACAGTCCTTGAAAAGATTATGGCGTTGACACCGGTAGACTACAACTGGAACATCGAACAGGATACTGATGCAAAGCATGCAGGTTTCATTGCACAAGAAGTGCGTCAGATATTTCCCGATCTCGTAATGGAAGATTCCAGAACCCATCTTCTTTCCCTCAACTATGCTGGTTTGATGCCGTACACTGTTCAGGCCATTCAAGAAATGAATATGAATATCGTGGCTATTGATGATATGACAAAGAAAAATACATGGAGAGATGCAATTATGAATTGGTTGGCCGACAGTAAGAATGGCATTACAGGGATCTTTAGTAAAAAAGTTACTACTGATGAATTGTGTGTTGGTACTGTGTGTGTTACTCAGCAACAATTTATGCAAATGGTGCAAAAATCAGGAACAGCAAATACTAGTGGGGCAGGGTCATCTACTACGGTAACTACTCCAGTACATGTTGATACCCCATCTAATACGACTACTACTGCACCTGCTACTCCTGCAGTTGTAGAAACTCCTGTTGTTGTACCGACATCAGTCGCACCCGATAGTACTCCAATTGCGACTGACCCTGTTCCAACCGCGTCAGACGCGGCTTTGCCACAGACTACTACTGAATAAAAAATAGGATATACTATACATATGAATACAAAAACAATTATCGGCATCATTATTGCCATAGCAGTTATCGGCCTTGTTACAGTCTGGCTTACAAAAACACCCGCCTCTACCAATCCAAATATGACAGTTACTACTGGAATGGATTCTGGTTCTGGTGCGACAATACCTACAACAACAACTACTCCGCCTGTAACGCAGACACCTGCTACAGCTGCACCTGTAGTTAAGGGCAGCATTATCAGTACTAAAACTATAAATGGTATGAAAATTGAAGTAACAAAAGAGGGTACTGGAACACTAATTAAAAGCGGTCAAACAGCAGTAATGTTGTACACCGGCAAGCTCACTGATGGATCAATATTTGATTCGACAGCGAAGCGTAACAATGATCCATTTAGTTTCCATCTTGGTGCAGGAGAAGTGATCAAAGGGTGGGATCAAGGAATTGTTGGTATGAAAGTAGGGGAACAGCGTACATTAACTATTCCACCTGAACTTGGATATGGTGCGGCAGGATATCCACCAGTGATCCCACAGAATGCCACTTTGGTGTTCGACGTTACTCTTGCAGGTATCAAATAAATAATACTTTGACAAAATAGTGTTACATGTTATAATGTGTAAAACTATTTTGTATGAATATAATAAAGCTATTTTTAGTTAAGAATGTTTCTCAGCGGTTCAGTATTGTTGTAATAGTAAACTGCTACATGGGTGCACTGATCGGTACTTGCTTGTTTTGTCTCTATGTGAGAACAACGGAAAGTATAAATCTTTTTAAGGAGCATTTCTTATTAAGAACAATCGGAATGGGGACTCTAGTAGTATCATTACTGTTCGCGCTCTTAATAAGAAGCATTTTTAATCAACGAGAAAAAGAGTTCAAAGAGTTATTGGTATATGCATATGTCGGCGTGGCATTTGCAATCATCAGTATTTTTTTAGGATTCTAAGATGGCCCCCAGTAGGAAACTACTGGGGGTTTTGGCATGGTATAATATATCAATGCAAACATTCATGGAAAAATATCAAACAGTTATTATTAGATTGGTAATTATTATTGGAGTTTTACTCGGTTTATTCTTGCTTGTGGCTACATTGGTACAAGTTAAATCATATAAGTACGTTGGATCAGGTATGTCTGCTTCAAACGTTATTACAGTTAACGGTCACGGTGAAGTAGAAAAGGCGCCGGATACTGCTAAGTTCTCATTTACTATTCAGAACGAAGCTTCAGACACAGCAACAGCTCAAGATGTTGTTTCAAAGAAAACAGATCAAGTGAAAAAAGATTTGATCGCAGCAGGTATTGAAGAAAAATACATCACTACTGATTCGTATAATTCATATCCTGATTATCAGTACAACAATATAAAATGTACTACAGCGGTATGTCCTTCATCACAAACATTGAAAGGCTACATTGTTTCTCAAAATGTAAAAGTAACTGTGAAGGACCTTACTAAAGCAGAGCCAGTTGCCGGCATCCTTGGTAAGGATGGGGTAACATCTATCGATGGACCAAATTTTGGTTTTGAAGACAGTCATGTAGTAAGTAATGAAGCTCGTGATGCTGCAATTGCAGATGCAAAAGTTCAGGCCGAAAAGCTTGCTGATGCACTCGGTGTTCACATCGTGCGCATTGTTTCATTCAACGAAAATGGGGGAGGCAATCCAGTTTCTCCAATGGCTTATGGTATGAAGTCTGCAATGATGGACTCAGTTGCATCAGCCCCAAGTCTGCCAACTGGTGTACAGAATGTTACTTCTGACGTTTCTATTACATACGAAATCAGATAGCTTGACTAAAGACGCCCCGAAGGGTATTATTGAAAAGTAATGCCCCCGGGGCGTTTTTTAGTATAAACTTCTTACATATGAGCATCGCAACATTTTTAAAAGAAACACGAACAGAACTTAAATACGTAGTGTGGCCTTCTCGCGCACGCACTATCGCTTACACTATTATTATTATCGTTCTATCATTGGCACTTGGATACCTATTGAATGGATTTGATCTAGGTTTCCGTGCACTACTAGGACACCTCATCATCAAATAGTCTCATGGCAAAACAAGAAGAAAACCAAGAACGACACTGGTACGCAATCCACACATATTCAGGATATGAAAATGCTGTACTTCGTAACTTGAAACAACGTATCGAATCTCTCGGCATGGAAGACAAAATCTTCAATGTTGTTGTTCCAATTGAAAAGAAAATTAAAATCAAAGCAGGGAAGCGTGTTGAGGTAGAAGAAAAGATTTACCCAGGATACATTCTCGTAGATATGATGGTTACTGATGACTCATGGTTCGTAGTCCGCAACACTCCTCGCGTAACTGGATTCGTTGGTTCAGGTGTTACTCCGGTACCACTAACACAAAAAGAAATTGATTACTTGCTGGGACAGATGAGTGAAGATCAGCAAGCTAAACACACCATCGATCTCGAAGTTGGCGAAACAATTATCATCAATGACGGCCCGTTCAAGGACTCTGAAGGTCGCGTTAATGAAGTTGACCGTGAACGTGGAAAGGTGAAAGTATTCGTTTCATTGTTCGGTCGCGAAACACCAGTAGAATTAGACTTTTTACAGGTTAAAAAGATCTAACCATCTCCAAGGTGTACAAATAGCGGGTTTCTGGTATAATCCCACCCGTTACGCTAACGCTTCACTTTAGTACTAACTCAAAATAATCATACAGAATTATGGCAAAAAACATTACAAAAAGAATCAAACTTCAAGCTATGGGTGCGATGGCAACTCCAGCGCCACCACTTGGACCTGCCCTTGGTCAGGCTGGTATTAACATTTCTGATTTCGTTCAGAAATTCAATGCTGCTACTCAAGAACAAAAAGGTGAAAAGCTCGGTGTAAAAGTAGTTGTATACGATGATCGTTCTTATGATTTCCGTATCACTACTCCTCCTGTTACTAGTCTTTTGCTTAAGGCAGCTGGTATCGACAAAGGTTCAGCTAAGCCCCGTACTTCAAAAGCAGGTAAGGTTACTCGTGAACAGATCCGTGCAATTGCAGAACGCAAAATGCCTGACCTGAACGCAAACGATATCGATGCAGCAATGAAAATTGTTGAAGGCTCAGCTCGCTCAGCCGGAATCGATGTAGTTGATTAATCCAACAACCCGCCTACGTTAAAACTACTGCGCGGCAAAGTAAAAAGCCCCTTCTCGAAAGAGAAGGGGCTTTTGCTTTTTAATGTGAAAACAAGATGATCACATGATGAAGTCCAGTCGATCGTACTGCTTTACCGTATAGGCATAGGCATGTCTTTCGTCTGCAGGGTGATCCTCAAGCGTTTTTTCGCGCCAATTCAAAGGATCATCAATGCCTGGGAAGAATGCATCTGCAGGAAATGTTGCGTGCACAGTAGTGATGTATAGCCGGTCAACTTTCAATGTAGGATGATTGAGTGCAAGCGCATAAAGCTCCGGACCTCCGATAATGAAAATATCATTTTCAGACGAAAGCTCTTTTGCAAGCACTATTGTGTCCTCGTAATCGGTACAAATATATGTCTTGTCATTTGCATTCGGCGGCTGATAGCTAGCGTTGCGAGTGAGGATGATATTGTACCTTTTCGGCAGCGGCTGGTAAGGAGGGGTAAACGTTTCGTACGTCTTCCTGCCAACAATGACGGTATGTCCTCTGGTGGTCACGGCGAAATGCTTCATTTCATCCGGCAATTCCCATTGAATTTTTCCTTCATACCCAACTCCGTGGTTTTCGTCTTCTGCGACGATGAGCATTATTTTTTGTATCATGGTGCTTTTTTTTCTGAATACTACCCTGGATCCATTAAATGTCAAAGAAGCGGGTGTATTCCAAATTGTGAGCAAATACTGTATTTTTTGAGAATTTTGTATATGATTAAAATATATGAATATAAAAGTAAAAAAGCTTTCAGATACTATTCCTGATTTACATTATGCGAAAGCTGGGGATGCTGGTTTTGACCTTTATACTAGCGAGACTGTAGTAGTGGAACCTGGTAAAAAAGCTGTACTGAAAACTGGTATTGCTATGGAAATTCCTGAAGGACACGTTGGGCTCATTTGGGACAAAAGTGGTCTATCTGTAAAGCATGGTCTCAAAACATTTGGGGGTGTGATTGATTCTGGCTATCGTGGAGAAATCGCTGTCGCAGTGAGTAATCTTTCAGATGTGGCCTATACATTTGAAGAAGGGCATCGGGTTGCACAAATGCTTATTCAAAAAGTAGAGACTGCTAATTTTGAAATAGTAGATGAACTATCAGACAGTGAGCGGGGCGATACCGGTTTTGGTAGTTCTGGAAAATAGTAAATTCTGGTATATCTGTTAGAATCGTCCTATGGAACTCACTATTACAGCGCTGATCGAACATGCATTACGCGAAACTTTTTCAATTGAAGGAGTATCTTTTGTTGTTGAGCAGCCTAAGGATATTTCTCACGGAGACTACTCAACTAATGCTGCATTAGTGATCAGTAAACAGCTTGGTAAAAATCCAAAGGAGATAGCAGAAGCGTTAGTAACTTATCTTGAAGAAAATAAAACAATCGGCATAGATACGATCACTATTGCGGGGGCAGGATTTATTAATTTTTCATTAACAAAAGAATATTTTGCTGAACAACTCAAAACAATCCTAGAACAACAAGAACAATGGGGTAGTAGTGATGTGCATAAGGGCAAACATATTCTTGTTGAACATTCTAGTCCCAATCTCTTCAAGCCATTTCACATTGGCCATGTCATGAATAATGCTATCGGCGAGTCAATTAAACGATTAGCTCAAGCATCAAGTGCGACGGTTACTGCAATGACATTTCCTTCGGATATTTCATTGGGGGTGGCAAAGACGATTTTTATTTTGTTAGAAAAGTTTGGCACAGACTTTATACCAACAGATCTTGGTGTACTTGGTGATTCATATGTTGAAGCAACAAAGCGATATGATGAAGACGAAAGTATACATGCTCGAGTGAAAGAAATTGCTGATAATTTGTACAACAGTACTCCTTCACCAGAGTGGACGGTTTACCAGGCATGCAAGAAGTTTAATATTGAATACTTCGAAAAAATCACCGCTCGTCTTGGTTCACATTTTGATACATATATATACGAGAGTGAAGCTGGTGCTGTTGGTAAAGAGATAGTGCTTGGACATGTGCCAGCAGTATTTACTGAAAGTGAAGGTGCTGTTGTATATATCCCTGAAGAGTCACGAAAAGATATCAATACAGCAGTGTTCATCAATAGTCAGGGTAACCCTACATATGAAGCCAAAGATATTGGTTTATTGAGTATGAAGTTTCACCAAAGCCCTATCGACCTTTCAATTTTTATAACAGATAACCAACAGGTGCCTCACTTTCAGGTAGTGCTCGCAGCTGCAGAAAAACTACATACAGAATGGGTAGAAAAAAGTGTTCACGTACACCATGGACGCATGTCATTCAAAGGGCAAAAGATGTCATCACGATTGGGCGGCGTACCATTAGCTGAAACATTAATTGATACAGTAAGTGAAGAAGTACTAGAACGTTCTCAAAATAGCGGCAAAGAAATTATCGCGGGAGATATCGTAGATGAAATCGCTATTGCGGCATTGAAGTTTAGTATTTTGCGAGCAGCAGCCGGTAAGGATATTAACTTTGATCCAGAAACATCTTTGTCATTCGAAGGGGATAGTGGTCCATATTTGCAGTACAGTACGGTGCGTGCAAAATCTATTTTAGTAAAAGCAGAAAATTTAGATATTGATTTTAGCGCTGCACCAAAAGAATGGCAGACAACAAATCTAGAAAAGATGTTGATTCATTTTCCTGAAGTGGTAACTCATGCAATTGAAGCATGGTCACCGCACTTTATTGTGACTTATCTATTGGAGCTGTCTCAAGCATTTAATAGTTGGTACGGTACTACTAAAATCTTAGTAGAAGGTGATGATACTTCTCCTTACAAAGTTGCTCTAACAAAAGCCTTTGCTCAAACGATGACAAATGGGCTGCAACTTCTCGGCATCAAAGTTCCATCAAAGATGTAGCTTCTTTTATTGCCTATCAGTGCTATGATAGGGCATATGAAACATGAAAAAATGGAGCAAAGTTTGATCATTATTAAGCCAGACGCATTGCAACGCAGTTTGGTAGGAGAAATCATTAGTCGTTTTGAGCGAAAAGGCCTTGCAATTATTGGCTTAAAAATGATCCACTTAAATGATGAAGTAGTGCAAGATCACTATGCACATATCAAAGACAAGCCGTTCTTTCCTCGTATCCAGAAATTCATGACCTCAACTCCTGTCGTAGTAATGGCTGTAGAAGGTATTTCAGCAGTTGATGCTATTCGTATTATCGTTGGTCCAACAAAAAGTTTTGAAGCAGCAGCAGGAACTATTCGTGGTGACTACGCGCTTTCTATGCAATCAAACATCGTGCACGCATCTGACTCGATTGAATCTGCACAAGCAGAAATCAAGCGTTTCTTTAAAGATGAAGAGATTATGCAATACGAAAAAATTGACACAATGTTTATTCACTCAGACGAGCTGATGTAAGGGTTGTTCGACATTCTTTTTTCTCACTGTCTATCTTGTCAGTAATTTGTAATGAACTATACTAAATGTACGGCTATCTAAAATAGTGTCTAGAACATTTTGTTTATGGGGAGTTGAGTGAATATGGTATGCGTCAGATTTATCGCGGCGTATCTATACTCCAGACACCCCACCTGGCTTCACGCTAAGGCACTATTTCCGGATAGCCGTAACAAGTAAGTCACACATCAGTGTGGCTTTTTTGCTTTGTCCGCCATAGTTAGTTAAAATTTATTTTTATTTTCAACTAACGAAGGAGGATTGGTGATATACTATTATCATGGAACAATCAAAAAAACTTACACTAACATTCGCAGGGGGTACTGGATCTGTTACTGGTGCAAACTTTTTACTACAAGGCGAAGGCAAGAGCTTTTTGATTGACTGCGGACTGGCTCAAGGCTCAAAGCAGGCAGAAGCCTCAAACTTAAAACCATTTATATACGACCCTTCAACAATCGATGTATTGTTTATTACCCATGCGCACATTGACCATATTGGACGTATTCCAAAACTGGTACACGATGGCTTCAAAGGAATTATTTATTCAACAATTCCTACAAAAGAAATTACAGAGCTGATGCTAGAAGACACTGCCAATATTTTGTCTCACAGCGATCATGACGGCAACGAACTGTTGAAAGAAATTTATTCTAAAACAGTGATCGAAAAGACCATGTCATTATGGCAAGTGATTGATTACCACCAGGATTTGGCTATTGGTGAATTCATTTTCCGTTACCGAGATGCAGGGCATGTGCTCGGCTCTGGTATGTTAGAAATTATTTATAACAACAAGAAGATTATTTTCACTGGTGATCTCGGTAACTCTCCTTCGCCACTACTACGTGATACAGAGCCAATTCAACACGTAGATTATTTGATCATGGAAAGTGTGTATGGTGATCGTAACCACATCGCGCGTAACGAACGTCGTATTCGATTAGAAGAAACAATTGAAGACAACTACAAACGTAAGGGAACATTAGTGATCCCGACATTCTCACTAGAGCGTGCGCAAGAATTATTATTTGAAATTGATCAGCTGGTTGAACACGATCGCGTACCACAAATGCCCATCTTCTTGGACTCACCATTAGCTATCCGTCTTACAAAAATTTATGGCAAGTACGGTCGTTACTTTAATGACTTTGCCCGCAAACAAATAGGTGATGGTGATGACATCTTTAACTTTCCAGGATTGAAGTCAACACTGTTAACAGAAGAATCAAAAGATATTCTCCACGCACCCAATCCTAAGATTGTTATTGCTGGTAGTGGTATGAGTAATGGTGGGCGTATTTTGCATCACGAAGCGCACTACTTACCGGATGCAAATGATACACTTTTACTTACTGGCTACCAAGCGCAGGGAACTATGGGTCGTCAGATCCAGGACGGTGCAAAAGAAGTACACATCAATGGTATCAATGTGCCGGTACGTGCAAACATAGTATTTATTGATGGATATTCCGGGCACAAGGACTCTGACCACTTGGTAGAATTCGTTGAGCAAACTGCAGATAGTCTGAAAAAAGTATTTGTAGTTATGGGGGAGCCTGCATCAGCGTTATTCCTCACACAGCGATTGCGAGATCATGCAGGAGTAAATGCATATGCTCCAGAAGAAAATGATGTAGTAGAATTAGACTGCAATTAATTATGAATGACATTACAACAAACACCCAAGGCAATGCCGAACCTATTCCTGTAATAGGGATCCTAGAAAATAACACTAAGCACAATCATTTGAAAATAAAGATTGGTGTTTCAGGTGCTGCAGAAACAGGGCACTGTGGTTTGCACGCACTGGATAAGGCTAAAGAATTGGGGCGACAAGTTGTGGAACAGGGTGCAATTATTGTTACTGGTGCCACAACCGGTTTTCCATTATGGGCAGCAATGGGAGCAAAAGAAGCGCACGGCATCTCTATTGGTCTTTCTCCTGCACAAAACGAACGTGATCACATCGAGACATGGAGAATGCCGGTCGACTATATGGATTTGATCATCTACACAGGTTTTGGTTTTCCAGGACGTGACTTATTATTTACTCGTTCATGTGATGCAATTATCATTGGTTGCGGACGTATTGGTACTATTCATGAATTCACTATTGCATTCGAAGACAAAAAACCAATTGGTATCCTTCAGGGTCCGTGGTCTATGGGAGATGAGATCAAAGAAATTCTAGCTAACAGTAATCGTGAAGGGGATGACATTGTATTGTTCGATGAAGATCCAAAGCGCCTCGTAGAACGTTTGATTGTTGAAGTAGAAAAAGCTAAGCAGTCACTACAGAAAGATCATCCAAATATGTAATTGCCGTGTAGCATGTTTTTTATTGCTGTGATATATTAGTTTTAGCAGCGATGAAGAGGCTATCACCTCGGAGCTCTGGGAAAATAAACGTCGCCGTCGTTCTTAGGGACTATGGCGCACCGAAGTAGAACCCAGCGGGAATGCCCGTTATAGCAATAACAAGGCCCGCCTTCGTCTTGAGAGACTATGGCGCGGTGAAACAAGGTGGTACCACGAGAAGCTCGTCCTTGAAATATGACAATTGTCGTATTTCGCGGACGAGCTTTTTTTTGCACTATTACTACATTTAACATTTATAAAACTATGGAAGAACCAAACAAGCCAACCTCCGTACAAGACTACGGCACGGCGAAGTCCACACGAGCACAAACCGAAGAACGAATACTCGATCTTTGGAAAGAACAGCATATCTTTGAAAAGACATTGCAAAAAGACGCACCAAAAGGTGAGTATATTTTTTACGAAGGACCGCCTACTGCAAATGCAAAACCGGCACTACACCACTTAGTGTCTCGCGTATTTAAAGACGCTATTCCTCGATACAAAACTATGCAAGGTTTTCGTGTGCCTCGTCGTGCGGGTTGGGATACTCATGGTCTACCTGTTGAACTTCAGATTGAAAAGAAATTGGGCTTGAAATCTAAAAAAGAAATTGAGGCCTATGGTGTTGCTGCATTTAATAAAGAATGTAAGGACAGTGTGTTCACATTTATTAATGATTGGGAATTGTTCACCGACCGTATCGGGTATTGGGTAGATAAGAAAAGTGCGTACTACACTTTTGATACAAACTACATCGAATCTTTGTGGCACATTTTTGCTACAGTAAATAATAAAGGATTGGTATATAAAGACTTCAAGGTGGTGCCGTGGTGTCCTCGTTGTGGAACTGGATTGTCTAGTCATGAATTGGCACAACCAGGTGCATATTTCGATGTGAAGGATTTATCTGTAACAGTGAAATTTAAACTAACAGATCATAGCTGTGAACAATTATTCGGGTCCTCCTTTGCCCGCAGTAGCTTTAGCGAAGGCGGGGCTGATCGCTCACCAGACGCTCAACAATCACTCGCTACTTCGGATCGTATCGCTTATATTGCTGCATGGACGACTACCCCGTGGACATTGCCAGGAAACGTAGGTTTGGCGGTTGGTGCTGACATTGATTATATTGCTGGGCTCAAAGATGGTGAGGTAGTTATTGTCGCGAAAGAAAAAATAGAAGTGCTCGGTGAAGGGTATGAAGTGCTTGGGGAATTGAAAGGAAAGGATCTTGTGGGTCTTTCTTATGAACCACTGTATCCATACCTCACAGATTTGATAAATGTAAAAGGCTTGTCGGGCGTAGCTTTAGCGGAGTCCGAAAAAATGCCAAATGCATACAAAATATATGCAGCGGATTTCGTAACTACTACTGATGGTACTGGTGTTGTGCACACTGCAGTAATGTATGGTGCAGACGACTTTGATCTTGGGTCAAAGGTTGGACTACCGAAGTTTCACCTAGTTGATGACACTGCGCATTTCATAAAAGGAACTGGTTTCCTTGAAGGGCGTTATGTAAAAGAAATGGATGAAAAAGAAAAACCTACACTAGCAGTTGATATCGTTAATGATCTTAAGGCTCGTAACTTATTCTTTTCACAAGAAAACTATAAACACTCATATCCACACTGTTGGCGTTGTAAAACACCATTGGTGTATTACGCACGTGACTCGTGGTATATCGGCATGTCAAAACTACGGGATGAATTGGTTCATGAAAACCAATCTATTAACTGGGAACCAAATCATATCCAGAATGGACGTTTTGGTGAATGGATTAAAGATGCAAAAGACTGGGCTATTTCTCGCGAGCGATATTGGGGAACGCCGTTACCAATTTGGCAGGCACCTGACGGCGAACGAATGTTTGTGGATTCAATTGCGACATTGCGTGAACATATCAAAAAGTCAGGCAATACATATCACATCATGCGCCACGGGCAAACTGAACATAATCTCAAAGGACTGTGGAATAGCTCTCGTGAGGCAAATGATCAGTTGACTGAAGACGGTAAAAAACAAGTAGTTGCTTCCGCTACAGCATTGAAAGGACAGGGTGTTGAAATCATTATTTCATCTCCATATGCCCGTACTCTTGAAACAGCAACACTAACTGCTGCGCAGCTTGGGTTACCAGAAGAAACAATAGTGCTCGATGATCGTTTGTCTGAATGGAACGTGGGCGCACAATTTGATAATAAGCCACTTGATGATTATTTTGCTGTTCGCAATGCACAAGAAGATCGTTATAACTTCAAGGCAGAAGACGGGGAATCATATCTTGATATTATTAAGCGAGCAGGAGATTTCATTTATGATATCGAACAGAAATACCAAAATAAAAATATTTTGATCGTTTCTCATGGCGCAGTAACTCGGGCACTTGAATTGATCGCGAATGGTATTTCAATGAAAACATTGTTTGAGCAAACTCGTGACTATAGAAATTTCGGTAATGCTGAAGTTCGTACTGTTGCATTTGTGCCCCTTCCTCATAATGAAAAATATGAAGTCGATTTGCACCGCCCATTTATTGATGACGTTGTATTAATAGGGCCAGGCTCCTCCGCACAAGGCTCTGGCGCCCCAATGGAATATCGTCGTGTAAAAGAAGTAATGGATGTTTGGTTCGACTCAGGCTCAATGCCATTCGCACAAGACCATTACCCCTTCTCTAACGCTCAAGGTCTAACGACCGGGGAGTTGAAATATCCGGCTGATTTCATTTCAGAAGCGATTGACCAAACTCGTGGATGGTTTTATACATTACATGCGGTTGGGGTATTGATGGGTAAGGGTAAGGCATACAAAAACGTTATTTGTCTTGGTCATATCTTGGATAATGAAGGAAAGAAAATGTCTAAGTCTATCGGCAACATCGTTGACCCATGGATTGAAATGAATCGTTTTGGTGTTGATACATTGCGTCTTTGGATGTATTCAGTGAACCAGCCAGGGGAATCAAAAAACTACGACCAAAAAACAGTTGTTGAACTTGAACGCCAGGTATTTGGACTGCTTTACAATATCTTGTCATTCTATGAACTGTATCGCGATACAGACCTAGAGGTTGACTCTCTAAATACTTCGGAAAATGTTTTGGATCAATGGATACTAGCAAAGTTAAATGTTCTTGTTACTACTTGTACTGATAGTTTGGACAACTACAAATTAATGGAGCCAGTCCGTGCAGTCAAAGAATTCATAGGAGATCTTTCGACATGGTATTTGCGCCGTTCACGTGATCGACTCAAGGATAATGATACCGATGCTAAGCGTACTCTTTATCATGTCCTAAAAACTATTGCTCAGTTACTTGCACCATTTGCACCATTTGCTGCAGAAGATATTTGGTTAACCCTGAGGAATTCGAAGGGCAGTAATCAAGATGCGGAGTCCGTTCATCTTTCTAATTGGCCTATCTCATCAGACGCGACCATGCTCAATGAAGTAGTTGCACTAGAGCGCATGGAAGATGTTCGCAGTATTTGTACAATGGGAAATGCACTTCGTAAGAAATTGGCTATTCCTGTTCGTCAGCCGCTACAATCGATCACTGTTCGCGGTGAAGAACTTTCAGCTGCACATTGCGCATTGATCATGGATGAATTGAATGTGAAGCATGTTGCATTTGATATGAATCTTGAAGATGAAGCCGTGCTCGATACCGCTATCACCGCCGAATTAAAAGCAGAGGGTGATTATCGCGAACTTATTCGTGCAGTGCAAGATCTCCGCAAGAAACAAGGCCTTACTCCAAGTGATGTTATTCAAGTAACTATTAGTACTGAAGGAGAAAGTTTACTCACAAACTTCGTTGATGATTTCAAAAAAACAGTATTGGCAGAGTCTGTAGTATTTGCAGATAATGATGGCGAAGCAATGCAGGTTGCAGGGAAGACGGTGAATGTTTCACTCAGCTAAAAACGTATAATAACTATGGCTATACAACAACAACTTGATTCAGTTGCTCAAAAGCAACGGGATGAAATGGAGAAACTTCTTCAGCAAAGCAAGAAAGAACTCCTTCCTAAAGAAAAAGATCCTGAAACAGAGGGTGAAAAAGAAAACTCATAACATCTATGACCGCGATTCATCACACAGAAGCAATCGTTGTTCGCAGTGAACCGTCAGGCGAAGCCAATAAGCGCGTCTGGCTTTTTACTAGGGAGTTTGGATTGGTGATTACAATGATGCAGGGTGTGCGAAAGCCAACAGCCAAGTTGCAGGGGCACGTCATGGATTACAGTATAATCGCTGCTGATCTTATTCGCGGCAAAAGCACGTGGCGTTTGATCAGTGCCAAAGTGATAGAATCTCCCATTCAAGGGAAAGAAAGAGAGCCGTTATCTCGTGTGTATGTAAGAACTGTTTCATTTCTCGAACGCTTTCTAGTCGGAGAGGGAATACATGAAGAATTATTTCAACATGTCACAGAGCTGGGGAATATGATTAAAAAAGAGTATGATCCAAAAATATTGGATGCATTATCATTATGGAAAGTATTGGCATTGCTAGGGTATATTGCAATTGAAGAAGATGAAGAACTATTTTTCTCACTACCATTGTCTGAAGCAGTCGCACTTGTTGATGATGTAAGTGTCAAAAAACTTATTAAGAACGCAACTGATGCGATAATTTCCAGTCATCTTTGATATACTATAGCTATGCCTGAAGAAATAGATCACATTGCAGAACTAGAGAAGCGTCTCTATGCACGTGATCCAGAAAATGTTCCACAAAGAAAGTTCGGTATCCTTCGTCCTGAGCGCCAGAACGTTGTTTCAACATGGGGGCAGACTGCACTTCCACCAGAAAAAGTTGTTCACAAAAGTCGTGTCACTGGATACCGTCGTTTTTTTATTTTTTCACTCTTCTTTTTTCTTATTGCACTCGGTACTGCAGCCTATAGTATTTATAAAGGGTCACTAACGCTTTCAAGTAAGAATGTGGCTGTTTCTATTTTAGGAAATACTTTTGTCGCAGCAGGGGATCCTTTGCCATTACAGGTAGAGATTGCAAATAGTAACTCCGCCGCATTACTTGATACCAAGCTTGTACTTGATTATCAAAAAGGAGTGAATGACGGCAGTGGTAATGACATGGCTCACATTGAACAGGCAGTAGGCAGTGTTGAAGCAGGGCAAACAAAGAGTCAGGCATTTTCTGTAGTACTATATGGACAACAAGGGTCATCTCAAACTATTACCGCCACCCTTTCATATCAACTCAAAAACTCCACAGCTATTTTCCAAAAGCAGACCACTTTTTCTGTTCTGATTAGCTCAAGCCCTTTAGCACTTAGTATTGACGGTCCAGTTGCTATTGCTGCTAATCAACAGTTTGAACTTACTTTGCACAATAAATTTAACAGCAACACTCCTTTGCAAAATGTTATCACTCGAGTTGAATACCCCAACGGTTTCGTTTTTGGTTCCGCGGTGCCTGCTCCAAAAGGCGGGAACAATGTGTGGCTATTAGGTGATCTAAAGAATGGCGCAGACAATACTATTGTCATCAAAGGTAAATTGATCGGTCAAGAAAATGAGCAAAAATCATTCCGTGTATATGTTGGCACGCCCGCTACTGCTACAGATACTTCCATTTCAACTATCTATAATTCTGCACTCCAGACTATTACACTAGCCAATCCTTTCATCTCTGCACAGATGAATATCAATGGTCAAAAAACTGATACAGTAGCGATCCCTGTTGGTGATCCAGTAGGCGGAGTAATATCTTGGACCAATAATTCTACTTCAACTATCACCAATCCAACCTTTACTATTTCACTTGATGGTACAAGTATTGATCCAACGACAATCACTGCAGTGAATGGGTATTATAATGATGCTGACAACACTATCACTTGGACTGGTGACTCCAATAAAGATCTCGCATCAATTACTCCTGGGCAAACTGGACAGCTGGCATTTGGTTTCTCTACTAAGAGTACTGATACTAGTGATATTAATTTACACCTCTCAGTACAAGGAACATTTCCTGATAATAATTACCAACAACAGCATATTGATAACATTGATAGCAAGACTATTAAATTCAGTGGGCACATACAATTCGCATCACAAGCATTTTATTCAGTGGGGCCTTTCAAAAACACCGGACCATTTCCTTCAAGAGCAGCGCAGACTACAACCTATACTATTACATGGACAGCGCGTCCATCCGAAAATCCTATAACAAATATTACAGCCAGTGCTATTTTGCCTCCAGGTGTTACATGGCTCGGCGCTATTTCCCCAACAGCTTCACAGGTTAATTACAACACTGAAACACGCACTATTACATGGAGTGCTGGAGTACTACCCAAGGCTTCAAATATTTCCCAGATTAAAACTGTGTCATTCCAAATCAGCGTCCGCCCAACAAAAGAACAGGTAGGCCAGATCCTGCAATTGCTCGGAGCGACTACAATTGTTGGTACAGATGGAACAGTAAATGTGCCACTAACAGTCACTCGACCTGTATTGACGACCGGGCTCTCAAGCGACCCCCAATATAGGCAAGGTAAAGACCGTGTGTTACCATAGCCCTATATGGAAAACGTTACAATGGAACAACTGATCAGTCTTTGTAAGCGCCGCGGCTTTATTTTTCAAGGCTCAGAAATCTATGGTGGACTAGCTGGAACATGGGACTACGGTCCTCTTGGCAGCGAGCTAAAGCGCAATATTCAAAATGCGTGGTGGAAAATGTTCATCACCGAACGTGAAGATATGTACGGTGTTGATGCTGCTATTTTGATGAATCAAAACGTATGGAAAGCATCTGGTCACGTAGGAGGATTTGTCGACCCACTTGTTGAAGATCTGACTACAAAGAAGCGATATCGAGCTGATCACCTGTTGGAAGAACACAACATTGATCCAAAAGGGATGAGCTTGGAAGATATGTCAAAGGCAATTACCGATAACGATATTAAAAGCCCTGATGGAAATAAATTTGGAGAAGTGCGCACATTCAATATGATGTTCCAAACAAATATCGGTGCTATTCAAGACGACACATCTGTTTCTTATCTTCGTCCTGAAACAGCACAGGGTATGTTTGTTAACTTCAAGAATGTGGTTGATAGCCTCCACCCAAAACTACCATTTGGTCTTGGTCAGATTGGTAAGGCATTTCGTAATGAAATTGCCCCTCGTGATTTCATCTTCCGTTCTCGTGAATTCGAGCAAATGGAAATTGAATATTTTGTAAAAGAAGAAGAATGGGAAGGACGATTCTCCGACTGGATCCGCGCAGTGTATGAATGGATGGATCTCGTAGGTATTCCTCGCAGTTCTGTACATGAACTTGAAGTTGCTACAGAAGATCTTGCTCACTATTCAAAGCGTACTATGGATTTTGAATTTGACTTTCCATTTGGTAAAAAAGAATTATATGGTTTGGCATATCGCACTAACTTCGATTTAAATAATCACGCAGCCGCAAGTAAAGTAGATCTATATGTTGTTGACGATGAGGCTGGTGCAAAAATTGTGCCGCATTGTATTGAACCAACATTTGGCCTCGATCGAACAATTCTTGCAGTACTTGCAAGTGCGTATCATGAAGAAGGAGAAGGGGATGATAAACGTATAGTATTGAAATTAAAACCCTCAATTGCTCCCTATAAAGTATGTGTGTCGCCATTACTTCGTAACAAACCTGAACTTGTTGATAAAGCTTGCGCACTGTACTCAGCATTGAAGAAATCTTTTGGTAATGTAACCTGGGATGACAATGGCAACATAGGTAAGCGTTATCGTCGCCAAGATGAAATCGGCACACCGTTTTGTATAGTTGTAGACTTCGATACTCTTGGTGAAAATCCAGAACTACTGGATACTGTAACTGTTCGAGATCGTGATACTGGTACACAAGAACGTGTAGCCATTAGTGACCTACAACATTTTCTACAAGAAAAAATGTAAAAAAAAGAGGGCTTAGCCCTCTTTTTGTTTGTTGCTTGGTATTATGCAGTATATTTCAAAAGCGACCCAGGCAATAATTCCGATTGCGAAGATACCTCCAACTACTTGTTCCATAATGGTACTGTTTATATTTCTTTTACCATACTCCTTTTTCCCAGAAGTTGTCAATTTTGCATAAAATCCCGCTTTGGGCTTTAATGAACATATGAAAATCATTCAAAAGAAGTTTCCTTCAGGACTACGGATAGTTATGGCACCCCAGCCAGACGCGGCAACAGCAACAGTATTGATACTGGTAGGAACAGGTTCAAAGTTTGAAACAAAGAAAGAAAATGGCCTGTCTCACTTTTTGGAACATATGTATTTCAAGGGAACAACTGCTCGTCCTAGCGCTCGTATTATTTCTGAGGCATTGGACAATCTCGGCGCTGTTTCGAATGCATTCACGGGTCATGAATATACTGGCTACTATGCCAAAGGCAATCCAAAACATGTGGAAACCTTTATCGATATCCTTAGTGATATTTATTTGAATTCAACATTTCCTGAAAAAGAAATTGAAAAAGAAAAAGGCGTTATCATCGAAGAAATAAATATGTATGAAGACATGCCGCAGCACAAAGTATGGGACACATTGTTTCCTTTGATGTATGGCGATCAACCCATTGCCTGGCAAATATCTGGCAGTAAAGAAAATGTTTTGTCATTCACTCGCAAAGACTTCATTAAATATCAAAATGCACATTACACAGCAGGGAATACTGTGGTAGTAGTTGCGGGGGCGTTTGATGTGGACGGGGTGATGAAGAAAACCAAGGTCGCCTTCGCAGAGGTGAGCACTGCTACGGCGCACGGACCAAAAAAAGTACATGACAAACAATCAGAGCCAAAAAGTGCACTGCTTCACAAGGTTGCTGATCAAGCACATATTGCATTAGCATTTCGCTCAGTGCCGATCAATCATCCAGATGGTGCTGCATACTCATTGTTAAGTACTATTCTTGGCGGCGGTATGAGTTCACGATTGTTTTTGCATTTGCGTGAAGAGCTCGGTGCAGCATATTATGTTCGTGCTGAACATGATCCGTTTGCAGATCATGGTATGTTTACTATTACTGCTGGTATTGATAAAAAACGCTATACAGAAATTATGGAAAGCATTATCACTATCGTAAAAGAACTTAAGACGACACTGGTTTCAAAAGAAGAATTGAATAAAGTAAAAGAATACACGCTCGGTATGATGCGCTTAGGCCTAGAGTCTAGTGATAGTATTGCAGGATATTACGGTACACAAGTATTGATGAAAGGGGAATACAAAACCCCTGAACAAATAACAAAAGAGTATGCAAAAGTGACAGCAGAAGACATTCAACGTGTTGCAAAGAAACTTTTCACTGCCAAGAATGCAAATCTAGCTGTTGTTGGCCCATTTGAAGAAGACAATGTGACGACTGAGGTGTTGAAAACTCTATAAAAACTCTTTCAAAGTGTAGGTCATATAAAATAATTTTGGTATAATTAATCCAATGAAGAGCATGTTTTCGTATATCAAAAAGCATAAGACATTTTTCTTAGCGATTGGCTTCTTGGTGCTATTTGCATCAAGTGTTTCTTTTGCCACCCCACCAACCTCTCCCTACACCGCAGGAGAAACTCTCGATCCTTCATGTGCACCAGGAAGTTCTAACTGTACTGTAGCTATATCAAGTGGTGGTACTTCACAATGGGATGATGTCACTGGTGGTATTAACTATGCCGCAGGAAGAGTGGGCATTGGTACAACAACTCCCATCGCTGCACTTGATCTTGAAGGTGATGGAGCGATCGTGGCTAGTGGAACACTGGGCTCAGGTATTACACCTGACATCGGTGGTGGAACACGATTGGCATGGATCCCGAGCAAGAGTGCCTTCCGAGCGGGAACAGTAGGAAGCAATCAATGGGACATGGCAAATACTGGAGATTACTCAACAGCATTTGGTGAAAACACTATTGCTTCAGGACTTGTTTCTACTGCATTCGGCAATTCAACCACTGCATCGGGTGCATATTCGCTCGCCGGAGGCATCGACAGCATCGCCTCAGGTCAAAACTCTTTATCTTTTGGTGACACCACTACTGCGTCAGGGGGTGGTTCGCTCGCATTCGGCAACAATAGCCTTGCTTCAGGCGACGGCTCTCTAGCATTCGGCAGTACTACTACAGCATCTGCTTTTCTTTCGACAGCGTTTGGATACAACTCTGGAGCCACAGGATCATATTCAACTGCATTCGGATACCAGACTGTCGCCTCGACTAACAGTGCTACAGCGTTTGGATATCAGACCACTGCCTCAGCATACAATGCTACAGCATTTGGTTACGGCACTACTGCTTCCGGTGATACTTCCACTGCATTCGGAACAAATACCATAGCTTCTGCTCCTTATTCCACAGCTTTTGGATTTGGGTCTCATGCCAACTCATATTTCTCGACCGCGTTCGGCTACCAGACCACCGCTTCTTCAGATGGTGCGACCTCGTTCGGATACCACACCACAGCTTCACAATCAAATGCAACTGCATTCGGTGAAAGTACAACGGCATCTGGGGTGGACTCCACGGCATTTGGCAACAATACTGTAGCTAGCGGATCAGGTGCTACTGCTCTTGGTTTTTCAACACTAGCACAGTCATATCTGAGCGTAGCCCTCGGCACATTCAATGTCGGAGAAGGCAGTACCGGAGGCTGGGTGAGTACAGATACGATATTTGAAATAGGTAATGGTGTAGATACGAATAACAGATCAAATGCTTTCACCGTCCTCAAGAACGGCAATACCGGCATCAACACCGCGACGCCGATCGCTGCATTGAACGTGGCGGGCGACGGCGCGGTTATTGCGACAGGAACTTTTTCATCTGGCATTGCAGTTCCAGATCTTGGGGCGGGAACAAGAATGATGTGGATACCTTCAAAGAGCGCGTTTCGATTCGGAACAGTGAGCGGAACGCAGTGGGACAATGCTAGTGTTGGAAATTATTCAACTGCGTTTGGCCGCGATACTACCGCATCAGGGCAGAACTCTGCGGCTTTTGGATTCAATACTACCGCCGCCTCGCTTGCGAGCGTCGCTATCGGCCGATACAATGTCGGCGGTGGCAGTGCAACAACATGGACCGGAACAGATCCATTGTTTGAAATAGGTAATGGTACCGGTGTAGGTACAGAAGCCAACGCATTTACTATCCTCAAGAATGGTAAAACTACAATGAGTACGACAAATATTCCAACAGGGAACTTTGTGGTTGGTGTCGCTACAACGAACGGAGGCCCTAGTTCGCTTGGAGTAAACATTCCTGCTGCTGCCTATTCTATCTATCAGCACTATATCAGTATCGATCAGCCAAACAATCAGGTACTGCTTAGTTCTGGTAATGGAGACAATGGCGGAGGTGTTGCCCGTCCTGGTGTTAACTCAGGAGAGTTTCGCGTATTTAGCAACTATAACCAAGCTAATACGGCGAGCTATATAACATTTTATACAGCTGGCACTCAGCGAGCGATCTTCGATATTGATGGTCACTTTGGTATAGGTTCAGGGCTAAGTGCTACGTCACTTCTTACAGTTGGTCGCTCTACTACTGCTGCAGGAAATGTTGCCCACTTTGAAACTGCAACTGGTACTTGTGACCTTGATCCTGCAAACGTGGGTGGGCTTACTTGTACTTCTGATATGAATGCAAAGAAAAACATCACACTACTTGCTGATAATTCAGCATGGTCTTTTAATACAAACATTACCCAATCAAATAATTCTGTTTTTGCAAAAATTATTGCTTTGCAGCCAGTGCAGTACAACTTCAAAGCAGAGTCAGATAGTGAAATGAAGCACACAGGTTTCATTGCTCAAGATGTTGAGCAAATTTTCCCCGAACTTGTTGATACCGATTCTCAGGGCAGAAAGACATTGAACTATACAGGATTAGTGCCATACACTGTTCAGGCTATTAAAGACATTAATTTAAATATTCAAAATATTGGCGACCTGACAAAAACTAATTCATGGCGAGATAGCCTGATCGCATGGTTTGGCAGTGCAGGGAATGGCATCAAATCAATTGTTGTACACGACAGTGTCTGTGTGGACGACCAGTGTTTAACAAAGGAAGATATACATAATTTGTTATTGATGGAAAAGAGTCAGCAGGGAACTACTACTACTCCGACTACAACAACAGTTATTACACCCACAGCTCCAGTAGACCAGGGTTCAACTACTCAGACTCCTGAAGTTTCTGTTCCCATCATCACACCCGAAACATCAACCCCTGAGACTGCTCCAGTGGTTCCCGATCCTGCTCAATAATGGTACGATAACAATATGAATGAACACCGCACCATCAGAATAAGTACCGACACAATGGTTCGGGGGCTCTTATTGATCGCTGCTGCTGTAATATTCTTTATTATTAAGGATATTTTATTGCTCATCTTGGTAGCAATCGTTATTGCCTCTTTTGTAGAAGCAGGAGTGAAATTGTTCAAATCGTTTGGTGTTGGTCGCACCCTAGCTGTACCGATTATTTTCCTTGTAGTCATTTCAATTGTCGCGGGAATTTTTTATACGTTTGTTCCGATTATTATCCGTGAATTATCCGGTGTCATTACTTCATTGCTCTCATATATCCCAGCTAGCGCACCTATTAATGGTGACTCTATTCAAGGGGCAACTAGTTTCATTTCAAGTTTGACCCACCATGCCTCACTGAGTGAAGTGTTAGGAAATTTAAAAAATAGTTCTGCATCAATGTCACAAGGTATTACTACATTTATTAGTACTACTTTTGGGACTGTTATTGATATTGTTCTTGTTGTGGTGATGGCGTTTTATCTTTCTATTCAAGAGAAGGGTATTGATAGTTTCTTGCGCATCCTTACTCCGTTGAAACACGAACACTATGTCGTAAATCTATGGAATCGCACACAATACAAAATAGGCCTATGGTTCAAAGGACAACTTCTACTCGGACTCATTGTTGGAGCTATTACTGTTGTAGCGTTAGCATTAATGGGTGTTCAGTATGCATTCTTGATTGGTCTAGTAAGTGGCATCGCTGAGCTTATTCCGTTTGGTATTATTTTTGCCGCTATCCCCGCAATCCTTTTTGCAGTAATTGATGGAGGTGTCTTGCTTGCTATTAAAGTACTTATTTTTTATATCGTTGCGCACCAAATAGAAAACTACATACTTAGTCCAGTCATCGCACACCGTACTGTCGGTATTCCTCCACTAGTAGTGTTGCTATCATTTGTTATCGGTATTACTGTTGCAGGGTTCTGGGGTGCGATCATTGCTATCCCGGTAGCAGTATTTATATTGGAATATCTTAGTGATGTTGAAAAACAAAAACTTGTTCCGATCACTGTTAATACGCTATAGTTAGATTCTTATGGAAAAAACGTTTTATATTACAACAACCCTTCCGTACGTAAATGCGGATCCACATGTCGGCTTCGCTATGGAATTCATTCGGGCCGATGTTATTGCTCGCTACAAAACCCTCCAAGGATATGATGTATTTTTTAACACAGGCACAGACGAACATGGTAATAAGCTTTATACAGAAGCGTTAAAAGCCGGACTATCGCCGCAGCAATATGTTGATGGATTTGCTGAGAAGTTTCGGGGGTTAGCAAAATTGCTGACCATTACTCCATCTGTGCATTTCATCCGCACAACAAACGAGGAGCACATGAATGCTGCCCAAGTTTTTTGGAATAAGGTAAATGATAATGGGTATATTTATAAAAAACAGTATCAAACAAAATACTGTACTGGTTGTGAACTAGAAAAGACTGACTCTGAAGTTGATGAAAATGATTGTTGTTTAATTCACGTTGGACGAAAGGTTGAATACATTAATGAAGAAAATTATTTCTTCGCGTACTCAAAACTGGCAGACAAGCTACAGATGTTTTACGATGAACATCCTACATTTGTTATTCCTGATTTTCGTTATAACGAAATGAAAAACTTTTTGAAGAATGGCTTGCATGACTTCTCAATCTCTCGCGTGACTGAAAAAATGCCATGGGGTGTGCCTGTGCCAGGGGACGAGTCACAAGTTATGTATGTATGGTTCGATGCATTGGTGAACTATATCTCTACACTCGGTTATCCGACATTAGAAGGTGACTTCACTAAGTATTGGGTACAAGGGACACCTATTCAATACTGTGGCAAGGACAATACTCGTCAACAGTCTTCAATGTGGCAGGCGATGTTGATTGCAGCAGACCTTCCTAATAGTGAGCATATTGTAGTAAATGGTTTTATTAATTCAGGTGGACAAAAGATGTCTAAGTCGTTGGGTAATGTTATTAACCCATATGAAGTTGTTGGAAGATTTAATACTGTAGCTGGAGATCTTGCAAGTGATGTATTGCGCTACTATTTGTTACGCCATATGAACTCTTTTGAAGATGCAGATATGACCAATGAATCATTGGACGAAGCATACACTGCTAACCTTTGTAATGGACTAGGTAATTTAACTTCTCGTATTATGAAAATGGTGACGAATTACGAAGTGAATTATTTATTACCAACAGATGAAGACTTACTTGAATTCGATGATGCTGTGCCCGAAGACTTTCATACTAAGATTGATCAATTTGATTTGAAAGCCGCTATGGATGACATCTGGCGTGAAGTGAATTCACTCGACTGGTTGATTCAAAACAAGGCACCGTTTAAAGTGGCAAAGACAGATATAGACGAAGCTCGCCGCATTGTTGGTGACCTCGCAATCCGTTTGTATATCATTGGTTTCTTATTGCAGCCATTTATGCCAAATACTGCTCAGACAATAATGACATTAGTAAAAGAAAAAAAGAATCCAGAAAAGCCGTTGTTCAACCGTTTAGAAAAGTAAGAAAACAATATACCCCTCCAGCACCCAGCTATATGTGGTGATGCAACTATGGTGGTATTGGGAATGTGCGTTACTAAGCAAAGCACATTATAGATATAACCACTGAGTAGAGTTATCCCATATAAGGTGACGGCGGAGACTATGAAGACAAGATGGTTTTCCCAAAACCACTCTTGGCTTTATAGCGCAGCCCTGTCGCAGGAGGTGCGGCTAGTATTTGTTGTGCTATGATTATTTTATGAAAACCATAGACACTCACTCTCACTACAACCTCACCCAATTTGATGAAGATCGGGAAGCGGCTATTGTCCGTATGAACGAGGCAGGGGTTGGCACTATTTGTGTTGGAGTGGATTTGGAGACTAGTAAGTTGGCAATTGAAATTGCTGCAGACAATGAAAATATCTGGGCATGTGTTGGACAGCATCCCACCGAATGGAAACAAGAGTTCGATACAGTAGAGTTCAATGCACTGGCAGAAGGGAAGTTTGTCGTGGCCATCGGAGAATGTGGTTTGGATTATTTTCGCCCAGATGACAAAGAGCACAAAGATGAACAGGTAGTGATTTTCCGTCGCCAAATAGAGTTGGCAATTGAAACTGGTTTGCCATTGATGCTACACATTCGTCCTGAAATGCACACGATGACTGCTTATGAGGATGCGCTGGATATATTGGAAGAATATGCGAAGATGGATACTTCGTCTGATGGTGGCACCGCCCCACGCCGTATGAATGCTTTGCGGGGCACGGCTCATTTCTTCGCAGGGGATAAGGTTATTGCTCAGCGATTCTTGGATCTTGGCTTTTATATTTCATTTTCAGGGGTAATTACTTTTGTGAAGGAATACCAAGAAGTGGTAGCTTTTGTGCCTCTAGAGCGCATTTTGAGCGAAACAGACGCACCTTTTGCTGCACCTGCTCCATATCGTGGTCAAAGAAACGAACCTGCGTATGTTGTAGAGATTGTGAAAAAAGTAGCTGAAATTAAGGAAATTCCTCTAGAAACCGTTCAAAAACAGTTGGTGCAGAATGCTTCTAATCTGTTTACAAACCTCACTTTTTAAGGTAGTATTGCCCGGTAGCCCCCGTTCCACGTCTAACGTGGCATTGGTCCGAAGCGGGCTCGTAAATTAGAAAATATACACTTTTAAAAATGTCAGAAGAAAATCGTACGTATGAACTTGGATATATCCTCGTTCCAACTGTTCCTGAAGCGGAACTAGTTGCAAAGGTTACTGACCTCAAAAACGCTATCGAAGCTGTTGCAGGTACAGTAAGTTCAGAAGGTGAAGCAGAGTTTATCGACCTTGCTTACCAAGTTGAAAAGAATGTAAAAAGTAAGAAAATGAAGTGGAATCAAGGATACTTTGGTTGGATCAAATTCGACTCAGCTCCTGAAACACTTGAAGCGTTGAAAAAGGCACTTGATGGTAATCTAGATTTGATGCGCTACCTGCTCATCAAAACAGATGCTGAAAATAATGTTGTTTTCAAGAAACCTAAGGTAGAAGCTAAGCGCGAAAATGCTTCACTCGATGAAGATGAACTCGAAGCTACTGCTGAAGGAGAGGATGGTGCTGCAGAAGAAACTTCAGAAGAAGTGAAAGAGCAACATGAAAAGCTTCCAAATCTTGAAGATGATATGACGGTTGAAACTCCAAGCGAGACAGTAGAAGCGTAATAGCTTATACTAGAATTATTATTCTAACCTTATTCAATTATTATGTATCTCAACAAAGTATTTCTCATCGGTAACCTTACTCGTGATCCTGAAATCAAGGCCCTTCCATCTGGCAGTAAAGTAGCAAGTATTTCACTCGCTACTAACCGCGTTTGGAAAGACCAAGCAGGTGCCCGCCAAGAAGCAACTGAATACCACAACCTTGTGTCATTCGGTCGCCAGGCAGAAAACCTCGCTCAGTATGCTCGTAAAGGAAGCTCATTGTTTATCGAAGGACGCATTCAGACTCGTAGTTGGGATGGTCAGGACGGAAAGAAAAATTACCGTACTGAAATCATCATTGACACATTTCAGTTTGGTCCAAAGGCTGGAGGATTCGGCGAAGGTGCACCAAGCGGTGGACAGTCATCGTTCTCTCGACCTACTCCTAGTGGGGTATCAGACGCCGAAGCTCCTCAAAAGGGTGCTCCCGCTGACCTCGACACAATTGAGTATCCAGATGAAGAAATAAATCTTGAAGACATTCCATTTTAATTTCTACCGTATTATGAAAAACGATTATTTTAACTCAAACAACATTCAGTTTATCGACTACAAAGATGTTGAAAGCCTTAAGCGGTTCTTGAACCCAAACGGCCGTATCTTGTCTCGTCGTCGTACTGGCCTTACAGCAAAGAACCAGCGTTCATTTGCAGAAGCAGTAAAGCGTGCTCGATTCATGGCTCTCTTGCCATTCATCGTTAACTAAATAATAAAAACCCCCGAGTCAGACTCGGGGGTTTTTATTTCGCTAGCTTACACGCTCGACATATTCGCCAGTATCAGTATTGATACGGAGCTTGTCGCCGACAGTAACGAACAGGGGAGCATCAACTGTTGAACCATTTTCGAGGACAACGATTTTTGTACCACCGGTAACACTATTTCCCTTTACTGATGGAGGAGCTTCAGTAACCTCAAGATCAACCTTGATAGGTACTTTGATACCGATTACTTGTTCTTCGTCATCATCGTTAGTGAAAATATTTAACTCAACTTCAGAGTTGTCTTTGATATATTTCAATTTATCACCAACAATTTCTTCCTTAAGAGAGAAGCGGTTACTACGATCCTTCACATCACAAAGCCAGATTTCTCCTTTTGCTTTGTAGAGGAAGATTGCGTTGCGGTTGATCATGTCAGCTTCGTGTACCTTTTCAGATGAGCCGAAAGAGATTTCCGCAACACGGCCAGTGATCAAGTTTTTGATCTTAGTAGCATTTACTGGCTTTCGTTGCTGCTTACGAAACACATGACTGTGGATCACTTCATATGGTTCTCCTTCCCAAAGGATAATTTTTCGTTCGCGGATTTCGTTGTATTCTAGCATTGCCATAGTTTTAACTCATGTTTGTGTTTCTTCAAAAGAAACTGTAATAACCCGAAAATTGTAGCTGAAAGGGGGATAAAAGTCCATTAATAAAAAGTCCCTCCTAAGTGAATAGGAGGGACAGGTAGATACTGCTACATAACAGGATATTTACCGATGATACCGAGGCAAAATTTATTTGCAAGCTCGCGTACGTTTTCAGCATTTTCAATCCTGGCAGTATAATTTTTTGATTTCAATTGCAGGCTGTAAAGCCTTTTTACCGTGTTAACGAAGTCATCGAACTCACCGGGAAGAAATGATTCGATAGAAAAATACAGATTACGAATATTTGTAGATCTCGTAATTGATTTTGTAATCGCAACGCGTGACATGTCAGAAAGTGCTTTTTGTATAAAAGTATCACGATCACCTTTGTCTTGGAAAAATTTAATCTCGATTAAGGCCGATTCGAGAATGATGCAAAATGCTTCGCAGATTTTTTCATTTTCATCCTCGTCTAATCCTGGAAACTTATCTTTCAAAGCTTTTGAGAATTGAGGGATAAGAGGTTCTTTGTTACAGAGGTAGAATTTATCGTCTGGAGCTTGTGCGGATATTAGCATATCGCTCCCATGTGCTTTAATCTCCTCAATAATAAGAGGCAGGTCTTCGTTAATTGGTAATTTCATATTTATTTAAATGTTAATTTTTATTACTATAACACAAAAACAACAAAAAAGCAATACCTTATGAGCATTGCTTAATTGAGTAAGAAATAGGGGGATTATTCGCCTGAACTAGTCATCACGACTTCTTTTTGACGACTGCGAACATCTTTCAAAATAGTATCGCGAATTTTTGGGTTCTCTCGCATGAAGATACGACTTGCATCGTAGCCACGACCGAGTTTGACTTCGCCCTCCGTAGCTTCAGCGGAGGATGGGTCACCTTCTTCCGCATCTGCACTTGAGCCCGCCTTCGTCTTCTTCGAAGACTTCGACGCGGGGACACTAGGGAGGTAAGAGTACGAAGTACCACTTTTCTTGATCACGCCAAGGCTTTCACCGAGTGCGAGAAGCTCACCTTCAAGAGAGATACCTTCACCATAAATGATGTCGAATTCTGTCTGTTTGAATGGGGCAGCAACTTTGTTCTTCACCACTTTTACGCGAGTACGAGATCCAACCACTTCATCACCTTTTTTGATCTGGGCAATACGGCGGATATCGAGACGGATAGAAGTATAGAACTTAAGCGCCTTACCTCCTGGAGTTGTTTCAGGGTTACCAAACATCACACCGATCTGCATACGGATCTGGTTGATGAAGATAACAATAGTATTTGAACGAGCAACGATAGCAGTAAGTTTACGTAATGCTTGAGACATTAAGCGTGCTTGTTTACCCATGTGTTGTGCACCCATATCTCCTTCGATTTCATCCTTAGGAGTAAGAGCGGCAACAGAGTCGATAACGATCACATCGATCTTACCACTACGAACAAGACTTTCAGTGATTTCAAGACCTTGTTCACCAGTATCTGGTTGAGAGATCAAGAGTTCATTGATGTTAACACCAATGTTTGCTGCATAGTCAGGGTCCATTGCGTGTTCTGCATCAATGTATGCACACACACCGCCAGTCTTTTGTGCTTCTGCAACAACGTGAAGGGCGAGAGTAGTCTTACCAGATGATTCTGGTCCGAAGATTTCAATAATACGTCCTCGTGGAAGTCCTCCAATACCGAGTGCGATATCCAAGCCGATAGAGCCAGTTGAAACAGCAGATATTGCAACCTTTGGTGTTTGCCCCATTTTCATAATTGCACCTTCACCAAATTTGGTTTGCAGTGACTTGATAGTGTCTTCGATAGAAGCGTTGTGTTCCTTTGGAGTTTTTGGTTTAGCCATACTGTATATTTAAATTTAACGCTGATAAGGAGAGGTGTCGTTCTGAGCTACGGTAGGGGAAGTTGATACTACCCAGTGGTATGTTTCTTTCTTTTCTTTACCGAATTGGTCTCGTTCTGCAACCTCTACTATATTATACCCTGGTGACAGAATGACGCCATCAGAGAAATTTCCTTGTCGATCAAGTCCGATCGTACGGCCATTAATAGTGATTTGTTTAGCATGTTTCGCTGTGCCAGTAATAGGGAGGTATGAGCTATCTAGGGTACTGCCATCAGCAGCAGCGATAACAGTAAAAGGAGCGCCGAATACCATATCTTTGATGTTATAGAGTACGAGGCCAAAAAAGCCGGCAACTAGTGTACCTAGGAGAATCGTTACCAATGTTACATTTCTAATTATTTTTCTCATATGTTTATAGTCCCATATCTTCAGCTACTTGATCAGATACGGAGTCTTTCATACCACCAATGAGTACGTCGCGAGGTTTAGCACCATCTGCTGGACCAACGATACCGCGATCTTCAAGCATGTCGATCAAACGAGCAGCACGAGCATAGCCAACCTTTAGTTTGCGTTGTAGGTACGAAGTTGAGGCTTTACCAGCTTCAACAATGATCATACGAGCTTCTTCATACAGCTCATCATCTGGAGCATTTTCCATATCATCTCCGAACATCACTTTTTCACCAGCACCACCAACAGTACCGCTTAGTTCAATAGTATCTCGAACGTCATCTTTGAAAGCATTCTTAAGGTATTTTACCACATTTTTCACCTCATCTTCTGTGATGAAGGCACTCTGTAAACGTTCTGCTTGACTGTCGCCACCAACAACAGCGAGCATATCACCTTGTCCGAGCAATTTTTCAGCACCAGTTGTATCCAAAATAGTACGAGAGTCGATACCGGTAGGAACGCGCAGGGCAATACGAGAAGGAACGTTAGCCTTAATAAGACCAGTGATCACATTCACTTCAGGGCGTTGTGTAGAGAGGATCAAGTGAATACCCACAGCACGTGACATTTGGGCTAGTCGAACGATAGCTGCTTCGAGTTCACGTGGGTATGCCTGCATGATATCAGCCAACTCATCGATAATGATCACAATATATGGCATGCGGTCTGCGCCACCTTCAGTAGGGTTGGCAATTTCTTTGGCATAGAGTTTGTGGTACGAATCGATATCACGAACTGACTCACCTTCAAGTATGTCGTATCGGCGACTCATTTCTGTAGCTGCCCATTTCAATGCCAAGATAGCTTTCTTCGGTTCAGTGATCACAGGAGTAAGCAAGTGAGGGATTGAGTTGTAGAGAGTAAGTTCAACGCGCTTCGGGTCAACGAAGATCAAACGAAGATCATCTGGGCCATGTCGATAGAGTAGAGAAGTAATGATAGCGTGAATAGTTACAGACTTACCAGAACCAGTAGTACCAGCAATCAAAAGGTGAGGCATTTTGGCAATACTTTTGATAACTGGTTTGCCAGAAATATTTCGTCCAAGAGCCACCATGAGAGGTTTCTTTTCTTGAGAAAATGAAGGATCAGACAATAAGCCAGCAAGACCAACTGTTGCTTTTGTTTTGTTTGGAATTTCAATACCAACTAAACTTTTGCCCGGGATCGGAGCCTCGATACGAAGTGGGTGAGCAGCGAGTGCAAGTGCGAGGTCATTTTGTAGGCCAACGATACGAGAAAGTTTCACTCCCTGTGCAGGTTTCAATGCATAGCGAGTCACTGTTGGTCCGATAGTAACTTCGTCCATTTCAACTTCAATACCGAAGTTAGAAAGCGTGCGACGGATCATGTTGGCATTTGCTTTCACGTCACCAACATTGGCCTTGCCACTGTCACCGTTCAAGAGTGAAAGTGGTGGAGGGGTGTAGGCACCAAAGAAACTAGCCTGACGTTTTGGATCGATCACTAGCTCGTTACCGATAGATGAATCATTGATAGTCAGATCTTTTTGAGGAACTTCTTTTGCTACGGCAACGGGAGCTTTTTCCGCAACTACTTTTGCATCTCGTCGTATGTCAGGCAAAACTTCCTCATCATCGGATTCGTACTCTTCATCGTCATAAGAGGTCTCAATGCTCACCTCATTACGATTGAACATGTTACCGAATTTGCTAAAAATTGTATTGAAAAATGGGAAAAGGTTTGGTGTGCGATCGAAGAAAAGAATGAATGAAGTAATACTAATGAATAGTAAAATAATGGCAGAGAAAAGAGTATCAAAGGCTCCTAATAATGCTCTAGCAAAGAGTCGTCCGACAAGACCGCCCCACGTACCATCATAGATAGCGAGGAGTACTAATAGCGACAAAATTCCAACTGTGGCTGTTATGATCTCGCGCACAGTGGCATCAAGTTTGCGTTGTCTGATAATAAGTACTCCGCCTGAAATAAGAGCAATGGGAACTATGTATTTACCAGCACCCAATAAGAGATATGCTCCTTCAGAAACAACGAATCCACCTACGCCAGCAGCACCTAGGAAGCCGCCAACAGCGATCAGTCCCACGAGTATAAGGAGTAGGCCAATAACAACGTGATTGGTAGTAGAAGGGGTTTTTTGACTAGTCGATTTCTTTGATATTTGTTTCTTTGCCATAAAGGTTTTGTCCCTAGAGTATAACACTGCTAAAGGTGAAAAACTATTGTGGCGTATACCTTTTTACCGGACACGACCAATAATAGACAGCACTTGTCCAATAGAAAAGAGAAGCGTATACTGCCAGTACCTTGTCCTATACAACGGACAGATAATGGACACATAAGAGACAAATAATGGACCAATTTAACTATTTAAATTTAAAACAAAAAATAAAAGACAATACTAAAGGTCAAAAGATTGCAGCAGCACTCTACCTTGTTTCAGGTCACTTGTCCGATACTGATCCTCTGCGAAATGCATTACGGACGCATGCGGTGACTCTAAGTATTAGTAGTCACGATGGTCATAAAACAGATGCGGCTCACGCAGTTGAAGGGTTACTTAATACTGCAGTTATTGCAGGATTAATTTCTGAGAAAAATGCATCTATTATTTCTCTTGAGCTTCGTCACTACGTAGTACATGTTAGTACAGAACCCGATACCATTTCTCACCTCTTTACTCCTGTCTCTGATACTCAGATTATGAAGCCCCACAATCCGGCAAATATGTCTCACAAAATGTCCTATACTAACCGACCAGTGACCATTAACAATCCTCTCAAAATACCCTTAGTTAATGAAAATAAATCAAAGCGCCAGGATGCTATTTTGTCTTTTATCAATGAAAGAAAATCAGTCGCCATTAAGGACATTGCCGCCCTCTTCTCGGACACCAGTGAGAAGACCATTCAACGAGAACTTAGCGCATTAGTTGCCAGCGGGAAGATTACCAAGAGAGGAGAGAAGAGGTGGAGCATCTATTTGAGTGTGAATTAATTCACACTCATCAATTCAATAGTCGGTAACTAAGTTAAGTCGTTCTGTCTGCTAATGAATTTAGTAAATATGACGACCTATACTTCCGTGTAATATATCGTATGTGCAGTCGTCCTATTACTAAGTGGTTTTCCACGTTTTCTTTTTGCAGCAGATACAGTTACACGATATACTTCGTGGATAATAATACGCTAGCCCGAATAGGGTTAATGTGTTATTATATTAACTGTCTTTCTGTCTCTAATTGTCGCGTCGAGCAATCGACGCGATGAAAGGTACGCAGAAGACAACGTGTATAAAACCACGGATTGAATGATCATTGATAATTAAATAATAGGGATCCTAAATATTTATATGAAGGGTCTCTCGTTACAAGATTTTCGATGGTCGTTCTTTTGTTTTCTGCTAAGTGTTATGACTGTCACATACTATATATAGTATGTGACAGAAGTACTCTTAAAGAAGACTTGATATCGGCCTTGTCGACACGGCAGATACGGAATGCAGTAATTCATTCCCGTCTGCAAATTACAACTCTTATTGTCCGGATGTGATAAAGACATCTGACATGGGAAAACGTCATTGCTCGCACTATTTGTCGATAGTGCAATGGGCTTTGTACGATTAATAAAAACTAAAACTACTTATGAATAAAATTTCAAAATTCGTTGTAGGTTCAGTTGCTGCTTTTGCTTTTGCTCTCGCAATCGCTTCAACAGCTACTGCTGCTTACGTACAAACTAGTACTCTTAAATTGGGTATGCGTTCTTCACAGGTTGTTTCACTTCAACAAACTCTTAACATGACTTCATGTAAAGTAGCTGTTTCTGGAGCTGGATCAATCGGTATGGAAACTACTTACTTCGGTCCTGCAACAAATGCAGCCGTAAAGTGTTTCCAAGCTGCTAACGGCCTTACAGCTGACGGCATTGTTGGTCCTATGTCAGGCATGAAGCTTGCTATGGTTACTTCAACTGGAACTGTTAACACAGGTCTTCCAGCTGGATGTGTATCAACTACTGGTTACTCTACTGTAAACGGTGCTCCTTGTTCTGGTACTCCTGGAACAACAGTATTCCCTGCAGGATGTGTATCATCAGTTGGATTCTCATCAACTACAGGTCAGGCTTGTTCTTCAACAAGTACTTCTGTAACTGGTGGTCCTCTAAGTATCAACACTGTAACTGGTGGCTCAGGCTACTTGGCTACAAACGTTGGTGTTGGACAGGCAAACAAGCAGGTTGCTGACCTCCGCATCGTTACTGGTGCAGGCGGTACTGGTAACCTAACTGGTTTGAACGTTACTCTTAAGAATAACGTTACTGCTGGTGACTACATGTTTACTAAGTACGCATCAAACGTTTCAGTTTGGTTGAACGGTGTTCAGGTTGGTTCTCTTCCTGCATCTTCATTCACTCAGTACAACAATGCTTACTCAGCATACATCCCACTTTCTGGTGCTTTGCTTAACCCAAACACTACTAGTGACTTGTACATCGCTGTTACAGCTCTTCCAGTTATCGATACTGCTAACCTTACAAGTACAAATAATACTTTTGGTATTACTGGTACTTCTATCCGTTACAGTGATTCAACTGGTTCAGCTTTCCAGTATTCTGTTGCTGATTCTCAGTTGACAAGTTCTACATTCATCTTTAACACTGCAGCTTCATCTTCAAACATCAAGCTAAACGTTACTAAGGATGTAAACGATTCAACTGATCACACAATCCAGGCATCTGCTTCATCAAACACACAGGGTGTTACTCTTGCTATGATCGATTTGAACGCATCTGGTTCAAACGTTACTATCCAGAACCTTCCTGTTACTGTTGGTGTTGGTGCTACTGTTGCTAACGTATCAGATGTTGTATCTACTCTACGTCTATACAACTCAGCTGGTACTCTAGTTGATTCTCAGACAGTTCCTTCTTCAACTACAGCTTGTTCTACAATCTCTGGTTCAAGTCTAAGTACTGTTTCAGATGCAAAGTGTGCAACTGTTACTTTCACTAACTTCAACAACACAGGTGTTGCAATCCCTATGGGAACAACAAATGTGTACACAATCAAAGCAGATGTTAACACTGTTAACGGCGGAACATTCACAGCTGGTACTTACGTAGTAGCTGAATTGACTCCTGCTAACGTGTTGGCTATCTCAGCTTACGATGCTAACCAAAACCGTATTACTGGTTCTACATACCTAGTTGGTTCTACAACTGGTTCTAAGAACTACTTTTACGTTAACGGTATCAACGTAGCTGCTGCTGCTGGTACAATGAACACTTACTCTTCTGCTGGTGGTTCACAGTCACACGGAATCTTCACAATGACTATTCCTTTCTCTGTAACATCATACGGTCAGACTTCATACATTCCTTCTGCGACTTCATTGTCTACGACAGGTGGTGTAAACACTCCTGCTGCTACAGCTGGTGCGTTTATCCAGTATGCTGTTGATAACGGTTCTGCTCTCCAGACTTCTGGTACTAGTGCAACTATCACTTACACAGGTTCTGACAGTCTAACTGTTGATACTAACGGTAATTACCAAATTCCTGTTGGACAGACAAAGACTTTCAACATGGTTGTAACATATGTTCCTACATCAGCTGGTTCATACCGTGGTCAATTGGTTAACGTGAACAACAATACAACTGACTCTGCAAGTACTTACACTACTTACACAGCTGGATTGAACACAAACCAGTTCCGCACTGCATACGTAGCTGGTCAGTAATCCTTACGGATTAACGACTCAGATATCGTATACGGTACTGAAAACAAAAAACCACCCTTCGGGGTGGTTTTTTGTTTCTTGTATTTAGAGCATGCCTATCTTATAATCCCGAAATGAAAAAGAGGCTGATGTATACAATATTTTTCGGATGCGCAATCGGCGCGGGAGTAATTGGAGGATGGTTCCTAAGAAAGCAAAAAGAGGTAACTCCTAGTATCATTCGTCAAAATTCCGGTGACTATAAGTTTATTAAGCCCGTTCTGCTGTATCGTGTGCCTGAAGATACTGATACTTCCCAGCTCCAGTCGCTTAAACGTGAAATTGCCACGTATATTGATTCTGCAAAACATACTGGCGCAGCAGTTGATGTTTCCGTGTACTTTCGGCAACTTAGTAAAGATAAATGGGTAGGTGTAAATCAGGATCAAAAGTACTCCCCGGCAAGCATGTTCAAGGTGGTATCGCTGATCTCATTTTTGAGAGAAGTCCAGCAGAACCATTTTTTGTATATGAAAAAGATAATGATACGGCCTGTTGATACGAATAAGAACATTAATCAGGATTTTTATCCGCCAAAAAAATCAGTAATGGCCGGCGAAACGTACACCGCTGCGCAATTGCTGTCCACTATGATAATAGATTCCGATAATACGGCAGCAAATACAATCAATAATGCTATTGGAGCAGAAGCGTTTAATCAGACGCTTAAAGACCTAGAGCTTCCGATACCCGCTCAGGGTGATCCAATTGATACGTTTTCTCCCCATATGTACTCCCGAATATTTCGATCTTTGTATAATGGTGGATTTTTGTCTGATGATGTTTCTGAGCAGGCACTTAAGTTGATGAGTAAAACTACTTTCAATATAGGGTTGGTGGCAGGAGTACCTGAAGGAACTGTTGTTTCTCATAAATTTGGAGAACGATCATTTTCTGAAAATGGCAACGTTGTGCACGAGTTGCATGACTGCGGCATTGTGTATTCGGAAAACGACCCCTATTTCTTGTGCGTGATGACCAAGGGGGATGACTTTATAAAGTTGCAGAAGGTTATTTCCGATATTTCAACAACGGCATGGAACAGCCTTAACCAGTTGGATTCAGTCAAATAATCTGTATACTTAGGGGCATATGGCAAAAAAAAAGGATCAAACAGCCAAAAAATCTTTCTTGGAATACGTAATTCAGACTATAGCGGTAGGCGTGTTCGCAGTGTTGCCGTTATTGTACTTCCCAGGCAGAGCAGGCTCGTACATTACCTCAAAGCAGTACTTTCTGATTGGTGCAGTTGACCTGCTGATCGTACTGTGGACATGGTTACTCTTGAGTGACACCCGCTATCGTCTCAGCAAGAAAAATATGCTTTTCCTGCTCCCGCTGTTTCTTTTCTTGCTGTCTCAGACAGTAAGCGCGATATTTGGCGTTGCTCCTGCAACTTCATTCTTCTCTAAAATTGAAAGCGGTACGGGGTTGATACTGCTGTACCATGTTTTTTTGCTGGCATGTGTCGTGACTTCGCTGTTGCGCGTACAGCAAAAGAAATTGCTTTCATATGTACTGCAGGCAAACTTTTTTACTTCGGTAGTGTTGGCCACCGCAACCTTCCTTACCGGTGAACATGGGGTGTGGGATATCGGTTCGGAAATGCTTAACAAGTCTTCCGGAGGCGCAATGATGGGCAACTCGCTACTGGCCGGCGCATATTTTATTTTTTCGATATTCCTAACAGCCTATTTGATTACCCAGGAGAAAAGCAGGTACAGGAAATGGATATACGGTCTTGGCATACTGCTTATAGCAGTGTGCCCTATATTTTTAAATGCGGCTGTATTTAAGAATTTTACTGTCACTTCAGTCTTAGGTCTTGTTGGGCAAGCGCGCATCGCCACCGCCTCTTTGGTTGCGGGATTGCTTGTCGCGCTGTGTGTATGGTGCAGCCTGCAGAAAGAAAAAAAGGGATTACGAATACTCGGTATCGCAGGGCTCGTACTAGGGGTGCTTGTTTTAACGGGGGTCGTGTATCAAATAGTGAAGCCAGGTGCCCCTCTGCAAAAATTTTTCATAGCAGAGTCTGGCAACCGCATTACAGACTGGAAAACATCGATTGAAGGTATCAAGGAACGCCCTCTGCTGGGCTGGGGCTATGAAAATTCGCATGTAGTGTATCAAAAGTATTTTGATCCCATCGTGTTTGATCCTGGTCACGGCAACGAGGTATGGGCCATTCATCCCCACAACAACACGTTAGAGGTGCTCGTGAATGGAGGGGTAGTCGGACTTCTTCTCTATGTACTTGTTTTTTTTGCAGTATTTGCAGGAATATTCCAACTGTATAAGAAAGGGGTATTTGATAAAAACACCACTGCGCTACTTGTCGGTATGCTGATTGCGTTCGTGTTGCAACAGCAGATGATTTATGAGTCAATTGTTAGCTATGCAATGCTGTTCCTGGTCATTGCAATTATTGCAGGGTTTTCTGACACTGCAGATGAGCAAAGAAAATATAATCACATAACGACAGCAGGATATGCGCAAAGTGTCGCTATTGTGCTGATAATGATACCTGCCTGGCTCTTCGGTGCAGTATTTCCTTCGAACAGGTTCAAGGAACTGCAGCGCGTGGCCGAAGCGCACAGCGATCAGCGTGCAGCGATGTATGGCCACCTGTTTCGTTCTGTGGGGTCATATGCTGTAAATACTGATCCGGAATTTTACACTGATCCGTTGTTCTTCTCTTATGATTCTCAGAAGGAGGCAATAAAGGCTAATCCTATGTATCAGAAGGTGGCTTCAGAAGAGCTGTCAGCACTTGTATCGGCAGTGGATCCCATTTGGCAAAAAAGTCACTACAACTACCACTTGTCGCTGTCACTTTTGCAACTGCAGAATCTTCGGTACTATCTTACTGGCGATGCCTCGTTGCTGCTAAGGGCCGATGAATACGCCAAGCGCGCCTTTGCATTGTCTCCGACAGATCCGCAGATTTATTACTTTTACGCGCAGACACTCGCGTATGAACACAATGTTAATGACGCAAAAGTCCTACTGAACAAGGCCGTCAGTCTTAATGGAAACTATTCTTCGGCGGTGGAGTATAGAAAGTTGCTACAATAGTATGATTATCGTTAGATTGGCCGGCGGGATGGGAAATCAGATGTTTCAGTATGCTGCTGGAAATGTTTTGGCTATGAAGAACAACGTTCCCCTCGGGCTCGACACGTCTTTTTTGCTGGACCGGACACCTATACCAAACTTTACCTTTCGTGAATACAACCTAGGAGAATTTAATATCGATGCGCGAGTTGTTAAAAATAAGGAAGTACCGTTCCTGTACAGGCACCACTTCTCAGGGATGCTGATGCGCTATGGCGATTATGTTCGCCGAAAGTTTTTCAATAGTCCCGGAAAAGAACGCAAGGAGTATTCGTTTGATGTCCGCGTCTTATCGCTTGGTCCCGATGCATACCTAGAAGGATGGTGGCAAAACCCTGCATATTTCTCCGATAGCAGGGAAATCTTGCTGAAGGATTTTACGCTGAAACACCCCTCTGAAAAAATAACGCGACTGGTTGCGGATATTTCTTCTGAGCATTCCGTGTGTGTGCACGTGCGGAGAGGGGATTATCTTGGGAATACGTTCCACGAAACAGTCGGTGTCGACTACTACAAGAAGGCAATTGAAACAATTGCCACTACTCGAAAGATAGAGCGTATATACGTGTTTGATCGAGATAGCATAGAATGGTGCGAGGAAAATCTTCTGTTTGATTATCCGACTAGGTATATTAAAAATGACATATCGATGGCGGAGTGCCTTACGCTCATGAAAAGCTGCCGGCACCTCGTATTAGCCAATAGCAGTCTGTCATGGTGGGCGGGATGGCTTGGCAACGGTCAGGACAAGATAGTTGTTGCTCCAAAAAAATGGGTTAATGATACTAGTGTGAATACGGAAGAAGTCATTCCGAAAGAATGGATCAGAATATAATTTTAATTAAACGATAAGGTATGAAAATAGCATTAATTGGCGCAGGGATCGATGATATTCCTTCAAAAAAATTTGGAGCATTGGAAATGGTGCTTTGGAATTATAAGCTTGGCCTAGAAAAAGAAGGTCATGAGGTCGTCATTTTTAATGACCAGAATCTGAAGCCAGTTGTTGCACAGATAAATGCAGGAAGATTTGATTTTGTATTTCTTAATTACAGCGAATACGTTAGTTTTTTTTCACGTCATTTAGTAGTTCCTTTTTGTACCAATTGTCAGTCTGGGTATATTACCAATACAAAGAAATGGTCAATTGGATACTATTCAGTTTTTTATGACACAATGAAAAGTTCAGGCATCGTCGCATCTTCTCCAGAGATCGCACAGTTATATGCTGATAATGGATACAGAGGCTTCATACATGTGTTGCCTAACGGAATTGATACAGAAAACTTTCTTGCTCGAGAAAAAGGAAATGGCAGGGCAATATGTTTAGGGAGAATTGAACCACGAAAAAGACAGGCATGGTTAGCAACCATGGTTTCAAATACTGTCGATATTGATTTTGTCGGGCCGATACAAGACCCAACCTTCGAAGCCGGTGGTCGCGCACGTCATTTAGGATATTGGATGAAAGAAGAAATGTATAAAAACCTTTCGCTGTACAGTTGTCTCGTATTACTATCCGACGGTGAAGCTGCGCCGCTTGTTGTACCAGAAGCATTAGCAGCTGGACTTTCTATTGTCGTATCAAAATCTGCAGCAGCAAATTTAGATGAAAAATTACCATTTATTACAATTTTACCTGATGATGTTTCGGACCCCATAGTCATAGCTGAAGCCATAAATACACAGATAAAAAATAATAGTATTTATCGTGCGGATGTATTGGAATATGCAAAAAAGCATTTTGATAACATAGTTATAGTACAAGAGTTTATTACTATTGCCGAAGAATTCAGACAGTATAAACCTACCGCAAAAAATAAATATACTATACCCTTAGAAAAACTACCCATTTATCTATTGTCTAAGTTAGCACTGCTGGTTAAAACAGTATTGCGTACAGTGCGATCTACTTAAAGATATGCTTATGCAATGTCGGTAATTTTTTTATAATAAATGCAACATACGCCATTATAAGGAAACGATGCTTTTTCCAAGACTTGTTAAGTTCGTTGTCTGCATTGAACATATTTTCATGCTTTTTCTCAAAAGCATTTTTTTCTTCCCAGCACTGTTCGGATGAGAACACATTTCCTTGCTTATCAAGATAGGTAAATCCATATGTAATAATATCAAAAGGGGACCAGAAGCCATCAGCGATATTGAATCGTGCCCAATACTTTGGAGCAACAATAATTTTATTAGTAGTATTCAAGTATGCTGCCCACCATGAAAAACTTGAGTTTGGAATGATAAGGTAGCGGGCATTCATAAGCAGGCTAAAATCAATCCCAATCGGTCCTCCATGGTGATGAGGCGCATTATTGCGATCAGTATCGATTGAGGCCGCTGAGCCGATAACTTGTACTCCAGGTAATAATATTTCTGCCATTTCTTTCTGATCAGTTACGCATTGAAAAATAATAGTACTGTCGATAGATTTAATGTGCCCCATAGCCTGCTGATAGTATTCTATCGGTAGAAAAGCCTTTGACTGCATGAAGTCTCCAGTTCTCAAATGAATAACGCACACATTTGGTTCGGTTTTATATTGCCTGTACTCATCCTTTATCGTAAGCCAATTTAAAATGTTTTCTTTATTGCCTTCAAGATATTTTGTAGACTGACAATTGCCTTCAATTTTAGTATTTGAGGGAACGGTAAGAAGGTGTAGATCTGTACGAGATATGTCGTCAGTCATATCAGAGAGGACAGTGGTTGTGCCAAATAGTTCTCGTCGTTCTTTGTAATAACTTGTAATGCCGTTAGGTAGTGTAAATAAATATCCTCTTTTTGAAGTGATGCCGCCCTGTAGTGGGGTGCCAAAATCCAGATTCATGAAATCCTTTCCTTTGAATCGTTCTTTTTTTAGAATAGAAAAATCGCTGCTATTTCTTTTAGCTATAATACGAGTTACTACATAGTTCCAAAGTTGGTTACCGAGACCTTGGTCGTCGTATAATTCATTGCAAATCATGCCGCTTTATTTTTTCTTAGCTACTACATGGATACCAAAACATAGTATTTGATTTGAGCTCACATCATTTTTTGAAAAAATGTAAAGCAGTAAAAATAATGGAGCGATAAAGAGTTTGAGAAAAAACATAGATATTACACGTCCAATTTTTTTAATAAAAGAGACATCCTTCTTATGATAATTATTGACCATAAAAGGCAATCTTCGCAATTCTTGCGCCATATAGGTAAAGTAGTTGCCATTGAAATCCATTTCCTCTATTTCAAAACCATTTTCAGTCAGGACTTTTTCATACCAGTATTTACTATATCCGTTTGCAAAGTAGAACGGAGCAAAGTGAGTTAGTGAACAAAAAGGCGCGGTCACGATAAGAGCGCCGCCGGGCTTCAGTATGCGAGAAAATTCTTTGACCGCCAATGCTGGTTGGGGGATATGCTCAAAAACCTCAACACATAATATTGAATCAAAGGAAGCATTCTCTACAGGGATATCTATAATATCCGAAACAATGTCCAGCTTAGTATTGTCCCAAGTTTTTGTTTGAAAGCCTTCCGCATTTCCTTGGCCATCGTATCCTCCAAAGTCTTGGCTTGTATAATCGAGGTGTTCACAGAATTTTTTATACTGAAGTTCTCCAGCTCCAGCGTCAAGCAATGTTTTTCCCGCTGGAATCTTGGCCAATGTTTTTTCCAGCCAGGCTTCTCGATTCCTACCATTATCATTCCAGATGTCAATATGTGTTCTAGAGAATACGAACTCCTTCATTTGTTTTTTCATGCTTTTCTGATTATACACAAATTAAAATATTGAACCTAGAGAACACTATTCTCATTATGGTATAATCATACTAATTCACACTGCGCAACAGTTGTTTATTTAGTCTCAAGAAACGTGGAAAACATTAAAGTCATACTTAAAAAGTCTAAAAGTATTAGCCGTTCGCTGCTTTGGCAGTTATTAGCAATTTGGCAAGAGCGAGTAAAATTGCTGGCAACGGTATACAAAAAAGAAAAAATTAAAGCCATCAAGGAATACTTAATAACTGATAGGGAGTACATAAAAATAAAAAAGGAAATCAATACTTTTAAAACCAGTTACGGGTATAATTTTAATGGCATTAAGCTCCCACATTGCGTGCTCACTCCAGACTATTTCTTAAACCTGCTTAAGCCGCATGTAGAAAATCTTCCTTACACGAAGGAAAACATCGCTCAGTTTTATCATGATCAAAAAAAACAGTATCCACGATTAGTGTATTGCAGTGATATCTGCATGCACGGTGAGCCAAAGTATTTGGGCGGGCATATCATTAGTCATGGTTTTACATATTTTTTTAATGAGGTAATTGTTAAGGAGGGAGATATTGTTATTGATCTCGGGTCTGCTCCTGGAGACTTTTCTGCACTATGTGCGTACAAGGGCGCTTCAAAAATGTATGCTTTTGAGCCTGAAGAAAGTAGAAAGTCAGACTTAGAAAAGCTTAGCGAGATGAACAATGGCAAAATTAAAATAGTAAGAAAATATGCTGGTATAAAGACCGACGTACTATCAAGTGTAGTATCATTGGATGATTTTGCTGAAGCTGAAGGGCTGACAGCTGTCAGTTTTATTAAGGCTGACATTGAGGGGTATGAAGCCGGTATGTTGCAAGGTGCGGCTGGTATACTGAAGAAATTCAAGCCAAAACTAGCAATCTGTACATACCATATTGAAAACAACCCTGCAGAAATAGAAGCAATTATTCTCTCTGCAAATGACAGCTATACTATTTATAAGGAAGACGGAGTATTATATGCCTTCTAATAAATTTCTGACCGTAAATAAAATAGTACTGATCTGTACTATAGTCGCTATTGCTTTTAATCTCCAGAAAGGAAGTTTTTCACGTTACCATATTCCAAACCTTTTTCAGATATTAATGGTTTTGTCAGTACTTTTGACATTCTTCTATCTACTGAAAGAACACAAGGTCAAAGATTTCTTTAACGCAATTCCAAAAAAGATTCTTATCGCCATCATATGTTTTTACGGGCTAATTTTTATCGGCTGGGCAATTGCTATTTTTTATCTGGCAATACCCACAACCCTCACTACTATTCTTGATTTCGGTACTTTTACAATGGGAATTATATTGTTTTTTCTGGTATCTTTTTATTCGAAAGGTGACCAGTTGTTTGCCCGAAGATCTTTATATGCAATTCTTATTCCAAACGTACATTTACTGTATTATTTTCTAACTCACGGTTGGGTGGGGTATTGGGGCGTTACAAACGACTTCTCACTAGATAAGGTTCTTGACCCAAATATTCTGTCAAAAACATTGCTTGTTCCTACTATGTTTTTTATTAGTCTCGCACTTTTTTCATTGAGTAATAAAAATAAGAAGTGGTGGACACCTGTATTGTATGGTGTATTAGGCATATTAGCAGCTACATTGGTGTTTTGGACTATTTCTCGCGGTGCCGCCGTAAGTCTGTTGTTCGGCGCGTTTGTAACCTGGGTGATATATATATCCAGAGAATTTACATGGAAAAAATTTTTTATAGGTGGAATAATTGTTCTTGCTATAATATCAGTTGCATACAGCATAACGCCCCGTGCTACGAAGCAGGCGACCCTACTGAAGACAGCAAACACTTTCACACTCCCGGCTTCAAGTGGGGGCAGTGTGGCCAATGTTACTGTTGCTGAAATACAAAAACTTCCTCAGACAGAATCGCGTCTTATTATTTGGCATTTGTATCCGAAATATATACTACAGCACCCGTTTGGTGTCGGCCCAAATTCTTCTCATGATTTTAACTTTCATGACAAAGACGGCGTTCATATCTATTTTGGACCAGATAGTACCTATCTTATAATCGGGCTTTGGGGAGGATTATTAGGTCTTGCTGTGTACTTCTATATTGTTGGAAGCGCTTTTGCTGAACTTCTGCGAAAGTTGAAAAGAAGTCCTAGTGCAATAATTCTGGCTTTGTTTGGCATACTCTTCACGCTGACGGTAGCATTGTTTTTTGACGGCATGTTATCTCTGTATTGTTTCTATATAATTCTTGCTTTGAGCTTTCAGTACAAAGCACAGTACGATGAACAATAATCAAAAAAAATTAATATCCATAATTATTGCTGCATATAATAGTGAGAAATATCTCGCTCAAGCTATTGAGTCTGCAATCGAGCAGACATACCAGCATATTGAAATCGTTGTTGTGAATGATGGCTCAACAGACGACACTATTAATTTAATAGAATCATATGCTAAAAAAGATTCACGAATAGTTCTCATCAGTCAGGCAAATGCTGGACCATCTACTGCCAGAAATACCGGTTTCAAAAATGCTACTGGTGAGTACTTTTGTATTCTAGATGCTGATGACATTATGCTGCCGGACAAAATTGAGTCGCAGGTAGAATTTTTAGAAAAGCATGAGTTTGCTGATTTTACCTACTCAAAAGTATATTATTTTATGGAGGGAGAGAATACGATTTATAGTCATGATCTAGCAACAATTAATGGCACGAGGGTATATAAAAAATTACTGCAGTATGGCAATTTTATATATACAAGTACAGTATTTTTTCGAAGGAGTGTTTTTGAAACATATGGTGGTTTTGACGAACAGCTGCGTTCAGCAGAGGAGTTCGATTACTGGCTCTCTTTGGCAGGGAATGGTGTTAATTTCTTACACCAAGATAAGTACCTGACACTATGCAGAAGCAGAGGCGATGGCTTAACTTCTGATAGTGTCACCATGTATTCTACTGCGGTAGCTGTTTTTGATAAGCACTTTGGTCATAATAAGTACCCGAACTTAGCCAAGGCAACAAGTCGCCAGTATATTAAAAATAAATTTCTACTTGCTTTTTCGAAGGCCCGAAAGCCGGCTCCAGCAACAGTTACTGTTGTGGGAAAATCGAGCACTAATTTTTTTAGCATTAGTCATCATATAAATAATCTTTTTATATTGCTCAGAAAAATAAAGTTTTCGTTTACATTCAAAAAGATACATGATAAGAAACTGGAGCAATACCTTATGAAAATTGAATCACTAAAAAAACATGAAACCTCTTATTAGTATTATTTTACCAACATATAACGGCGAGAAATATATTGCGGCGGCAATCGAAAGCGTGTTCGGGCAGACATATATTAGTTGGGAGCTTTTGATTATTAGTGATGGGTCCATCGACAATACCAGAAGCATTGTTGAAAAGTATGCAAAAAATGAAAATAGAATTATTTTTATTGAGAATGAAAAAAATATTGGTATTCAAAAAACTTTAAATAAAGGGCTTTCATTGGCAAAAGGTGACTATATTGCAAGACTTGATGATGATGATCGTTGGATTGATATAGACAAGTTATCTTTGCAAGTTATATATTTCCTGGAACACGAAGGATATGTCCTTGTGGGAACAAATGCATTGGTGGTAAACACTGAAGGCAAAGAAGTGTCAAAAAATACTATGCCGCAAACAGATCGAGATATTCGCTCAAGACTGCTTTCTAAAAATTGTTTCCTACATCCGACAGTTATGATAAACAAAGCAGCACTTGAAAGAGCTGGGCTTTACAGTGAAAAAAAAGAATTTCTCCATGCCGAAGACTATGAACTTTGGCTAAGGCTAGGAAAGCAGGGGAAAATGGGGAACATAATTCAATACACTACAGCACTTACTGCTCATTCAGACAGCCTCACGTCGAGTAATCGCTCATCCCAAGCTCGAAACTTTTTAAAAATTGCGTGGCGTTATCGTCAATATTATCCGAATAGTTTTATTGGAATTGCAATTTCTGTACTACGATACGTAGGTTTTGTTGCAATTTCTTTTGTCCCGATACCTCAAAGCATGGTATATAAGATTCAACGCATATACAGGTCAATCTGATATCTATATACTGCATATCAATAAACATTTTATGAAAACACTTAAAATAATACACAATGCTGGATTCTTCTCATGCTGCTCAAAGAGGCTTGAAGGGGCAGTATGGTTTTATAATAAAAAACACACAATCCCAGGTGCGGTGGACAGTTCTGCGCAGTTCTCACTGTATAAGTCTGATCAGTCTGTAGATCTCACCCCTCTGTATTTCGAAGACAACAGTCTTCCTATTTCGTATACTGGCCATATTAATTTCTACAACGAAATGCAATTTTTTGATTATAGTGATTTGGACCACAAAGGATTGCAACTGTTTGTTAAAAAATATTTTTCGCCGAGCGATTATGTAATTTCTATAGTTGATGCCTATCAGAAAAAATATACTATTGACTATGATAATACTTGCGGCGTGTTTTACCGAGGCAATGATAAATCAACCGAAACAGGAATTGCTCCATATCAGGAATTCATCATGCAGGCCAAGAAAATCAAAGAACAGAATCTGAACATAGTATTTCTCGTGCAAAGTGATGAAACAGAGTTTATTGAGGCGTTTGGAAAAGAGCTACCGGGATTCGTCATGATTGAAGAAATTCCTCACATGCATAAAAAGAGCTCAACCATTCATGACGAACTCTCAAGGAAGGATCGTGCAGGATTTGGAGCGGATTTCTTTGCAGCATTGCTTATTCAAGCAAAATGCAAATACCTTATAACGCACTCAGGCAATTGCGGGCTTTGGGCTGTACTGTATCGAGGCAGTAGTGAAAACGTATATCAATGGTTGAATAATACATGGAAGCGTTCGGACACTGAAAAGTTTTTCGTTCGGTTGAATATTGCTTACAAGAAAGCTTTTAAGAGAATAGTGAAAGGAAACAAAGACTATTTTTTGATTAGTGAAAGTATTTCACCAACAGAAGATTCTTTCAGTAAGAACAGGGAAGCAGCATAAGCCGCCGCCGCTACAACAATGGTGACGATGAGATGTGCGCCAATACTATTAAAAATAAAGATAACGAGTGCCATTGCAATGCAGGCAATGAGGATCTTGCCTGTTTTTGGTATTACGCTAAATGAAACGTACTTTTTTAACATCTTCCAGTTTATTATCATGATAACGAATTGTGTAACCACTACCGACCATGCTGCGCCCACCGCGCCATACGGTGGTATAAGAATAAAGTTCAAGGCGATGTTTGTTGCAATACCGTAGGCAATCGCAGACATAAACCGGCGCTGCATGTTTTTTGAAAAAATAACTGTAGTGAGAATAGTGTTTGGAAAGTAGGCGAATAACGAAATCATTAGAATACCGAAGGTCGCACCTCCTGTCGCATAGTCCGCACCAAACATAAATGTCATAAGCTGCGTGCCCAACAGCAGTCCTCCTATCGCTATAGGGGCACCAAAGGCGCATACCAGAATCATTATTCTTTCAATTATGTTAGTCATCTTCCCGTCGTCGCCCTCATGTTTTGAAAGTAAAGGAAAGGCAGATGTCGCAATAAAGCCCAGCATGATTGCAAGGAACTGCACTATACGTTGTGCCGCAGCGTATAGCCCGACATCAATAGTTGAACGCATCTGCCCGAGCATGATCGCATCAATGTTGAATACGAAGCTTGATAGACTTATTATCAAAATGGGCCAAGAGAACGCATAGATAATTCGCACGCTTTCTTTTGAAAGATTCCAATCCATTAATCGGAATTCTTTTCTAATGGACCACATGACAAATATTGTAGCAATAACGCTGCCTACCATATACGCAATTGCCAATGACATAGGTGTGGCAGCCTTTAGTATCAATACAATCCCAAGAATGGTGATGATGGCACTCATCATTATTTTAGAAAATGCTTCTTGTTCCATTTTGCCCGATGCTCGTACCACAGATAGTGCAAACTCACGTGCACAGTCAGAAAAATAAAGCACAGATAATACTGTAAAAAATGGTAACCCAAGTTGGATGTTTCCAATATATGGACCCGCAATTAATGAAATGATAAAAAGCCCAAACAATAGCCCCATCTTAATGATGAATGAAGTCCCGACATGTGTATACTTATTCTTATTGTCTTTTGACATCTCTCTAGTAATGAATATATTGATTCCAAGGTCTCCTAATACATAAAAGAAAGAAACAAAGGCCAGTCCATAAGAAAATAGTCCCCAACCATCAACACCAAATTTTCTAGTAGCATATATAACGATTGCTAATTTAAGTAGGCGCCCAATTATTTCGCCAATAAATAACCAAACAGTATTTTTTATAAAGGTCTGCTTATCTGAGGTATTTTTTAAAAAAAAACGTTTTAATCTTTCCATGTATTAATGTGTAAATATAATTTGTAGTGTTTTCAATACGATACCGAAGTCTAATAGAATATTTCTATTCTTTATATAGTACGCATCATATTCAAACTTTTCCTGCGCGTCTCTCACTGTGCGTGCATAACGATATTTGATCTGAGCCCAGCCTGTAAATCCTGGACGGATAGTGTGACGCAGGAAATAGTAGGGAATGTCTTGTTCTAGTTGTGAGACGAATTCAGGGCGCTCAGGACGTGGGCCGACAAGAGCGATATCTCCTTTAATGATATTCCACATCTGGGGTACTTCATCGATATGAGTTTTGCGCAAAATTTTACCCAAGGTAGTAATACGGGTATCTTTTTGATCTGCCCAGACTGCTCCATTTTTTTCGGCTTCTTTTATCATTGAACGCAGTTTGTAGACAGTAAATATTTTGCCGTTTTTGCCAACACGATCATGGTTAAAGAAAATAGGACTACCATCTTCGAGCAATCGTGCAATGATTGCAATTAAAACAAATGGTGAAGTAATAATAAGTACAGCTACCGCAAAAATAATTTCGACAGAGCGATAAATCATATGAGCTGCGCGACTTTCATGTTGAGTCATCATACCAATTGCTTTTTCGTCAGTGATCAATGATGCAGGGATTTTTGCAAAAAATGTTTCGTATGCTTCGCCTAAGGTAAGTACTTCTGCATTGAGATCTTTAGCAACAGTTAAAAGTTTTTGAGGATCAGTATGTTCAGCAATCAAAATGTCGACGTCATATTTATTGTTTACTTCATTTAAATCATTCCAATGAATAATATGTTCACCGAAATGCGGATTCTTTTGTAGTTCTTTTTGTAATTCGCCGATTAAAGGACTAATACCAATAGTCGCGATAGTACGAGTGAAGCGTACAGTGAAGAGGTGATAGAAGAGCCTTCGCCAACCAATTAATAGTATGAAAGAAAGAAAGCCGACGATCAGAAGGTTTGTCTTCGGAGAGATACCATTAGTTGCAAATAAGTAAAAGAATACAACGCCAAGTAGGATGCTGATAAGAATACTCATTAGTAAAAGTCCAATATTGTGAGGGTTAGGATTGATGCGACGAAGATTATATAAATCGAACACAAAGAAAATAATCAACCATACAACAAAGAGCCAGCCGAAAAGCATTGCCTGTTGATCAATGAATATGGACTGTGTAGCGAAATCAAAGCGAAGAAATACCATCAGTATAAAACTGATGATGAGTGAAAGGACATCTCCTAAAAAGAGGATAGTGCGTTGGTGCTGCAACATGGCATTATTATATAATAATTTTTGAGTTTGTATAGTTGATAACTTCTCTACACAAAAAAAGGAATGGTGGTATAATTTCTGCATATGTCACAAAATAACCAAAACAATTCTACGAAAATGAGCGCTAATACTAAGTATATGATTTTCGCAGGTATTGCGATTTTAGTAGTGATTGCATTAGCAGTTGCTGTTTCTCATATGAAAAAGGATGATAACGATATGGCTCCTGTTGCTGATACAACTGCAGTTGATGGAACTGCATCAGGTACAACAGATACTAGTATGAAGGCTTCAGACGGTGGTAAATCTGCATGGGATGCTATGCTTGCTCAATACAGTGGCCGTTTGATCGTGTTCGGAGCTGATTGTAACGCTACTCCAACTGACCATGTTCAATCTCTTGGTTCTACAGTTCTTCTAGCAAATAACAGTAATGTTGACCACACTATCTCTGTTGGTGGTGCTACTGGTGTTAAGATCGGTGCTCATCACTACAAGACTGCAAAGATCACTACTTCTAATGTTCAAGTAGTAAGTTGTGATGCAAATGCAAAAGCTGCAACAATTACAGTAAAGTAATCTAGAAATATGCGTATATCAAAAAAGAGATCGGGGATCGTCATTGGCATTATTGCTGTGATAGCAATCGGTCTCTTTTTTGTATTAAAACTAAGGCATGTCTATTTTCGCAGCCCAATAGTGTTCCTCCCTGAAGCACAGCAAGTAACTACTGCTGATAGTAAGGCTTCAATTGAGGGTGATAATGGCGAATATACTACATTGCGTGAAGTTTCTGGTGCAGGTGCAACGAACTCAATGAGTCGCGATGAAGCGCTCCAAGTATATGCAGGGCGAGTAATTCAGCTCGATACTAGTTGTCGTGCCCAGCCCTTAACCACAGTTATCCCACAAAAGAGTGCTTTAATGTTTGATAATGAGTCTCGGTGGCAACGTACTATTATTGTTGGTCCTCGTACCTATAGAATAGAGCCATTTGATTATGTGCTGGTTTCATTCAATGACTCGGGCACATTTGCTGTGACCTGTGACTCAGTTCAGGCAGTAGCACTTATCGCAGTACAGTAATTGACTTTTTGACTATATTTGATATAGTCATTGCGTGTAGATTGAAGACAGTAGGCCGCAGGTCCTGAACGTAAGTGAAGGAATGCTATAAAATTCCTACCTAAATCTTTTTTATCTCTGCACTCCTGTAAAAGGGAATTATTAACAACAAAAAATATTATGGCAATTTCAAAACAGAAAAAGCAGGCTATTGTGTCTACTTTCTCAGATATTGTTACAGGGGCTGAATCAATCGTTTTTGTTCAGTTCAATAAACAAACTGTTGCCAACAGTAATGCTCTTCGTCGCAAGCTTCGCGCTTCTGACGTTGGCTACAAAGTAGGGAAGAAGACTCTCTTGAAGCGTGTGCTCGCTGAGCAAGGCTACAATGGAGAACTTCCTCAACTTGATGGCGAAGTTGCTGTTGCATACAGTACTGACCCTCTTGCTGCTGCTCGCGAAGTCTATGACTTCCAGATCACTAACAAGGGTATCGTAAGTATTGTCGGCGGTGTATTTGAAAAAGGATTCAAAAACCAAACTGAAATGTTGGCTATTGCGACTATTCCACCATTGCAAACATTGCGTGGCATGTTCGTCAATATCATCAATTCACCAATTCAGCGTTTCGCTATTGCACTCGATCAGATTGCAAAGAAGAATGCTTAATTGTCTCTAATTAATTAACTCTAAACAAACTATATGGAAGAAACAAAAAACGTAGAAGTTCCTGCAAAGTTTAAAGATATCGTTTCAGCTATTGAAGGCTTGAGCGTTCTTGAACTCAATGAACTTGTAAAAGTATTCGAAGAAAAATTCGGCGTATCAGCTTCTGCAGTAGCAGCAGCAGGTCCTGCCGCAGCTGCAGGTGATGTTGAAGAAAAAGACAGTTTTGCTGTTGTTCTAGCATCTGCTGGTGAGCAGAAGATCGCTGTTATGAAAGTTGTTAAGGAAGCTCTTGGCCTCGGACTTAAGGAAGCTAAGGACCTCGTTGACGCTGCACCATCTACTCTTAAAGAAGGAGTAAAGAAAGATGAAGCAGATGCTCTCAAGAAAGCTATCGAAGAAGCCGGAGGAAAGGTTGAACTAAAATAATCGATAAGATTATTTTAGGAAAGCTTTCCGTAGGTGCTGGGAGCGGCCCAAAACCGCGAGCAGTGCAAGGTGGAATCATAAAAATACTCGATGAAAATCGGGTGTTTTTATTTGACATATTTTCTTCCTAGTGTAAGGTGTGATCAGACATAAACCACATCCGCATGAGAAGTATGACTTTCATTAGGGAGATGGTGTTGTTCCTTATCGTTTATGGGGCTTCATTAGTAAAAGCATCAACTGTTAATTCAGAAACAGTCGCAAAAAGCATGACTCACTCCGCCGCCGTCTTGGTGGTGACCCAGCATTCTTTTGTTGTAGAAGGGGATTCCATCTACGGCATGCCACTGTATTGTTTATCAACACTGTTGCTCAGAACAGTCGCATCACAAACAGAAAGGTTATTATGTACTGTACCAGTAATGCCGGTACAAACTCATAGGCCTTTTACCTAAGACACACCGTCAACAAAAAACCGTTTCCAGTATTGGAAGCGGCTTTTTTTATTTACACCCCAAAACTGGCTTGTGTGCAATAGAGCACCAGCTGTATAATCATCGGGTAATAAAGAGTGGAAAGTAAAGATGGAAATTCTAGGAAAACTTTTAGGTGGCATTCAACGCGTGAAAATCATGCGGTTGTTTCTATTGAACCCAGAACAAGGGTACGAAGCAGATCAAATAGCTGAGCGTTCTCGTATGCAGGTACCAATGGCTCGTCGCGTAACCAATCAGCTTGCTGCTATGACATTGGTAAAAAAGAAAAGCTTTGTTAAAGAAGTAGTACATGGGCGAACAGGTAAGGTGTCAAAGAAGCGTGTCCAAGGCTGGTTTCTTGATCCTGAATTTCCATACATTCTTGAACTCAAACAGTTATTAATAGAAGGGGACTTCTTTAAGCATGCTGATCTCGTTAAGCGTTTCCGTCCCGCTGGGCGTATTCAGTTTCTCGTAGTGTCTGGCATTTTCATTCAAAACAGTGAAAGCCGCCTGGATCTCCTTTTGGTTGGTGATCACCTCAAGCGTAGTCATATTCAAAAAGCAGTGTCAGTCTTGGAAAGTGAGCTCGGTAAAGAGTTGGTATATGCAGTGTTTGATGTCGCTGATTTTAATTACCGCGTTTCAATGTATGACAAACTATTACGAGATGTCTTTGATTTCCCTCATGAGCGACTGATCGCCCTCAAGGACTTTTCCACCTTCACTATGCCCAACTAGCCTTTATCAGGCTAGTTTTGCGGTATACTTAACATACTGTAATTCGTACAGTGCATTACTAAATTTTAATACAACGCATTTGCGCTATATCTATGCTTATTCAAACATGGAGTCAGGTATTTCTTCTTTCATTAGAAGGACTATGGTACGGCTTTATTGCTATCTTCCCTAAGATCTTACTGGCACTCGTTATTTTCATTATTGGCTGGATCGTTGCTTCAACACTCGGTAGTCTTGTTACTGCTGGTATTGATGCCTTGAAACTTGATCGCCTTTTCAAGAACGCAGGAACAGAATCTGCCCTTGCTCGTGCTGGTATCCGCTTGCACATCGGTAAGGTATTTGGCGAACTAGTTAAATGGTTCATCATTGTAGTATTTCTTGTTGCCTCATTGAACATTCTTGGTCTTGATCAAGTAACATTGTTCCTACAAGAAGTATTGGCATATATTCCTCAAGTGATCATCGCTGCATTGATCCTCGTTGCGGGAACAATTGTTGCTGATTTTGCTCGTAAATTCGTTTCTGCTAGTGCTGCCGTGGCAAATGTTCGTTCATCACGAATGCTTGGTACTATTGTGTACTATGCTATCTGGATTCTTTCAGTAGTAACTGCACTTGATAAGCTCGGTATCTTCGGATATTTCGGACAGATCCTGTTTACAGGTCTTGTTGTAATGTTTGCTCTAGCATTTGGTCTATCATTCGGTTTGGGCGGCAAAGATGCTGCTGGACGTTTTGTAAATCGTATTGCTGACGATCTTTCTACTGACCGTAAGGAATAATCCTTGATTTATAATAAAAATGCCCCCTTTTTGGGGGTATTTTTATATGAATTTTTGCTTGGTTTTCAGAGTAAAAGTTTGACGGCTGTGGTCCAATAATAATGAGACAGGCAAAGGCTTGACTTTGTTTTACCCATCATCTATACTCTCCGAGCCTATGATAAGTATAGAAAAAACCAAAGCAAACCCGGCGGCCTAGCCAAGTAATTTTGCTTGCCGCCGCGTCTGACGCGGTCGTTTTTATTTCAAGTCATAGAGTTAAAGTTTTTTGATAAATGAATCCTGTCCTCTCGTAGCACACTCTGAGTAAGAGTAAGGCGCGTCTTTTTCTGATAAGGGATAAGATTAGCGTTGCTGCAGGTAGGGAGAGACAGTGACCTTCAATGTTGTGGAGCGGTCTACGACAGAGAAGGAACAAATTGTAATAGAAGAAATTCTGTTGCTATTGAATTGATCAGTATCAGCAAGCTGATACTGATATATAGAAAATGATTTCTAGATTTCCTAATAGGAAATTAAGAGCATATGGTGGATGCCTAGGTTCTACATGGCGATGAAAGACGCGAGAGGCGGCGATACGCTTCGGGGAGGTGTCTCTAACCTTTGATCCGGAGATTTCTGAATGGGGAAACCCTATTGAGCAAACCTCAATAACCGATACTCATAAGTATTATCGGAGCGCACCTCGGGAAGTGAAACATCTCAGTACCGAGAGGAAAATAAAAAAATGCAACGTAGTTGCAACATTCCCTGAGTAGCGGCGAGCGAAACGGGAACAGCCCAAACCACAGTCTTCGGATTGTGGGGTTGTAGGGTAAAGACGTCGTTTTATTACGAGAAGAGTTACAAAGTACATATATAGGAAAAGCTGTTGGAAACCAGCGCCATAGTGGGTGATAGCCCCGTATTCGAAATATATGCACCTCTTTTGTCCTTATTCCTGAGTACTTCCGGACACGAATAGCCGGGAGGAATCTGCCAGAACTAACTGGTAAGGCTAAATACATTGTAGAAACCGATAGTGAACTAGTACCGTGAGGGAAAGGTGAAAAGTAGTCCGAAAGGACAGTGAAATAGTACTGAAACCATATGCTTACAAGGAGTCGGAGCGGTTATTTATAACCGTCACGGCGTGCCTATTGAAGAATGAGCCAACGAGTTTATGTGTGCGGCTTGGCTAAGGGGTAAAGCTCCGGAGTCGCAGGGAAACCAAGTGTTAATAGCGCGTAATTGGTCGTATACATAAGACCCGAAGCCAGGTGAGCTATCCATGAGCAGGGTGAAGTGCTGAGAAATCAGCATGGAGGCCCGAACCGGTAGATCGTACAACGTCTTCGGATGACTTGTGGATTGGAGTGAAAAGCTAATCGAACCTGGTAATAGCTGGTTCTCTCCGAAATAGCTTTAGGGTTAGCGTCATGTGATCCCATTGGGGGTAGAGCACTGGAAAGTTTCGACAGGGAGCAATCTCGCGAAATTTATCAAACTCCGAATACCAATTGGTTATAATATGGCAGTTAGACTACGGGGGCTAAGCTCCGTCAGTCAAAAGGGAAACAGCCCAGATCTCTAAATAAGGTCCCTAAATATACACTCAGTGCGTCTTAAGGAGGTAAGGTTTCTTCGACAATGAGGAAGTTGGCTTAGAAGCAGCCATCTTTTAAAGAAAGCGTAACAGCTCACTCATCAAGAGACCTCGCGCCGCAGATAATCGGGGCTCAAGTGTATTACCGAATTTGAGGGCTTAAACATTTATGTTTGAGCGGTAGGAGAGTATTCCACTCTAGCAGTGAAGCCAAAGGCGTGAGCCATGGTGGAGCGTGTGGAAGTAAGAATGTTGGCACAAGTAACCGCAAGCAGGGTGAGATCCCCTGCCGCCGAAAAACTAAGGTTTCCTGGGCAACGGTAATCGTCCCAGGGTTAGTCGGGTCCTAAGGCAATGGTGAAAACCGCAGTCGATGGACACAGGGTTAATATTCCCTGACTTCTTTAATATTCGATGGAGTGACGAAGAGTAGTAGTATGTGCCGGTTATTGGATTCCGGTAGGCAACTCGAATGTGGAGGATAGGTAAATCCGTTCTCCTGCTTTTAATAGCAACACCAGGGTTGTCTCGTGCAGAGGTACGCCAAAGCGAAGACATGTGAGCACACTTCCGAGAAAAACTTCTAAGATTAGTATTAGAGAACCCGTACCGTAAACCGACACAGGTAGTTAGGTCGAGTAGACCAAGGCGAACGAGTAAGAGATCCCCAAGGAACTCGGCAAATAAGCAGCCGTAACTTCGGAATAAGGCTTCCCCTCAGCAATGGGGGGCGCAGCGAAAGATTTCCTGGCAACTGTTTACCAAAAACACAGCTCCCTGCGAACTCGTAAGAGTATGTATAGGGGGTGACACCTGACCGATGCCAGAAGGTTAAATACGGGTGGTGCGATTATATCAAGCTGACCTGTATAAGCCCTGGTGAATGTCGGCCGTAACTATAACGGTCCTAAGGTTCTGTTATCGAAATATTCTCGATAACAGAAGGACTGGGACTGTTATGAGTAACGGCTGCAGTTCACTGTAGAACAGTTTATGTGGTAAACAAATTAAACAAAATAATCATTACATTTCCAGCTACCTATTGCATAGAAATGTGCAAATAGTCCAGACATGATAAACGAGAGACCAACGTCATGGGCCCTACCTCGAAAGAGCGGGTTAAGATAGAGTCCTTCTGAGAGGAATAGAAGAGCGAAATTCCTTGTCGGGTAAGTTCCGACGCGCACGAATGGTGTAATGACTGGGAAGCTGTCTCGGGGATTTGCTCGGTGAAAATACAGTACCGGTGAAGATGCCGGTTACCTGCAGTTAGACGAAAAGACCCCGGAAGCTTTACTATAGCTTGGTATTGGGTATGATTGTGTATTACGTAGCATAGGAAGGAGACTTTGAAGCGCCGCTCTCGGGCCGCGTGGAGTCGTCAGTGAAATACTTCTTTTTACATGGTCATATTCTAACCCTGACGGAAAAAACGTTAGGGAACAGTGCCTGGTTGGTAGTTTTACTGGGGCGGTATCCTCCTAAAGAGTAACGGAGGAGTTCAAAGGTACGCTAGGCGCGAATGGAAACCGTGCCGATAGTGCAATGGCATAAGCGTGCTTGACTGTAAGACGGCCATGTCGAGCAGGTACGAAAGTAGAACATAGTGAACCGACAATTCGCATTAGATGCGGTTGAAGATTAACGGATAGAAGCTACTCCGGGGATAACAGGCTAGTTCCGCCTAAGAGTTCATATCGACGGCGGAGTTCGGCACCTCGATAGACACCGAATGTCGAGGAGAGAGAATACGAACAATTCTCTCATGCAGATGGTATATACCATCTGCACTAAATCAGCTCATAACGGAGAAAGCCATGATATAATTCGCGTTATAACATGGTCAACACCGTGGGAAGTTTAGAAAGTAAATATTGGAATAAGAAAATGATTTCTTTGAAAAAAGAAATGCAACTTACGCCCATGCAACGATCTTTTATTATAGGGTCGATGCTCGGAGATGCAACAATGCGAATTGGCGAGAAAGCGAAGAATGCCAATTTCAAAATTGATCATTGTTTAGAACAGAAGGAGTATGTGTTTTGGAAATACGAGATACTAAAAAATCTTGTATTAACACCTCCACAGATGAGCTATCGCAATACCGAACAAGGTATTCGATACGAAAAATCATGGTGGTTTCGAACAGTACGTCATCCAGTTTTGACAGATATGTATAATCAGTTTTACACAAAGGAATCATATCGTTGTGGAAGAAAGATTATTTCTGACTCTATTCTTGAGAGTATTGATGCATTTGCTATGGCCGTTTGGGTCATGGACGATGGTTCATACAATCAAGGGAAAATAGATATCAGCACTTATTCCTTTACTCTAGAAGAAATTGAGAAACTTTGCAGTGTTATACAAAAGAAATTCAATGTCACCATGCTGTATCATAAGGATAGAGATAAGGGATATCGAATGTATTGCAACAAAGTAGAAACTCAAAAACTTATAGACCTAATTTGTCCTTATATCATCAAAACAATGAGATATAAGATAGGACTTTTATAACCCCGTAACGACTGGATTCGATCTCGTACAAGTGACGAGAGAGATGAAGATGGCAACATAAACGTTGTCATAACACGCTGGTATTTTAGAACAAATCTAAAATAAAGGTATAGTCTACGCCACTAGTAATAGTGGGTGTACACACTCAATGATTGAGTGACTGTACGTAATATTGTGGTCGGCTCACCTTATCCCGGGGCTGAAGAAGGTCCCAAGGGTATGGCTGTTCGCCA
>JBDSNU010000010.1:0-1625 GCA_039915165.1 Minisyncoccota bacterium | reverse complement strand
ATTTCCAGTCGGATGCATCAATCAGAGTATTGAACGATGAACTGCGGGAAATTTTTCGAACAGCATTTGATCGGGAATTTCCCTTCCTACCAGTCGCTCCTCATCTGGGAAACATTGTCCTTTGGTCGATAAGCCAGAATAGAACAGCAGGAATTACCATCGATAAATCTATTCCATGCACAAAGGCAGATGCCGGGCGCAAGCTGTTCGATGTAGATGGCGCATCTATCAGTTGGGCAATACTCGATACCGGCATAGATGCGAGGCACTGGGCATTCAGGCAAAAAGACGCATCTGCCCAGCCATTTAAAGATCCCTTTGGTCTGCCGGATGATTTAACGTCCAACCATACCCGAATCTCTGCAACATATGATTTTACAAAATTTAGAGATGTGCTCGTTTCAATACGAATTGAAAAAAACGGAGAACTTGGTAGCAAACCTTCATATATTAGTGTTACAAGTAATAAAAATGATAAGGCTCTAAGCAATAAGGATGTCAACGATTCAATCGTTGAAATTGCCAAAGATTTGGAGCGTGGCAGAATGTTAGATTGGAGTGTTATTTCACCATTATTAAGAATTCCCCACAACAATAAAGAGTACAAAGAGCCCGTTCATGATCACGGTACGCACGTTGCTGGCATCCTTGGCGCCGATTTAGAAGACAAAACAAAAGGAACGTTAATCGGCATGTGTCCAGCAATTGAGTTATATGATATACGTGTAATGAATAGTGAAGGCAAGGGGGAGGAGTTTAATATACTTGCTGCGCTTCAATTTGTTCGTTGGTTAAATAGTCAAAAGGATGGGTGGGCAATACATGGCGTTAACCTAAGCTTTTCTATGATACACCGCGTCGACAGTTATGCATGTGGCCAAACACCGGTTTGTGTCGCCGCTGAAAAATTGGTGTCTGATGGAATAGTCGTGGTCGCAGCTGCAGGTAATTTAGGCCAGGCAATGTTTCAGTCCAACAACGGCACTTTAGATCAGGGATTTAGAATGGTCAATATTACAGATCCCGGAAACGCCCAGGAAGTAATTACTGTAGGCTCTACCCATCGTAACCGGCCACATTCTTATGGCATATCCTATTTTTCAAGCAAAGGCCCAACTGGTGATGGTAGGGTTAAGCCAGACTTGGTAGCACCCGGAGAAAAAATATTGTCAGCAGCCATCGGCGATAGTACAAAAAGAATGGATGGTACTTCCATGGCAACCCCACATGTCTCCGGCGCTGCAGCTTTACTGTTAGCAAGAAACCGGGAGCTTATCGGCAGACCAGGAAAAGTAAAACAGATACTGTGTAGCACAGCAATGGATCTTGGGCGCGAAAAATATTTTCAGGGCTGTGGTATGGTGGATGTATTACGGGCAATTCAATCTGTTTAATGATCATTATAAATTTATTTGTATGCTATTTACGCTTGAAATATTACAAGCAAAACAAGGCGACTGTTTGCTACTTCATTACGGCACTCCAAATGAACCACGCATTATCGTCATCGATGGTGGGCCGGCGGGGATATATCGGAATTTTCTAAAGCCACGTCTGTTAAGCATCAAGAAAGTGCGCTCCCCGGATTCACCACTTGATCTTTCCCTTGTCATGGTTTCCCATTT
>JBDSNU010000021.1:0-1899 GCA_039915165.1 Minisyncoccota bacterium | reverse complement strand
TTAGGAGAGGTAAAGATTATGTACGGTGAGTTTAGCTCCACGTGACCACCCTTAACCGGAAGCGTATAAGGATACCTGTCAGTGATTTTAATAAGTTGTTCAAAAGGAAGATTGCCGTCCCTAAAGTCGTCGAACAACAGGCATTCGTTTTGTACGTATCCAGTACCAATCCATTTGTAGTCAGATACGGAACATATGTCAGGAAAGCACCGGTACACCAATCGAGTCTTGCCCACACCTGTCTGGCCATATATCCAAAATACTTTTGGTTGAATGTTTGGATTCCTAGATGGAAAATAATATTTGGCCAAGCTCTCCGCGAAGCGTAGCTGTTGTTGATTGTTCGCCATTTCGTCGATGATTGTTGATAGCTTCTTTGGGTCAGCTTTGACTGCTTCTTTAATGAGTTTCAAATCATTGCGAGCACCTTGCGTCATAGGTTCGCCAAATTCAAAGAATGAACCTTCTTTGCTGTCGTATTTCTTATTCTGTTCTGCCGTGCCTTTGGCTGGCTGAATATGGAATTTAATTAGTTCTCCTTTTCTCTTAAATCCAAAATAATTATGGAGGAATGTAAAGCGTTGAGCCTCATTAAGTTCGATATATCCCTGTATGTGAGGAGTGCCGGTAGTCTCAGCAGTTTCTAGTCCATAACATATGTAGCGATGCTTCTCTAGGGATTCAGCAAGAGCATGGAAACGCTTTAAATCTTTCTTAGGGTAGTTGTTAACCGTAAAGATATACCTACGACTTTTGGCTTCTATTTCATTCATAAGTCTTGAAGTTCTGTCCCGAAGTCGGGGGTAATACTATCCCCGACTTCCGTGGCGCGGTGCCGGACTAAAGTCCCGGCACCCGCCCCGCTCTCACCGAACAGACAGCGAACTAAAGAGCGCAGGTGTTCCTGAGCATCATCGACAGAAACGGCCATGCCATAAATGGCAGCCATTTCTGCCTGATACTCCTGTATGAGAGTTGCTGAAAATAAAATGCCACCGTTCATGGTGGTACTGTGCGTTAAATACTTCTCAAAAGAGATAGGCTGAAGTTGGGTTTATTCTTGGTCGTTATTTGAATTAGGTATTTCAATACGATATGCACTATTGCGGATGTTTTTGATAACATCTCGCTGATCGCCTAGCTTCTCTTTAATAGAGTTAATAATAGAAAATAGATCGTCCTTTTGAGACTTTGTGGCTTCTTCAACGGTTGGGCGGTACGAACGAATGAGATCTGGATAATTAGCAAAGTGGTCAGGGCTGTCATATAGTACGCCAAAAACTTTAGCCTCCTGGCTTTTGGGGTTAAAGGTGCCGTATGTGCCGTTTACGTAGAAGTCTCCAGTGCGAGGATTGAAAGTAATTGGAGGACGAGGGTGTACAGGAGCTATTTCAGAGTTCTTAGTCCATAAAGCCGCGAGCAACATCGTATGGAATTTGCGTATAGAAGTCTGATACATAGAACGCTTACCTCCAAACCAACGGTTAAAGCTCTGTAGTGTTTTCTTATCCCATTTGTTGTACTTCAGTGCGACTTTGAGTCCACGTATCATCACTATCGCAAGCGGGTCTTGTTTATCTTCTGTAGCAAGGTCGTGTATGTAGTCGTCGAGCGGATAGTAGATACGCATCATTGGTAGGGTAAATTCGCTGAACATATTGAATCGTTCAAGACGCATAACCATCTCGCTTTTCTCATCTGATTCTTTATCAGTGCGGGCAGGTTCTCGCCATATTTCTACGTGTCCTAAGCGATATGCCTGTTCTGATTCATCGAGTATGGCTCGTAGTGTTGGATTCTTCATTACGAGGTCGCAGTACTGATGTACGACCGTATAGAATTCAGGGTCAGCCTGAGCTTCTTTGACGGCGGCGTATAAACGGTCGAGCTGGGTGGCGA
>JBDSNU010000015.1:0-7652 GCA_039915165.1 Minisyncoccota bacterium | reverse complement strand
GGTTACGAGAAGACCTGTATGGTTATTTCCCATGATGCTGACTTCTTGAATTCATTTACTGATGGCGTTGTTTATCTAGACGTTCACACACAAAAGCTTGAGCAATACGTTGGAAACTACAACGACTTGCTCGATGAGATCTCTGCACGTATTGAACGCGAGAACCGAAAGAACGCACAGCTCGAGAAAGCCATCCAAGCAAACAAGGACAAGGCTAACTTCTTCGCACAGAAGGGAGGAAAGATGCGTGTGGTGGCAAAGAAGATGCGTACGCAGATTGAAGAGATGGAAGAAGACAAAGTTGAGACACGTCGTGAAGACAAGACGATTCGTCCATTCCATATTCCTGCACAAGAAGAACTTGTCGGTGAGATCCTTACTATTGCGTCGTATACCACCCTTGATCCCAAGTCGCACAAAGTAGTACCGCATAAGGCGAATATTGCACTTAAGAAAAAGACGCACCTTCACTTGCAAGGACCAAACGGTATCGGTAAGTCGACCCTCCTCGAATCACTCGCAAAGGGAGAAGCAGAAGGAGCAACTATTCAGAAGGGTGTGCGCGTAGGTTACTATCGCCAAGACTTCTCGACGCTTAACTTTGAAAACACGGTGCGACAGGAACTCATGAAGGTAATGGAAAAAGCTGAGGAAGAAGCGATGCGCAAAGTTGCCGCTGGCTTCCTGCTCGTTGGCCCTGCAATTGAAAAGAAAGTCGGCACGCTTTCTGAAGGACAGAAAGGCCTCGTGGCATTCGCACAGCTTGTCTTGCTTAAGCCAGGACTTCTCGTACTCGACGAGCCAACGAACCACATTAACTTCCGCCACTTGCCGGTTATCGCAAAGGCACTCGACCAGTACGAGGGCGCGATGGTGATTGTTTCCCATGTTCCTGAATTCGTCTCCCAGATTCGCATCGACGAGATACTCGATCTCTCCAAGTAGAGCCCATGGCCAAAGCTGACGTCTACTACGCATATCTCCTCGAGTGCGCAGACGGTACGCTGTATGCGGGTGTCACGACTGATTTAGAGCGCAGAGTGCTTGAGCACAACACGTCACCAAAGGGGGCGAAGTATACGCGTGCTCGCAGACCTGTCGTCATGCGGTATCACGAATCGTTTGACACTATGAGTGAGGCTGCTAAGAGGGAAGCTGAAATCAAGAAGTATGATCGTGCGCAGAAGCTCATGCTTTTCACAGGCAAGAACTGATAGAATTACTATATATCGCGAGCATGGCAAAGACTGATAAGACTAAAGAATGGTATCGCGCACTTCGCAAACCATCGTGGGCTCCACCGTCATGGATATTTGGCCCCGTGTGGACGGTGCTGTATCTCATAATTGCCATCTCGTATGGTTTCGTTGCGTATGAGTCGTACAAAGGAATCGTGCCTGTTTCTATACTTGTAGTCTTTGTCGCTAATCTTGTTTTTAACTTTTTGTATACTCCGTTACAGTTTGGTTTGCGCAATCTTGTGCTCGCGACGATCGATATTCTTTTGGTGCTCGGAACCCTCATTGCTGCGCTCATCATGATTCATCCCTATTTCTCTTGGGTAAGTCTCGTAAACATTCCGTATCTATTGTGGGTATCATTTGCAACCGTCTTGCAATGCACCATTACCTTCAAGAATCGAGACAAATGGACTACCTAAAAGTACAGGTGCGCACGTGCGTGTACATGGCGAGCATTCTGATTGCGCTGGCTATATATGTTTTCGTCGGTAATTCCGAGGTTGGCACACTGCGCATCATTCGTTTGGAAGAATGGTTTGGTTTTACAGCGTCCGTATATCTTTTGCTCGCATTGTTGCCAACACCTTTATATAGTGTGTTTCCAACGACACCGGGCAAAACTGTGTACACTCGTGCGCGCCGCGCAATAGGTATCTCAACATTCTGTTTTGCATTCCTGCACGCCACCATCTCATTCTTTGGTCTACTCGATGGATTTGAAGGGATACCGTTTCTCGATACTCGCTACCTGCTCTTGCTCGGGAGCGGAGCAATCGCATTGGTTATATTGTTCTTAATGGCAGCAACATCTTTTGATGTCGCGGTACGACTGTTAGGGTCATGGTGGAAACGTCTTCACCAATTTGTATATTTTGCTGGTATTCTTGCACTCGCGCATACCACTTTACTTGGGGCGCACTTTGGCGATCCCTCCGCACCGTTACCATTAACGTTCATCACCTTGGCATTCGGATTCCTCGTGCTCGAAGCAGCAAGGATTGATAAGAAGTATTTGGCTCGCGGTGAGGGACGCGCGCCACGCTTTAGTGGCAGGTTTGTACTGTGCTGTATAATCCTCACAGTACTTGTTATGATGCTGACTTCAGGCGATAGCTCACTGCACGCCGGTCACTCGCATAACACCGCTACTTCAACACCAATAACGCCATAATCATGATTCGCAGTTTTTCTTTACCGCTCAGTGTTCTTTCTATACTTTTCGTACTGTTCTCAACTTCGCTGTATCTAACACTTCCAATGGTCGCTAGTGCACACACCCTAGCCATAGAAGGGGAACTTGGTGCAACCCTCCACATTGATCCAGCAGATGAGCCTGTCGCAGGAAGTCCATCCACGATGTATTTTGATTTTAAGAATAGTAAGCGTGAGTTTAGTGCTGCCGAATATAGCTTTGTCCTAAGTATTACTCAGAACGACTCTGTAATTGCTACGGGCACGCTCTTTGAAAATGGAGCGATAGGTGCAACAGCATCATACGCACATACCTTCGCACAGCCAGGAGAGTACGAGGTGCAAGTGGTTGCGACACCAAAGGATGGCGATGAAGCATCTACCTTTAACTTCGATACGCATGTGAGTTCCGCAGCTCCAGCAAAGAATAAGAGTATCTTTGCATTTCTTGGCGTACATGGCGGGCATTTCCTCATTGCAGTGATACTTATTAAGATCTTGTTTGTTGTTGTAGGGTATGAAAAGTCGAGACAGTGGTGGGCAAGGCGCAAGGCTGCTAAAGATATTCCTTCGTAAATAATTCAGTTTTATTTCATATTTTGTCCAGGTTTTATTTAACGGCTGTATCGTAGAGTATGTTCAGTGCTCTAATTGAGCACTGGCCGAGTGTATACTTTTACTATGGAAATACGATATGTAATGACGAATCATAATCTGGTCCTCACGACCGGCGCTAAGAAGTATGTGCTCAAGGTGCGTGATCTACCGCAAGATGAGAAACCACGCGAGAAGCTAACATCCTTTGGACCATCGCCGCTTTCAGCCAAAGAATTACTGGCCGTTCTTCTTTCGACAGGGACTCGTAAAGAAGAGGTGTTTGCTATGAGTGAACGTATACTCAGCGAGTACGGTGAGCGAAGCTTACTTTCAAGCACTGATCCAAAGCAACTCTCAATTGATTTGGATATTCCGCTTGGTAAAGCCATGCAGATAGTTGCCGCAGGAGAGCTGGGCCGGCGTTTCTTCCAGAAGCGTCGTAATGGTGCCGCAGTAATTCGGACTGCTAAGGACGTCTTCGATTATACCGTCGATATGCGGACTCTTAGTAAAGAGCATCTCCGCGGACTCTACCTTGATACTCATTACCAGGTCGTACATGATGAAACACTTTCCATAGGAACAATAGATGCGAACCTTATCCACGCACGCGAAGTTTTCCGTCCTGCTATCGCACATGCAGCGGCAGCTGTAGTACTTGTCCATAATCATCCGTCAGGCATCGTAACGCCATCAGAAGCAGATAGACTTGTTACGCTCCAGATTGCTGCAGCAGGCAAAATACTTGGTATAGATCTTATTGATCATGTAGTAGTAACGGACGAAGGCTTTGCAAGCATTCCAGTAGAATAAATTCTTATGTCTTACAACTCTTCTTACGCTGGGCGCGCTGCACAGCCTGCTTTACTATTCCTGTGCGGTAACATTAGTGCTAATTATCTTCAATTACGAGATGCTGTCGCCTGGGAAACATTTGATGAGTCTGCTCTCTCTCAGTATGTGATCACTGGCATTCAATCCATGCAATTCCAGATACAAAAATTATTGGACTTCTCTCACGAAATTCAAGAAGATCAAGTAAAAGAGTTATTCTTTATGCTTGAGTCACTGCTATATGTCCGGAGTCTGCTGGTAGAAAGTAGTGCGATCTCTATGGGAGAGGTAACTGAATAATAAAGTTAGTCCCAACACCTAACTCACTCTCAACCTTGATCGAGCCACAATGACTTGAGATAATACGCTTAGAGATAGCTAATCCTAAACCATATCCCTTTGCATGACTACGGCCACTCGTCGCGCGATAATAGCGATCAAATAAATGCTCTAATTCTGTCGCTGCGATACCAATTCCAGAATCCTGTACTGTCAGAGTGATGGTATCTTCTGTACAGGTCAGACTCACATGAATAGCTCGCTTCGGGCAATGTTCCGTATACCGTACCGCATTACTAAGCAGATTCGTTATCACCTCATTGATCTGTTTTTGGTTGCCATATATCTCAAGAGATGGCGTGATAGCTTCAGAAAGTATAACGTCTTGCCCTTTAACAATGGTACTAACATACTCAAGAATCCGTGAAAGCTGAGAGCTAAGGTCAAACGTTTCGAATTCTGTATTTTGTGTCGTCGTACCAATGCGAGTAAGCTCAAGAATGTTACGTATTATTTGCGAAAGATCGTCAACGCTATGCTGCATGCTTTTGTATACTTTAGTGTCTGGCGCTGCTCGACCTAATGTTATTAGCTCAATACCACCTTTAAGGACGGTAAGTGGAGTTTGTAACGCATGGGAAATGTCATCAAAGAACTCGCGCTGTTGCGCTTGAATTTCTTTAAGGTGTTGTGTCCTTTCCTCAACTTTTTCTTCAAGTGTATCGGTGTGCTCTCGCAGTTGCTGGTAGAGTTCAGCCTTTTGCAATGCAACTGTTGCATGGCTGGTAAATGTACGAAGTAGGATACAATCTTCTTCGCTGTATGGATCTCCCGAACGTTTTGGTCCTAGAATAAATTCACCCAGTTGTTGCTTTTCAGACTTAATATCTACAACATATATGCGTGTGTCAGACCTGTTAGGTGTAGGACGTAACTCAGGAGGTAGTAATCCCTCGTTCGTAAACCAATCATTTGTACGTGTTTGCACAAAATAGGTATACTCGGGGCGGAGGATATGCTCTAACTCTATTAAGCTAAGTGGAATAAGAGTGTCTAGATTAAGATTTGAATTTAATACGTCACTAAGCCTTTCAAGGGCTTCGGCGTAGCTGTAGCGATTTTTGAAGAAAATAGGATCAGTTACTTTTCGGAAGAATCGAACGAGAATAGGGATTCCGAAACTACTAATTACTGTTGTAACAGCACCAGCAATAAAACCATCAATATTCTCAGATGCAGTAAAGAAGTATTCCATACTTCCAGCAAGTAGTGCATATAGTCCCAGAATAAGACCAAGTAGAACCATATAAATAAGACTTCTTTGGATAACGACACGAATATCCATAAGTCGGTGGCGTACTATGGCATAGGCGGTAGCTCCAAGAGAAATAACTGATGAAAAAGGGCCAGCGAAATTTACATCAAATATACCCAAAGCTGGCAAAGCGATATCGCAAAGTGCAGTTGTTCCAATAAAAATACCCATCCCGAGAAAGAAATATTGAAACCGTTTTCGTTCGAAGATAACAGCGCGCTTATACGCAATGATTAGTATTCCAATGCTTGCGAACGTATATAACGCAAAGCCTATTGAATAATAAGGGAACCAGGATCCTTGAACGGGTACTGCTTTTGAGGCCGTATAGGAGACGCTTTTTATAAGAAGACCAGGATATAGCGCAATTCCCGCACCAATAAAGAGCGGGATATAGAAGAGGGTAAATATACGTGCAGGTGCTTTTGCTGAGATCAACGCAAGTCCGAGTAAACCGCCCAACAATAGGACTCCTCCAAGATTAAGTATGGAGATAAATAATGATTGGTGAGTTATTAATAAAAGTCCAAACCCACCAATCCATAATCCTGTGCCAAGTGAAAATACGAAGAAAGCTTGATTCACTCTCGCCTTGTATTGATGCAGTAATACAAAGCAGCCAATACCTGAGTTGATACAAGCAACAACAAAGAATAGAAAGGGTATAAAAGGAATTTGCATATAATGTATTACGATAAATAGATGAAATCATTTAGTTATCCTAATAAAAAATATTTATGATTCGCCCATATCTATCTTGTAGCCACGACCAGATACTGTATAAATAAGTTTCTTGCTCTTACCTGGTTCTATCTTTCTGCGAAGACTAAGGATGTGGGATTCAATCGTATTCGAAAATGGATCACTTGTCATATCCCACACATGCTCCATGATCATTCCACGTGACAATACACTTCCTTTATTACGCATAAGATATTCAAGCAACGTAAATTCCTTACGAGTCAGATTTTTACTAATTCCATCTCGTCTTACAGTTTGCTTCTTTGTATCTAATTCCAGATCATCTATTGTAAGTATGTCACCTTCGAGCTGTGCGGGACGCCGCATAAGTGCACGTATTCGAGCCATAAGCTCATCGACTGAGAATGGCTTAATCATATAGTCATCTGCACCGCTATTTAAAAGTTCAACTTTACGCCAGCTATCAGAAAGTACTGAGAGGATTAAAATAGGAACTGCTCGGCCTGTTCGTCGTATTTCTTGACAGACTGACCCACCTGACTTTTCTGGCAACATATTGTCAAGAATGATAATGTCGTATTCATTGGTGCGCGCCAGGTATGAACCTTCTGTGCCATCTTCGGCGGTATCCACGGCAAAACAATGAGCGCGTAAGTTTTCCGCAAGCATATCTCGCACGCCGCGCTCATCTTCAACGATTAAAGCTCTCATGCTTTCATACTACCAATGCAAGATTAGAAAAGATGCTAATTAAGCTAGGATAGTCGTACAATACTTCATAAATATTTTAGATTTTATACTCGTTAAATTCTCCCCACACCCCTCCAATTGACGTTCGAACAACTGTTCGATTATACTAATAGGTATGAAAGCTGGCGTTATTGAAAAGGTTCGTACCTTCTATCGAAGCCATAAGCGCATGCCGTCTATTACGGAGCTTATGTCGCTTCTTTCGCTTGCGTCACGCAGCTCTGCTTTTTACGTGTCTAACCAGCTCATTGAAGCGGGACTCGTGGAGAAGGATAAGCAAGGGAAACTCATACCTGCAGCAGGCTTCTACGCAGTACCAATGCTTGGACACATTCGTGCGGGCTTTGCCGCACCTGCCGAAGAAGAACTTGCCGATACTATTACAGTTGGAGAATATTTAGTACCGCATCCCGATGCAAGTTACTTGCTCACGGTCGAAGGGGATTCGATGATTGACGCGGGGATACAGTCGGGAGACATGGTTACCTTTGAACGCACGAGCGATGTAAAGGTCGGTGACATTGTGGTGGCGCTCACCGAAGACGGCTACACGCTTAAGTACTTGCGTCGCAAGGCGGGCCGCTTGTGTCTAGAGGCTGCAAACGATTCGTTCCCTGACATTCACCCACGCGAAGGGGAGATCATCGGCAAGGTCGTCTCCACGTTCCGCACGTATTAAATGCTTTCAACCCGCTCGTATCCTCGAGCCATTGTTCACTTTGACGCAGACTCGTTCTTTGCGT
>JBDSNU010000001.1:0-1607 GCA_039915165.1 Minisyncoccota bacterium | reverse complement strand
TTCAGAATGACCGTTTATATTACGCAATGGGTAAAAATCTCAAAGCCGGATCATTGAAGGTGCCTGATAAAGTAACGGAAATACTGCAACAATATCCGAAGACAAACGCTCATGATCTTGTTTTTTTTGATCTTGCTAAAATGCCGGATCTTTCCAAATCGTATGAGGTACAGAGCTATATCAAGACGCGCAATAGGAGCTGTAACGATTATCTTAAAAATGTTGCGGGAAAGCTCGGACTGACAAAGCAATTGTCGATGCATATCGCACGACATTCATTTGCTCAGATATCTGCAGATCGTATCCCAGCTAACATTCTTCAACGGCTTTACCGCCATACGGATATCAAGACTACCATGGGGTATCAGAGCAATTTTATTAACAAGACTACTGATGATGCGCTGGATGCTGTGATCAATTTGTAATAATTGCGTATGATAAATTGTTGTACACTTGACCAGATGGCTAGATACTTCCGGTGTCGATTAGGATTGTCCTTGTTTCATACTGTAACCTTGAGCTAGTTTTCAGTACAATTATCACAATTATGGTAATGTAACCGGCGTCCATGAAAATTTACGGGCAGGCCGATAGTAAGCTAGTTGCTGTGGATTCATGCCGCGTTAGTGTAGATAATCAGGAGAACAGCATTGTTTCCACGATAAGACCACAAATTATCTTTACTTTGTAACATTCGGCTCGGGGCTTTTCCGATAACTGTGTATGTGGTAAGGTGGCTTTGCCCCAAGTTTAATTTAATTAATTGAAAAAGAACGTATAATGAGTGAAGATCAAAAGCGTGTGCTTGAACAGCAGCTTTGGAATATTGCCAATACCCTCCGTGGTAAAATGGGTGCAGATGAATTCAGGGATTATATCCTTGGCTTTATTTTCTACAAATACCTGGCTGAGAAAATGGAACTCTATGCCAATGCGATCCTAGAGCAGGACGGCATTACCTACAAAGATATTGATGAGAAAACCGAAGTAGGTCGTGAATATCTGACTGCCGTACAGGAAGAGTCCTTAGAAAAACTGGGATACTTCCTAAAACCTTCTGAATTGTTCCGGGAAGTGGCGAAACGCGGAAATAGCGACGGTGAAGAAGGTAGTGCCAGCAACTTCATTCTGGAAGAATTACAACGGATATTGACCAATATCCAGCTGAGCACCATGGGTACAGAAAGCGAAGAGGATTTTGACAACCTCTTTGAGGATATGGATCTGACAAGCAGCAAACTGGGTAAAACACCGGAAGCACGTAATGAGCTGATTTCAAAAGTGCTGGTGCATCTGGATAAAATCGATTTTAAATTAGAAGATACAGAACTGGATGTATTGGGCGATGCCTACGAATATCTGATTGGTCAGTTTGCCAGTGGGGCCGGAAAAAAAGCGGGGGAATTCTATACACCACAACAGGTCAGTAAAATTCTTGCAAAAATCGTCACGACGGGAAAAGAACGGTTACGTTCTGTATATGATCCAACCTGTGGATCGGGTTCTTTATTGTTGCGTGTAGCCAAGGAGGTTAAAGAAGTCAGTAATTTCTACGGACAGGAACGCAATCCAACGACCTATAACCTAGCCCGGATGAACATGATCTT
>JBDSNU010000012.1:0-1891 GCA_039915165.1 Minisyncoccota bacterium | reverse complement strand
AGCTGTAAATCCACCTGCAATTGCCTGGTTTTCGAATACATGGGTTTGCGTAGCTGTATTTAAGTCCCAAATCCTTATTGTCTGATCATTGCCAGAGTTGCCAGCTGATGCAAGCATCCTTGCGTCGAGGCTGAAAGTCACACTTCGAACGGTTCCTTCATGGTTTGTCAGAATTACAGCAAGTGCTGCATTTGGGGGTAAAAGGCTCGGATAAACAGGCTGCAACCAAGGTTTGTCTCTCGACGCTTTTGCATCGTCCAGCAAGTGTATTATTACCGATTCTGCTATGCTACCAAGCCTACCAACTAATTGTCCAGCAAGTTGTGATGGATCCTGGCTGATAGCGCGAGTTGATTGGTATAAAGCACGGCGAAGATCGTTCAAAGCCAGAGAGTCGTTTACCCAATCAAAGTCTTTTAAAAGCTCCCCGATGCTTGTTTGAGATAGTTTATTATACAGCCAGGAAAAATCAGTCAATAATTTAATTGCATCATCTTTTTCTCCAGCTTCAATTAAATGCCAGATGTAATTGTTCCAGGTATATTTATCTGTCAACTTCAGTGGATCTCCTAGTTTTCCTAAAAAATCTTTGTTCAATTCTTTGATGTTTGTGCAGGTTTTTCTCAGATAATCGAGTTGTAAATCATGGAGTATATAATTATCTTCTTTATTTCTCTGAATTAGCGAACGGGCAACAAGAATATCCAGAAGGTTATCAGTATCGGTATTGAAAAATGATTCTTCTCCCCAAAGCAATTCTATAATCGACTTTGGTATAACGGTATCTTCTTTAAAAATGGCGAGCTTTAAATATTTGCGATAAGCATTTTTCATTGCCCGGGTTGCATCTTCTTCCAGGCTTTCTACTTCTAAGGCTTTTACGCTTGCATCCAATACTCTATAAGGATTGGGGTAAGGATAATCAGGGAATTTTTTGCTGATTTCTGTGAGATCGGCTTCTTTCAATTGTTTTAGTACCGATTGCCATTTTTTGTTATCGCCACCACTTATCATACCACCCGCCATGGCAATAGCAAGCGGCAAATAACCACACTCTTCAATTATCTCACCAGCTTCCAATGGCATGCTTTCTACATTATGTTCCCCCTTATTATTACTTGCTGCTTTGGCTAATAACCGCTGTGCATCTTGTTTGCTTAATAAATCAACTTCCAGGATAATGCCGCTTAAATATTCAACGGCTTGCTTATTGCGGGTAGTTATCAATAATCTGCAACGTAGCGCTTCATCTGAAGGAAAGATTGAAATGTCTTGTTGTTTCCATACATCATCCAATACGATTAGGCAGTTTTTTTGTTTTAATGTTTCGGCCAGTTTACTTTTTGCTTTATCAACATCCAGACTAGGATTGATCTCATCATCGCCTGTGAGTTTTTGAACAGCTTTAGCAATATTAAGTTCGGGTTGTTGGTTTCCTACAGTTATCCAATATACGCCGTCAGAAAAAGAACGTCTAACATCACAGTCATGACAAACCGAAGCTGCTAAAACTGACTTTCCAATCCCTCCCATTCCTTGCACAGCTGTTGATTTTCCAACAGAAGTTATAACGCCGGGTTTGTAATTGTCACCCATAACAATCTCTTTTATCTTTTCAACTTCGATATTACGGGTAATAAAATTTACTGGTTTGTTAGGAACCAGGTCCAATTTGCATAGTGGCAAAATAGTATTCGAAAGGCTCTTTAGTAATTCGTTTAATGCGTCTTTATACGATCTTTCTCTACGAAAATTAATACAATGGAATTTGCTTTTTTTAATCGGCCCAGGTATCCATTTATAGTCTTTGTCCGAGGCTTTAAAAAGCCCATTCTCATCCCGCTCATCTCCCATTCGTAAGAGTGGGATAACTATAATACAATTAGCAAGC
>JBDSNU010000017.1:0-119155 GCA_039915165.1 Minisyncoccota bacterium | reverse complement strand
TCTATACCAGTAGATATAACCACATACCGCTATCTAATTACATAAGGTGACGGCGGAAACTGTGAAGACAAGATGGTTTTCCCAAAACCACTCTTGGCTTTGCAGTGCAGCCCTGTCGCAGAAGGTGCGGCTAGGTGTTTATTTTACTAATACTGAGCTTCTGTAATACCATGTCTTCATTAAATCAATACTGAAGAAGTACACAAGCACTGCCACAATAATTGTTCCCAATGCTACCCAAGACAAACCAGTGAAGTGGAAAATGTGTTGGAAGAACGGCACATAGGTGATGGCTAATGAGGCGAGAAATGTTAAGAAGAATGAAGTGTTCAATAGCAATGATGGCTTTTTCACTTTCCAGAAGAATCCATTGTTGCGGAATGCGTAGAATACGATCAATGCAGTGAATGTGAAGAACAAGAACAAGCCAGTTTGAATAACAATTGTAGGTTGAAAACGAATGACCATGTAGTACAACAATTCAAACAGTGCCGTCGGTATGCCAAGGATCAATGAGATAAATAATAGTTCTCGAATGTTATTCTTTTCAGGATTGATCACATCTGCATCTTCAACAGTGTCGGAGTAAATTGTCACGAGTGGAATGTCAGTCAAAATATTTGTCAGTAGTACTTGAATTGGGAGTAATGGTAAGTTCTTTGAAAATAGATACAACACTGCCAATGCCATGAAGCTGCCGAAGTTATTTACCATGGTGTATTTGATGTATTTATTGATATTAACGAAAATAGTTCGCCCATATTTAATACCATTAATGATCACTTCAAGATCGCGGTTCAAAAGCACAATATCTGCGTCTTCTTTGGCGATGTCAGTAGCGCTATTAACGGCTATAGCCACATCTGCGAGCTTCAATGCTGGGGCATCGTTAATTCCATCACCCTGATACCCAACAACGTACCCTGCCTCTTTTAGAGCCTTTATTATATTGAATTTTTGTGTCGGCGAAACGCGTGCGAATACATTGGCATTTATAACAGCTTCCTTAAATGCACTAGGACTCATTGCTTCAAGTTCTTCTCCTAAATACACCACACTATCACTATCTACTAGTCCAACTTCCCGCCCAATATATTCAGCAACTTCCTTACTGTCCCCTGTTAAAATTTTAATTTTAATACCAAGCTTCTCGGCATGTTCAATAGTACGCTTTGCGCTTTCGCGTAATGGATCAACAAAACCCACATATCCTAAGAATAATAAATCGCTCTTTTCATTTGCCAAAATATCATAATCAGCAGAATATATTATTTCTTTATATGCCAATGCTAAGTGATGAAGCCCGGTCTTTCCTTCCTCAGAAATAGTGTGCAAATAACCCGCCATATCAATCGACTTCGCAATACCTAAAACAATATCTGGAGCACCGATAATAATAAGAAAATATTTATTGTTTACAGTGTTATGCAGTACTACACGTCGACGTTTATCATCTGGGTCAAACGGTAGCTCTTTTACAATACAGTACTCTTTTGCCTTATCTTGTAATATCTGAGGAATGTAGTTAATGAATGCATCATCATATGAACTGTCGGTACGACGCTTACGATTTTTTAAAATAGCAATTGTTGCATATGCAAAGATTTGAAAAAGGTCACGGTCAGTAGCTACAATATTTTGCACTACCATTTTGTTTTCGGTTATCGTACCTGTCTTGTCAGTACATAACACACTGATGTTGCCCAAGTCTTCAACAGATGAGAGACGCTTCACTACCACATGCTTCTTGGCGAGTTTCAAGGCACCGCTTGAGAGTGAAATAGTAGCAATCACAGGTAAGACTTCAGGTACGACAAGAATTGCCATAGCGATCATGAAGATAAGTAAGTCAACAATACTTAATGAACCACGATTAAGGAATATTTTTGCAAAGAAAATTACTGTCAGACTATAGAGTACGACTTTCAATAAAAAGGAACTGAATAATTTAAGCGAGCGCTCATATTCCGTATCTTTCTTCGTTTCTGTAGTGAGTGTAACAATTGCACCGAATTCCGTATCAGCACCAGTAGCATATACCACACCTGTTACCTCACCTTTTTCAATGATACTGCCGGTAAATACAAGGCTTTCATCGGTAGTTAATGCCTCAGCATTCACCCGCTTTAATACTGGCATTGACTCACCCGTCAAAGATGATTCATTCACTTGAGCATTTTCAGCATTGATCAATCGCATATCTGCTGGAGCAATATCTCCTTCACGAAGCACTACAATATCACCAGGCACAATTTCAGATTGATTCAATAACATCATTTGGCCATCACGCTTTACACGCATCACCTTAGTAATGAAGTTAGAAAGTTTCTCGATGATCTTTTCTGATTTATATTCTTGATAAAAACCAAGAATAGTATTCAAAACAATAATTATTAAAATGATAATACCATCTGAATAATCACCAATTACAAAAGAAATAATGGTTGCAGATACCAATAGATAGATAAGCACATTTTGAAATTGTCGCTTCAGCACATCTACAGCATTAACTGTTTTCTTTTGCATCAAGTTCTTGCCAAACTTTGCGAAACGTATGCGAGCCTCTTGAGTTGATAATCCGTTTTCTGAAGACTGTAATCCTGTATACACTGCTGCCAAATTCCCTGCCATCACCTGCTTTTTATTCATGGCGACATTATATAATAAAACCCCACAGAATGTGAGGTTTTATTAAGTGTAATAATCGATTTTTATTATGCTTTCAGTGTCTTAAGACCCGCACGTATAGTCGCAATATCTTTCTTTGCAGACACAATGTCAGCAGTCATTGCTTTGCGAGCAGTCTTTGCCGCTTCAATTTGAACCTTATTGCTTGCTGCAATAGTTTTGTCACCCATATCCGGCTTCAATCCAGTGATTGCCGTGATCAATGCCTGACTCTTTGTTGTTGCATCTGTTAGCTTTGCAATAGCGTCATCATGAGCACTTTGAATACTTAGTTTTGTAGTTTGCCCTGAACTTGTAGAAGGAGTACTAGCGGTAATGCGTGTCTGCAATGTTACCAATGTTGTTTGATAGGTAGCAATATTTGCCATTGCATTGTCAGCTGCAGCCAATGTTGCATCACTTGGCATTACCAATGCATAGATACGGTAGTCTTTTGTAATAGATGCCGCATCAGCTTTGAGTGTCACTAGGTCAGTATCTGCATCAATCTTTGCTTTCAACGTAGTCATTGCACTTACAGATGACTGAATTGAGCTATTGATCGAGGCACGCTGATCGTCAGTTAAGTGTTTAAACCTTGCAATACCATTTGATAATTTGTTCAGACTCGTAATACGAGCACTAATTGCAGTGTCAGATTTTGTGATGATTTGAGCAGAGGTCAGCGATGCAGCAGAAACATCCATTGTCGGAATAACGGTAATACCAATCGCCAGCGCGAGGGTCGGAATAATATACTTGTTCATAATTCCAATATTTATTACTAATAATGGGAGTACCTTTGTACTACGGGTAGATTATGGCTTTTCTTTCATGGTAAAATATACAGATGAAAAAAATAACCCCATTTCTTTGGTTTAATGATAATGCAGAAGACGCAATCAACTTTTATGTAGAAATTTTTAAAAATAGTAAGATTTTTAATATTCGCCGATTACCCAATGGCAAGATTTTTACCGCTGAATTCGAACTCGAAGATCAGCGTTTAATGGTGATCAATGGCGGCCCACACAATATAGCTTTCAGTGAAGCTGTATCACTCTTTGTGACGTGCGCTGACCAATCTGAAGTAGATTACCTTTGGACTGCATTAACCATGGATGGAGGCTCTGAGGGCCAATGTGGCTGGTTAAAGGATAAGTTTGGTCTGTCATGGCAAATTATCCCTTCATCACTTGGTGACCATCTCAACAACCCTGATCCTATCAAAGCAAATCTCGCCATGCAAAATATGATGAAAATGAAAAAAATCATTATTGCCGATTTGACCAAAGAATAGAACTGTTCTATTGTGTAGTAAACACAACTACATAAGCACTATGAAAGCGAAAGAAGAAATGTTAATGGGACTTATCATCATACTGTTTGTTTCAGTCATAATGATATTTTGTGTTTTCTCGACCGGAGATACAACACAAATGGTCCAAAAGAAAGACAATGATCATGTCACGCGGTACATTATCGATTACAATGGCGATAATAAAGCTGACCAAACGGTGATTAATGATGCAACTACCGGTACCCAAACAACTACTACCCCATCTACATCTGATCAATATTATTTTGACAGATAAAAAAGTAAAAAGCCTCGAGAGAGGCTTTTTGTTATTCTTTATTTTTAATTAAATTTTGATCATAATTAATAATCAAAAAACTTAAGCCCGATACTAGGAGGGCAGCACTATGCTGAAACTACAAGCCTATGCAGATCCTGAACAGACATCTGAAGCGAGTAACGTCTTATTGATTATTCCTAGTAGGATAATTAGATCAAAGAATTCTAAAATAAGAAACCTTTAATCGCAGACACTAATTAAGTAGTATACCAATTCCTATTACTATGAAGGCTACGCCGACAGCAAAGCTGACAATGCGGTTTAGCGGATCTTTCATTCTTTCGGCGGTATTTTTCAGAAATGCTAATCGGGGCTTAGCAGCTAGCCTTTCACAAATTCTACTATTGAAAGCAGTGACTTGTTTATTGAAAACAGTAAACAATATTCCTAGACCTATGGCTAAGACTGCCCAGACATAGAGAAATATGTAGTATTTATTTATGTTCATATTTAGTATATCTAGATATAAATATTACTAAGTAGAGTTGTAACTCCAATTATTAAAGCTGCAGTTCCAATAATAAAAATAAAAATTCTCATCGGTAGACTTCGAGTCCCTTCAGCCTGAAGTTTAAAAACAGACCATTTTGTTTTTCTATACATCCACTCGAAACCGCATGCATTGAATTCAGTTCCCCACTTGTTGAAGAATACTCCCACAATACCTACATACAAAGCAATTATCGCTCCAATTATATTGGAGATTGTTTGAAAATTATACATACCTTAATTATATATTATTTATTAATTTTTCTTGTAATATTATTCATCAATGAAGAAAACCCTGTTTGCAGTCCAGAATATAAGGATCTGTTCTGAGTATTATTATTTGATACTTGTTGTGATTTAGCGGCACTTAGATAAGTTTTCTTATCCGATAAACATTCTTTCGGTATTAGTTAAGATTGATTGAGGAATACGGAAGCAAAATATAAAGCTAAAAATACCCCTGAAACACTTGCTACGGTTGTTAAAAATGAATCAACTGTATTATCTTTTATACTTATTAAAGGGAGGTGTATAATCTGTAAAAAGGAACCAATTGGCATCTTGATTTGTAAGTATTCAAAAGCCCCTATTGAAACTAATGCATATAGAATACTTATAATAACGGTTTTTATTGAACTACGCAGAAGCCCTATTGATTTCTTACTATCAACAGTAAAATTTTCAAAACTGAAATAATGCTTCCAGAGTAAGAAAATAGGACCATTTTTAAGCCATTTTTTAGTTTTCCAATACCATTTCTTACCTTGTAAGTCATTCTGTAAACCAACCTTCATAAGGCGATTTTAGCAGATATTGTATGTTATCGAAATAGCAGCACCAATTAGCTTATATTTCGACATTCCTTCCTATCAAACAGATCCGAACATCGTCCCAAGTTTGGATCGAGATATAGAAAGCAAAATAATTCAGACCAGCCTCATACTCGTGTCCACCAAGGTGTACTAATCGACACTCGACGTTATAACTTATATTTTTAGGAACTACTGCCCTCAGGCATGCTAAGAACTTTTTCAAACAACTCATCCGCTCTTTTGAGATAATCCTTTATAAGTTTTCTTCCTAACGAATGAGCTTCACGCTTGTTTTTTCCCAACGCTATAATAATCCAAAGAGAATGCATAAAACTATTGCGCTGCTTGGTAACACTTTTCAATTCTTCTACAAGAACGTAATCATCATTTGGAAATTTTCTCAGATACTTATCCTTGAGCTTGCCGAGCGTCTTTGAATTGATTCGTTCATTCATTTGCTCTATGAATAATGCTCTATCATCAGCGACTTCTATATCTGTAAGATGTAATTTAATAAAAAGTAACATTTCTAGCATCTGATATACCAAAAACAAATCAATAATCTTGTCTTGTTCATTGACAATAAATTCTCTTGAATAATCAATTTTCATCTATTTCATAGAAAGCATTATATCACCCCGAGAATACCAACCAATAAGAATATTAATCCTAATATTACTGCCAGTACCTTCATATAAGGTTCCCTCATTGTCTTTGATCCCTGCTGAAAAAACCAAAACTTACGTTTTTTGTCTAAATTTTCATAAGCCTTTTGGTTAGCTTTTAGGAAACTTCTGCTGAAGAACAACAAGACGATTCCAAGGATAATGGCCCCTATTGACCACAATATATTGTAAGTTTCTGCAAAATTCATAATTTTATCTCTTGAACGATTTTAACACATTATTTATAGTTGGTGAAAAATTATTTTGTGTAGACGTACTTGTATTTGTACCTTTAGACATATTTGCTTGTAATTGATTTTTTCCACTACTCATATATTCAACCGCGTGCTGTCTTGTGACTGCAGCAAATTGTTGTTTTCCAAGAATAGGGACTGATATCTCCTTTCTTGCGTATGCATCCAATCCTAATCCTAATATCAGAGATTTTTGAACTGATGAATTTGCAAGACTATATGTACTTGGTATATACGTACCCTCTCTTGATATTCCGAGACCAGCGAAATATGCCCCACTTCCTCCTACAACAGTTGATGTTTCTACCTCATGATTTACCTCTCCTGGAGTATAGGAAAGTGATAAAGGTTTTCCTTCTAAACCAACCCCAAGCCCTCCTGATACGACAAGGTTTAATCCTGTTGTATCTCCTCTTATTCCCACTTCTCCACTCCAACCTAAAGCTGTTGCAGACGCTGATAATTGCCAATATTTACCATCAGGATCAATTTTGATAAGTGGGTTATTCTCAACATATGAATAAGAATTCAAGGATTGCGGGTCCATAAGTAGCTGTTGCAAGTCCTGACCAGTAATATTCTTAGTTTGGTTACTGTCTCCAATCATAAGAAATGAGGGGTCTTCTGAAATAAACCGTCCAATCTTCGCATTATAGTAACGCGCTCCGAAATAGTTAAGGTCGGTCTCAGTGTCATACTCATGCCCACCAAACTTATTTTTTTCATCAATCGTTCCGGTTTTTTCATTAAGACGAATATCACCAAATGGTAAGTAATCGAGAACCTGAGTAACAGCACCAGTGTTTGATATTGCTAAACTTGTTCCTAAGATATTATCTCCAATGATATACCAAGGAGTTGTTACCCCAGCAACTGTTTTAAACGTACCGATTAATTGATTGCCGAGATAAATCTGTTTGGTTTTTGTTGTACCGTCATAATTATAATATTTATTTGGGTAGTAAGTGTTTGTTGTACCAACTTTGTACCAGACACGATTACCTTCTTGGTCATAGTAGTAATTAACAGTAGTAGCTCCTTTTACTGTTTGTGTCACTTGATCTTTATAGTTCCAAGTGTTTGTAATAGTTCCATTAGTTGTCAGATTTCCATCTGCATCATAGGTATATGTAACGCCGTTGATTGATGTGGCACCATCTGGATTAGTTTTTAGTGTTCCAGTATTTCCTTGATAAAGATAAGTTAGTCCGTTTTTTGAACTAATATTCCCTAGAGCATCATAGTTATATGTTTCTGCGTACGCAGTCGTACCACTATGAACGCCCGTAGCAGTAGCAGTCTTTATACGATTGAGTGCATCATAAGTGTATGCAACTGTTTTTGAAGTATCTTGAATAGAAGCATCAATATAATTAGTAATATTTCCATTAGCATCGTAGGTATAGTTTGAATCCTGAATATTACTTGGCGTCCCATCTATACTAAGTCGACGAGTTGTGCGGTACATTTTTGTAGCATCGTTAGTAATTGTAGTACTATCACCATTTACATAATGAATATATGAAATTGCAAAATTTGGAGTATATGTAATCGAATTAACTACAGTTGCAAAACTACCCCCACTTTCCTTTTGCTGAACTGAATTAATCAAACCGTCACTAATATAGCTATATTGCACAACAGAATTATCCGGGTATGTGATAGAAGTAATATCTCCAGCAAGATTGTATATATACGATGTTAGAAATGAAGTACTATTAATTGTTTTATTTTCACTTGCAACTGCCCCATCATAATTATATGTATAAGCTGTATTTGCTCCAGTTCCTGTGAGCATTGTAACTGTACACAACTTCCCGATGCCTTGTGTGCAAGTATCATAGGTATAGGTAATTTCAGTACCTACAACACCGATATTGTCTTCTGTGAGTTTTCGGCCTGCATTATCATACGTATAATTTACCGTTGCAGCATTTGGACTAATTGATTGTGTTATGTTGCCTGCATCATCATATGTATATGACCATGAACCAAATGATGTATCAGTGGATACATGAAGATCTTCCGCAGTTAATCTACGGCCGAGTCCATCGTAAGTAAAGTTACGCACATTACTTAATGCATCTGTAATCTTAATAAGATTCTTATTAAGATTCCAAGCGTACACTGTGGTATATGTTGAAACACCGTTGATTTCATCGACCTTAACTAAGTTGTCATAAGCATCAGTGTAGTATTTTTTAACATTTGTATTCGGATCAGTAACCGTTGTCTTCCAGTCATCATATGAGGTTGTAGTTACTCCGAGAGTATTAGTCGCAGTGAGTACCCGACCTAATACATCATAAGTGTATGTAGTATTAAGTGCTGCCGCACCTGCCCCTCTATTATTACCTCCTCCCAAAGTTAAATACGGGAGCGAAGATTTAATTAATCGGCCACCTCCATCATACCAATAATCCTTTGCCTGGTAGTTGCGCCAAAAATTTATAGGGTCAATTTGTCTATTTTCTTCAATCAACTTACCAAGACCATCAAACCAATCATCAATTTTATAATTGACTGATGAGTCTGTATAGAAAATTTTTTCTAAGGTCGATGCGCCTGTTGAATAATCTCCATAACTAATAGTTTCTCGTAGTGTTGATGCCCCAGTTAGTGGCTCTGGGATTTGCTGACTTAGCACTCTTCCCATACCATCGTAGGTTGTAATATAAATATCACTATTAAAATCGGTCTTTTGTAATATTGCTCCAAACATGTAGTCGTACGTAAGCTGTATAGCGTGCGACATAGGGTCTGTGATGGTCAGCGGGTATAGATTGTATGTATCATATGTGGTGTAGCTAGTCACTTTTCCTCGCTCATCAGTACTTGTTACAGGAAGTCCATAACTATTGTATGTTTTTTGTGTATTTATATATGTTGTTGCTATTTTCCACTTTTCTGTCTTTGTCTCATTTCCAAGGGTTACTGAACCAAGTGCGAGTGAATCATAGTAATGCCGAATCTCACGAATCTTAACAGTTGATTGGTCCACCACGTTTTCATCAGATACTAAATACATACCGCCAACATTTGTTGCATACGTATAAGTTGTTACCTGTTTATCAGTTCCAATATCAGTATATGCAATTGGAGTTGTCACTGTAACCTCCCCATAATTTGTATCAGTAGTGAGATTTCCAGTAGTAGTGTTATATGCAAATGTTTCTGCTGTTGCCCGCTCAGATGCATTACCATCAAACGTTTCAGCGATGGTTTGAATTGGGTATACAAAATACACATCACTATTTACAGAAGTTATTAATGTCTTTGCCCACTCTATTGTTGTGCGCTTATAGAGATTACCAGCTGCATCTGTAATATCAGTACGGTATAGCTTTCCTATTTCTGATTCTGCATCGCTATATTCATAAGTTGCGGTGTCGATCCCATTACCCTGGTGATAATAATTAATCACCTTACCACCATCAGGATTAGTAATTGTCACTTTTTGGAATCCAGCGAATTTTTTCCAAGTTTTATTTGTAGAATAAAAGTATTTTCCATTAATATAACTGTATGTGGTTACACCAGAACCTCCAATGCCATCATTGAGAGTAGTTGAGGTCACAGCCTCAACTGTTTGAGTCTGAGTGGTTGCATTTTTATCAACAATAACCTGTGGAGTGTAGATAAAACTAGATGATGCACCGTGATCATAAGTAATTGATGACAAAAGATCTGATTGTGTTGCAGAATTACTCCATACTCCATGACGTTCATATGCTGCAGGATTTGGCGTCAAATTGGGAGGCGTATCAAATTGGTTAGATTCAATCCAATCAGGGGAACCGTCATTGTTTATATCTTGTAGCACTGCAGTTCTGTGGTGAGTTACTGGTACATTTACTCCGTAAGTAAAATCAGTAAATCCAAGTACAGAACCATCATAGGGATAACTAGCACTTCTGTTTGGTAAGGTGTAACCAGCAACACTCCATCCTGACCCACTATTTAAAAATACGTTCGATGATTGCGGGTAATAGGCACTTCCTGTTCTACCGCAATCACAACTAGCAACAAAGTCTAAAAGTCCATCATTGTTTACATCAGAAAGTTGTACACTATACACCCCGTCATTACCTAATCGAATTGGTGTGCCATAGCCGTAATATTGTGGCATATACCAAGAAGTTTTTTGAATCCATCCATTCTTACCATTATTCAACCAAACGTCATTATATTCACTGAATGATACAGTACTTCCAGAAAGGTTGTTGTATGTCTCAACAAAATCAGGTAAGCCGTCGCCATTCACATCAGCCAATGCATTGACACGAACCGCACAGTTATATGATCCGCTGCCGTAGTCACAAATTATGTAACTAGAACCGAGGCGCACACCCTGCTCCGGAAACGCTCCTGTTGGAGGTGTTACAGTATGAACTGGAAGTGCCCACGTTGTACTGCGTACCCATCCTGCACCTGTATTCAACCAAAGTACATAATTTTCTGTTGATGATGCGCTATACCCACCTGTTTCAATCCAATCAGGTAAACCGTCGCCATTCACATCAAGAATTACATTTGTGCCACTTAAATTATCTACTGATGATCCGAAATATGTACCACTTCCTGTTGGATGCACTGGCATTGTCCAGGTGGTGGATTTAGTCCAACCAGTTCCTGTGTTTAAATACACTGCGTGGTGATCTGAAATAGTTGAAGCACCGAAATTGTCTGATGATGTTTGCACTAAATCAACAAGCCCATCATTGTTTACATCGACAAGATTAGTGAAGTAGTTATAACCACTTGGACCAATATTATTTGGAACACCATGTACTACCGGAGTTGAGGAATTAACAGCAACTCCATATACTGTTCCAGAAACAGTCATAGTTGGCATTGTCCAAGTAGTCGTCTTTGTCCACCCTGAACCATTGTTGAGCCATACTACAGCGGTATCAAAATTAACTGTTGAACCTGGTGTTGAAATCACCCAATCAGGTAATCCGTCGCCGTTTATATCAACAAGCTTATTATTTTGAGAGTCAGATAATGAATATACCTTACCTGTTGAATCCACAGGTATTGCAGCCGTCCATGATGTACTCAATATCCAACCACTCGCTGAACCAAGCCATACATCATAAAATTTGCCATTAGAGCTTGACCCAGTTGCATAATCAGACAACTCAGAGTTTATCCAATCAGGATAGCCGTCGCCGTTAACATCAATCAATGTACCAGTTTTTGAATATGGCCATACATAAGCATTATCGCCACTGTCACCTAATCGTGCATCTTGTCGAGTTGTTCCACCTGGCAATGTATATGTTGGCAATGTTGCAGCAGTTGTACTAAATGTTTTCCCATTACCCGTAGTATAACTAAGACGAGTTGCAGGAAATACTGTACTAGTACCACTAGTGTTATATCCTGTTTCTATAATCGTAGATAATAATTGCTTGTTATTGTTACTGCCATTCACGTATGTTAGATCATATTTGTGACGAGTAACACCTGAGATTTTTGAAGTTATTGCAGTAATATTATATCCTGTAATAACTCCAAATCCAGTTACATAACTGCTCGCCCCGGTGGATGCAGCAGCTGCATGAGTAAACACAACACTAAAAATTCCTGTGCCACCAGAAGTATTGGTATAAGTAATTGTATCAGGATAAATCTGACCTTGATCTTTGAAGTAGGTATAAGAAATTGAATTACCATTAGTATCAGTGGCACTATCGAGCATCCATTTGTATACATTTGCAGTTGTTACAGAATCATTTTGTTGCGAAGCAGCAGTTGTTCCATATTTATATACTACTCCAGTTTTATCTGTAACAGTCCAGGTGTTCGAAGAAAATACATATTTTGAAAATGACCCATCATCGGACTTAAGTTGATAGTTTACACCACTGATTTGCCCCAACTCGCCATTATCACTTGTTGTAAAATCATTATATGTACTTGAATAGATCTGGTCCACACCGTGCTTATTTTCTCGCTGGATATATGGTATGGAAATATTCCATCCATATCCCACAATTGAATCAGTGGCGATATTTTGACTATTATATTGCAGCGCGATATCAGGAGTCATATTATTTCTTCCTTTAGCAATAGTAACAGGGAAATTATAACGCAAAGCGCCTGTCGTATTATCAACCTGTGGAATTAATTTACTTTTTGATGCAACCGATAATTGTGGCTGATCAGTTTGTTGAACAGGGGCACTACTAGATGACGACGTACCTGCAATGGAGCTTGAAGCTGTTGCTGACTTTGCACCTGATGGTGATGTTTTTTCGAGTTTTATATTTTCTGTTTTTAACGATTCGATTGGATCGGTAGCTGGTTTTGACACAGCAACACTTGGCTGCTCCATGGAAGTTGTATCTGATGGTGTAGTAGTTGTAATTGTGTCTAAAGATTCTGGAGCTGTCGTATTTGGGGTTTGAGTTACTGTCTCAGACTGCGTAGTAGTAACAGACTCTTCTGCAAAGACAGCTGTAATACTACTGAGAAAAAATGTAGGCAACAAAATCGCAGCAACTACCTTATAAAAAAGACGTCCTGGGATTTTATTGTTTTTCATGATGAGCCGACTATATCAGACGTGAGTATAGATGTCTATTTTTTATCTTCATCTTTATCCCCCCACTGCCAGCGCGGTGTCTCCCCTTTTGTCCATGTGACAATTAATAGCAAAATAGTAAACATAAACGTTGGAATAATGAAGCCAATGACTATATCGCTGGTTTTAGTGAAATTACGAGAATTTTCTGCAAAGAAAGCGATGCTGAGAACATATACCAATAGTACTGTCCAGCCCTGCCATGTTGAGGGCGTCCAGCCGTATCCATATCGCTTTCGCTTAAACCAAAGTTTTTCCATATATGTAAGTGTAGCATTAAAAAAGCCGCTCAAATGAGCTGCTTTTTTCTTTGGTGCGCCGTTCAGGCGACTTATTCTACATGTACAGTAATATCTGTTCGTTCATTTTTTAATTTGAGCCATAGCACGGAGAATGCTCCGACCGCCACCACTATACTCACCACTACGAAGACATAGTTATAGGCATTAATTTGCGCCTTAAGTTCAATCAATGTAATAAACTTTTGAATATTCAATGGTGTGTGACTATAAAGATGACTAAAACTATTGATACTCATAATGTTTGCCTTTGTACGATTTGTCAGAATGGTACCAAATACTGCAATACCAAATGCACCGGCAACATTACGTGCGAGTGCAAGGATCGATGATGCAATACCAATTTCATGCTGATCAACAACAGAAGCGATAACGTTTGTACGTTGCGCCATACCGAAGCCAAGACCAAATGCCATAACACACAGCGGGATCATCAAACTCAGTGCGGTCGATTTCGGATCCAAGAAAGAAAACATATAGAGCCCTATTGCAGTAACAATGGTACTAGCAAAAATTACATAGCGAGCTTGTACCTTACCAGCTAATGCACCACCAATAGGCGCACCCAACATGAGTGCGGCAGCCATTGGCATAAACAAGTATCCTGTTTGTGTTGCATTGTATCCAAGGAAGGTTTGAGCAAAAACTGGCAACAAGAACAATCCACCCATCAATCCCATGAAGACTACAAAGTTGTTGACGAGTGTATTAACAAATGCAGGAATCTTGAAGAAACGTAGATCAACAATCGGTTCAGATACATTATTTTCAATGCGGATAAATAACCCTGTAAGAACAACAATCAAGAAGTAACAAATCAAACTTGATACTGACATCCATCCCCACTCAGCACCTTTATCAAGCACAAGTACAAGTGATGAAAGCATTCCACCAAGAGTAATAGCGCCCCACCAGTCAAAGAATGTGGACTTTATTTCAGAGCGAGACTCATGGATGTATTTCATCGCCATCAGTAATCCCACAATACCAACTGGTAGGTTGATCAAAAATACTGAACGCCAACCGAAGTGATCAATCAATGGACCTCCCAATAGTGGTCCGAACACACTAGCCGCAGCAAATGAACTAGACCAGATACCGAGTGCTTGTCCGCGTTCTTTGCCTTCCTTGAAAGTCACTGCAAGAATTGCCATAGCTGTGGGATAGTCAGCAGAACCAGCAATCGCTTGGATAACGCGAAATACAATCATCGATGGGAGGTTCCAGGCAAAACCAGCCAATACTGATCCAATGATGAATACTGTGAAGCCAATGATATAGACTTTTTTACGTCCGATAGTATCTCCAAGCTTACCCCAAATAGGCACAAAGATCGCATTCGCTAGAATGTATGCAGTGGCAATCCATCCAGCAGAACTAACACTGATACGAAAATCACTAATGATGTTTGGCAATGCCAGGTTAACAATAGTTTGATCGAGACGTCCGAGAAATGTTCCGACAATAACAGTGACTAGAATCCACCACTTGAGGGTATCTTTCTTTTCAACTGTAGTCTCCATATTACTTTATATAGACAGTCATCTTAGCTGACATGCCGTTCTTAAATTCAGGATGAGCACTAACATCAAAGCGTGCCTTCACTGTGAAGTTCTTTGTTTCGCGCTGATCAGAAATAGTAAATGCAACACCTGAATCATTTGAAGTAGGACTGATCTCGTCAATGATTCCAGTGAATTTCTGACTACCATATGCGTCCACTGTAAATGTTATTGGCTGACCAATCTTGAGATCTGAAAGACCTTTATCTTCAGCAATAGTTCCAACAACACGCAATGCAGTTGGGTCAATCATTGTTACCACTGGCATACCGGGAGCAAATACTTGTCCGGGTGTGTTTTGTGTAGTGATGACAATACCGGCAATTTTGGCAGACAAGATTTCACTACCAACACGAGCAATGGGTTCGTCTACTGTAACCAAGTCTCCTGGTTTTACATATACTTCTGCCAAGATACCAGATACTTCTGGACCGATGGTAATAGTTGGTGCGGTGATCTGGGACTTATCAATTGATACATGAGATGTAAGAGACTTCCATACTAATACTCCAATAAGTGCGAGTACAATGACGATAACGCCGACAAGGCTCTGCACCCATGGTTTTGAAAAAATACCTTCTTTTTTAGTTTGTTCCATAAATTTATTTTGTAGTAAGACTGATAACTGTTTTGCTCTGAGTAACTGACTGCCCAGCTTTTAGATCTGCATCAATGAACGATACTGTGCCGCTTGTAGGAGCAACGATGACATTGTTTTTGTATGCGCCTAGTGCGGCCTGATATACGCCACGCGCAGTATCAATAGCAGCCTTTGCAGTATTCGCAGCAGATGAACCATTTTGTCCAAGGTTTGCTGCAAATTGACTAAGCACTTGATCGCGAGTCGTTACAGCAAGATCATAATTGTTTTTATTAGTTACATAGGTAGCTGACTTTGTATTTGGAACATCAATAGTCCATTTCGTTGCGCCAGCAAACCCTTGAGTGAACTGTACATATAGACCACAAGAACCAAGTGGCTGAGGTGTACTAAATGTTACTACTCCACTACCACTTTCAAGACCGCTATAGGTAAATGAGAATCCTGAGTTAGCACCAGATGGATATGGGGTTATTACATATGATCCTTCTGCACTACAGGTATATGTACCTGTGATAAGCGGAATGTGACTGTCATCCTGAACTGTAGGCGTTGCAACAATTCCACTTGATCGAACAGTACGAAGAGCATTCTGTACAAGTACATCTTGCTGTTTCTTTGCATTGGCGTATTGCACATCTTGAGAAGCATATTGTGCTTCTGCGAGTTCAAGTGCCCCTTTTGCCTGTGTTACTACTCCTGCTGCATCGCCAGCATCAAGTGCTGCCAGCGTTTGACCAGCAACAACATGATCACCTACTTTTACTGATACAGATGCTACACGTCCACTTTTCGGAAATGCCAGATCAACTGTATTGTCGGATGAATTAGTAACGATAGTTCCAGAAGCAGTAACTTCAGAAACTGCAGGAAGGTTTACTATAGGCGCCTTGCCTACTGTGCGGAATGCAACTACTCCGGCAACGATAGCAATAATTGCCACCAGTGGGATAATTATTTTAGGTGTATTAAAAATTGATTTCATATTTATTTGACGAGAGCTTTAATAATATCTGATAACTGTTGTTTTTGTTCAGCGCTTAATTTCTTTAGCATAAGCGTAAGCATGGCCTTTTTTTTTGCACGCAGTGTGGTTGAAAGCTTCACTGCTTTGGGAGTCAATACTACATGAATAGTACGGCGATCACCTGAGCCAGTATCACGCTTGACCAACCCTTGCTCCACCATTGTTTCGATAATTGTAGTCACAGAAGGTGGTGTGATGCGCAGGTAACTCGCAATATCCTTCATAGAAGGGTTGGTATGTTCGCCAATAAATTGCATTACTTCCAAATGCGAAAGAGAACAATGCAGTACGCTTGTTTCTTTTTTGTATAAGTCACTCATGGTTCTCTTGAAGATACCAATAAGTTCCTGCAACTCCTTTATATCAAATGATTGTGTCGGTATTGTGGCCATTACTTAGCTAAACTAACTATTAGCTGTTCGAATAGTATTCAATAGTGGCTTTTTTGTCAAGCATAAAGAAAAGATCAAGGAAATAGACCCTTTATCCAGATTACGCAGTCGCTATTCATCGATACCTGCCATATAATAAAGATACCACCTCATTTATGCGTATTTTAGTTATAGAAGACCAGCCGGACACACAAGACTACCTCAGAGAGCGCCTCAAGGAAAAAGGCTTTGCTGTTGATATTGCTGACACTGGAACCAGAGGAATTTATTTGGCTAAAACCAATGAGTATGACCTTATATTGCTTGACTATTCCCTACCCGAGAAAAATGGCTTCGCTGTGTGTGAGGATTTGCGATTGTCTGACTATACTACGCCGATCATCATGATGTCAGTATCTGACTCTACTCCTTACAAAGTTCGTGGGCTCAATGTTGGAGCAGATGACTACGTTTCAAAACCATTTTCTTTTGAAGAATTACATGCGCGTATACAAGCCGTACTACGTCGCCCACATACTATACAAAGTTCACTTATGGCTATCGATGACCTTATTCTCGACTCAGCCAAACAAACAGTTGCCCGTGATGGCAAATCCATATACCTCACTCGCAAAGAATTTTCATTACTAGAATATATGCTTAAGCATAAGTCAGTTGTTGTTACTCGCGGTCAAATCATGGAGCATATCTGGGACCTTGACTTAGACCCTTTTTCAAATACTATTGAGACACATATTCTTAATCTAAGAAAGAAAATTGAAATGCCAGACAAAACCAAACTAATCCACAGTGTGCCTGGTCGTGGATATAAGATAGACTTAATGAGATAGTTTATAAAATATTACAATTTCCTTTATCGCCTGTTCGCTATACTAGTATTGAGCTACATAGTCGAATAGCTCTTAGCTAATAATAATCACAGCATGAACAAAGTCATTGAAGCCATCCTTACCACTCCACATTCTCGCACTGCAGAAAAGGCAAAACAGGCGGCCTATTCTGAAGGGAGTTTTTTACCCTGGGAAGGTGGAGAAAATTAAAATTTTTTAAGTAACATAAAATGAATACCCGCCATCGAAACAGTCTAGCCCATTTCAGCATTAAGGCTTGGATTCGGCACGGTATTCATTTTATGTATGCGGTATTTATTGAACCACACTCAGAGAATGAGGACATAAAACGCAATGAATTTATTCTAAATACATTATTATGTTGTATAACTGGACTATTGATTGTACTAGACATATACATTGGACTTGCAGCAATAAGTAAGGGTGCACTTTATGATGGAATTCCGTTTACCTATTTCACTCTCCTTATTATAATATTTGTTTGCTTGCATTGTCACGTAAGGGACACCATAAACTTAGTAGTTTTTTACTTCTATTAATTTATTTTATCGGTACAACATATGGTGCGATTGAATGGTCAATATGGTTACCATTTATAGGTATTAGTTATGTTTTAATTATTGTCTTTGCAGGTATTTTAGTTTCAACAAGATTTTCTGTAATTGTAACTATTATTAACATTGCCACTATCTGTTCAGTTTCTTATTTACAAATTGAAAAAATTATTCATGCCAATCTATCTTGGAAGCATGCTTGGATCTCCATGCATGAACCCATTCAACTATCTTTTGTATTGTTTGTGATTACTGCTGTCTCTTGGCTTTCTAATCGCGAAATGGAACGCTCGCTACATAGAGCACGTATTTCTGAACAAGCATTACTGGAAGAAAGAAATCTATTGGAAATCAAGGTTGAAGAACGAACAAGCGAATTAAAGGAGTTACAAAAAGAAAAAATATCGCAGCTGTATCGTTTTGCAGAATTCGGCAAACTTTCGACTGGCATATTTCATGATCTCATGAATTCGCTGCATAGTGTGGCAAATAATGTCGAGCGGCTGGAGCATTCGCCAGAGCATGTGCCGGAAGTAAAAGAACACATTGCCAAAGCGGTGACTGCCAGTAAACGCATGGGGAGTTATATTGAAACAGTGCGAAAACAAATTAGCACTAGAGATGACTGCACTCTTTTTTCTCCTGAACAAGAGATCTTGGATGCTATTGATATGGTCCAATATAAAGCACGTGAAGCAAATGTAGAAATACAGCACATCAGTAGTGGTACCATCACGATTCAAGGTAATGCAATTAAGTTTTATCAAGCTATCTTGAATATACTTATGAATGCAATTGAAGCATGTGAGGATAGAGCATCGACAGGGAAAATTCTCATCTCACAAGAAATTAATCATGATACTAATTCGTTACAGATTACTATTAGTGATAATGGGTGCGGAATGAGTGAGGAGACACAAAAGCATATATTTACTGTCTTTTTCACCACCAAAACATATGAGAAAGGAACAGGGTTTGGATTATCTCAAACAAAAGAAATTATTGAAGATGAATTTAATGGAACAATAGTTGTATATAGCACTCAAGGTACTGGGACACAATTTATTATATCGCTACCCTTATATGATACCGACCAAACACATTCAACAAACCATTAATGATTCATATGATTTTATTGCCAGGCAACAACAAACTAATGGTAGTTTTTTAAGTAATACAGGCAAACCAACAACGTTTTATACCAGCCTGATCTTATCTACTGCAACCAGTAATGATCACTCAATATGGTCATCGATTCAAAAGAAGGCAGCGGCATGTATTCTTCAACAGCTCTCACCTCAGTACACAGTAAACTATTGGCAAAGAAATAGTGCCGAGTACAGCACCATTCCCTACCCTGATGATATCGACGACACTTTTGTTGCCATGCAAGCACTATACAAATCGGCGCCAGAATTTGTCACAGAAGAAGTAGTCGCGCGACTTATTGAACTTTTAATACAACAAGAAACTCTACCGGGCGGTCCATATAAAACATGGATTACTGATCTGAAGAATCCTGTCTGGCAAGAGAGCGATGTTGTAGTAAACAGTAATGTTGCTACTTTTTTACATATGTTGAATATTACTCTTCCTACACTGGAAACGTATTTCGACCACACTATACACATCGGTACAAAATCAACGTATTATCATGATGAAATTACTCGCTTATATTTCATTACAAAAACATATAATGGCATATATAAAAAAGACGTAATTGAAAAAATTCTGGCAATGCAAAATAGTGCCGGCCACTGGAACTCTCCTTTACATACTGCATTTGTAATCACTATACTATTGAGTAACGATGTGCCGTTTGAATCACTTGAACGAGCGATCGATTATATACTTCGATCACATACTAAGGGCCAGTGGCCTGCAACAGATATCTATATTGAGAGTATTGTAAATAATACAACTACTTATAGCAGTTGTGATGCATATGTCAGTATGTGCTGTATTGAGGCCTTAACAGTATTCAGCCAAAAGTCTATTGCCCATCTTTCTTCTCCTCAGCCTGATATCGAGGAAAAAATTTTTATAGGAACCATGGCAACCACATGCCTTACAATTACTGATAATGAAGCGCTTAAAATACAATTACAAAAAGCACTTGGCGCATTAACAACCAAAGATCCTTCAAATGAAATTCAATTACTGTCGTATTGGTTTGCCGAAAAACTTATCAGTCAAGGGAATATTTCCAAAGAACTTATACAACACCTAGCTGTTATAAATACACTGGGGTGGATCGGGTATAGTATTTATGATCACATTATTGATGGCGAAGACTATGTATCTCAATTGCCTTTAGCAAACATTTGTATACTGGCCATGGTCGATACTCTCCACATTATTTGCAATACAGAAGAATATGCAATAGTAAAAAGAATACTAGATGGAATAAATGAAGCAACACAATGGGAATATGCACATTGTCGAATCGAGCATGGTAGCGTTCCAACAACTATCCCGGACTATGCCGATAAAAAGATTCTGGCACAGAAGTCACTTGGACATGCCATAGGTCCTATCCTTCTCTGTCACAAACTTGGACACAAAGAAGAAGCAATATTGATTGAGGATTTTTTCATACAGTACCTCATCGCAAAACAACTTAATGATGATGCCCATGACTGGCACCATGACATTGAACAAGGCTTCGTTAACAGCATCAGTGCGCCTATGATACAAGCATTGCAAACACTTGATATCTCTATGTTACAAGAGCACTTTTGGGAAATCCATATTGACAATGTTGTTCATACTATTCTTGAACATATAAGAGTAGCGAGAGAAATACTAAAAAAGATTACAGTCATTTCTGATGTAACCTTTTTAGACTCACTACTTATCCTCCTAGAACAATCTGCAGATCGAGCTCTTGTGGAGAGAGATAAGACGCAGCATTTTTTAAGAGAATTTTATAAGGATTAATTTGTAACTGAGTTTTGTGAAGAAGTTGTTGTGGTTTCCTGATATGTCGTAACAGGAGTAGTGGTATACGTTGTAGTTCGGGTTCCACCAACTGGTACTGTAGTGCGGATTACAGGAGTAGTACGCTGTACAGTTGTTGGATAGTAGGCCGTATAACCACCGCGAGGAAGGAAGTACGCTACTAGTATCAAAATTAGAATAATAATCATTACTACTATCAGTGTTCTGTTTGTATGGTCATGCATATATTCCATTAAAGCACATAGCGGGACAATAGAAAAGTGTTATAATAACAATATATTATAATAATTTTACATGCTATGGATGACCAAAATGGTACATATGTTCCTGAAGAAACACTAGATATCGATGTTGAAGAAGACGAAAACGGTAACCCAATTGATGCTATAGAAAAAAATCAGACCGAGGAAGAATTAACTGATGCTGATTCTAAAAAGCAGCTCGAAGACGGAATTATCGGTGACGATGATAACCAACAAGATACTATTCTCGATGCATAAGGTAACTACATTTGTTGGAGAAACATTTGATCATTGGCGAAGCAAGCGCGCGTCACGAATGGGGGCAGCGATTTCTTATTATGCAATTTTTTCAGTTGCACCATTATTTATCTTAATTACTGCTATCGTAAGATCAATCTTTGATCGACACACTACAGCCCTAGCAATTAGTCGTACATTAAATATCACCATCGGTACAAACCTAGCCGGTGTAATTCAAGGATTAATTAATAATAGCTATATTGCGAGTGCTGGAACTATAGCGACTATCATCGGCGGGGTGGTTCTTATTATAGCCGCATTAAGCGTATTGGCAGAGCTAAATAATGACCTCGATGAACTATGGAGCCTACCTGATGGTCGTGCACCATTAACACAAAGTCGAACACATACAGTGCTTCACTTCATTAGAGAGCGTTTCATTTCCCTCTTCTTAATCTTATTGTGTGCATTACTGCTATTGTTTTCAGTCGCATTCACCGTATTGTTGTCGTTTTATCAAGGCCCATTACCTGCATTACTGCAAAACCGCCTACTGATTGAGGTTATAAATATCGTTGCTACCTTATTGATTACCACAGTACTCTTTAGTTTGATATACAAAATTCTTCCTGATACCAAACTACCACATAGAGAAATTGTTATTGGTGCTTTTGGCACCGCTATACTATTCCTCATCGGTAAATTCTTGATATCGTGGTACATCACTTCATTTGCAGGTACAAATGAATACGGCGCAGCCGGTTCAGTTGTTGGCCTACTATTATGGATTTACTACTCTGCACAAGTCTTCTTTATTGGAGCATCAGGTACTTTCGTCTATTCTCAAAATTACGGATACCTTTCAAGAAAAAATACTGCGGAATAATTTTTATTTTTCGTGTTGTAGTGCGATAGCGATTGCTTCAGTAGCAATAAGTCGTCCTGCATCTGGCTTATAAAAGTTTTTGGCACGTTCCGCCATCGCATCGTATTGATCTTTGTGTGTTAACAGTAAGTCAATTTCATTTTTCAATACCGAAGGAGTAAGGTTGGCTTGTTCAATAACTACACATGCGCCTGTACGGGCGTAGTGGTACGCATTTTTGCGCTGATGGTCTCCATGTGAATTTGTTACCGGAATAGGAATGATAATAGAAGGCTTGCCCCAAGCTGCGATCTCATAGAGAGATGAACCTGCTCGAGAAATAATTATATCTACAGCTCCACCAAACATTTTTGTTTGCAGATCATTAAAATAAGGGAAAATTTTGTAACGAGTACGCTTCGTGCTTTCACCTAACAATACTACGGCATCAGTAAGTGTTTCTTCATAATTTTTTGGGCCAGCTTGGTGAATTACTTGATAGTCTTGTACCAACTCTACGAGTAGTGAAGTAATAGTGTCATTAATAATTTTTGCACCTTGGGATCCTCCAATAACACCGATCACTGGCAAAGATGGATCAAGTTCAAAGAATTCTTTTGCACCTTCACGAGCAGCAAATGCAATACTCTTACGCACCGGCTGTCCTGTTAGAGCAATTTTCTTTTCATCGAAATATTGTGCCGCTTCTGGGTATGATAATGCAATACGTCGAGCAAACTTGCCTGACCACTGACTTACGCGACCTGGTACTGTATCTGATTCATGAATAATAATCGGGATGCGCAAAATTCGTGCAGAGAGTAATACTGGAAAACTAGCATAGCCACCCTTACTAATAATGACATCAGGGTAGAGATTAAATAATTTGAAAAAAGCGCCAATAGTGCCAAAGAATGTCTTAAAAAGGTCAAAAAAGTTTTGCAATGAAAAATATATACGCAACTTCCCTGCTGTAATAGGAATAAAGGTAATAAATTGTTCATCGAGTGCTTTTTGATCAAATGGCGCGTCAGCCATATAATACAACTTAAAATTGGCAATTTTTTCTTCATCAGCAATACGATTGAGCTCTTCTGCAATCGCAATTAATGGATATACGTGCCCACCAGTTCCTCCACCTATCAACAAAATTTTCATAATATCCTTATTTTACACTTTCTTTTGATATCTGGAAACATTGAGCACCATCCCTGAAGCAAAGAGTGCGATAAGGAGTGACGTGCCACCTTGTGAGATGAAGACTAGTGGAACGCCTGTCAGCGGGAATAATCCAACCAATGATGCCATATTCAAAAATGATTGTGCGACAAGTATTGTAATAATACCGACAACTAAATATTGCCCGAACATATCGCGGGACTGCATGGCAATTTTATATCCACGAATTGAAAGGAAGACATACAGCACTACGAGCAATGCGCTGCCGATAAAACCAAACTCTTCCCCAATCACTGCATAGATTGAGTCCCCTTGTGGCTCAGGCAAGTAATTAAACTTTTGAACACTTTGACCGAGCCCTCTTCCCACTAAGCCACCACTACCAATTGCAATTAATCCCTGTTGCAGCTGATATGAAGCACCTTGTGCATCACTTGAAGGATTGATATATGTCTTGATACGATTCATCAGATATGGGCGTACAAGTGCCAATAAGATGATGCCAACGATACCGATACCAACGATACCGAGGATTTTCTTCCACGATACACCGGAAACAAATAACATACTACAAGCAGCTGCGGTAATTAGGATCAAACTTTTTGTATCAGGCTGTAACAATAATGCCCCTGCAACAAGACCAAGCATGATAATCAGCGGCAATAATTTATATTTAAACTCTTCTTGCTTCTTACTAGTCCATGCAAGCCATGCAGCAAAATACGTTACAAATCCTAATTTTAATAATTCAGCTGGCTGAAATGAAACGCCGAGTACAGAAATCCAGCGACGAGCACCACCATGAGCGAAACCGAGATGCGGAATAAATACAGCTAAAGTCAAAATCAATGTTGCTATGAAAATAAAAAAAGCATGATTGCGCCAAAAATGATATGGGATTTTAATGGCGAACCACATAGCTGTTAGGCCACCGATAAACCCTAATACAATTTGACCAAACAAGACGCCGTAAAACTTCGTCTCACTGTGTGCCAAAATTCCTAATGATGCAGAAACGAATGAGAAAATACCAATTACGGAAATGAGTAAAACAATACCAAAAAAATATGTATCAAATTGTTTAGGTTTAACTACAACCATATTATTTACTGATTATTGCAATGACTACGCCGATAATTGCAGAAATAATTGAGACCACCCAATATCGCATTACTACTTTTTCTTTTGACCAGCCTAATGCTCGGAAATGGTGATGAAGCGGTGCGACTTTAAATACGCGACGCTTGCCAAAATATTTATATCCAGTTATTTGAATAATCACTGAAGCAGTAGTTGCAGTAAGCGGTAATGCAATAATAGGAAGGAGTAGTACGGTATTAGTAAGAAATGCAATAACAGTTAGCACTACAGTTAACCCGAGCATGCCTGTCTCCCCCATATAAAATCGTGCAGGTGGGATATTGAACCAAAGAAATGCCAAAATAGCGCCTGTAATCACCGCACAAAGAGCAGCAATATCTATTTGATTTTGCGCGGCAGCAATTACTGCATAGGCAGCAAAAACAATTGCGAGTACGCCGCCAGCCAGACCATCAAGTCCATCAATTACAGAGGTTGAAAATACGCCTAGCATGATAATTATGAAAAATGGAATAAAAAATATTCCTAAACTGAAGATCGCAGGAACAAATGGAATCAATATCCCTGTCACCCCAAGTTTAAAATAAAACCACGAAGCTACAGCAAGACCAATAACAACAATCATGGCGATTTTCACCCAGCGATTCCCCAATACATCACTTGAGGTAGTACCGATCGTGCCTTTTACTTGTAACAAGTCATCCGCAAGACCAATCCATGAACCGAGCAATAGTGCTGCTAATGGTACGAGTGTTTGGTTTTTACTAAAAAAATCTAATTTTAATAACAATGCTGTGGGAAAAGCTTTTGATACAATCCACATTACTGAGATACAAATAAGCACTGAAAGCCAAATGATCACTCCACCAACGCGCGGTGTAGCGACTTCTGCTACACCATCATGAATAGTCGCAAAATCTTTGTTTGTAATATCAGATTCTTGAGCGCGATTATTTTTCTTCCAAAGTTTTCGATCATACATGATCTTGGTCAAGAACGGCGTAATAACAATACCAATAATAAATACGAGTGTTGTGGGTAAGAAAATTTTAATAGCATCAAGCATCATAATTATAGTTCTTCAGATTGAACAAGTAATGTCGCCAATTTCTCCATTGTTTCGGCATATGCGGGTAACTGATCTTTGTCTGCCACCCCAAATGACTCGAGTAGCGCCAATGTTGGATGATATGTTATTGCGCGACCAACACCTTTTGTTTCAATTAATCCACGAATTTGCAATGCGCGTAATGAATATGAAGCATTTACTCCGCGAATAAGTTCAATTTCAGCTTTTGTTGCCCCTGGCTTATAGATGATTACAGCCAATGTTTCAGCACTTGCTTTACTAAGGTCTTTTTGTAACTCTTCTTTACGTAATGTTTCCAAAATTGCACTGTGTTCTGGACGAGTAGCCAATGTCACACTGTCACCCTGACGAACAAGCATTATTGAATGCTGCTCAAGCGAAAGGGCCAGTTCATTCAAGGCTTCTTCGATTTCTGCATCAGAAACTTCTACTAGTTTTGCTAATGATGTGATGGTGTATGCATCCGCAGTAGCAAAAAGGATACTTTCAATTGTAAGTGAGAGTTTGTTCATAATTATTCGTAAAGTGATTCAGCTGACGGGAATGGTTGTTGTTCAACAGGAGCTTCACTCTTCTGCAAAGTGATATCTTCAAACAATGCGGATTGCTCTGCGGCTACAATTCCACGTCGTACCAGCTCTAGCATACCAAGAAATGAGACGATAGTGTAGACCTTCTGGCTACGATCATCCATATCTGGTGATGCAACGCGTATGGCATTGAAACTAGTAGACATTGCTCGTTCGATACGCTCCTGCAATGTAGACAATACTTCCGTAATAGAAATTGTTTTATACACACGGGCTTCTGGTTTTTTGGCCACCGGTGGCGGTACTCGCCCCAACATCTCTGCAATGAGTTGCGGTAGTTGATCAAGCGTTAGTTTTTCATCAGGAGCAAATACCACTCCAGTCAAACGCCGAACACCTTCGAACGAAACTTTCTTGCCATATGCTTTTATTAGATCCGCAGAAACATGACTAATGATCTGATACAGGGCCACACGTCGCTCAAGGTCGGTGATGGATTCTGCTTCCTCTGGACTAAGTTCAAGATTAGGAAGTAGTGAGCGTGCTTTGATCAAAATCAATGTTGCAGCAACTGCCAAAAAAATTGCCGTTTCTCCTGCCTGCATGCCAACAGTCTGCATGAATTGAATGAAGTCATCAGTTACCGCTGCCAAAGACACATCATTAACAAATAGCTTTCGCTTTTCAATCAATTCCAACAGTACTTCAACGGGCCCTTCGAAAACATCCTGCTTCACCTTAAAAATAGTTTCAGTTTCCATATGGTGCCAGTATTATACCGCTTTAAAGTACAAAAATGAAACGCCCCTTTCATAAAAATGAAAGGGGCCAGGTGTTACGGGAGTAACGAACGTAGTATTGAATTGTGAAAAAGGACAAAAGAAAATAATAGTAAGTTGAATGTACAGAAGATATAAAAGGTACAAATGGGGTGAAATATAATGAAAACAGTATATTTCGATAAAAATTGTTCGCTCGTGCTGACTCTAGGTCAGATAAAATACATTATGAACACACGGGGTCTGAGGGCTTGCAGTGCCTTAGATAATAATAGTCAAATGACACTTATTATCCACAGATTGTAATGTGTTCGACTTGTCGAACGTGTAGTAGAGACGAAACGAATCTGCTACCCTTTTACTGTACTCTTTTTAAAATTTTCGTCAAATTTACCAATTCAATGTGATTGCGTCGGGAGAAGTCCTTCCCACCATTGCCAATTGCCACTTATCATTAGAAAAATAAGTATCAATGATTATTTTGATATCATCTGTTGTAGTATTTTCCACATGTGAAATATAAGTCTCAATATCAAATGAGCGTGATTCAACTGCCTCTGGTTGCATATACATTTCTACCCAGTCTTTTGAGGTTTGCGTATTTCGACGAAAAGACTTTATTTTTTTATTCTTAACAAATTCTAATTCACTTTCTTTTACACCATGCTTTTGTAAATCTTTGATCTCTAAAATAATCTCAGTGATTACTTCTTGCATTTTATCTTCGGAAGTATCTGATTGTATGCCCCATTCCCCCATAGCACTCGTACCAAAACGGGTGGTATGGATGCTATATATTAAACCTTTATCATAGCGCAATCGCTTAGTAAGACGGGCACTTCTCCCGCCTGCAATAATTGCACCCAGTAGGTGTAGCTGTGTCATTTCTTTTGTATTATTTTTTGGTGAAGGAATACCTAAAATAAAATGTGTTTGCGTAGTATTAAAAAACTCTGTTTTTATTTTTTCTTTCTTCAAACCATTATCACCTAAAATTATTTTTGTACCAGGGTTACCAGTGTTAAATTGAAGAGTATTAAGATGACTTACTAATTCCTCAATTGTAATATCTCCTGCTGCAATAAATGTTATACGAGAAGCATCAAATAATGTAGCGTGGGTAGCAATCATCTCTGAATACTGTAGAGAATTAATATATTTTTCATTACCTAACACTTCATGCTCTTGGGGTGTTCCTGTAAAGAATAGCTCTCTGCCCACTTTAATTTGAAGCTGCCCGGGATTAGAAAGACTTTTTTGTATTTCTTTTATTACTATTTTCTTTTCATTATGAAAGACTTTTTCATCCATTAATGGGTTACATAATGTGGCGTCAAAAATATCAACCACCTTACCATAGTCTGCTTTTTCAGAAACTTCAGTATCAACTATAAGAAATTCTTGATTTGTGCGAGCACCAAAAGCACCTCCAACTGATTCAATATGCTCTGCTAATACATCTTTTGAGGGAAATTTCTGAGAACCATTCATAATCATATGCTCTATGAAATGCGCCATTCCAAATGCATCCATTGGATCATATATAGAACCAGAATTTAGTATTGCCGAAGTTGTAACAGGAGAACTTTCTCGATATAAAAGTACAACACGGATGCCATTCTTCAATGATCCATCAAATCTTTGTACTTTTAATTCAGAAAGTATACCCATTTTATTTATTATCCTTAAGTTTCTTTAATACTATATGTAATTCTTCAACTTGCTTATCACTGATTGGTGCAGGTGCTGCCATCATTGGATCCTTCCCTTCGCCAGTTTTTGGAAACGCCATTACTTCACGAATATTAGCTTCATTCAATAAGATCATCATCAGGCGATCAAACCCCCAAGCAATACCACCATGAGGGGGGGTCCCTAGTTTAAAAGCTTGCAACATATGCCCAAAATCAGATTCAATAGTTTCAATGCTATGTCCAAGCAATTCAAATACTTTCGAAAGCGCTTCGAATGAGTGGTTACGAATTGATCCACCGCCAATTTCATATCCGTTTAAACAGATGTCATATTGAGTTGTCAGAATATCTCCAATATCTTTTTTACCCATAAGATTGTCCATATGTTCTTCGATAGGACGAGAAAATGGATTGTGAGTATATGTCCAATCTCCTTGTGCGTCAGGATTATCACTTTTACTCGTTGATTCAAAGAATGGAAAATCTACTACCCAACAAAATGCTAAGAGGTTTTCGTCATCTTTGTTTTCACGAATATCAGGACGATCATTGCCGTATTTTTGCATTGCATCCTTATATGAAATGCGAGGAAATGGTACTTGTTGAATACGCTTTTCTGGGAAAAGTGTTGTCACAATACTGATAAGCATTTTTTCATTCAATGTCATGACATCTTCACGGTTAACGAAACTAAGTTCCATGTCGAGTTGAGTGAATTCTGGTTGACGATCACCGCGACCATCTTCATCGCGCATGCATTTAGCAAATTGGAAATATCGTTCAATACCTGCTGTCATTAGGAGTTGTTTGTATTGCTGAGGAGATTGCGGTAGAGCATAAAAACTACCTGGATATACACGTGACGGTACAACGAAGTCGCGAGCACCTTCTGGTGTCGACTTAGTAAGCATCGGAGTTTCTACTTCAATGAATTTTTCATCATGTAAAAAATCACGCACATATTTTTGTACTTCGTCTCGCTTACGCATATTGCGCTGCATACGTGCACTACGAAGATCAAGATAACGATATTTCAAACGAACATCTTCACCTACCTCTTTTGTGTCAGTATTTATTTCAAAAGGCAAAGGCTCTGCTTTGTTCAAGATGGTAATACCGGTGATTTCTAATTCAATATCACCATTCTGTTTATCAGCCTGGACATTGCGCTCTGGGCGCTTATTAACAATACCTTCAACTGCAACAACAGTCTCTGATCGAGCATCTTTTACAGCATCTGCCATTTCAGTGGCGCGATTTGGCAATACAACACCTTGAATTACGCCAGTCATGTCACGGAAGTCAAAAAAAACCAACTTACCTTGGTCACGACGTACGTCGATCCATCCTTTCAATAGTACAGTTTCTCCGGCATGCGTTCCCGCATCACCAATATATGTTCGTTCCATAATCCACCTATTCTACTCGAAAAAAGCCAATTTTAAAAGCCTAATGAGGATATACCACTTTCATCTGATCTTCTAGTGTGCTTATACGTAGATTATGATTATTTTCAGTAGTAATAACATGTGCATCAATACTACCCAACCTATCTTCAACACGGTCTAGTCTTTTTTCGACTTTAGTTAATGTGTTTTCTACACTGTCTAAACGATTTTCGACCCTATCTACCTTGTTTTCAAGACTATCGAGTTTTTGCCCCATTGAGTCAAATCCTCTGGCTGTCATTTCAGCAATGTCATTAATCGAAGTCTCAATTTTTTGAATTAGTGTGGTTTCAATTCTATTAGCAAAAATCTCTAGCTTTTCTGTCAAATCTTCATTCGTTATTTCTTTTTTCGGAATGTTTCTGCTTTTCATCTACTGAGTATATCACTCGTTGTTCAAGAAAAACTAAAGAATAAAAAAAGCCCCTTCCGTGTGGAAGGGTACTTTTGCGCAACGGTTAAACCTATGCGTTGTGTTTTTGTGCCATTAATGAACTCATTACTGATTTTTCAGGAGTGAAACCGGGAGGCTTAGGCGTTTCAGTTGTTTGTTTTGCTTTTAATGCAGTAATAACTGCTTCTTGTTCTTTAGGTGAAAGATTACTAAACTTTTCCTGGAAACTTTCATCGATTAAATCTTTTGCTTTCATGATTTTTAAATTTAACTTAAAATATCATGATTATTCTACTCTGTCAACAGCACCCAGCGTATGTAAAATAAAGTATTTTCTTAATATTTTATCCGCCTTGAGTTGGGTATGTAATTCTTGTATAAATGGAATAAGACCTTTGGGTATAATGATTTCAAACTCAGGAAGATTTAATGACAATCCATTTGCCAAACTTTTGAATGAATCCTTAAGATCACTACCCCATCCGTACAAAAAGTCGTAAAGATTATTTCCTTCCAGAGTCTCACCGGTACACACCTCAAATGCCGTAGCAACGGCATCATCTAATTGTTTTACACAACGGTTGATAATAGTACGTTGCTCATTGACGTTTTCACATTCAATAAGAAACTCAATCTCATGCTCTTGTCGATACGCATCCATTTTTCCAAACATTGAAAGTTGTAATTGTGTCCACTCAATAGTATCTAACAATTCTTTAAAGGGATATTTTTCCTGAAGAATTGCTTTCATTCTTTTTTCATGGACACCAATTTCAATATCATTAATAACTTTTAAAAAGGCAAAGTTTTCACATATACCATTCAAAATCCCATTATTGAAATCTTGCACAGCAATGTAATGAAAGAGTAAATCATCACTGGGATGGACGGTATACCATTGATAAAGGTCATGCTGCTGATAGGTACCCTGAAGCAAAATAAATGATTGCTGATCTATACGGCAATAATAATTACCTTCAGGTCGAACAATCAATACTGCCGCATGGTCTACCATGAGAGCGAGTTTAATCATATGCCCCAGTTTTTTAATTAATGCACCAAGTACAATAGTTTTAGCTAAACAATTAAATCCATGAATTAGTTCATTGTCATGCGTTGATAGTAAGGGAGTAAATCCAATACCACTACCTTCACATTCATTCATTACTCCCATGTAGCTTTTTATTAATAACTCATGCGGAAATAATTCAGTGACAGTGAAAAAATCGATATCATTGGAAAAACCATTAGCTAAATCTTTTAGATGATTCTTTGATTTACCACAATGAGTGAGGAAATAATTAAATGCTTCTAGATAATCATTTTGCACCTCTTGAGACAACTCTTCCAAAGTAACGATACTACTTAATGTACGCGGCGTTATGAACGCCAAGGCGTTAAACGCTTCTACAATTTCTTTCATTTTTATTTATGTTAAGGTGAATTTTTACTATTTATACCCTAAATATAAATATTGTCAAATAAAACACCCTGCTATAGGCAAGGTGTTTTGTGATCTAATTAACAAGGTTTGCTAACGATCGATTTAATGGAACTTTGTAACTGGTCTGTCCTTCTATCGGGAAAAACGGTAAATGTGCTTTGGTTACCCTCATGCATTGCTGTACATACAAAGAGTTATACGCTCTATATTCAAACGCATCCCTTTTTTCTAAGAAATAACTTGCATCTAATGCATACACATAGCCTACAGGATTTTTGTACAGTAAATCAGCTAATACTTTTTCACATACGCTGATTACTAAGTTACAACTATTTTTATTGATACTAGCTGTATATCCGCGCTGGCCAAGTCCACAAGACCGCAGCACTGCCATTGTAATGGCTATTTCAGGAAATGGCGTTGCACAGATCGCTAATTCATTATCAGTATAATGCGGATGAACTTCATCGAATTTACTGGAACTTCCATGCAATAATATGCCGCCTGATGCGACAAGTGTGTGAAGAACTTTTTTCATAGCTTATGAGTTTTGGTTTCTCATATTTAAGCATGGAAATAAGATAAATCAAATAGCTTTTTTATTTCTATACTTTTACACTTCCCGTTTTATCATTGAAAGATTTTGCTTGTAGTTCATATAGTTCAGCGTATCGTCCCTTCAAGATATATAGCTCATCATGAGTTCCTTGTTCAATAACTTCCCCATGCTCAATTACTAGAATGTTTGTTGATTCTTTAACTGTAGAGAAGTTATGCGAAATCAATAACACAGTTTTGTTTGCTGTTTTTGTTTCTAGATTTTCAAAAATCATACTCGCTGTTAACGCATCCACTGAAGAAGTTGGTTCATCCAATATGGATATTGCGGCACCTCGATAAAAGATTCGAGCAATTGCTAATCGCTGTCTTTCACCACCAGAAAGATCTGTACCATTCTTGAACCCTTTCCAGATTAATTGCTCATATTGATCAGGGAGTTTTTCAACAAACTGTTTTGCGCCAGCCATTTCAATGGCCCATTTTACCTTATCATTATCAATAGGCTTACTGAAGTCACCAATCGCAACTGATTCTGAAATGGGGACATTGTAGTTTCCGTAATTTTGTTGCATTACGCCGAGGATTTGTTGCCAATTTTTTACGTCTATATCTTTGAGATCTATACCGTTAACTAAAATTTGTCCTTCAGATGGATCATAAATCCTACATAACAACTTGATGAAAGTAGTTTTACCGGCACCACTCAATCCAACAATACCGACCTTTGCACCTGGTTCAATCACTACATTAATATTAGTTAACGCATTAGTTTCTGACCCTTCATAAGCAAAAGAAACATTTTTAAATTCAATCTTTGGAGAGATATCAATTGATAAAAATACTGCATTATCTTTTGAGACAATTTTTGGCTGTGTGGCAAAAATATCAAGCCAAATTTGTGCATATCGTGCAGAGTCTAGAGAAAAGGCAAGATATCCAAACAAACTTGTTGCCGAAGCAAAGAAACTTGTATACACACTAAATGCAAAAACCATTAACCCGATAGGCATCTGACCATTCGCACCCTTCAATACAATCAAAATGCCTACGATTAACATACAACCTACTGCGTACACTCTCGCAACATTTTGCCAGGATGTCTGACGCAATTTTATTTTCGAGATTTTTACATCTTCTTCTTCCATTAAATTTTTTACCTCGTCTTGGTATTTTTTTGCAGACCCATACATTACTACCTCGATAAGAGATACAGGGGACATGAAAATTGCCATTCTATTACTAATAACTCTTTTATCTCCCGTTGATAGCCTACGAACTCTAAATAATTCTCGATCAAATTTTTCTTCAATAAAATACAAAGGTACAGCTGAGGCAATTGCTAGTAAAACAAAACGTATATCAATAAAAGCGAGTGCGGTTGCTGAAACGATAACAGCAACAAGTGAGCTAAGGCTTAATACTGTGCTGTTTAAAAGTGCGGTAATACTGCTTCTACCCCACTCATTACCTTGTTGAATTTTATTTTGATAATCAGCAGACTCAATAGTCGCGATATCTAAGGTAGATTGTTTAACTGTAAAATAGTTAGACATTGATGACAAAAATCTTTCACTGAAAACAGTGTTTTCATTTGATTGCCATTGAGCGACAATTGTAGGAATCAGATAAGCCGCTATTAAGAGTAAGAATGTTTTTCTGAAAAGATGTACCACTTCAAAAAAAGTAAGGTGTGAATCAGTACTGGTTTTTAAATAGTTAACAACTGCATTCACGAGAATAGAAAATGAACCGAACTGTAGAAATGCAAAACTACCAGATAGTAATGCCAGTACTACAAACCAAACAAAGTGTTTGCGTTGAAATTGCCAACCTAACTTAAAAGACTCTTTTGCAATAAATAAAAAACTTTTTCTTTTTTCAGTTTTAATGATTATTTTTTCCATACCATAACTCTTTGCTTAAAATCTTCACTAATAATCTCCTTATATCCCGCCTTGAGTGCAGCACGAAACGAACCAGCATTGGATATAGCCATATGGGCATACAGTTTCTTTGCTGCAACAAGCTTCGGTACTTCTATATACGCTATAGTTCCAATTCCCTTTCGTTGCCAATTTTTATTAATAAATATGTTAATAGATAGATGTTCTCCTATTAACTCATCCTTTGATTTACTGACATACACATACCCTGCACGATTAGTGCCTTCATAAATATGCCAGTATTTTACTGCGTCCTTTTTACTACTTTTTCCTTCTACAAAACGCAGTGTCATTTACTCAGTCAGCCCAATCGCTTCGTACACATCAAAAATCTTCTTCATTGCTACATCGTTAGCCTTGTGTGCTCCCGCAATAAGAATTTCTTGCACAAGTTTAGGGTCTGCAGCAAAAGCTGCTCGACGTTCACGCATAGGTGTTACAAAATCAATAATTTCTTTTGCGAGCAATTTCTTCGCATCTCCATACCCAAGGCCTTGTGCATATTGCTCACGAAGCTCTGTTGATGAATTAAATAGTTTATGAATCTGATATAACACTAGCTCATTAGGATCTTTTACTTCATTCCGTTCACGCGAGTCAGTCACGATAGACATTACTGCTTTTGTAATTTCAGTATCAGTACCAAACAAGGGAATAGTATTGCCATAACTTTTTGACATTTTACGCCCATCTACACCAGGAACAATACCAGTCTCTTCTTGGATTAATGCTTTTGGTATCACAAAATGTTCACCATACTGATGATTAAATTTACCTGCTATATCTCGTGCATATTCCACATGTTGTTTTTGATCATTACCAACTGGAACAATGGTGGCATCATATAAAAGAATATCAGCAGCCATTAGTACTGGGTACATGAATGTCCCCGCAGTTGTTTCTTTACCTTTCGCTTCAGCATCCTTATATGCATGGGCTCGCATTAGATACGGTACAGATACAAGTGAATTAAATATCCAGGCTAAATTTGTATGAGCTAATATATCAGACTGTTTAAAGAATGTTACCTTATCTGGATCTAAGCCGGCGCCCAAATAATCGAGCACAGCATTATTTGTATGCATAATAAGCTCATCCTTTGTTAATACGTTTTCTGTTAAAGCGTGTAGGTTTGGTAAAAATATAAAGGCATCATATTCATCTTGCATGGCAATGAACTGACGAATTGCGCCGAAGTAATTGCCAACATGAATACGACCTGTGGGTTTAACACCTGAAACTAAACGAGGTTTTGGGGATTGCATGGGGATATCATAACAAAATATAAGGGTTTTTGGAAATAGTAAGTGGATTACGTTAAATTTTTTCTCAAGAAGTAATAATGCTACAATAAAGCCAATGCCAAAGCCTTCAGCTCCAACTTATACACTTCGCGTACCACCGCATGACCTGGAAGCTGAACAAGCTGTCCTTGGAGCTCTCATGCTGCGCCCTGCAGCGATTCACGATATCGTTGATATGCTGACTCCCGAGATGTTTTATGCTCGCAAGCACCACATTCTCTACAAAACTATTACTGAACTATCTCTCAAGAACGAACCGATTGATGTTTTGTCAGTTGCATCAAAACTAAAGGAAAAAAAGTGCCTCGATGAAATTGGCGGTAATGCGTATTTGAATGAATTGATGAGTAATGTGCCTTCGACGGTAAACATTCGTCACTATGGTGACATTGTGTACAAGAAATTCGTATTGCGTTCACTGATCGATGCATCAGAAAACATTGCTACTATTGCGTACGATCAAAATGAAATGGATGTTGCTGACATTATTGATACTGCCGAGAAGAGTATCTTCAGTATTTCATCTGGTATGAATGTAAAAAATGCCTTTGTATCTATTAAGTCTTCACTGATTGAAACTATGGAACAAACAGTTCGTCTCAGTGAATCAAAAGATGAAATTCGTGGTATAAAAACCGGCTATGACGATCTCGATGCACTTACTGCTGGTCTACAAAAGTCTGACCTGATCATTCTTGCAGCCCGTCCTTCTATGGGTAAGACAACATTTGCACTTGATATGGCGCGTAACGTTGCCCTGTCTGGTGTTCCGGTTGGTATCTTCTCTTTGGAAATGAGTGCACAACAACTTGTACAACGTATGCTTTCAGCGGAAAGTCGCGTTGATGCATGGAGTATCCGTACCGGTCACGGCCTTTCAGCTCATCACTTCACGGCACTACAAGAAGCAGCAAGTCGCTTGCAAAAAGCTCCTATTTATATTGATGACCAAGCAGGTAACTCTATTGTGAAAATGCGTGCTGTTGCTCGACGTCTAAAAAGTGAGCATGGTCTAGGTCTTATTGTTATTGACTACCTACAGCTGATGACTGCTTCAAAAAACTATGACAACATGGTGAACCAGGTAACAGAAATTTCTCGATCATTGAAACAATTGGCTCGTGAGCTTGATGTACCTGTGCTTGCATTGTCACAGCTTTCTCGTGCCGTTGAACAACGTGGCGGTCGTCCTCGCCTTTCTGACCTTCGTGACTCTGGTTCCATCGAGCAAGACGCCGACTTGGTAATGTTTATTCACCGAGAAGACCGCTACAAAGAGCAGCATGAAAAAGACAATATTACTGAAATCCTTATCGAGAAACACCGTAACGGTGCCGTTGGTATGGTAGAACTACTATTTGATGGCAAAACTACTTCATTCCTTAATATGGACAAAACACACGTACCAACTACAAAAGCTGCTTCTCTTGATGATTTCTAGTCTATGAATAATGATTCTGTTGACCGCTTAGCAAAACTCTTTTTAAAATTCCCTGGGATTGGTGAACGCCAAGCTCGCCGTTTTGCATACTTTATTTTGACTCAACAAGAAGGATATGTTGATTCTCTAGCCCGCGCATTAATTGCTGCACGCAGTCATGCCAATACTTGCAGCCGATGTCTGCGCATCTTTGAAAGTACTACTCGATCTTCTGGAGATCTTTGTGATATATGTAGCGATGAACATCGTGACCAGCACAGTATTATTGTTGTAGAAAAAAGTCAGGATATCGAAAGCTTCGCCCGTACTGCATATAACGGATTATTCTTTGTACTTGGTGGACTTATTCCTATTGTGCAAAAAGATATTATACAAGGTACAAATGCTCAGAAACTTATTGACCGAGTAGCTACAGAGAATGCATCAGGACTATTGAGTGAAATTATTTTAGCTTTTCCAGTTACCCCAAACGGTGAACATACCGACAGTGCCTTACGCGAATTACTTGAACCGGTACTTACAACTGGTGCGGATTCGACCCATTCTCCCCACATCACCTCTCTCGGCCGCGGACTTTCAACTGGCGCTGAACTAGAATACGCTGACCCCGCCTCACTGGAAGCATCACTGAAGAAGCGAGAATAATTGAAACAAAAAAAATACCCTAGTAAGGGTATTTTTTATAGTTACGCGATCGAGTTAATCTTTACTTTGATGAAAGGCTGGCGGTGACCATTCTTTTTCATGTAACGACTTTTCTGTTTATATTTGATAACCATTACTTTTTGAGAACGGCCAACGAGTACAACCTCGCCAGTTACCACAGCACCAGAAATCATTGGAGTACCAATAGTTGTTTCTGCGCCATTATCCATAAGGAGTACTTCATCAAATGATACTGCATCACCTTTTGTTGAAACGTCTTTGAACTTTTCAATAGTGATTGTGTCACCTACTGAAACGCGGTACTGCTTACCACCTGTTTTGATCACTGCGAATTCATCTGGAGTGATCTTTGGAGCTTTTTTAACAGCAACTGGTGTAGCCTTACTCTTAGGAAGGGCTTTTTCCGCTGCTGGTTTAGTTGTTTTTGTTGCTGTTGCCATATAAATATATTGAGTCCATAGTATACCTTTTTCCGGAAAATTTGCAACTATACCCCAAAAGACTGCTTTTTGGGGATTACCCCCTATAGAGTAAGGGCAAAAAGGTGGTACAATATCGGTAATGATTTCTCGCTATGCCTACCATGGGCTGACATGGGTAGACCTTGAATCCCCTTCACGGGAAGAAATTCTTCATATCAGCGAAGAATTTGGACTTTCAAAGCTTGTTGAAGAAGAAATGTTCTCAAGTACTTTACGCTCAAAAGTTGACCTCTACGATGAGTTTATTTACCTTATTTTACACTTCCCAGTTTTTAATAAAAAAAATAAACTGAGGAATGATCAAGAATTAGATTTTATCATCGGTAAAAACTTTATTGTTACGGTTCGATATGAATTAATTGACCCAATCACTGAATTCGCCGCCCTATTTGAAAATGTAGAAAAACTTGATCAGAACAAGCGCATTTCCGATGCCGGTATTATGTTTATGGAAATGATGAAGCAGTTATACAAAGCTTCTGCCATAGAACTTGAAGAGATCACTAGTCGCATCCCAGAAATCGAACACCAGATCTTCAATGACAAAGAAGAAAAAATGGTGCGTATTATTTCTCAAACAAACCGCAAACTATTAGACTTCAAGCAAGCTATTCGTTTTCACAAAGATATTCTTCATTCATACGAAACAGCAAGCAAGCGCTTCTTTGGTGATAGCTATGTTTATTATGCAGAACTTATCACTTCAGAATTCAATAAGGTAAACAGTGTATTGGAGGGCCACCATGACCTATTGAAAGAACTGCAGCTTACCAACGACTCTTTGCTTTCTGCTAAGTCTAATGAGATCCTCCGAACATTTACTATTCTAACTTTTGTAATGTTGCCGCTCACGCTTATCACCGGAATATTCGGAATGAATACTGTGGCTAATTTAATATTTATCAGAACGATACATGATTTCTATATTGTGGTTGGTGCAATGGTCCTCACAGGACTGTGTATGTTTATTTACTTCCGTGCTAAAAAATGGATCTAACTTTTAATTTTTATGAAACTCTACAATACTAAATCACGTTCGATAGAAGATTTTATTCCACTAAATGACAAACAAGTAACAATGTATGCTTGTGGACCAACGGTGTATGACTTCACTCATATCGGTCACATGCGCAAATATATTGGTGACGATATTATTCGTCGCACATTGATGTTGAACGGGTATGCTGTAAAACACGTTATGAATATTACTGACGTCGGACACCTTACAGGCGATGAAGACGAGACAGGTGAAGACAAAATGGAAAAAGGGGCAAAGAAAGCTGGTAAAACTGTTTGGGAAATTGCTCAGTTCTATACTGATTATTTTCACAACACAATGAGTGCGGTCAATGTCCTCCCTCCGAATATCGAAGCGAAAGCTACAGACCATGTGCCACAAATGATTGCATTGGTAGAAAAACTTATTGCTAACGGTGTTGCATACGAAACGGAGCATGCTATTTATTTTGATGTTACAAAAGACCCTCACTATGGCGAACTTTCTGGCCAGAAACTTTCTGAAAAAGAAGTAGCGGTGCGTGATGATGTGATCATCGATCCCGATAAACGTAATCCTGCTGACTTTTCTGTATGGTTCAAACGTGTGGGCAAATTTGCTGACCATGCAATGTACTGGCCTTCACCATGGGGTGATGGTTTTCCAGGGTGGCATATAGAGTGTTCTGCTATGGCAATGCATTATTTGGGAGAAACTATTGATATCCACACTGGTGGTATTGATCACATTCCTGTTCACCATGAAAATGAAATTGCACAAAGTGAATGTGCCACCCATCAACAGTTTGTGAAATACTGGATTCATCATGACTTCCTTAATGTGGATGGCGAAAAAATGTCAAAGAGTAAGCAAAACTTTTATACCATTGATGATATTACTATTCGTGGTATCAATCCTGTTTCAGTACGTCTCATGTTTATGCAAACAAGCTATCGCAAGCCATTAAACTTCACCTGGGAAACATTGGATGTTGCGTGGCAGCAGCTTCGCAAGTTGGAGAAATTTGCTGCACACCATCACACCATTGGTAATGCAGACTTATCATATATAAATGCATTCAAAGAAGGACTCTCCGAGGATCTTAATACAGCCAAAGCATTGGCAACGGTGTGGGAACTCATTGCTGATACTGAGATTCTCGAAGAAGATAAATGGGCTACAGTATTACAACTAGATACTGTGCTTGGCTTAGGGCTTGCTGCAGTAGCAAAGTTCAGTATTACAAATGAAGCCGCTGAAATGGTACTCGCTCGCGATCTTGCACGCACAGAAAAGAATTATGAACTGTCAGACGAACTACGCAGACAATTAGAAGGTCTTGGGTACGAAGTACTTGATACAGCAGACGGTACCAAGTTACTCTAATAAAAAATCCCTCACAGTGTATGAGGGATTTTTTATTAATCGTTTCTCGGTTTTAATAATGGGAAGAGCTGGGCTTCGCGTACTGGTTTGTCCATCAGGAAACTGAACAATCGTTCTGAGAGACCGAAACCAAATGCTGGCGGCATACCATGCTCCAGCGCTTCGACGAACTCCATATCTGCCATCTGAGCTTCATCGTCACCACCATCTCGTAATGATTGCTGGTGCATGAAGCGTTCTTTTTGATCAACAGGATCGTTAAGCTCACTAAACCCTTTACCCATTTCACTACCCGCTAATATTACCTGGAAGCGTTCAACTACTTCGGGATTGGTTCTACTTTTCTTTGCTAGTGGTTCCATTGAAACTGGCACACCAATCAAAAATCCTGGTCCAGCAATTTCTTTACGAATTGTTTTCCATACCATATCAGCTACACGCACAATATTTAATCCACCGTCATCGTATTTGATATCAAACTTTTTACAGATTTTAATCAGATCTTTTTCTTCTACTGTATTTCCATTGTATGTTTCAGTGATCACATCTAGTCCTGATTTTTCTTGCACTAGTTTCGCAAAGTCATACATCTTCCACTCAGCATCAAGATCAACTTCAAAGCCTTTGATAGTAAATGTAGTTTTGCCAAATGTTTTTTGAGCAATCAAGCGATACAGCTCTTTTGTCATGTCCATACCTTGGTTATAGTCAGCATATGCCATGTAGTATTCAAGCTGGGTGTAGTCTTGCAAGTGTTCATTAGAAATACCTTCGTTACGGAAGATGCGTCCAATTTCAAATGTTCGCGGGATTCCTGCAACGAGCAATTTCTTTTGCCATAGTTCACCAGCAGAGATACGCAGATACACATCAATATCTAATGCATTGTGATGAGTCACAAAAGGACGAGCCTCGGCGCCACCAGTAGTATTTTCTAAAATAGGAGTCTCAACTTCAACGAAAGATTTTTCTAACAAGTATTGGCGAATAGTATTCCAAAAAATAGAACGTTTGTATACTACTTCGCGTACTTCTTCATTGATCAATATATCCAAATAACGCTTGCGGAAACGTTCATCTTCATCTTTCAATCCATAGTGCGCATCAGGAATTGGTAGCAAACTTTTTGCCAACATAGTCCAACCAGATACAAAAATACTGTTTGCGCCACGTTGAGTAATATAGGCAGTACCGGTAATTTCTACAAAGTCACCCATATCAACAGTGTCGTTGAACAATTCATATGCGGCCTTGTCCATTTCATCTGCTTTCAAAAATGCTTGAACACGTCCTGTACCATCATAGATATCACAAAAAGAAATAGCTCCTTGTCCCCGCTTACTCATGATGCGTCCTGCAATTGTCACTGTTTTCTTTTCTGATTCGTATGTTGCAAAGTTACTTGAGAATGACTCAATAGTATCGGTTCGTTTTGATTCAGCAGGATAAGGATTGATGCCTTTTTCTTCGAGTAGTGCTTTCTTTTTTAGTCGGTCAGAACGGAGTTCTTCAATTGATGCCATATTAAATGCCTTCTTTTTTAAGTTCTTCGATAATATCTTTCGCTTTTTTTGAAAGTTTTTCTGGAAGAGAAATGTTAAGTTTAATAATAAAATTGCCACGCTTTCTTGCACTCATTGGCACACCATGGTTTTTCAATGTAACAGTGTCGCCAATTTTTGTTCCCGCAGGAACAGTCACTGACACAGAACCATCGAGTGTTTCAACTGCATATCGAGCACCAAGCAATGCATCAGTGAGTTTGATCGAGAGCGTAGAAACAAGATCATTGTTGATACGGGTAATTGTTTTGTGTGGAGCAACAGTGATACGAACATAGAGATCACCAGACTTCACGCCCTTCATGGCTTCGCCCATATCTTGCAAGCGAAGTGTTTCTCCATTCTGAATACCGGCAGGCACAGAGATTTTGATAGTTCGCGCTTCATTTACAATCCCCTTACCTTTACATGTCTGACAAGGCTCATCTGGGATTTTGCCACTACCATCACACTTAGTACAGATTTGTGTCGTTGCGATTGAGCCTAGGATAGTACGCTGAATATTTTTTACTACACCTTGTCCATTACATTGATCACAGGTATGTAGTTTTGTACCGGGCTTTGCGCCATCACCATGACAAGTAGTACAAGTAGAGGGTTTGGTAACACGAATTTCTTTTTCTACGCCAAAAATTGATTCCTTAAAATCAAGTGAGATACTTGTTTGTAAATCCGCACCGCGACGGTTGCGCGCACTACGTGACCCTCCGCCAAACATTTCTCCAAAAATATCTCCCATATCAAATCCGCCACCTTGTGTAAACTGTGAGAAATCAAAATCTTCAAACCCTCCACCTTGTGGACCTTGCCCACCGAAACCACTAGGGCCTGCAGCGGAACCGAACTGGTCGTATTGTGAACGCTTGCCGTCATCAGACAATGTCTGATATGCCTCATTCACTTCTTTGAATTTCTTGTCATCACCGCCATTTTTGTCTGGGTGGTGCTTATGGGCAAGTTTGTGAAAAGCCTTCTTGATTTCATCCTTAGAAGCCTTTTTTTCTACACCCAAAACCTCGTAATAGTCTTTCGCCATATGACCCATTATAACACGTAAAAACGCCCTTATAAAGGGCGTTTTTAGCGTTTAGAATCGTGCCCTTCAACTACGTTTTCAGGGTTTGAGCCATCTAGCGATGTCTCAAAGATACAGTCTTACCATCTGCCTTGCGCTTCTTTTTTGCGGCAATTTTTCGTTTCTTGTTCATAGTTCAAACACTATAGCATAAATAAGAAAATAAAAAAGGCCTCAAATTGAGACCCTTTGTAAACCTTACATTTAAAGATTAAAAATTAAGATAGCTACGTTTTAACCAGATATCTCCCTGTTGAAACGATTTACTGGATTCACTTTCAAGTGAATGCCTTTCTTTTTCAAGAGAGTCTTGTTGCTTTTGAAGTATAACTTTTCTTTTATCATCTCTATCAAATACCGCATCGAACTGGGAAGATATAACAACTAATTGTTTATTAAAAGTGTCTTGCGCTTTTCCGCTTAACTCTTTTCCATGATCGCCGTAGTACGCCATCATAAAAAGACAAATAAACGCCCATATCATCCACACCCCTACTACTGCTCTAAAAATAATACCAATCTTTTTCATTATTTATTTTTGTTTTAAGTGATTTTCTAATTAGATAATAGCACATTTTATACAAAATGTCAATATTAAAACACCCTAAAAATAGGGTGTTTTAATATTTCGGGAGCTAAGCTCCCGTTGTTTTATTGAGTCGGTTCTGTCGGAGCTTCTTCTGCCGGAGCCGCGTCAGGCGCAGGTGTTTCCTGTGCAGGAACGTCTTTTGCATCGGCCGCCGTAGCTTCAGCGGTGGCTGGGTCAGCATTCTGCTTCGAGATGAACTCTCCGATCTTCTGCATTTCTGTAGAAAGTTCGTGAATCTTTGCCTCAATAGCATCTTTATCAATTCCCTCCTTTGCAGTACGAACTTCAGCAATCTTTGCATTCACTCCTGTCTTCACTTCTTCAGGGAGTACAGCGGCATGATCTTGCAATGATTTCTCTGCAGTAAATATTGTCATATCGGCAGTGTTTTTAACATCCGCCAATACTTTCTTTTCTGCATCGCCAGCAGCATTCATCTCTGCATCTTTCTTCATGCGTTCGATATCATCAGGAGTAAGACCAGATGACGCTTCAATACGAATGGTTTGTTCCTTACCAGAAGTTTTGTCTTTTGCTTTCACATTCAAAATACCGTTGGCATCAACATCAAATGTCACTTCAACTTGTGGAATACCGCGTGGTGCTGGTGGAATACCATCGAGGATAAATCGTCCGAGTGACTTGTTGTCAGCCGCCATAGGACGCTCACCTTGCACGATGTGAATTTCTACACTTGTTTGATTGTCAGCAGCTGTTGAGAATACCTGACTCTTAGAACTTGGGATGGTAGTGTTACGTTCAACAAGTTTTGTTGCAACATTACCCATTGTTTCAATACCGAGTGAAAGAGGGATCACATCCAAGAGCAATACGTCTTTTACATCGCCTTGCAATACACCAGCTTGAACAGCAGCACCGAGTGCAACCACTTCATCAGGGTTGATTGAAAGGTTTGGTTCTTTACCGAAAAGCTTTTTCACTTCTTCAATAATTTTTGGCATGCGAGTCTGTCCACCAACAAGGATCACTTCATTAATATCAGCAATACTGAAACCGGAAGCTTGTAATGCACGAGTGGTGATTGCGATTGATTCTGTTACGAATTCATTTGCAAGATCTTCAAGTTGTGCACGATTGATTTTCAACAAAAGGTGTTGAGGTCCTGCATCAGTTGAAGTGATGAAAGGAATGTTGATTTCTGTTTCAAGTGTAGTTGAGAGTTCGATCTTTGCTTTTTCTGCAGCTTCATCGAGACGCTGTAGTGCCAGAGGGTCGCCCATTACATCAATACCTGTTTGCTTTTTGAATTCAGACGCAATCCAGTTCATGATTTTCAAGTCGATATCACGACCACCCATCATAGAGTCACCATCAGTAGACTTCACTTCGATCACATCGTCAGATACCTCAAGTACTGACACATCGAATGTACCGCCACCGAGGTCGAAGATCACAATCTTTTCATCTTTTTTATTGTTCAAACCATATGCAAGAGCAGCAGAAGTTGGTTCGTTGATAATACGCTTCACATCAAGACCGGCGATTGCACCAGCATCTTTTGTAGCCTTACGCTGAGCATCGTTGAAGTATGCAGGTACAGTGATGATAGCTTCAGTGATTTTTTCACCAAGCTTCGCTTCCACATCAGTTTTGATTTTTTGCAAAATCATTGCTGATACTTCTTCTGGACGGTAATCCTTGTCGCCAAGTTTTACGAGCACGCCACCATCAGGTCCTTTTGATACTTTGAAAGGAGAAGTTTTGATCACTTTATCCATTCCTTCGTCGTCATATTTGTGACCCATAAAACGCTTAATACCATAAATAGTATTTTGCGGGTTGGTCACAGCCTGACGCTTTGCAAGTAGTCCAACGAGAATATCGCCGTTCTTACCCATAGCAACAATAGAAGGAGTGGTGCGAGCACCTTCAATGTTTTCGATAATTTTTGGCTGTCCACCTTCAATGATGGCAACAGCTGAGTTTGTAGTTCCAAGGTCAATTCCGATAATTTTAGCCATATTTTTCTTTGTCGCACCATAGCTCATCAGAGCGTCGGCGGATTTAATCTTATTTAATTTCCAATTTTTCTGTTAAATTCAATAGTATTTCTACTTACATTTAGCGGTCGCGAAATACATGTTGATATTATAGCAACGTTTTGCTACTATGCAAGTACATGGAACGCAAATCATATTCTAAAAAGATCCTAGAGCTATTAAGCGCAAAACCAGCAATTTCACGATCAGATTTAACTGAAACGATTGCTGTTATAGGTAAGGAGAAACATGCGCTTACACGGTCTCTCAAGGGCCTTGAAGAGGCAGGTTTAGTGGAAACCCACCACTCCGGACAACAAGAATACACTCGCCTAACAAGGGATGGGAAGCGTAAGGTTCATAGTCTTAGTTTAGATAATGACAGTAGTCTCGTCGACCCAAACTGGGACGGTAAATGGCGTATCATTTTGCTCGACCTCTCTGAAGACCGCAAGTCTGAACGCGAAGGATTGCGCTACCTCTTAAAAAAGGCTGGCTTCATTTTACTTAAAAACTCGGTTTGGATATCTCTCTACCCTTTCGAACATCTATTTATGAATATCAAAAAAGATCTCGGCCTTTCGACCGAGATCATGATTTTCGTAACTGATACGCTAGATCCAGCAACAGAGGAGGCGTTTACTGAATTGATCAAATAAAAATTTCTTTTTTAATAACAGCAAATAGCCATTTGTCACTCCATAATTGAGCCCGCTTTACAAAGCGTATCTCCTGCGTTCCATGCTTCATGATAAGCGCAATATACGACATGCCTTCGCGTCCGACAAATATATTGCCATTATCAAGAGAAACAATCTGCATATTTTCTTTAATGCGGCGATTCAATCCTAAAACATATGAAGAAGGAGCGGGTGTAAAATTTCTGCTCTCGATCTGCTCGAGGATATTTTTTGTCCTTCCAGGAATACATGGGATAAGGCATATGTCTTCCAGTCCCGTAAACTTTCTCGACTTGCTTAAGTGGATACCTCTTGGAAGTCCCTCCGGAATATCATATAACGGGTAGATATCCGTGAAAATGGCTACAACTTCTATTTCTGCTTGCGTCATATTTTTTTATATTTACATCAGATTACCATTTTTTCCTTTAACGTCAATGCTATTTTTTTAGTGAATACACTGCGACGCGGGCGGCGCGGAGCACGTTGGCTCCCAGCTTATATCCTTGCTGCAATACTGAAGCAACAGTGTGATCAAGTGATTCGTCAGCTGTTTCTGTTTCCGATACTGCTTCATACATGGTTGGGTCGAATTTGTCGCCAACAGCACCAAACATACTGAATCCACGATCTTTCAATGTGGCAGTCAGTTGTTGGTAAATGTATTCAACCCCTGTGCGCCAGTTTGCATCTACTTTTTCCCACGCTTCTTTATTACTCATTGCCATTGAAAAACTATCAACAATTGGCAAAAGATCATTGATGAAATTTTCTTCGATCAATGCGCGCATACGCTTGCGATCTTCATCGGTAGTCTTCTGCAAGTTGGCATAGTCAGCACGGGAGCGCTGCCAGCCATCCAAATACTCCTGCTTTTCTTTGGTAAGAGTTTTAATCTTTTCACGTAGATCATTTTGTTTCTTGGCGCCACCTAAAGCATTTCCCTCTTCATCACTGGCTTCAAATACCATATCAGCATTCTCATCAACCTCTGTATGGGTTGCTACCGCAGGCGCTTCTATATCTTCTGATTGTACTACTGAGTTATATTCATCGTCTTTCATATGCTTGATTATACAAAAAATTTACAATAAAAAAAGCTCGCCTTTTAAGGGCGGGCTTAGGGAAATCTTACCTTTTCGATAAATAATAATTAACTATGCTGTATTTTATAAGATTAGAGAGTAATCCAATAAATATAATCCACATTATTATCATCATTACCTGTGCAGTATCGAAGGTTTTATTCATGACAAAGATCAATCGGAAAATATACATCGTGGGGAATATTGCTCCCCAGACATATTTTTGCAAAGCACTCCAAGAGTGGCGATCTCTTTTATACCGTTGTAGTGCGAGACGGTAGTCAGCACTTGTCACAAATTTTTGTTTTTGCGGTATTCCTATAAACAGCACGATCATTGTCAAAATGAATCCTGCAATAAAAAAGTAGTGTGTATTCAGCAGGTCTGAATTACTTACTAGTACTAGTAGTTTTTCCATTTATTTATCCTCGTATTTATTTTTTTAAATGACTTTAAATCACTCTACTATAAATATTCATCGTGTCAATATAAAAAGAGGATTGCTTAAGCAATCCTCTTTACTTGTAACTATTAGGAGTTAATCTCCCCCGCCGCAACTTCCACCACCACAACTTGATCCACTGCAACTGCTGCCAGAGCTGCAAGAAGTACCGCCGCTATCACTGGCGCCTCCCGAGTCACTAGTATCAGCATTTGTAGCTGTGTCTACAGCCATTGAATGGTCACCGCCAGTATGGCTATGTGCTGGAGCAGATTCAAATGTTCCACTTGAACCGCCTCCACCAGCCGAACCACCACCAAAACCATTAAAGTCATGGTGAACCTGTGGTGCATGAGGATCTGAAATACTAAACCAATTATGTAGTGGCATAAAATCATCACCATCAGCAATGGCAACGCTTGTATACTCTTCATCCCGGGTACGTTTTTTTTCACGCGGCCAGAAATCCCGATCTGCCACAACACGTTCTTTTTTAAATTTAGTAATTCCCCATAATTCTTCCGGAGCATCAATGCCAAACTCTTTTTTATACAGAGCAACAGTATCTTCATACTGTGCACTGAATATGCCGATTTCTTTTGATGTTTCCAAAAGGCTTGGGTCATGATTTAAATCATACTCAAGAACTTCTTCGCAAAACTTGCGATACCCTTGTGTAAAGAGCAAATGCTCATGCCACAATTCATCAACAAGTTTTGAAGGCGTAACCTGGTTTGTACCCACTACAGCAAGATAGGTGAATTTTTTATATTCCTGGATAACCTTTCGAGTGAAAGATAGGGTCCATTTTTTCTTATCTGCAACTTTTTGTGCAAATGCTCTCATCGACGCATCCTCACCACCAAATACTGCCTGCACTTTGTCCCACAAATGTGTTGGTACAACATGCTCAAAGTTATACTGACTAATTCTCAGCCATAACCCTTTTTTGTCTACTGTTTTTATCATTTTCAATTGTTTTAATTTGAATTTATTATGCATAAATATTTTATTTTGTCAATAAAAACAACCCCTATTAATAAGGGGTTGTGAGCATTTTTTCGATAAGGATTTCTGCTGTAATTTCTGATACTGAGTATGTCAGCTGAATATCAAAAAACTGCTTTATTTCTTCCGAAGTGATTTTTTCGTAGATACGGAGCACTAAACTGAGTTGCGGGTTTAACGACCGGGCACTAAGACCAATTTGTAAATTCTTTGAATCATAATTTACTAAAGAAATCAGTGCTTGAGCGTGATGTACATTTGCATCAAGTAATGTGGCAGGAAGTGCAGCATCACCAACGTAAAAATGTGCACCGAGTGATTTAAAATACTGCAGGTGCGGTGATTCTTTGTCCTTCTCAATAATTAATACTTTGTATTTCTTTTGAAGAAGCAGCTCCGCAACACAATACCCTAACCTCCCGAGACCACACACAATAACGTGGTTTCGCATAGAATATTTTTTTATTCCAAACTTTGCAGCATCCCGTTGCTTCAAGAGCTCGTTAGTGATAAGAGAAATCCCTACAGCAAGAAATGTCATTGATGCAATTATCAACATCGTCACTGCAATTTTACTACTATTACCCTCATGCAACATCGTAATATCGCCATATCCTACACCCGCAATAGTAACAATAACAAAGTACAACGAATCAATAACTGATAATCTATTATGCAAGCAAAAGAATGTCGTACTTACGCTTACCATAACAACGAATGCAATAATAAGCTTGATGGTCAAAACTTTCCACGGCAATAAACTATCCGATCTTGCTGTAAGTGTTGGTGGAACATATGACAGCAATCGATTGTTTTTTTGATCTACAGCTTGAGCGAATGTTTGTGCTGACACCTTTGCGGGACTAATTACTGTAAGCGAAGGATGTAATCCTTGAATATGCCCTGCGATCATTGCATTAAAAATAGCAATAGCAATTTTTGCTGAACTATCCCATGCATTGATAGCTACGAGGAATTCTAAGTTCTTATCATCATTATCATCAACGATAAATATTTGCTGAGCATTCAAAACAATATCCTTGCCTGCGACTCCTTCTTTTTTATCCTTACTTCGCCAGACTTGAAATCCTTTTGTTTCAAGCATCTCTGCTGTCCTCTCGGCTAAGTGTCCGTAACCGAACACCACTATGTTTTTTTCCATATATGATTTTTTTCTTCACTCTACCTTAATCCCCTCATATGTCAACCAAAACAAAAACCGCATATGATGCGGTTTTTGAAATGGTTTTGACATATCCTTCGATTGCTCTCAGGATGTCGTAAACTAACGCTTACTCCACTGTGGGGCTTTGCGGGCCTTCTTGAGACCGAATTTTCGTCGTTCTTTTGAACGAGGATCGCGCTTGAGGAATCCTTCCTGCTTCAGCTTAGTCTTATCTGATTCGTCTTCTACTACGAGAGCACGAGCGAGGCCATGACGTACTGCTTCTGCTTGAGAGTGGATACCAGAGCCTTTTACGTGTACTGATACAGCATATGCCTTGTCAGCGATCTTAAAAGGATCAGTAACGATCTTTTGCAATTCTTCTGTTGGGAAGTATGTTGCAAGATCTTTGTCGTTGATAACGTAACTAGCCTTTGATGCTTCGGTAATACGAACGCGAGCAGTAGCTGTCTTACGTCGTCCGATTGTTTCTACGTATTGTTTCTTTGTTGCTGTCATATAGATTATTCAGTTACTGTAAGGGCTTTCATCATCCCATTCTTAAGCTTGTTATCAGGAAGCATGCCTTTTACTGCGAGAGCAATAGCTTCTTTGTAGCCTTTCTTTTCTACAATGTGAGCCATACTCAATTCCTTCAAACCACCTGGATAACCAGAGTATCGAGTATAAATTTTTTCCTGTAGTTTCTTAGGACTTACTTTCAATTTGCCAGCGTTGATTACAGTAACTGTGTTACCTGAAAGCACGTTACGTGCGTAATCAATCTTATTCTTTCCAATAAGTAATGCTGCTACTTCAGATGAAAGGCGGCCTAATGATTTTTCTGTTGCGTCGATAGTATAGTTCATAATTATTATACAAATTCAATTAAAGCCATTGGACTTGCATCACCTTTACGAGGAGCAAGCTTAACGATGCGAGTGTATCCACCTGCACGTTCTGTGAAGCGAGGAGCAATGTCATCAATAAGCTTAGTCACAACGATTTCGTTGTTGTAAAAGTCTGAAAGCAATAGACGGCGAGCTGCAAGTGTAGGGTTTTTAGCCTTTGTAACTAGCTTCTCAACGTTTGGGCGAAGTTCTTTTGCTTTTGCCTCAGTAGTCAAAATACGACCATGAGTAATTAGCGAAGCTGCTAAGCCCTTAAGGAGTGCGTGACGTTGGTTAGATGAACGTCCAAATTTTCTGTTAGCGTTGTGGTGTCTCATATTTCTTACTTATTTGCGTGAGTATACTTTATACCTTATTAGTCCTTCAAAGACAAGTTAAACTGAGCGAGAGCTTCTTTAATTTCTGTAATACCCTTATCGCCGATACCATCGATTTCTAGAAGGTCGTCAACTCGCTTGCGAGCGATACCACCAATAGTGCGGATATTTGCTGCTGACAAAGCATTCAGCGTACGAGTTGAAAGTCCGATTGCATCAATACGATTTTTTAATACGTCTGTTACATCTACTTCTTCTTCGCCTGTTGCTACTGCTTCTTCTTCCGCAGGAGCCGCGTCAGACGCGGGAGCCTTTACAGCTGTTGCTGCCTGGATGTCTGCAATAATTTTTCCACTATCTACTGAGATAATAGCTGCTAGTTGTTCAATCATTGTTTGAACTGATGCTTCAAGTGCTACTCGAGGTGAAAGTGTACCATCAGTTTCAATAGTGAGTCGAAGACGATTGAAGTTAGTTTTGTCCCCTACACGCATTTCCTCTACGTCATAGCTCACGCGACGAATTGGAGAGAAAATTGCATCCAAGAAAATAGTACCGATATCTGCCTTCTGCTTGTGATGTGCATCACGAGGAACGAAGCCAAGACCACGTTCAACAGTGATTTCAACATTGATAGAAGCCTTACCTGTAATTTCACAAATGTATTGTTCAGGATTTGAAACAGATACAGCGCCTTTTGCGTCGATATCACCAGCAGTAACGATCTTTGGTCCTTTTACAGAAAAAGATACTTTCACTGGCTCATCACCAATAAGTTGAAAACGAACGTTTTTCAAGTTCAGTAATAGAGTGATAACATCTTCCTTCACGCCTTCAATAGTAGAAAATTCGTGAGAAACACCATCAATTTTCACTGCAGTAATAGCAGCGCCAGGCAATGATGAAAGGATAATGCGACGTAGTGAGTTTCCGAGGGTATAACCGTAACCTGGAACTAGGCCGTCAATTTCAAATACGCCTTTGTTACCTTCTTCGAGTACTGCTTTTGGTTTTGATGGGAGGATGATTTTTTGTTCGCTCATATAGTGAAATATAGTACCATTAGTTTGTAATTATTGCAATATCGTGTTCTATTTTGCCCTACTAACGACTGTAGAACTCAAGTACAGTGTCGAACTGAAGAAAGTTTTCTTCATTTTTTGGCTTTGATACCACTTCTGCCTGAAGAGATTCAGGTGTAAGTTTCAACCATTTTGGCCAAGTGTAGTTTTTAACTTTTGTAGTAAAGTCAGTGAAGATTGGACTCTTACGACTACCTTCGCGAACTGCAACAATATCACCCACGTGAACTGTTTGAGATGCAACAGTAGTTTTCTTGCCATTAACAGTGAAGTGACCGTGAGAAACGAGCTGACGGGCGAAACGACGTGTGTGTGCAAAACCTAGACGATACACTACGTTATCAAGACGATTTTCTAGTTCCTCGTAAAGCTTGTCAGTAACAGGCATACCTTTTACTTGTGTAGCACTTTTTACATAGTTTGAAAGCTGACGTTCACTAACACCATATGAAAAACGAACTTTTTGCTTTTCAATAAGCTGTGTACCGTAGCCAGACAAAGCCTTTGGGCGCTTGCCTTTACCTACTTTAGATTTTTTTGCCTCAGACAAAAGGTATTTTGGAGTTTGACACTTTTCAAACACTCCAGAACCCAATCGACGACACATTTTGTATTTTGCTCCTAAAATCATATATTTTTACTTTAAACTCTTCGTGGCTTCTTAGCCTTTGGACCATTGTGTGGAACCGGAGTCTTATCTTTAATTGATAATAGTTCGATACCGGGTGCAACGAATGCGCGGATCAAGGGTTCGCGTCCACTTCCAACACCTTTTACCATAACATTTACTTCTTTGATACCAGCAGTTACAGCTTTTTCAGCAAGAATTTCACCCACCTTAGAGGCAGCAAAAGGTGTACCCTTTTTTGCACCTTTGAATCCAAGAGATCCTGATGAAGACCAAAATAGGATGTTACCTTTAACGTCACTAACTACAGCCTTTGTATTATTAAAAGTAGCTTCAATAGCTAACACAGCTGTAGTGAGTTTCTTTTTTGGAGTACGTCCAACAGCGCGACCGCGCTTGTCAGCATCCACCAATTGTCCTTCTTGAGTTGCAATACGTTTCTTTCCCATACTATTTATGTCTTACTTTCTTTACGGCGACCACTTCCCATAGTATTACGAACGTTTCCACGAACAGTTCGAGAATTAGTTTTGGTACGCTGGCCCTTTACTGGTAATTTGCGCATGTGACGTACGCCACGGTATGCTTTGATATCTTTCAAACGTTTGATGTTTGCAGAGATCTCACGCTTGAGGTTTCCTTCAATAGTGCGGTCTTCGATATTCTTACGAATAACGTTTTCTTTTTCTACAGAAAGATCTGTAGGCTTTGTTTCTGGAGTAACTCCAGCATCAGCTAGAACTTTGTTTGCAGTCGCACGGCCAATACCATAAAGGGTAGTGAGGCCAATGTCGAGACGCTTTTCATTTGGAATGTTTATACCTAAAATACGCATATATTACTGATGGTTTATTGTTTTTGCTTGTGCTTTGGGTTATCACAAATCACTACTAAGTGGCGATTGCGTTTAACAATCTTACACTTATCGCACATTTTTTTTACTGTTGATTTTATCTTCATAAATAAAAATTGATCTCAATTGAGTCAAGCCGGAGTAGTATATACTATTTAAACTCTTCTGACAATACGTCCTTTTCCTCCATAGGGATCGAGTAATACTTCAACAGTATCACCTACTAAAACCTTAATTCGGTGCAACCGCATTTTACCAGCGAGGTAACATACGAGAGTGTCACCAGTAGTGATACCAGAGACAAATTCCACCCGAAACATAGTGTTTGGGAGGGCTTCTGTGACGGTTCCTCTAACTGATTCTTCTTGTGTTGCCATTGACAAGTGACACTATACTAAAGATTCCAATATGGGTCAAGCATTACTTCACTTGTAGCTTTATTCGATCAGCATTATAGGGGAAATACGGTGCCCAAAATGGTGTTAGAGAGTATTGAGCGGTATCGATTTCCGGAATAGATGAAATAACTCGCTCAAATTCACTATGTGAAGCCCCCAGCAATGCTTGTTGAATAGTAGTTAATGGTGCTTTAGTAATGATAGTCCCCTGTCCTGAAACAGAAATTGAAATACTTGATGGGATATTTTTTGGATCTGCAGGTAAGACGGAAACAGGCTCTACATGTATTGAACCTAGATCAGGAATACTCACATCAGGATATAAATGATCACTGATAGCTTTGCTCGCAATTGCCTGCTCTAAACGATCTCTGGGAATAAGATAAGAAACCATTGTACCTTTGATGGTAACTGGAAATTGAATGGTGGTTCCTTGCAATACTAATGTCGAACTATCAACTGAAGTAAATTGAATATCTGGGAATGTTACCAAGTCGTCCGGGATCTGTGATCGAGTTTCTCTAGCCAATTTTTCTTGTAACGCGCCTTGTAGTGTTATCAATGCTTGTTGGCGATCACTTTCAGTCAATGTATGCACAGCTCCATTTTGCCCTCCATTAATTGCTCCGGCTGAGCTAGCATATAAAAGTTTTGCATTTGCACCAGACCATCCTGCAATAGTGAATGATGTGCCAGTTGAGTTATATGTTGGACCAACGTCTACTGCTATCAAATTAACAGTTGTACTCCCTGCTGCCTTAGTGGTACCCGTGCCTGTATATCCAGGAACTGTTACTGATGCTTGGGTAACATATTTTTTACCATTAGCGCCTGTAAACGTAGTTCCACTGCGGATAGTTTGAGCGGACTTACTATATTGGTTGAATACAACAGCACTCCCTGTTGCTTTAGTGGTACTGGTAGTCAATGCGGAACCAAACACTTGTCGAGTAACAGTATCAGTCACTACCATTGTTTGAAAAGATAATCTTCCTGAATCAACGTTTTTTTCATTTGCAACCTCTAGCTGTGTATTGAAAAGTGAAAACGGTATGCGTCGTTCCGTAATAGTTACCTTGGCATGTACCAATTTGATACCAACTAAATAAAGCCCCCCTATGAATGTCAAAGCACATACAATCACTACAAGCTTTCTCCAATTGGCGCGCTTTGCACCCTCAACACCGAGTTCGGAAATATGTTTGCGTTGCTCGATCTCTTCGAGACTACCCTTCCACATAGTTGGCATTGGTTCAGGATCTACAATTCCTTTGTCCTTGTGCTCCTTACGTATTACATCATAGAGTTTCATTGCCATAATTATAACAGTCGTTCTATAAATAATGCTCCAATGGTCAAATTGGCATCAGCATCTTCTGCGCTCATGGTTTTTATTGTACCCGAGAAACTCATTGCCTTGATAAAAGTAACCTGCAAATCTTTTGAGGCACTGGTATGTTGCAAAAATGTATCAGAAGAGAGGAGTGCCGGGAAAAGAGTTTCAAATCGGTGATCAGCAGTTATATACCATTGTGCAGGTATGCGAAAACCCTGGGCACCTTCTTCAATAGATAGGTGTAAAGATTTTTGCCACTGCAGAGCAAATGTTTGAATTGCCTTTTCTACCAAACGAACATTGCCCGGCGAGAGCTTCTTCAAACGATATGCTTCAACTAATGTACGCGCCTCAGAAGTACTGCCAGTATAAGCACCGAGTGAACGATATAGTTCATAGGTACCGATAGGAAATGAATGCTGCGATAGAAATAAATTATTTTTTACGAATGCTATGTCAGTAACTTCCTCGCCAACATCAACAATGAGACAATTTGCTTGTACTCCGCCATTATCACGTAGTGCCACATAGGCTGCATGTGCCGCTGTAGTTACATGAATCTTACGATCACCATAGCTGCGTCGCAATACGCTAGTAAATCGGTCTACGACGACATCAGGGACAAGCGTCACCATCAATGTGATCTGTAATGATTGACCCTTTTTGCCAAATGCATCGCCTGTTGGATACCCATTCACTAGTATTTCTGTAATCTGTTGTTCAACTACTTTAAAATTGGATCCGAAGGCATCGCCAGTGGTAGAAGCTTGTTTCAACAAAAACTCTACTTCTTTTTCAATTAAAGAGTCTACGAGGCGTCGCGTACAGCTAAATACTGTAGTCTTGTTATATACAATAGTGCGAGTATGTGCGACATACCATGGTGAGCTCAGCAATATTTGAATTGCTTCAGGATGATGAACATCTGCAGTACGTACGTGATCGATAACGACCTCTAATGCCTTCGTTGTATCTTCAACGAATCGCTCAATGTTCAATTCATCATCAAGGCCACTATCACGACGCTCTTGTACTAAAATAGTCACAGCATTTTGACCTGATGAATTGCGTGATACTAATGCGTGCGCACCGCCAACACTACTTGAACTAATATCAAAAACCGCAATAGGAGTTGCTTGTGAAGCCATGCGTATAGTATAGCAGCAACGAAGTAAATTGCAGTGTTAATAAAATAAAAAAACGTAGAAGTCGAACCTCTACGTTTTTTATTTTACGAAAGCGTTGCTTTGATACGACGTATCCCTGCAGCGACGGCTTCTTCTTTTTGTATCTTGAATGTACCGAGTCCTGAAGTTTGTTCTACATGAGGTCCGCCACAAAATTCGATACTAATGGCGTCAGCCATAGTATCGCCCTGAACGCTAGTTGAAGGGCTTATATAATAAACACTCACTATATCCGGATATTTTGCTCCAAACTCCATTTCGGCACCTAGTTGTTTCGCTTCAGCCAAAGGCATTTCCTTACGACATACTTTGTGATTGGTCTGTATCCAACTATTAACCAGCTGCTCAACTGAAGATTTTTCTTCATCTGTCATCTTGCGGTCGAAGTTGAAGTCGGTACGAAGACGTTCTTCTGTAATATTACTTCCCCGCTGATGAACTTCTGGTCCGAGAACTTGTTGTAATGCAGCAAGTAATAAGTGATGGGTTGTATGGAGCTGTGTAGTCTTTTCACTAGTATCAGCTAGTCCACCTTTGAACTTGGCAGCAGCACCGGCACGAGACGAGTCTTGATGAGCTCTCATTTGTGTATTAAATAGTTCACGATCGATTACCAGTCCGCGCTCAAATGCTAACTCTTCAGTGATCTCAATTGGGAAACCATATGTTGTTGCAAGCATGAACGGATCTACCCCTTTTTCGAACTCTTTCAAACCACTGATCAATGTCTTTTGAAATTTATCTTCTTCGATTTTAAATATTGCACGAACATCAGCTTTCAAAATCTCAGGATATGCCTCTGCATAAAAGTTTATGTAGTGATCAAGAATATTGTTACCAATTGGTGTACCTTCGGGCAGCATCAATGTACGCATCTTCAATACACCGCGGCGAATAATACGACGCAAGATATATCCCTGGTCTTTATTTGAAGGAGTAACGCCATCAGCAATTAAAAATAGTGCTGTGCGCAAATGATCAGCAACAATGCGAGCATTGCGTTCTGAGTAGTTACCAGCATGTTCTTTTATCAACTGCATCACTGGAGCAAACATATCGGCTTCGTATACATTTGATTTGCCTTGCACCATCATACTGATACGCTCAAGACCAGAACCTGTATCAATATTTTTTAACCCAAGTTTGCCGATTACTTTGCCGTTTTCTTTCTCGAATTCCATGAACACATCATTCCAGATTTCAACAATATCTCCTGCTTCATCAGCAGCAATATATTGTTCATGTGTCATATCACCCAAACCTTCAGGTGTTGGATCATAAAACATTTCACTGTCAGGACCGCAAGGTCCATTATCACCAGCACTCCACCAATTATTTTTTGCTGGTAAGAAATAAATGCGATTTTCTGGCATATAGTTTTTCCAGATTTCTACCGCCTCCAAATCACGTGGTGCATTTTCATCACCTTCAAATACAGTTACATATAGGCGAGCAGGATCAAGCCCGAGCCCTTCTTCTTTTGAAGTTAAGAATTCATAACTCCATTTAATAGCATCTTCCTTAAAATAATCACCGAGTGACCAGTTACCCAGCATTTCAAAAAAGGTCAGGTGACGAGAGTCGCCTACATCTTCAATATCACCAGTACGTACACATTTCTGTGAACTAGCGAGACGGTTACCAAGTGGGTGTGGACGGCCCATTAGATAAGGAACCAGCGGCTGCATACCAGCAGTATTAAACAATACTGAAGGATCATTCTTTGGTACCAAAGAAGCGCTCGGCAAAATAGCATGTCCGCGCTTGGCAAAAAAGTCTAAAAATCTCTGACGAATTTCTGAGGAGGTCATAAGGCTACTGTAGCAAAAAAAGATCAATAAATAAAGATATTACAGCAATCCTTTAATGCGCAACAAAGCATGAGGATCAGGCTCTTGCCCTCTAAATCTTTTGTATAGCACCATCGGTTCTTCAGTGTTGCCTCTTGAGAGAATGTTATCTTTGAGTGATTGTGCTAAATCTTTATTGAATAATCCATTCTGTTTAAAATATTCAAATGCATCTGCAGAAAGTACTTCAGCCCAATGATAACTATAATACCCGGCAGGATACCCTCCATGAAAGATATGACTAAAAGTAGCTGAGTGACTTGTTCCTGGTATTGGTTGAAAAAATCTATATGGCTTTCTTGCCTCATACTCAAATGATTCTACGCTAGTTGCATCTATTGCACTGCCATCATGCCATTTCATATCCAAAGCAGCAGCGCCAATTTGTCCAATCATATAATATGCTGCCATAAACCTTTTTACTGCGGTATTTTTTTCAATAAACTCAGCGGGTATTAGCTCCCCTGTCTGATAATGCTTTCCAATAATTTCCAACGATTCTTTTTGTGTTGCAAAAGCCTGCATAAACTGGGAGGGCATTTCAACAAAATCCCATAGGCTGTTGAAACCTGCCAGAGACGGATATGTACACTGTGAAAGTATTAAATGCATGCCATGTCCAAATTCATGAAATAGTGTTTCAACATCCCAAAAACTAAGTAGGGATGGAACTGTTTTTGTTGGCTTTGTTAAACTTCCAACAATGAGTGCCTGCGAACGAATATTTTTTCCGTTCTTATTGTGTTGCATGCGAAGTGCATCAATCCAGGCCCCACCCCTTTTTGAGGCCCGAGTAAATAAGTCAAAATACATAGTACCGACATATTTTCCAGCGTCATCTTTTATTTCATATGCTGTAACATCCTCATGATATACAGGAATATCTTTTATTTGCTTAAATTGTAGACCATACAAACGGCGAGCATGCTCAAACACACTTTCCAATACATTATTAATTTCAAAATAAGGCCTAAAAGCCTCTTCATTAAACTCATACTTACTTTGTTTAATCTTTTCGGCAATATAAGAAACATCCCAAGATTCTAGTACGTTATTACCAGTTAATAATTCTTTGTGGGCTCGTAATTCTTCAAAATCTTCTTCTGCTTTAGGTCTCGCTACAGAATATAACTCGTTGAAAAAATCGTATACTTTTTGAGGGGTCTTGGCCATTCGATTATGCAAAACAAGATCTGCAAAACTATTGAATCCCAGTAGTGCTGCCTTTTTATTACGCAGGCTTACCATCTCAAGTACAATTGACTGATTATTGTATTCACCGCTCATAGCTCGGGAAGCCAATGCAATTGATAATTCCCTTCGTAACTTTTCACTGTCTGCATATTGTAAAAACGGACCATAACTTGGGTGCTGCAGTGTGAATATCCAGCTCTGATCTTTTCCTCTTGATACTGCCTCCCCCTTAGCTCCTTCGCGGACACGTTCAGGCAACCCTGCTAAATCTTGCTCATTATCAATAACGAGTTCATATGCATTTGTGGCATTAAGCACATTGCTAGCAAAAGATTCACTCAGTGATTCTATTTGCTGATCGTAATTTCTTAATAGCACTTTATCCTCATTAGATAACAGTGCGCCATTAACTACAAATGAATCGTAGGTATTTTGCAACAATCTTTTTTGCTCTACACTTTTTAAATCTGGATTTGATTCAAATACATATTTAACTCTTTCAAAAAGTTTTTCATTTAATAAAAGATCATTTGCCCAATCAGCGAGCTGTGGCATCAATGTTTCAGCAATGCGATTAATCTCGTCGTTTGTATGAGCTTCTTTTAGATTAGTGAATACTCTTACGATTGCATCAAGCTGTTCACTACAATATTCTATTGCTTCAATTGTATTTTCAAATGTAGCTACTTCAGTATTAGTGATGATTTTCTCAAGATTTTCTCGTGCTACTGTAAACGCAACTGCAAAAGCGGATTCAAAATGTTCATTCTTAATTTTATCAAAAGGAATGTATTCATTGTTTCCTAATGTATGCAAGTTCAGTAGTGGGTTTTCCATATTTCTATAACTGCGGATCGATCGGCGTGGTCGGATCGATTTTCATAATACTAAGTTTGCTTACTTGTTTCTCAACAAACCACAATACTATAAATGCAAAGAGGGTCAGCATTGTTACGATTGAAGCAAGTTGATAAAAACCAAAGCCGCAGGCCATACCTATACCAGTAGCAACCCAGAGACCTGTTGCAGTAGTGATACCGATCACTTTCATATCACTACGAATGATAGAGCCGACACCAAGGAATCCGGCAGCAGAAACAATGGCTGCTACTAAGTGAAAGTCGTAGGTGGTGATGCCGTATTGTGCAGAAACCATTTGAGAAATAACAACAAACATTGCAGCGCCAAGCGATACCAATGTGTAGGTGCGCATACCAGCAGTTTTGTGGGCGACAAAGCGTTCCACACCCAAGATCATACCCAAAAGCATGGCCATGAATAATTTAATATAAATAACATTCGTTAATATTGCAGTCATGCAGATAGTATACAGTAGAGCGAGGAAATAAAAAAAGCATACACATTTATAAAATGTATATGCTCTTGAATTTTAACCGGTAGTGGTTTAGTAAGTACTGCCTAAGCCTACGGAGGCAACATGTTGTGTTTGTGCTGCAGCAACGGCCGGGTCAGTATGTGTTGATACGGAACCAAATGGATGTTGCGCTGGCGGGCCATAGATTGTTTGGCCTGGGCGATATCCGTTTGCGTAAGCATTCAGGGCAGCATTACCTACTGCGCATGAAGAAAATGAGGTAGCAATTAAAGTTAATACTGCGATAACTGAAAGTAACTTTTTCATGATGTGTTTTTTATGTGGTTTGTTTGTGATGAACTCTTTGAACTTCCCTAATACTATAGCACTTTTATGCTAAAATGTCAAGCACTCCACCACCGATCACATTGTCACCTTGATATAGTAACAATGATTGACCGAGAGGAATTGCTTCATTACATTGCAGTACCACTGTATGACTATCGAGCATTTTTGCCTGCAAAAGTGCTCCGTGATATCGGATCTGTGCCGTGTACTCAATTCCCTGCTTTGGATCAATAAACCAGTTTGTATCACGCAACTTTATAATCACTTTGCCGTCTGTCTTGATATTATTATTTACACTACGAGCAACTGTAATGGTATTGTTTTCAACATCTTTGCCAACAATATAATACGGCGTGCGGTTAGTATCTTTTTCTGTGATGCGAAAACCGTGACGCTCACCGAGTGTATAAAACCAAACACCATTATGTTCGCCAACAACTACCCCATCATCATTTAGTACTACTCCTGGCTTTTCATCAATGTAGTGACGTAAAAAATCTTTCATATCTATTTCACCGAGGAAGCAAATACCCTGACTATCCTTTTTTACTGCGGTAAACAATCCCGCTCTTTCCGCAATGGCACGTACTTCTTTCTTTTGCAGATGACCAATGGAAAACTTGATTTGAGGGAGTAGTTCTTTTGGCACCATCCAGAGGAAATAGGATTGGTCTTTGGCAGGGTCCACCCCTTTTTGAAGAATAGATCCCTCGATTCCCTCGGGACGCGCAATGTGAGCATTGCGCGCATAGTGCCCGGTGGCAATAAATTTTGCCCCGTGTTCTTGTGCATACTTCCACATGGCACCAAACTTAATAATTTTGTTACAGAGTACGTCCGGGTTGGGAGTGCGCCCAAGTTTGTATTCACTGATCATATAGTCAGCAACGCCTTGTTTGTATTCTTCACTCGCATCGAGGAAATGAAAAGGAATATCCAATGCGGCGCAAATACGCATTGCATCTCTCTTTTCATCTACCCATGTACAGGGCACCCAGTCAGGAGCCCAGGTCTTCACAAAAATCCCCTGAACATCATATCCTTGCTCTTTCAACAAAAAAGCTGCAACAGAGCTATCCACTCCGCCAGAGATCCCTACTAAAATTGTTTCTTTATCTTTCACGATTTTGATAGTAACACACAACTATGTGCTTTGCTTAGCAACGCACATATAGTGGCTGTGGATATAGATGCCAGGGTATACCTGTAGTACTTATTTCAACTTTAATAACTTCTTAAACACCTCATACGTTGCGTACGCATCTGCAAATGCTGAGTGGGCTTTTTTATTTTCGATGCCGTAGTATTCGCACAATGCTTTCAATGAAAAGCGGCTAATGTCATCTTGGTCATGCAAAATACCGAATGCCATAGCGATTGTATCGAGCTTGTGATAATGCATTTTGTTTTCTATGCCAGTGTCTTTGAATGCTTTTTCAACAAAACCATAATCAAAAGTAATATTATGCGCGACGAATACTGCACCGTCAGTTTTGTCCGCAAAACTTTTCATTGCATCTTCAAGAGAAACAGCAAACATCCAATCAGCTTCGTTATAGCCATTGATGCGAAGTGCTGCCGGTTCGGCAGTCTCCAAATGTTTTGGGTGAATTTTCACATCAAGCTGATCAGTAACGACAAGTTCACCATCTCGAAGCTTGGCGATAACTACACCGAGTTCAATGATTTCAGCCTTGTCATGATCGAGACCGGTAGTCTCTACGTCTATAAATGCCAGTGATTGTTGGAGGATCATATTATTTTAAATACTTTGTAATATTCTGTTCGTGTTCTTTGTAAGTAGAAGCATAGTGTATGTTGCCAGCGCTGTCATGTAAATAGTAGACATAGTTTGAAGCAACAGGTGCAATAGCAGCCTTGATCGTTGCAAGACCAGGGTTACTAATAGGACTGTCCGGCAATCCTTTATGTTTATATGTGGTTGGAGCAGCATCAACCTGCAATGCCATACCATTATTAATACGGTTCCACAATATACCTGCAATGATAGCTCGATCATTCGCTCCGTGTGCCTCCTTTTCAATAATAGACGCCATGATGATTATTTCTGACTCTGTATGACCACTGGCGGCAATATCATCACGTAGTGGGGCAACTTTCTTTTCATAATTTTTTTGAATAGAAATTACTACATCACCGGGTAATGGTGTTGGGAAGAAACTGTATGTGTCCGGGAATAAATATCCTTGTTTTTCTTTTGTTAGCACCATGAATTGTGTCGCATCAAATTCTGGAAATATTTGTTTGAGATGGTGCGCCATGTCTGCATTGGTATATCCTTCAGGGAAAGTAATTTTTTGTTTATTGATACCAAACTCTTTACCAGAAATTCTCATAGCAATACTCAGTGAAGACAAAGGTTGATCAAAACTATATTCTCCCTCACTAATATGTTTATCATCACCAAGAATACGCATTGATAATTCAAATACTCGAGCAGATGTAATTGCGCCGTCAGTGCGCAGCTGTTTTGAAATATCCGCCAAACTTTCTCCAGAAGAAACAGTAAGTGTATATGGTGAGGGAAATGAACTCGGAGCTGCCACAAATGTTTTGTTCACTGCACTGAAAAATATCACCCCCAGTATGATAGTGAGTAATGCCTGTCCAATAAACCCTTTTTGAAATTCTCTGTGAAAATGCTGCATGATTACATTGGAAGGTTCGCTGGTGGCTCTGCTTTTGTCGCCTCAATACGAGTGAAGCTTGGAGTTTCAGCAACACGACCAGGCAAGTGGAACATTGTAGCGAGCTCTTCTGTTGAAAGAATAAAAGGCTTTGCACCAGACTTTTCAGGATAGGTAAAATATTTTTCCGGTTTCTTGATATCAAATGCTCCGTAGAAATAAGCGCGACCTTTGTATGCATCAAGAATGCCTTGTTTGAGTTTGATAATTCTCTTGCCTGTAATATCTTGCCAAGGGAAATCAAAAGCCGTTGCGCCATCTGGCTTGAAACTATTGAAATCATTGGAGTTGTATTGACGGACCATACCTGTTAATCCAGCAATTTTGTTTGCATCGAATTTATCTTTTTGAGTGATATACAGTGTGCGTACACCAGCATCAAAGCCAAACTTACTGGCATTGCGTTCTAATGCATCGATAACACCCATTTCACCTTTTGTAGCACGGCGAGTGGCAATAGTTTTCCCTTCTTTATCTTTTTCAGTCAGACTAATATTAAAATCCTTGATCAGCTCTTTTGCTTTATCAGTCCAGCCCTTACCAGTTTCATCCCCTTCTTTACCTTTAATAGTAAAACGCTTGGTATCTGCTCGCACTAAAATTTGAAACCAGATTTGTTCACCTACACCAATTGAGCCCATGAATTCCAACATCGGAGTGATAGGGTCAATACGTTGCTCTTCATCCAAAGAACCCACTGCACGGTCAAGACCAAAATCAATATATGTTTTGATAGGATATGGATCGTCTTTTGTTAATACTAAATTACACCCCCACAATCCAATAGTACCACTCGTGAAGTCTGGCACTGAACTGGTATAGTCTTCTACTTCACTTACTTCTGCTTGTGGATACTGCGCATAAATTTGTGACTGGATAACATTTTTGAATTTAGTTTGAGTACGAATATAAAAATGAATGTTTCCTTCATTGGAAACAATTTCCAATGAGAACCATGCGCGCATAGCACCTAGCCAATATTTTTGCAGCCAGTTACCGTGACCCCCTGTTTGATAGAGTGAATTAATCACCAGCTCCATTGCTAGTGGAGATTTAAAAACTTCTTTTGGCGGTTTCACTTCTAACAATGTCCACTTCAGTGAATTGAGCCAAAGTGTCTGAACATATGTTACCCAAAGATGCCAAGCAAGATATGTTAGTACAGGAGCAGCGATAATAAGTCCGATTACTCCTTGCCAAAATGAAGGAGCGATGATCGTTTGTTGCATATAGGTATTAGTATACCATTGAGTGTTTAAAAAGTGTTACTTCCAGAACCTGATCCTGATCCGGTAGTTGTTGCAGGAGGAGTATAGGTCGGTGCAGTAGTCTGAGTATTTGTATTAGTAGTGGTGGTCGTAGTTGTTTGTCCTGAGGTATTTGAAGGATATGTTGTACTAGGTACAAAATATGAACCACCAGTCGTAGTGGTATTCGGAATATATGTTGGCTGACCAGCATTTGTTGCATTGGAAGTTGTGCCTGTGGCAAATTGAATCGCCACACGTGTAGATAACACACTGCCATCTGCTTGTGTTGGAGCAGAAAGTATCAAATATCCGCTAGTACTATGTGCTACACCAACCAATGGAATAGTCGCATTAAAAGTAGATCCGCCACCCAATCCAAAAAATCCTTTATTTATGGGGATAGAAGTATATACAGAAAGCGGTGTGCCGGTACTATCAACAACTTGTGCATTGATCGTAGTAGGAATATTTGCTGCTGTAATACATTCTGGGAAACTACCGGCCACAGCTACTTCAGTAGTTACTTTTTCTTTTGTTTTTGGTCGACTAACAACAATGCCGCATCCAGTAGGCGCGGTTGTTTTTGCAGTACCAGTCGCAACAGTTTTTTTGCCGGTTGTTGCTGTACCAAAGAGTGGCTGAATAGTGCCGCCAGTAAGTGTCGTAATAAGTCCGATACCGAGAATGAGCGCCAAGATTACCTCAAGCGCACCCCAGCCGCTTCCACTACCACCACTTGGAGCGTCAGCCATATGCTATTTCTTTGCAACGGTATATGTACCGTTCTCTAATTTAGTAAAGTATTTTGCGTTCTGGAGGTTAACAAGAATAGTGTTCTTTTTAAGGAAACGTTCTTTTAACACTCGGTCTACAACATCTTCTTTAGTAAGAGGGCCTTCTTTTACAAGAATTTCCTTAATAACATCACGCACAACACCTGGCTTGTATCCCCATTCAGAGAGCGCGTAGTAACCGCGACCAACAAGAACAAAACGTGGGTCTTTGATCAATTCATTGTGAGTAGTTGCAACATGTGTCTTGCGACCAAATGTATCAACAATAGCTTTTGCTACTTCACGGAAGTGCATCGGTGAACCATGTTTGCGCATCATTAAGAATGCATAGTCTTTGATGCCTCGAGTTTTAATGTTCTGAGATTCAGAAGGACCCCATTCACCGAGAGGATTTTTGCCGATTTTCTTTGAGATATTTAACCAGCGACGAGCAACTTCTTCATTTTTGTATTGAACGGCTACCCCTTTCAATTCATCAAGAAAACGTACTACAAGGTCATCTTCACTGAGCAATTCTTTGTCATCGAGACTTTTGTACACTTTGTGTAATGCATCATGAATTACTTCAGAAAGTTCCTGATCAACTGTCCAACGAGTTTCGAAGTGATCATCTTCTTTCATCTTTTCAAATTCATCACCGAGTACCATATAAAAACGAATGTGGTTCTGCACTGCCTTGTCTTTTGACACGTAAGAAAGGAAGTCATCTTCATGAACCATACTGCCCATAGCTTCTACAAGTTCCTTCAATTCACCAAATACTTTTGTTTCGGCTTTGAAGTTATCACTCTTACGAATCGCAGCAAGAGCCGCGTTTTCGATTTGGCGAACACGTTCACGAGTGATACCGTATTTTTTCCCGATTGCTTCCAGTGTTTTTGAATCAGCTGTATCCTCGAGACCGTATCGGTTCACGATAATGTCATGTGCGCGATCTTGGAGATTGGAAAGCAAGCGCTTAGTGACTTGTTTAGGTTTAAAACTGATAGTTGCCATGTGTCTGTGTTTTTATATTAGTTATATAGTTAATACTTTATCATATATAAAATAAAAGTCAAACTTTTGTCAAGAGTACCTCCCTACCCTATAAGAGCCGGCGAACGTCTCCGACTGTGAGAAATACCATCAGTCCCAAAAGAAGCAAAAACCCAATTGCATGAATAATACCAACGGTATTTTGCGAGAATTTGCGTCGAGTAATAGCCTCAAGGAGCACTACAATCAATCGCCCTCCATCCAAAGCTGGAAATGGCATAATATTGATGACCGCTAAGTTTACTGAAATTGCTGCAGTGAATGCCAGCAGGTAGGTGAAGCCGATACTTGCCGCACTTCCTACTTCTTGAGCTAGACCCACAGGCCCTACTAAGCCACTAGCAGTATTGTTATGATGAAAAATACCGGCTATCAAACTAGCGAGTGTACTAAAAATTTCTGAACCAATAGTGTAGGTTTGGTGCAACGCTGCAACAAATGCAGCTGGCAATGATAACCGTACATTACTTACAGGTTCGATTGCTAGACCAACAATACGTGAAGCACCACTACCAGAGGGCATCACATCAACTGTGTGAGACTTGCCTAAGTGATTATACGTAACCGTAATAGGACCAGTGCTTTTCATCACCGCACTGTGAAGTGCATCTGTAGAGATGGGGGCGGGCAATGTAGTACCGCCAACTGTCACACTCGTTACAGTGTCGCCTACAGATAAACCACTTTGTGCTGAAGGAGAACCAGCAACAACACTTACGATGGTTGGAGTGCCATGATCACTGGTTACAGGCATACCGATAGTATATGCAGCTGTAAACAATACAATGGCGAGCACGAGGTTCATCACGACACCAGCAATCAGTACAGCGCTCTTCAAATACCACGGCTTTGATTCAAACTGTCTCTCAACAGGAAAGCCGCCTTCAATACCATTTTCACCTGCGATTTTTACAAAGCCACCGATTGGTAATAGGTTAATAGTGTAGAGTGTTTCCCCTCGCTTCCATGAAAACAATCGTGGTGGAATACCGAAACCAAATTCTTCTACCGCCATCCCGCTTTTGCGCGCAATAAAAAAATGCCCCCATTCATGTACGATAACGGTAACGAGCAGCACCAAGATGAAAATGATAATGGTCATATATTAGTTAAGAATTTCTCCTTCTTTCTTTTTGTACAACGATTCAAGATCATTGTTTGCACTATCAACAAGTTTCTGGATGTCTTCTTTTGCATTACGCATAGCATCTTCAGGAAGACTAAGTTTCTTACATTCATCAAGAGCACTTTCGCGGGCTTTGCGAATAGTGATACGTGCATCTTCGAGACGTTCTTTTGCACTCTTAGCAAGTTTCTGACGAGTTTCAGTAGTTAGTGCAGGAATGATAACGCGAATACCTGAATCATCAACAACTACAGAGAAATTGAGGTCAGCAGCATACAATGCGCGCTCAATATCTTTGATCTGACCTTTGTCCCACGGTGAAATACGAAGCGTCTTTGGATCTTCAATAGTAGTAGTGGCTACATTCTTCAATGGTTGAAATGAACCGTAGGCTTCTACATTAACTCCATCCAATAGTGCTGGGGCAGCACGACCAGTGTGAATTTGTGAATATTCTTTTACAAGCCATTCTTGAGCTTGTTTTACTTCTTGTTTGAAAGGGTTTAAATCGTACATAGACAATGATTATACCATAAAGTTAGAGCACCATACTTGCCGCATATTCAAGTACATACTTTGTTGGCAGATTACCAGCGAAGAGCATGTCCTTGGCTTTATAAATTATATCGGCTTTTTTTGGAGTCGATCGAACATAGGCTTCAAGAATGTCCAGCATCTCTATTGCTTTTGCTCGGCGCGTTGCAGCATCGTCATCTGCATCACTGGCGAATTCATCTTTGATTTGGGCTAGCACCACCTCTCTTGAAAGTATACGTGGTGCGACGTCCCGCGTAGCACTCAGTGCGGAGTGGGATTGTATAAGCATCGTTCGAGATCGAATAGTTCCCGGCACCAAATAAGGATGCGGTGTCATTAAAATAATAGTTGTATCAAGATCTGGTTCTTCGAGAGATTTAAGTAAGATCTCTGCTGCATCAGGAGAAAAAATAGAAAAATATACAATAAAATATCTATCGGTGCCTGTGCCTTCGTTGATAAATGTTACTAAATTTTTCGCATGGTCAGTAGTGAAGCGTGGTACGGCCATGCCATTGGTAAGTGGATTATTTACTACAGCTGTAGCAAAAAGCTCATCAAATTGATTTTCATCACCTTGTAATAAAAATGTTTTTTGTGGGGCAGATGCTATGAAGTCATCAATAGTCATATACCTATTGTATTATCTTTTCGCTAAAATAGAACGCTTATAATCATCAAGGTGTCCGAGCAATACACCAGTGCCTTTTACTACACAGTATAAAGGATCATCAGCAAGACGAACCTTTACACCAGTTTGCTGCTCAATAAGCTCTGGTAGATGTGCCAATGATGAAGTGCCGCCTGTCATAACAATACCGTAGTCGATAATGTCTGATGCTAGCTCTGGTGGGGTATTTTCCAAGACAGTCTTAATTGCCTTAATAATAATTTCCAATTCATACTGAATAGCCTTTACTAGCTCATTTGTAGTAATAGTCAGTGTTTTTGGCAAGCCTGTAACAATGTCGCGTCCTTTTACTTCCCCACTGACATCTGGATTTACTGCCAATGCTGAGCACAGTGTTTTTTTAATTTCTTCTGCAGTCTGATCACCAATCGCTACATTATATGTATGACGAATATAGTCGATGATCGCTTGATCAAATTTATTACCGGCACATTTTACAGACGTCGAAGCAATAATACCGCCGAGAGAGATCACTGCGACATCAGTCGTACCGCCACCTGAGTCGATGATCATACAGCCGCGAGCTTCATTAATAGGAACACCAGCACCTAGAGCCGCCAGAATTGGTTCTTTCACAATGATTGCAGTGCGCGCACCGGCTTTCATCGTTGCTTCGATCACAGCACGACGCTCCGTTGAAGTAATGCCAACAGGAACAGAAACAAGTACATCAGGCTTGAACAAGGATGTTCGTCCTAAGGCTTTGTTTATGAAGTGGTGCAACATAGCATAGGTCACAGTATAGTTGGCAATTACACCATCTTGCATAGGTCGGTGCACAGAAACAGAGTCGGGTGTTTTACCGATCATGTCTTTTGCATCATTACCAATTGCCTCAATTGATTTAGTAGTACGGTTGATTGCTACCACAGTCGGCTCGTTGAGCACAATGCCGCTTCCTGCCATAAAAACTAGCGTATTGGCAGTACCAAGATCAATTCCGAGCTTCTTTTTTCCGGGAAGTTTCCACATATGAATGACTATAGTATAGTGGCCTTAGCACTGATGTAAAGCGCGCTGAAAAAATATGTACATCGCAACAGTCATTCCAATCAGTAAAGGCATCCCTTTTGACACACTTAGCTACTATAGTGCCGAGCTTCTTGATCGCGGCACAATTGTTTCTGTCCCCTTCGGCAAACAAAAAATCAATGCAATTATCGCAGAGTGCCACAACCTATCGGAAGCCAAAACTGCAACCAAGCAGGCATCGTTCGCATTAAAAAAAATCACCTCTACAGTTGGCCATGTTCCATTACTTGGAGCAGTCATTGATGGCCTCGTAGAAACTTCAGCACGCACACTGAGTCCTCTAGGAGCAATTGCCGGATGCGTCATGCCAAGTACTCTGTTTGATTATGTAACAGTTGAAAAAATTGTCATCGCATCAGACGCCGCCGAACAAGAAATAAATAAAAAATCATACAAAGAAGAAAGTGTAGTTGGCACCATTGTTGATCGTACTGATTATTACAAACGACTGATCCGTACTTCTTTTGCTGCGAAGAGAAGTATTTTATTTATTGCTCCTACAATTAAAAATCTCGAGCAATGGAAAAGTATTTTACAAAAAGGTATTCCTAAACACGTTGTAACAGTTCACAGTAAGGCGACAAAAAAAGATTTGCGCAGCGCATTTGCATTGATCAAGCAAAGTGATCGCCCGTTGATCATATTTGCTACACCGGGATACTCAGTATTGCCCCGTCATGATATCGGCACATTGATCGTTGAAGATGAGAGTAATTCTTTATATAAAAGTAGTGACCGCTTCAAAACTGATTTACGAATATTTTTAGGAGCGTTTGCCAAGTCAGCACAATTGCAACTATGCTGGGGAGATACTATTCCACGATTTGAAACATTAGAGCGAACACAAAAAACCCAATTACCACGGGCCTTTATTGCCGACAAGCTTCATGTGGTCCCCGTAGAGCCGTATCGAACCATCTTGCCAACAGAAGTGATCGAGATCATTCGTCACGCTGAAACAAAAAAGAAGCGGCTGTACATATACGCTACCCGTAAAGGTGTTGCCCCACTGTCCCGCTGTGCTGACTGTGGCACCATAGTGACCTGTGAAGTATGCGGACTGCCAATGGTATTGAAAAATCGCCGTAACAGCGAAGGACTCGAAGAGCGGTATTTCGTCTGCACTCATTGCGTAGCTACATTGCCTGCATCACATACTTGTACCTATTGTGGTAGTTGGAATATTACCCCTGTATCAATTGGCACGGAAAGTATTCGTGATGCCATTGCTGCACTTGTTGGATATGAAGCAGTGACCACAATTGATGACGACCTGACCCCTAATGGCAACACCATTGAAACACTGCTTGCAAATACAGAGAAGCAAAAGTTTTCCGTAATCATTGGCACAATAAAAGTATTGCCATTTTTAAAAAATATTAATTACACACTTTTTCCATTTTTCGATCGACTGCTTTCAACACCATCACTCTATACAACAGAAAATACATTGCGGTTAGTAATGGAATGTAATGAAAAAGCATCTGATGGTGTACTACTTTTTACTCGCCAGCCTGAGTTTCCTTTGATTAAGCAGCTTGAGACACAAAAAATTAATTCATTGATTGCTGAGGAATTAGTATTACGAAAAGAAATTGGCTATCCACCATATGGCAGTATTATAAAAATTAGCTTAACCGTCCCTGAAGGCTATCGTCTTGCAGTTATTGAAAAGATGCAGGCCTTTCTTACAGATATGGAAGCAACAATGATGCCAGCGCGACGTATCAGTGTTGGCAGCATGAAAGTCTTGCTGACTTGGATCCTCAAAACCAATACCTCTTATATTGAAGAAGAAGGTCCATCATTGGCTTCATTCCTGACTTCACTTCATTTCCCTTATATGATTGAAGAAAACCCAGAGCGATTATAAAAATAAAAGCCGTCCAAGGAATGGCGGCTTTTAAGTACTCCGAGTACTTTGATCATTGAGTTGCGGATAGTGTTTCGATGACAAAATAATCTTTCTCAGGTGATGCTGGATTATTGCGGCGTCGCAATATCACGTATTGCCTACCGGCTATTATACTATCTGCCTTAAATCGCAAACTATCAGGACTAGTAGTGATAACAGAGCCGAACTTAAGAGGAACTCTCACCTCATCTGGTCCAAAAAAAATTCTGTCGTCCGGCAAGTTGTCTATTGTACTGTGCCCTGTACTGAGGATTAAACCTGTCATCCTATTTTTATAGATTGTACGACAGCTCATTATTAAGTCATCACCAATAGGCCCCGTTAGTAGCAAAAAGGAAGTCGTATCAGGCAAAGGATTTCCAGTATATGGATCATGATCTAATGCCAGGAAGTGCGTCTTAGGGAAATAATAAACCTTGAACGCTTCTTTAATACAAGAAAATTGTGTAATGACAAATGCCATCACAACTACGATACATACTATTTTTTTCATTGTTACGTTATTTAATTTTTAAGTACTTTACCTAATTTTCTTATAAAGTCAATATATTCTTTGGGGACAGGTCTCGAGATTTCATCAAATATGTTTTTCTTTAAAATAAGGCTAAAACTAGTATTAATATAAAGGATACTTTAGAAATAGGGTCAGACCCCTTTATTTTAGAGCGAATCGATGGGGACAGTCCCCTAAAATTGGTTGCAGGATAATAAAAGCCGTGTTATTATCACTCCCATGCCAATGACTAATGTAGAAATCAAAAGAAATGGAACAGAAAACGCCCTCGGTGTTATTCGTCGTTTCAGTCGCAAGATGCAAGAAAGCGGAATCATCCCGAAAGTAAAAGGACAGAAATACAATATTCGTCCAATTTCAAAACTAGCGGAAAAGAACATGAAGATCCGTCGCCTGTCTCGCCGTGTAGAAGTTGAAAAACTCAAAAAGCTCGGAAAGATGTAATTATGACACTCGATACTGACACAATGACAGTATCCTCAAAAGGCACGCTACCCAGCGTGCCTTTTTTGGCAATGAAGGAAAAAATTCTCGGCAAGAAATACGAACTCTCAATTCGTTTTGTTGCACCAGCAGAAGCACAGGCATTAAACATTACTCATCGTAACAAGGACTACATTCCCAATACATTATCATTCCCTCTTTCTGAAACCAGTGGAGAAATTATTCTTTGTCGCTCTGCAATGCGTCGTGAATACAAAGATTTTGATATGGAATACGATCAATATCTCATTTTTATTATCATCCACAGCATGTTGCATTTGAAAGGATACGAACATGGGAGTACAATGGAGCGTAAGGAGCGGGATTACCTCGCACTTTTTAACTAACACATGAAGCAACAGCTACGAATCGGTATTGATATTGGTACTTCTATGACTCGCGTCGTAGCGTGTATTGATGACGGCACTGGCTCGCTTCCAAAAATTGCGGCACATGCATCTGTTGAAACTCGTGGTATGCGTCATGGCTATATCACTAACCGTGAAGAAGTATCAGCGAGTCTTCGTCAGGCAATCTCAGAAGTAGAAAAGGAGCTTGGCACCAAAATCAAAACAGCTGCTATTGCCATTGGCGGTGTTGGCATTGGTTCTGAATATGCAATCGGTAATGCTATCGCTTCACGAGCTGACGGCATCATTAGTAAATTTGATATTGAAAAAGCTATAGCGGACTCTGAAACTCATATTGACCTCAAAAACAAAGCTATCCTTCATGCCTTTCCGATTGTCTTCCGTGTAGACGGCAAGGAACTGCCTGCTCGCCCTGAAGGAATCAATGGCATCAAACTAGAAGTGAAAACATTGTTTGTCACTTGTTTCCAGCAACACCTCGATGACTTACTTGCGGTGGCTCATGATATTGGCATTCGTATCAGTGGCTTCACCGCTACCCCTCTTGCTACACAAAAACTTTTATTAACAGATCTACAACGCAACTTCGGTTGTAGTCTGATCGACATCGGGGCAGAGACTGTTTCTGTATCTGTATTTGAAAACAATACCCTGACTTCCCTTTTTGTATTTGGACTCGGCTCATTAGATATTACAAAAGACATTGCACTTGGTTTGCGTGTGACTCCAGAAGAAGCTGAGAGTATTAAGCTGGGCACTGTTTCATTTCAACATGCACCCAAGAAGAAACTTGATGAGATTATTGATGCACGACTATCAGATATTTTTGAACTAATAGATAAGTATTTTAAAAAGATTGGTCGTAGCGGACTGTTACCAGCAGGAGCAATTATTATTGGCGGCGGTAGTCGCATGCAGCTTGTTGACCCTGTTGCAAAAGGCTTGTTACGTATACCGGTTAAGGTAGCCCATGTTGATCTGCCAGGCACCAAGGGTCCTGTGAAAGATAACCGGCTACTTGTTGCGTATGCAATTGCTGCAAGTAATGAAGAAAGTCAGCAAGGTGGTTCAACTAGTACTCGCAAATCCATCATGCCCAAGATCAGTAGTGGTGACGGCGACGGTATCGTAGACACTATCAAAGCATTCTTCAAACAATTAATTCCGTAAATAAAAAAAGCTTTCTCATAATAGTATGGGAAAGCTTTTTATTTAGTGTCGGGGGAAATAAATATCAGCAATCGGGATAATAACATCAAATGGTGATAATTTTTGAGGTAACTCATCGATCGTTGCTGCAAACTCTTTTGCTGAAGTAATATTACTTACTCCTCCTCCTGACAATAAATATTTTACATCGAGTGGATCACTATTGACGAACTCGTCAGTAATGATCGGGCGTCTTATGTTGCACATAATGGTTAGGGTTTCTCAAAAAATACTACTAATATCCTTTATTGTCAATGCTGATTGCCCTTTTAACGCCTTGTGGTACTATTGTCACCATAGCAATAGCCCGTGGAAGGGAGAGTGAAATATGCCAAAATTAAGCCCAGAAATTGAAACTGCCGCGCGCATCAAAGTGATTGGCGTGGGTGGATCAGGCAGCAATGCCGTAAACCATATGATCGGAGGAAGAGTCCGTTCTGTGGAATTTATCGTTATGAATACTGACGTGCAGGATTTGCACAAGTCAGCCGCAGAAAAGAAAATTCACCTTGGTAAGAATCTTACTAAGGGTCTTGGAGCCGGCATGAACCCAGAAGTGGGTATGCGTGCAGCCGAGGAAACAAAAGCCGAAATTCAAGATGCAGTGAAGGGTGCCGACATGGTATTCATCGCTTGTGGAATGGGCGGTGGTACAGGAACAGGTGCTGCTCCAGTAGTAGCACGTGCAGCAAAAGAACAGGGTATCCTGACTGTTGCTGTGGTTACAAAGCCATTCTTCTTCGAGGGTAACCAGCGCATGAAAATCGCTGAGCGCGGTATTGAAGAACTTGAAAGTGAAGTAGATGCTATCATCGTTATTCCTAACGACCGATTGCTTGCTATCGCTGGCAAGGACACAACATTCAAGGATGCATTTGCCAAGTGTGATGAGGTACTTCGTCAGGCAGTTGAAGGCATCTCTGATCTTATTGCCTCTCCAGGTATCATCAACGTCGACTTCGCCGATATGAAATCAGTCCTCACTGATGCTGGTACAGCATTGATGGGTGTTGGTAGTGCTTCTGGTGAAGGTCGTGCTGAAAAAGCTGCCATCCAAGCTATTAACTCTCCTTTGCTTGATATCTCTATTAACGGTGCTCGTGGCGTACTATTCGCCATCTCTTCCAATGATGACCTCACTATGGCTGAATTCCAGGACTCAGCAAAAGTAATCACCGAATCAATCGACAAAGACGCTCGCGTTATCATCGGTACCATCGTTGATGATCGTATGAAAAAAGGTGAAATGAAAATCACTGTGATCGCTACAGGATTCCCTACTGACACTTCAAAAAAGCAAAATCTGTTTGGCGGTAATGCACAACTCTTCAATCGTGCAGAACAGCAATCAGCACCCGCTCCATTACAGCAGCAACAACAGCCAGCAGTTCAACAACAAATGCCTCAACAGCAAGTTGAACGAGAGCCAGTTCGTCCAATGGTACAAAAAGCAGACATCCGTCCTGCAACTGAACCAGAAGTGATCGAACCGGAAGGCAATGAAGAAGAAGACTGGGGCGCAATTCCAGCATTTCTCCGCCGCAATAAAAAATAATTTTTACTAATTACCAAAAAGAAAAGCCTCACCATATCTAAGTATGTTGAGGCTTTTTTGGATGAAAATTGTTATTCAACTATTTCATCAAGCTCTTCGTTTAACAATTCATGGTTTTCGTAGCCAGATGGCAGTGTAAAAGTTTTAATTCCCTTATCAGGAACGTTTACTGCTACATTAAATTTCTTTGGTGTTCTGATTAGCGGTTCGCCAAATCCACACATAAGCAAATCCCTCGGGATGCGACTAGTTCTCACTGCGTTGTTTTGCATGTTTTTTGCTTTTTAAGTTTGATTATATTATACACATTTTGATCAAAATGTCAATAGTACCTGACCCTATTTTTCTTTTTTCTTGACGACTAGAGTATAATTACCTTATGAATACCTATGACCTAATTATTATTGGAGGAGCTCCAGCTGGCGTCTCTGCCGCAGTATATGCAGCACGTAAACGACTCAATACATTGGTCATCGCAGAGGAGATAGGAGGTCAGTCTATTGTATCTGATACTATTTTCAACTGGATTGGTACACCAGAAATTACTGGCCCCGATCTTGCAAAGACCCTGCAGTCTCATCTCGAATACTATGCCAAAGACAACAATACTCTCACCCTTTCCATTGGGCACCGGGCCAACTTAGTAACGAAGTCCGAAGAAGGTTTTGTGGTAACAACTGACAAAGAATCATTTACTGCCAAGAGTGTACTCGTAGCAACAGGGTCTCGCCATCGACACATCGAAGTGCCTGGAGCGGTAGAGTTCGACAACAAAGGTATTACCTATTGTGCATCATGTGATGGACCACTCTTTAGTGGGCAGCCGGTAGCAGTGATTGGTGGAGGAAACGCTGCACTTGAAGCGGTACTGCAACTCGCCGCCTACACTTCACACGTTACCCTATTACATCGCAGTAACGAATTTCGCGCCGATGAGATCACTGTCGAAAAAGTTCGCGCATTAACAAATGTAACAGTACTTACTAATGTTACCTTAGCAGAAGTAAAGGGTGACATGTTCGTTAACGGCCTGACATATAAAAACAATGGTAGTGAAGAAAGTATTGAACTTGCCGTGAATGCAGTCTTCGTAGAAATAGGACAGTTGCCAAACACTGACCTCGTAGCCGGTACCGTAGCCTTAAACGAATACAAGAAAGTTATTGTTGACCCAAAGAACCAGCGTACTAGCGTTGAAGGCATGTGGGCTGCAGGAGATTGTACTGATGGCCTCTATCACCAAAACAACATCGCTGCTGGAGATGCAGTGAAAGCAATTGAGGATCTTTACATCTGGATTAAAAAGGCAAACTAACACGCCGGAATTAAATAATGTACAATACCATCTTATGAGAATTGCTCACTTTGTAGGTACTATCAAAAAAGAAGATGGCGTAGGATTAGTATTACTTGATCTTATCAACGAATCAGTCAAAAAAGGTGACGAGGTGATCATTATAACAGGACATGTTGATGAAGATTTTATTGTGCCTGTGCCTGTAATTAAAACAACATCTCTTTCTTTTCCACTTTATAAAGAATACAAAATCCCTCTCCCTGGCATAAAAGGCTTTGAGAAAGCATTGCTTGATTTCAAGCCCGATATTTTACATGTCCACAGTCCTGAAACCTCAGCATGGGCTGCGTTAAGGTTTGCTAAGAAATATAAAGTTCCTATAGCAGCAACATATCACACTAATTTTGGTAGATATCTTAATTACTTCCACCTCTCTTCATTAAAGCCAATATTGTGGAAGTATCTGAGCAACTTATACAATAAAATGGACGTAGTCACTACCCCATCATATGGTGCAACAAATGAGCTTGCTGAACGCAATATAAAAAATGTAAAAACAATAGCATGGGGCGTGGATACAGAAAAATTTAGTGCGGCATTTCGCTCTGAGGCATGGCGCCATACTATTCTTAAAGAGAATCAAAAAACTATACTACTCTATGTTGGTAGACTAGTGTGGTATAAAGATATTAAAACACTAGCAGACACCTATGCTATGCTTAAAAAAAATCGTACTGATTTTGCATTAGTAATTGTTGGTGAAGGCCCTGCAAAAGAAGCCTTGAGAAAATTATTGCCTACAGCATTATTTTTGGGACATAAGCAAGGAGCCGAGCTCTCAACTATCTATGCATCTTCAGATATTTTTCTTTTCCCTTCAAGTACAGAAGTTTTTGAACGAGTGTCACTGGAGGCAGTTGCTTCCAATCTTGTAACTATAGTTGCAGATACTCCCGCCCATATTATCACTCATGAAAAATTTGGTTTTGGAATATTGGCAAAAACAAAAGACCCCGCAAGCTTTTATGAAAAAACCTCTTTCTTACTTGATAATCCAAATGCTTGTATTGAATTAAAATCACACTATTCAAAAAATATTACACATTTTACCTGGCCAGAAATTTCTACAGAGTTCACAAAACTTTATTCAAAAATATCAATTAAGAAAGAGTAACCTATGCCTCAATCTCTCATTTTATTTATTACTCATTATGGCTACGCTGCAATTTTTGCATTAGTTTTTTTACAAGAAATTGGTATACCCAATCCAATCACCAATGAACTTGTGTTGCTTTTTGCGGGATCTTTAGGATATAGCGGGGTGCTTTCATTTCCATTAATTTTTCTTTCTGCTGTTACCGCTGATATTATTGGCACAACATTACTATATTGGGTCTTTTATACAGTAGGGCCTAAAATTTTAGCCAAAAAGTGGATCCCTATTTCTCAAGATAGTATCGCGGGGTTAATTGACCGAGTAGAAAAGCATGGCTCATGGGGGATTTTCATTGGCAGAATGCTGCCGTTAGTACGAGGATATGCTTCAGTGGCAGCGGGGCTATTACACATTAAACCAAAGAAATTTCTTTTATCTGTTATTGCTTCTGCAATAGTATGGACTGGCGGCTATGTATTATTAGGAAGAATTCTGGGAAAATATTGGCTTAATGCACAATACGCAGTGAAAGGCATACAAAAAGGAGTACTTTTACTCCTTATTGTTGCTATCATTATTTTTGGTGGAAGATATCTAGTTAACAAATTAACTCAGAAAAAGGTTTCTAAATAAACACACCACAGTCAGTGGACCAACTCCACCTGGAACGGGCGTATACCATTGTGCTTTTTCATAACATGCCGGATCTATATCGCCAACGAGCTTGCCTGCTTGTTCACTTGTGCCAGCATCGATAAGTACTACTCCTTCTTTGACCATATCTACAGTGATACTATGCGGTACACCAGTACCAGAAATGATAACGTCAGCAGATTGTAATGCGGCTAATTTTTCTTCTTCAGGAGTGTTGATATCAATCACAGTATAAGGAAGCTCTTGGCGATCAAGCAACATCAGTATTGACTCACCAACAAGACGGCCGCGGCCTACCACCACTACTTTTTTATCTATCAAAATAATCTTGTGATACCAAAGCATGGCTTGCACGGCAGCCGCCACAGGAGCAGTACGCTCAGTATCTGCTGCACGATAGTGAACCTTTGAATCTTCACTGATCATATCGATATCCATTTCTGTCGGAATACTATCGATCACCAGGTTGGTATCAATACCTTCAGGCAAGGGTAGCTGTACCACTATGCCATCATATTCTTGCTCGATAACAGTGCCAAGTGACAACAACGCCTCTTCAGTAGTTATTGAAGGGTCTTTTACTACTACTGCTTCAATGCCTAAGTCTTGTGCCATCTTTACTTTCATTTCGATAAACTTTGTACTACTAGCATCATTACCAAATTGCACGAAACATACTCGCTTCTTTTTTAGCGAAGTCCTGTTTACTGCGATGATTTCTTCCAAAATATCTTTTTTAATTGTTGGTGCATCAATAACCATAATTATTTTACAGTGAGTGTACTGCTTCTTAAAATGCTATCTATTTTTTGTGCGATCTCAATCATGTCTGCAGTTGTTTTGCCACGAGTGGTTTCTGCTGCAGTACCGATGCGAATACCCGAAGGATCGACGGGGCTCCGTTCATCAAAAGGGATAGTATTTTTGTTAACAATAATCCCCGCTTGTTCCAATGCATCACTAGCATCTTTACCAGAAATACCATTACTCCATGTATCAACTAAGAATAAATGACTATCAGTTCCGCCAGAAATAATACGCCAACCACTGTCTTGTAATACTCGTGCCAGTGTTTGAGCATTTTGTATAACGTGAGCAGCATATTCTTTGAAGGATGATTGTTGAGCTTCGTGCAATGCTACAGCAATACCAGCGATAGTATTCATATGTGGACCGCCTTGTAGTCCTGGGAAGACTGCTTTGTCGATTTTGTCTGAGAACTGTTTCTTTGAAAAGATCAAAGCACCACGTGGACCGCGTAATGTTTTGTGAGTAGTCATCACTACTGTATCTGCATAGGCAAAAGGGCTTTCTTGTACACCGCCAGCGATCAATCCTGCAGTATGTGATACATCCGCATGGAGTAATGCACCAGATACATCGGCAATTGTACGGAGTGCTGCCCAATCAATAGTGCCTGAGTATGCGGTATATCCTGCCACAATCATAGCGGGCTTCTCTGCAGTTGCAGAAGTAGCTATTGCATCATAATCCAACAACTCAGTTTCTTTGTTCAATGTATACGGAATTTGTTTCCACCATTTGCCTGTCACTGATGCTTTGTGGCCATGAGTAAGATGTCCTCCTTGATCAAGAGATAGTCCCATGATGGACTGACCGAGTGGAACGAGTGCTGTATATACCGCCAAGTTTGCAGGAGAACCAGAGAGCGCCTGTACATTCACTGACCATTCATCAGCAGACAAACCAAATAATGCTAATGCCCGCTGTTGGGTCAGTTTTTCTAATTGATCAATAATGGTATTGCCGCCATAGTAGCGTGCTGAGGGATATCCTTCTGCATACTTGTTGGTGAATACACTACCAAGTGCAACTAGTACGTCTTTTGAAACATAGTTTTCAGACGCGATTAAATTAACGACATGGTCTTGTCGCTGAATTTCTTGATTGAGTAATGTGTGAATTTCTTTATCGTGCATAGTTTGTGATTCATTATCGTGGCAATATATTGAGCAATTGATCTGATTGGTAGAACAATGTGCCGAGTTCGCCAAAAGCATAGTCTTTGCCACCAAGGGTGATTTTGGAGCCAGCAACTTGTGGATTGGCATTGGGATGTGACACACCAAAACCTATATTGAAAAGCGTTACGACTACATCTGGACGATTGGTTACATCATACCCTGCTTTGGCCCACTGTGCCTCAACCTCTTTAATAAATGCTGCCGTATACAAATATGAGTAATAGTGGTCATGCGCATCTGTTAGACGATTGTAGAGCTCGGTGTCATGATCTACGCCGGCAGGATATGCAAGTAGTGGTGCGATTTCTGGACCGGGATAAAACTGTGAGTTGGGATTGTTGGCATATTGTTCAATCTGAATAGCGGTGTCTTGCTTAATACCTGACACACCGAGTGAAAACTTTGAAAGCGATGAGAGGATTTTCAATGGTTCAAAATATTTCTTAAAACTTTCACGATTGGAAGTAAAGTAACGAAGTTGTTCAGGTACCACAGCCGAAGCAATCAACCGTCCAGAGACACCTGTTTGGTCAGCTACTTTATTTAACACACTACTATCTTTTGTGATCGCACTATGAAGCACGCCCCATTCAGATGTTGCTGACCAGTCGCAGGTCTTGGGAGTTGTACCATTCACTGTGGCACAGGTACTTACAATCGCAGCTTGAGGAATTGCACCAAGAGAAATATTACGAGCAATGCTTGAACCTTTAACATTCAACAATCCATATTGCATCGCAAAAAATACTGCTGTAAAAACCAAACCAATCAATGCAAAGAGTGTGACCACTATAAATACAAAGCGTGGTACTGCCATTTTTTTTCCGAGCCAACGGTATAACCATTTGAATGATACGAGAATTTTCATGCCACAACTATAACATGTGCGGGGTAAAATTTATATCAATATATGACTGTTGACAAACAGTGTTTAATGATTTATGGTAAAAGAAAAAACATGATATTTAGCAAATTTTTCTTCCGCAACCTATTATCTGATTTTAAATTCTGGAGATCCTCTGAGGAAAAGTTCCTAAAAAAAGGTGACACTGTTTCGATTAAAAAAATCACAGATGCTCCTCACTCCAAATCCCCTGTACCCTATCTCGCCGAGCCAATTGAAATTGTGTTATCACATTCAATAGTGTGTAATCAGCCCATCATTATAGATGGCCAGCCCACAGGACGAATTAAGCGAATAGATAAAACCAGGGCTGATACCATTTTAGTGACAACTCAAAATGGTTCTGCCTATCGAATTAAAAAAATTGTTTCACCAACCCTATCAGCAGCAAGCTGATAGGGTTTTAATTTTAGTTATATATAAAAAAGAAAAAGCCTTTCCGGAGAAAGGCTTTTTTAAAATATAACTGAGCTATATGTTGACGTACCAAGGAGGTACGGGATAAGTACGGAAAGAACAAATAAAGAATGGGTACAAGCAAACTTTTTGTTGAAAACAGCTGAAAGGTTGCTTGTATGTGTGAAAATAATTCACCCATGCTTTGTAAGATCTATGAAGAACTTACAATGGGAGTGTATACCTCCTACTTTATATGTCAAGGAATTTTTTGTATACCACTAATCTATTGACATATTGATAATAAAACGTAGAGTAAGGGAAATTACATTAAATATGGAAAATAAAATTGAGTTACGGTGCCCTATTCTTACGGCAATGACATTGAACATCCCCTTCGAGGTGGATAATGAAACTGAAGAAAAATATACCAGCGACCCGCGGGCAATACACATGCTCCGGCAAAGCCTGCTGGTCTATGTAAACTGGCCAGAGGATTCATTTGGAAAAGAATTCAAAGCGGCCCATTATGATGTTACTGTTATTAAATTTTCTGCAGATGACCTTATCCGCGCTGACAGTAAATCAGTTCGTGTCGAAAATTTTGGATACAGCAATTACATGAATCGTGTTTGGGTATCGCCTCAAGCAGTTAGTGAGCTAGGCGAAGAGGCCGTACTAAAAGATCTACCTCGGGCAATTAAAAAATTACTTTTTTTCGAAGAGCTATTACAGTTCACCCTGGATAACTCCGACAGCATCTTTTAATTCACTATCAGTGCATTCTATTTACATGGGATGCACTTTTTATTTTAAATATCGGTGTCTTTGGAATATTAAAACCATACAAGAGCTAGAATTGACATTATCAACCAATAAGGCAATATAAACAAAAAAAACGAAAATGAAAAAGTTTGAATTAACCGTCACCAGAGGTGGCATTAAAATTTACAAAGCTGTTTTTTGTTTTACCAAAGAACAGGAAAAAGATCTTTTCAAAAAAATCGGAGCGATTTCTAAACAAGGAAAGTTTGCAGGTATAGATACTAGCGACGTAGATAACAATACTGCCACCAATCCCGACCTTGTTATTATGGCTACGCTACGAGCTCAGTGTCAGCCACTGGTTGATGGTATTCTCGCCTTCGAAAAAAATATGAAAAACTGGGGCAAACTAGTTACAATAACTACCTCTAACTTAGGGGAAGTTCTTTGGGACTGTAAACGCATCCATCATCTGGAAGTCGTTAGTTAACACTAGCGACTTTTTTGTTTGTGCACCCTACTACAGGACGTTCGGAACCTGCTTATGAAATTTTAATCACGACGGTACTGTTGGGTAGCCTATTCCCGCGTATTGTCTTTATGTGGTATAAATATAAAACAATAACCTTTATGATTTTTTCACTAATAGGACTATGCGCACTTTTCTCACTGCTTTGTGCTTTTTTGTTTTATCACATTAAGGCAGTTATATTAAGGAGGCCGCCTTTCGTCACGACAAAGCAGGAGGGTGTGAACTTGGCAATTGCTGCACTTAATTTGGACAATGGCAGCGTACTATACGATTTAGGGTGCGGCGATGGAAGAATCTTGGAAACTGCGATGAAGCAAACCAATTGCTCCAAAGGGGTAGGAATAGAAGTAAACATAATTGCTTCTACCATTGCAAGATTTAGGACGAGGAATATGAACGTTAAAATATTATCCATGGACTTCAATAAGGTAAATCTTCAGGAGGCCACACACATCTATATGTACCTCCTTCCAGCAACCATACTCGAACTGGAGAGAAAGATTCTGTCCGAATGCAGGGGTGGTACAATAATCGTTAGCTACGATTTCGCCCTTTCAAACCTAAAATTAGTGAGAACCATTCACGTACCGGGGCCAACCTTTGGCTCTCACAGGTTGTACGTGTATAAGGTAATCGGGTAAGGGCTGATAAGTTGCCCTTACCCGGATTATTAGTCTTTTTTCTCGTTAGAATCGGCTACTCTTTGTGCGGTGCCAATTTCATATCCCGAGCCATAATCATCCTTTTGGTTCTTAATTTCCTCATTAGAGTAACCAAGTCCAACATGATCGATAAGATCCTTTGTAGGTTCTTCATACGGTTTACCTGCGCGAGCATCATCGATTCCTTTTTCTTTATGTCCCATGGTCGTAAAATTTAACAGTGCAACATAGCACCTATAAATAATACAGGGCTTTGGTATAAAAGTTTGTTTTTTAATTACACCGCTGAAAAAGCCTAAATAGGCGGACAGAGGTTCGATCCCTCCAGGGTGAATTGACGAATAAAAAATCAAGGTTGTTATGTGCCATAATAACCTTGTTGGGTAAGGTTTTTACGCTTTGTAAGTTTATGTCCAACAGTGTGCGCGATACGGGGATCGAACCTGTGACCTCAACAATGTCGATGTTGCGCTCTAACCATCTGAGCTAATCGCGCGCAAAAATAGTTTGACAAATAATCTCATTTTAGGCAAACTAGCTCAAACTTAAAAAACATATGAAAGAGCTCACGATTATTATTTGCTATCCGAATGTCCCTAGTGCCGACGATGTAATGAGATTCCCGCTCGAACAGCGGGCCAACATTTCTGTTTCATCACACTTTGCCACTCTTCCAACTTATGTCATCAACAACCTCATGACGTATGGATGGTCAGGTTTTACAGAAATGCTGTACCCTGCTCTTACTTCAGAACAAATGCTTAATACAATTATTCTGAGTCTAAATGAGTGGGCAATGAGTGATTTGCCGAAGCAACTCCTTTTTATTCAGCCGGAACAATTAGCCAGCGTGCGAAGCCTATTAGAAAATGATACGAGAGATCGTGCATTTAACTATCTGATATGTGACGCAGATGAACAAACAATTGTTCCTTGTTTTGGGCGTAAAATTTTCATGGCAAAAGTTAAAGATTGCGATGAATATTTTATTCGTATTTCTGAACATAACCTTGCACAAACTGTTGCCTGATTTTAACCACCTATCATTCCCCACCCTCCATTACAATGGAGGGCGGTTTTTGTTTATTGACAAAATAGGATTTTTTATACACAATGCAAAAAAATATACACATATGAATGGTTATCCAGACTCCGTTATTCGTTTGATTCCGCTCCTAGAAAGAAACACTTTCAATTTATTTTCATTTCTAAAAATTCCTCCTGGTGCAGACCTAGTTGAAGTTCCTCCGGAAATAATCCTAAATGACTCACAGGTCTTGTTTTCTTATGACAAAAATTCCATCAAGGATATTATGCAGACAATTTTATGTGCGAGAGAGTCGTCAGGACAACCAATAGTTGTAATAGCCTGTAAATCAATAATTACCAGGCTTGTGCAAGAGTTAGACAAAACACCTATTGGCTCACCTGAATTCATTGAATATGTGCAATTTAATAGCCATAGCAATGAGACCAAAGGCTATGAACTGTATTATTTGATTGATGAAAATGAAACTAAAGGGTATTACCCGCTCAAAACCGAATTTCTCCACAATTAAATTCCCTCCCACTGCCGTGCTTGCAAAAACAAGCACGGTTTACTTTTTCCAAATTTTATTTATAATGGTCACGTTACTCACGCCATTTACTATGGCCCCATCGTCTAACGGTTAGGACGCCGGCTTTTCAAGCCGTTAATCGGGGTTCGATTCCCCGTGGGGTCACCCATTGCATTTAAGCGATTTTCAAAGCACTGAAAGCCACTTTTGCATTTATATTTAAACGTATTCTGTGAAATAGTCAGTTCTGAAAAGATAACTCTGATTATTTTCTCTTTTTCATGTGCATTGGCAAAATTGTAATATGGCATAACGTCCTTCACTAGTTCTGAAAGTTTCTGTACGTCCTTCATTGTTTCGTGCATAGCGATGTCAGAAGACTGTTCTTGATTCTGAAGAATCAAGAGCTCCTCGTTTAAATTTGACTCTTCTTCAACTAACGCTTCGGCAGTATAGACGCCTGTCTTAAGCAGTGAGAGCTTGTTCGAGCGAATATATGCAAGGTCTTCACGCACTTTCTTTTTTCTTCTCTCGACCTGGTCTAGCTGCTTTAGGCGCTTTTCTTCAAGCAACGCTACGTCTGTACCCATACGAGCGTCCATTTGAGCCATTTCATCATCGGTAAAGTATAGGTTGCCAATAAGCCCAGCGATCTTTTCAGTAATGAAGGAAATGTTAAAGTTTTTGAGCTCGTTAGTACAGCCCTTAATACAGCGGGAGTTGAAATACAGAATTCCTTTTCTCTCGTATGGTGTATATACACGTTCACAAAGTTCACAACGTACAACGCCCCGAAGCGGGAGATCTAATTTCTCTGTGTAATGCACGCTAGTCTTTTTCTTTTTGAGCACACCCTGCACCTTATTAAAAAGCTCTTCGCTGACAAGGGGTTCGTGGCTGTTGCTTTCAATGTGCTTGCCTCCTGAGTCTAAAATCTTTCCTGTATAAAAAGGATTGGTGAGTATTCGGCTGATATGATTCTCATTTACTGGCCTAGATGTCTTTTGAATCTCGTCGAATTCATCCTCTTCACCGAGTATTTCCTCCTGCGTTCTCCTTCGTCTCATAGGAACAGTAACGAAGCCTTGCTCTGCAGCGTATCGTGCCAGGTCAGACAAGCTCCACTCACCAGTAGCGTAAAATTCATACATCTGGGTAATTACGGGAGCACGCTCAGGGTCAAAGGGCTTGTGATCCATGTTACCCTCGTTCAAATAGCCGATGGGTGCACGGTAGGTACAGATACCTTTTTCTCTGGAGTGCCTTGTAGTGATGGAAACTTTTTCGCTAGTAACTCTAGAGTGATGCTGGGAAAACATTCCATCAATATCCATATGCAATGCACCAGAACTGGTCTTATCATAGTTTGCATACACGAATCGAAAATCTACACCTTTGCGCATAAGCTTTCTTACAAGGGTATCATCTCCTTTGTTTCTACTAATACGGTCCCAGCAAAGACAAACGACACCTCTTATAAGCCCCTGGCTTGCGAACTGGAGCATTTGCTGAAACTTTGGTCTATCAATACGATACTGAACTAGACCATCAGCTGTGATATTAAAATCATTATCCTCCTTAAATCCTGAATGCTTTTCCGAGACAATCCCGTCGGTACAAAAACCCTTTATTGTAAGGTGTGCCATCGGTAGCTTTTCTTTAAATGCAAATCGAGCATTCTCTGCTTTCTGATATGAAATGGAATTTTTCTGATTGTCATCATCGTCAGTGCTCTTGCGGTTGTATATAAAATAGCACTCGCGGTATTTGCCGTTCACTATCTCTGCTATGAGTTCTTTTTCAGTTTTAATAATTTGCTTGCTCATGCTTTTTAGAAACGGCTCCATTATGGATTTCATATCCTTCGGACAACATTCTTTTCCGTATGCCCCGCAATACCTCCCCAAGCCCTTCAAGAGCATCGATAGTATCTTTTGTAAGGATGTTCCTTACACCCAAAGAGGGACAAGGAAACGACTCTTTGTTGCTACACAACGAACCACCTTGCCCCTCTTCGAGTACAAAAAAATCGTCGTTTATTGGTCTGTTGTGTAGCTCACTCATAATACCATTTTCGTTAGAAAATCTCGACCATCCCTTTAAATCGACACTTCTTGTATTTCAGGTTCAGGCATTCTCTGCAGCCCAGGTTATGGTTGATAGGATGCACGTAAAGTACCCCGACTCGCTTTTGGCAAAGCGGGCATGCGAACCAGTATCGAAGGCCGTTGCGGTGCACTGGCGACGTGGTGAGGCTGACATCCAGGTCCTGAGACTGCAGCTCTGCGGCCAGCAGCGCTTGCTTGAGCTTGCTCTTGGCACTGCGTATGAAGTCGCTGATCAGGACTTTCTGGCAGTCCTCAACTAAGACTTTTTTTCCGAAATCATTAAGGGGTAATGCTTTCATCTTTCTGGACGTTTACCTGCTGGTTGTGGGACACAAACGCAGTGTTGGCTTTGATGGTCATTTCGACCGTAGGTGATTTCAGCTGCCTGAGCGTCATGATGGCCGACAGGTACTGGCGGTTCGCTCTGTCGATCTGCTTGCTCAGGTTTGCAATATATACGTTCCTGTTCGGGGTTATTTCGCGAGATTCGTACTCGTTGTTGAGCCGTCTCGAGTTGTCGATAACCCTGACGTAGGCGTTTACCGCCAGCTCTGCGAGCGCACGCTCGGCCTCGTTGCTGCAGTTGAGCTCCACGATCATGGTCTTGGCCATTTCTCGGGCGAACATGCGGTACTTTTCCGTGAAGGTTTCCATGAGGCCTAAATGCGTTACGCCCTCGAAAATCCGCATCAGCTCCATCGCCTTGTCCTGTATCTCCTTCATGGCAGTCGCTTTTTCCTCTGGCGTGCCGTCGGCAAGGATAGGCAAAAGTTTCTGCCCGAGCAGCTCCAGCAATTCATCCTTGTCCCCCGTAAGGCGCGTATGTTGCAGCACCATTTTCTTTGTTTTTTCGGGATCGTATCTGGTCAGTTCCTTTTTCTTTTTCATAGCCTAAAACCCCAGCTCCTGCGCTGTTGGCATGACAAATTCACTGCTCTCTACGACCTTCACATCGTTCACATGTTCGCCGCGAATGTCCGCGTCAGAGATGGCAAACCGCTCTTTCCACATGTCCAATCGTTTTCGGTTTTCCTTGAATGAGAGCACGAATCCCTTGCGTGTCTTGTACGGCTTGAGCTGCAGGCGTGCGCGCAGATACCATCCCACCTTTCGGGGCTGAAGCGTGTCTTCGCCAATGTCGCTTTCCTTGTTTACCTCCTCCGTTATCTGCTTCACCGTTATCTCCATGCTGCCTGTCTCGTGCTCGAGCTTCAGGATGGCAAAGACAATGTCGCTTTCCCATGACAGTCCTCGGTCGGCAGTCAGGTCGGTGTTGTACTGGATGATAAAGGTCTTGAGTCGCTCGCGGATTGCCTCGCTTTTTATGATTGAGAGCAGGGGCATGACGATCTGGTTGAGACGTGGGTGGATACCCTCGATGATGTCGTTGCACCTCTCGATTGGTTCGAAATAGTTATCCAGTCTCCACATGAGGAGCTTGTTCCTGATGCCCTCAGCGTCGCTGTAGAAGCTCTCATCGAGCGTTCGGGGTATGTCGTTGCGAAGCTTGCTCGTGCCCATTTCCTCTATCAGAAAACGGCTCTCAAGGGCCTTGTCGGTGAATGTCTCGCGGGTAGCAATGATCTTGGGACAGAAGACATCGTATGCCTTTACCTCGAAAGTGCCCTTGCCCTCGGAGCGAAGCACTGGCATGCCCTTCTGGTATCCAGTGTTCAGAATCTTCACGATTTCAGAGCTCATATCCGAGAACTTGAAGTCGGCTTCGTCTATGATAAGCGTCCCCTTAACCTCGTCGATAATTCGAAATATCGGACTCGGAGTAGTTGCTCCGCCTGTGAATACGGGCTTATAACAAATGATTCCAATAGTCTGAAGAAAACGTGATTTGCCGCTGCCAAAGTCGCCGAGTGCTCTTAGGTAAGGCACTTCGTTGAAACGGTCATACATCCATGAGAACAAGACGTAATAAGTAGCAATTTGCTCAAACACTTCGGAGATGTCTAAGTATTTGTGTATAAAGCACCTAACCTCTTCAAGAAGCTGCTCCTCGCTTACATATGGAGAAACTTTTGATGGGAATAAGATGACCTTTTTCTTCAAAAGAATATAGTCAGGCGGCAGAGGAGTGTATGTCATACCGTTTATCTCAACCTTTTCTACTCCCGCCTCGAAATCGCCGTCTTTGGATTGCTTTATAAAGGATGTGGTTTCACCAATGTCGTCATAAACCATCTCATATAGGGTGTCAGGCGTAACTACTGTTGTTTTAAGAATTTCTTTTTGTTCATTTTTCATATCATTTAAGTGTTTGTTATTTAATAAGGAATTTTAGTTCGGGCTTTCAGGTTTCTAATTTCTGCAGCAAACTGTTTTGGCTCCACAGTCAGCAATCCTGAAAGGTAGAGGTTTATAAGGTTTTTCAATTTATTGCTTTTTCTAAGTAAAAAACCTACACGCGGTGCATTTTTAGGATCTCTGTTATAGGCTTCGATTGGTATGTCGTCGAGTACGCAAGCAGCAACGAGGTTAATGTCGAAAAGCTCTTCGTATTCGTCATTGGGTAAGTGTGTGGTGGTTCTCATTTTATTATTATTTGTTACTAAAGCCTGAAAAACGTTCAGGTATGCTCTATATATGGAAAATAAAAAAAAGAGCCACAAAATGGCTTAAAATAAGGGTTTATTTCAGATCGTTTTTTCGCACTTTTATACTAGTTTGTCCCTGTGAATGTTGTCATCAAAGTCTTCTTCTGAAAATAAAGCGGCTCAGTAATCATCTTCGGGGACAATTCTTTTACCATTCTTTGTTTTGGTATTTGCCTTAAACCAATCATTAAGGCCCTCCATAAGTTTCCCAGGGAAAACACCCTTCACCCCGAACAGCCATATCGTCAGGTTTCCCTTATTAGTCGGGTTGAAAAGGTTTTTATTATGCAGGGTAGAGATACTGAGCAGGGCAAGCGGATCGAACATAGTGAATATTGTGGACGAATACTCGGCATGACGAAGATAGTGCTGGCTAATACGAAACAGACTTTGCATGTACTGCTTTCTGGTCGATGATTTCTTTGCTGTCTTATGCCTGTGCAGCGGATCTTTAGTGCTTTGGATAAGGTCTGACTGGTACTGGACTAGCATGTTGTACTGATTATTAACCAATTGAAAAAGCAGTCCGTAGGACTCTTCTAAGGCTGCGTAGGGTCTTTTGTTTAAAAAATCAACCCCCTTTTTCCCGTTCCTATTCTTATCTAAATATTTGTAGATATTAGTCGGGTTGTCACCTCTGAGCAGCTTTTCCATTATTGTCCAGATTGCACTTTTTGCAGCACTTTCAGACAGATTTCCTCCCTCACTAAAAGCTAGTTTATTTCTGCCTTGAGCTTTATGACGGATAAACGATACTGCTAAATGCTCAGCTTTGGTAACGTAAAAACTAAAGAGTTTATTGAACGCTTTTTCGTCCCCATTCTGACATTTCTTGATAAGGTAGACAATGATAATCCGCTTGAGCAAGTCCGTGCTTTGAAGCCATGACTGGTCAATCTTATTTTCAATTATTTCATAATAGTCTCGAAGGGAATAAATTTGTCCTTCAATTTCAACGCATTTGGTATGTTCCTCCACAACTAAAATATCAGAGGCATCAAGCCTACGGGGTAGGAAAAGGTTTTCATGTGAAGGACAGTCATCAGTCATAACCTCTTTGTCGATATTAACAAAAAGATTAGCCCTGCCTTCTTTTACCCTTTGCATATTATCGCTGTATTCTTGTTGGATTTTCTCAAAATCATCTATCTTGTCGCCAAGTATAGCCCTGAGTTTTTCCTTTATTTTCTCACCTTTCCGTTTGTTTTTATTTTTGTTAGTGAGATACATGTGCCATTCCAACCAGGCTTTTAAAAAGTCTATATGAATCACAACTTGTTTTTTTAGCACCAATCTAGCTAATTGATATGCAATATTGGCAATTGCCTCGAGGAAGATTGCGGGTTCGATCAATGCCAGATATTCTTCATATAAGCTATCAGTTTCCGTCTTAAGTTCACGAAACTCATGAAGTCGTTCAAAATCATACTGGTTTTCTGAATAAACCTTGGCATGTCCAGCTTTTGCTATCCTTTGAAGCGTTTTGTACCCGATAATTTTCCAAAAAATCTCAGAATGAACGCCTGATAATTTTGAAGCCAGCTTCTCCATAGTCTCCTGGTCACCCGTCATTATCAAGATAGATATAGCCTCATCAAGGTATTCTACATAGGTCTTATTGTCATAGTCATGGTATACAGGCTTCATATCATATTGCACGCGTGAGTGTTGTGAACGTTGTGAACATTATATACCTATGTGCCATTGTAAATACAATCTCTACAATGTATAGTTTTGGGGTACAAATCAATAGATATGGCCTAACCCCTTGAGCAATCAACGGCATGGCAAAAGTCCTCTTAAGTAAAAACCCCGCCATACGGGAGTGCTTAAGAGGCCGTACTTGGAAACGAGTATTGGAGGGCGAAAGCTCTCACCCTTGTGGTGGGATTTTTGCGTCCACTGATCCCATTATAGGGGTCATCAATCACCAAATATAAACATTATCCCTTCAATATCCATGCAAACAAAAACACATACAACTATAGAATTTCTAAAAGAAAACTGGTTTAAGCTTTTTATTACATTGCTCTTGGTCATGATATACACCAGACTAGGCACGATCAATGAGTCTATTTTTCAAAACACTGACATATCAGACAGTAATTCAATAAGAACAAGAAATATATTAGAAGATTCTTTCTCAAGTCTAGATGACTCAATTCGCAACTTAAGCTATTAGTTAATTTAAAATAAAATGTTTAATATATTCCACAAAATCTTCAGCTCACTATTGATTGCTATCGGTATACATACCGCACCTGCGGCACCTGTAGCTGTCCAAGTTCCTGTTCCTGTAGAAGTTCAGGCTCAACAGCCTGCTACAGCTACCGTAACGCCAACAGCTCAAAGTATCGTACCTACGGCAAAGACCGAGGCAAAGACAACCACATCCGCCAAGGTTGTTCAGCCGCAAGTCGTCGCTCCCGCAACAGCAGCTCCAGCTGTTCCGACAACGCCACAGCTCACGTCAGACCAAATCAGGGTAAACGCTGAAATGGCTGGTCAGGCAGCTTTAGCGCAAAAGCAGCGCGATGACGAGGCGGCTAGTCTGAAGGCAATGAAAGACGCCGCAGACCGTGCCAATGCCGCAGCGAGAGCGCAGCAGGAGCTGGAAACCACGACGGCGTGGAAACTGCAGAATACAAAAAAGCAGATGGCCATCCTTAACGCCCAGTATGCGATAGACAAGGCGAACGGCGTCGCTGACTATGTAAAGTACCGAAACACCTTTGACCTTCTTCAGGCACAGTACGACCTGCTGCTGGTGAGCAATTAGTATGAAAAGGTTTATAAGGAAAAACTTAAATAACTTTATTTAGTTTATTATTTCTTGATATTTTCTTTATCACCTATTTGCTATTCTTGCCTATATGAATGAAGAAATCACTAAAATATATCTAAATATTGAATACCTAAATAACCAGTTACAAGAACAATTTATCAAATTAAATAAGGTGCTTTCTAAATTACAGGATACTAATGATAATAATTAGTACTTATATTTTAACTTGTAAAATTTCTTCCCAAACTGTTGTAAACCGCTTACTCATTAACCCTCTCTTCATACCCCATTCAATAGCATCGTCTTTAGCTGCTTCTATTTTCTGTAGTTTTTTTGGGACCCCCATAGAAGCGAGAACTACGGTATGCTTTCCAAACTTTCTATTAAGCCCATCAAGTATTTTCATTAACGCGGGTCTTTCTGTAATACCAATATCAAAAAGTGGTTCACTCTGTTTATCAATACTTGAAAATCCACTAAGTGATACTCCTGCTTTTGAATACTTATATTCATTACCAAATTTGTCATTTTTCACATAACATTCTTTAAATAGTTTGTCTGCGACTTCTGCCAGAATTATTATGTCATTCGTTGGACGAAGTAATGTCTGATGTGCATAACTATATTTAGTTATTTCGGTGTGTCTACCAGTGGACATAAATATTGATAGTTCAGTAGCCATAAGTTTATCACTCCGTAGTTTCTCACTGGCTCGAGCTAGGTGGAACGAAATAGCCTGTTTAAGGTATTTGGCATCAGTTATCTTATGAGAAAACATGCGACTTCGTACCAGGCTTTTACGTTCAGGAGCAACTAGTTCAAACAATATGCAAGAGAATCCAGAAAGCTCTCTTGCTGTGCGCTCCATAACAATAGAGTAATTCTTTTTCAGTAAGTCAGGATTAGCCATTGATAAATCTTTTGCTGTTTTAATTCCTGACATTTCTAACTTTTTACTCCATTGTCGTCCTATGCCCCATACATCATTTACGGGAAGTGTTTTCATATAGCCATCTTTGTCTGGGTGTTCCCAAAAGCACACTGCTGGGACAATACCTTGCTTAATAAGGCACTTTGTATACTCACTACCAACCTTAGCCAATGTTTTTGTTTCAGCAATTGAAACTCTTACTGGCACTCCCGTTTTCTTTAGGATAGTAAAATGTATCTCTTCAGCCAGAGCATGTAACCGTATTCTTTCTTGTTCTATATTATTTGTATTTGCTTCAAACTGTACAAACGATTCATCAATTGAGTATTGCTCAACAAAATCACTAAACGATCGTATTATCTTCACAATACGCTTGCTCATATCAGCGTAGAGACAATAGTTAGATGAAAAGACCGCAACCCCTTTTTGGGCGAGATCATCTTTAATTTGATAGTACGGTGTGCCCATTTTAAACCCTAGTGCTTTAGTATCGGGTGTTAAAGAAATAATACAGCCATCGTTGTTTGAAAGGACGCAAATTGCCTTTCCTTTTAAGTCAGCACGAAAAGCCCTTTCACAAGAGCAATAGAATGAGGAGCAGTCTATGAGGGCGTAGAGCTTCTTGTACATATTATTTAAACGTTCGGGCAAACCCTGTTACAACACCCCATATCTCGACGCTCTGACCGTCCTGGGGCTCAATTGATGGGTAGTCATCATTAGCTGCTTCGAATATTACTCTCTTGCCTTTTTTCATAAATCTTTTAACGGTGAATTCGCTATCGATAATAGCAATGACAATCTTGCCTTCTTTTGGCTCTAAATCTCTACGGACACACAATATGTCTCCATTCATGATTCCTGCATTTATCATTGAACTTCCTTCAACACGAACAAAGAAGGTACTTGATTCATCCACTTGAAAAAGGTCGTTAATATTCAATGCAGATTCAATATAATCATCGGCAGGTGAAGGAAAACCCGCTTGTACCTTGGCTAATACAATAGGGATAACTTTATGGTGGGAATGAGGTAAGGTCGTTAAAATAGATACTTTCACAGAGGTTAGTTTAGTGAACAAACGTTCACTTGTAAATAGAAGCTGTATTAGATTTCAAAAATAGATTTTTGTCAAAATTATTTCACAAGCTGTACTAGTTCAATAATACTACTTTTTATATAATCACTGCTCCTCATAAGTTCTGAAAGCCACGCAGTGGGGTCACAGATTTTAAACGCTATCCTGTAAAGATATTTTTATATACCCAAATGCGTCTTCAGAATTTTTGCAAATAAAAAACCGCCCTTTCGTAAAGTGCGGTTTAGGATAGTAATAATAAGGAGTTAGTTATCCTTTAAAACTGTTGTGTCTGCTTGTAAGTATTTCAGCAATTGCTCTTTGGACATTTTAGCGGCCTTCTTTAAGAACTCATCTTTCGGAGTTGTTATGCCGAGTTCTTTCTTCGCCGTGTCGCTGAGTCCCGCAATTTCATTTTTTAAGCTCAAGTGCAGAAACTTGGTTACATCAGACGGCAGTTTCCTTGCGGAAGTGTCAGTGGTCATAAAGTTTCCAACAGCACCACCGGCAACAATCAGCAGACAGTCCTTTTTAGTAGGAGTCATTACATAACCAAGCCATGTAACAAGGGCAAGGGGCAACATCCACCAGAAGAATTTGCTAGATATCCTTTTAAGGAAATCCCAACTTCTCACGTCAGCGTCCGTTGCTTCTTCCTCTGGAGTTTTAATGCTATTTTCGGAAATCTGATAAGACTTGCCGATTGTCGTAGCAACTACTACAAGGAATGATAGAACTGCAAACCAAGTAAAGATATTGCTTGTAGTATCGAAGAATTTTTTTACGCTGTCCGCTACGGTCAACCAGTAAAAGATTGAGTACCAATTCATATTTATTTGTTTTAAGTTTGAAATTACAATATCATCTATATGAAAAATGTCAAGTAACGCGTATAGGTTCAATAGCTTCACACCACCTTGATGTTTCTCAACTCTATAATACTGCTTTTTATGCAATCACCGTTCTTAACGAGTTCTGAAAGCCACGCAGTGGGGTCACAAAACATTGACATTTTTTAACATATATTGCATTATGTTAAAAAATGTAACCTCATGACAACACAAGAAAAAACGCTTCTGAACGGTCCGTTATCGGACTACCTGCTTACGCTTGGCGTCACAGACGTCGAGCACACTAACGGAAAGTTTCTCCCTCACCTGAAAGGCTTGGCAAAATATCTGGAAAGGTATAACCGCCCATTCTCAACGATAGTGGCTGGGCTCTTCCATTCAATTTACGGCACTGAAAACTTCAACGGCTTCTCAATTTCACTTGAGCGTCGTGGCGAAGTACGGGAAAAGATTGGCGCTGAGGCAGAAGCCTTAGTATATGCCTATTGCCGCATGTCGCAGCAGTCCTTTGACCGAAGCGTGTTGGAAAACACACCCTATTTTTTATTAGACAGGGAGCTTCTGACAAATCTTCCTGTCACGCCCAAGCAGTTCGTTGAGCTGCAATGGATGATGCTGCTGGACACCCTAGAGGTTGACCAGCGCGTATCGCGAGAAGAGCAATGGGAAAGCCGCATACCGTTTTGGTTTATCGTGGCAGACCGCCTGGGCGAGGACGCTCGGACTGCACTTAGGAAAGTGTATGGTATTGAAAACAACATTCTTTAAAAAACAAAAAAAATGAAAACAACATTCAACTTTAGCTTCCTGAAAAAAGCAGTGGTAGCGATCGCAAAACTCGCAGTATTCGTTCTTGCAGGGGTACTTATTTACCGGATGGGTTGGGGCTTAGAGCACGACTCCTCAAATTTCGCCCTTTTTGCAAAAATTACCCTCGTGGCAGTCTATGCACTTGGCGGATTGGGGTCATACTTTGTAGTTAACAAGAAAGACAAGCCTTACGATGCATCCGATGACCTCTTTGACGATTTTATGGACACCATGGGAGATATGTGGGTCGGTATCGGGCCAGGACTGGGATTTAGCCTGATAATGGCAATCGTATACTATGCGTTCTTCGGGCCCATTGCGTTCACTTTCGCTTACGCGAGCCTCATCGTTGTGATTGGTATGGCTGCAGTGATAGCGGGATCGCTCACGGGCATTGTACTGCTGAAGCCTCACACAAAGGATGCTGCTCCGTTCATTGACCCTTACCCTGAACCTACGTCACTCACAGAAGTTATCAAAAGCCGCAGGGCACTATTTGATTGGATGAGGGAAAGAATTTAAAATTTGTAAATTGAGAGGCGGACCTTTATGTCCGCCTTTTTTATTTGATAGAGAAATCCAACTCTTTCATTTCAAAAATGCTCGCCTTGATCAATGAGTAGTCTTGGACCAGTTCGGAAATCCAAGTCTTGGGGTCACAAATTTTAAACGCTAGTATGTAAAGATATTTTTACATACTACATTGCGTATTCAGAACTTATGCAAATAAAAAAGCCCCGAAACGTTTTAGGTTTCAGGGCGCAGCATGCAATTAAGGCATGCAAAGCAGTTGCATCATTTCGGGAAGGTGCTTTTCCACCGCGTCCAGTTTCTTGGATTTCCTTATCTTCGACAGCAGTAGCGGAAGCTTTTTCTGCCTCCTCATCACGTCTTCGGTCAGCGGGTAGTTTGGAATGGCTTTATCAAGTCGAGCGTGTAGCATGTTCCAGTGCAAGGTCGGACATAACTTTGAATACTTGAGCATTGCATACAGTTCGCCCGATGTGAGCGGATAATGATGAGTCTCGCCTTTAACAAGTTCAAAGCTTACCTCCTTTTCGACGGTAAAGCCCTTGCGACTGCCTGTTGAATAGTAAGCCTGATACTGTTTGCCGTGCAGGGTCTCTCCCTTGAATCCGACATTGAAAATGACGTGCCAGAAATGGTTGCTTTGGTCATAATTGAGCACAACTCGCTTGACCGAGAATACCTGCGCTTGGCCATTACGCACAGGTGCAAATTCAAACCATACATCAATGCTGCGGCGAATTGAGTCGAACAGCTCCTCCCTTGAGGGACCGTCGTTGATAGTTAACATTTCCATCCGAAAATTGTTTTGAAATAACATTCCCAAGGTTGAAGCTGGGAACATGCTCCGTTGCTCAAGTGAGCCACCCTGCATCCGCAAGGAATTAAAACTTTATTTTACATTACCACAATACATTGACATGTCAAGGACATTCTGTTATTATAAAACCAGTAAAGTACTTTTAATTCACTCTAAATAAATTTGCAATGACAAGACAAGAAGTTATTGATCTAATGAGAGGTAGCGCTTCCGCCGAGGAATGGGAAGCAAACATTCGCACAGTTAAAGATGCATTTGATGGCTATCCTGATTTTTGGTACGAAGCCATTATTGCTTCAAATATAGCAGATGAAGCATCTATTAGGTTCAAGGGCTCCGCAGGCATCAATGTCACAGCGATGGGCTCAAGGCCGCTTGAGCTGTATGGCCGACCCACGTCTATGCCTGTACTAGGCAAAGACGATAAGGTTATCGGGATATACGACCAGGGCCTTGGCGACAAGCGCATGGAATGTAAGTCCCTTGAGCAGATGCAGGGTCTTTATGACTCATACGCTCAGGGCTGGGCGCTTAAGCTCAGGTGGGAAATTAGCACCACAAAAGAAACAGTCATCCCGACGCACTGAGTTATGAATCAAATTCTTCAAGCTTCACATTAAGATGTGAAGCTTTTTTATTTTACTAACACTTCCAATACAGTAATACTACTTTTTATATAATCACCATTCCTACAAAGTTCTGAAAGCCACGCAGTGGGGTCACCACGTCGCTCTCGAAGACCTCGAGCTATGCGGTGCACGCACAAATAAAAAAAGCTCCCTCATTTCTGAGAGGGCTTAAGCGGTTTGAATAAATCAATCCTTTAGCTGAAGATCATACCTTTTCAGAATCTCTACAATCTCAGGAAGGGTCTTCTTGCCAAAATTATTAAATTTCAAAAGTTCTGAAGCCGTGTAGCCTAAAAGGTCGCGCGGGGTCAAGATATTCTGCGCAGCAAGGCTGGTAAACACCCGTGTGCTTACCTCCAGATCGTAGAGGCTGGTATCGAGGAACTTTTCCTTGGCCTCAATGTTGTCGATAGGCGGAATCATGCTGTTCCTGAAGTCTGCGTACTTGGCGGCGATATTGTATATCTCCTCCCACGTGCCATACGTTTCTTCTTCCTTAACAGGAGAGCCGGCTTCCTCGATCATGGTTATCCATTTCTTAAACGACCTTTCCGAACCGTGCTCGGGATCGTAAATGCAGATACTACCTTTCATGTCACTTGTCAGACGACCGTGGATGTACGGTGCGTAGTCGCCAGCGTCAATTGGCGCGGCATTGGAATCGAACCATAACAGGTCACCGTTTTTTAGAAGCACAGCGCCAGAGTTGCTCTCCTCTATATCAGCGGCGTAGCCGAGCTTGTCAAAGGCCTCTTCCATTTTAAGAGTGTTTCCGCTCCTTCTGGAGAGAGATGGCCCTCGCTTACGAGTTTGGGCGGATTTGGTATGTCTATCATCGTTATTGGGTTTTAGTGTTTCCTTCACATTACCACAATACGTTGACATGTCAAGTGTTTTGTGCTAGGGTTAGGACAAATAAAAAATGTAAAACATTAAAAACCTATACTGATGAAAGTAACTAAAAACGACATCTCTGCCACTCTGGAGATTGGCAAAGAAGACCTTGTTAAGCTCCTTGCAAAGGGAGCAATGAAAATCACGGGAGACAGGAACTTTACCATCAACACGAACCTGCCTGATAAAATCTTCGTAAACCTTGCATTTGCGAGGAAGCTAACGAAGAGGGAGATTTCCGAACGTCAGGAAATGATGGAGAACGCCAAAGGGATACCTCTGCGCGACTTCATGATTGACTTCCATGACCATACCGTTGGTAACAAGAACAGTGTTACGCGCATTGGTCTGGCAGTAAGGGCAAGCGGTTGGGTGTATCTTTCTGACATGCTTTCCGTGCCTGCAACCGAGCTGACAAAGTTCCGCGGTATCAGTCAATCTATGGTAGACATACTCGAAGGCTACGTTAAATCACGAGGCTTCCGCTTCGCGATACAGAACGGCACAGAGCTTGTATAAGGGATTTCAAAAACAGTAAAGAGCATTACGAATTAACGTGATGCTCTTTTTTATTTCATCAATATCCTCAGAGAATTAATACTACTTTTTATATAATCACTTTGCTTTAAAAGTTCTGAAAGCCACGCAGTGGGGTCACCACTTCGCATTCGAAGACCTCATGCTTCGCGGTGGGCCCACCTCATAGCTCGAAGAGCGACAGGGCGTACACACAAAATAAAAAAGCAATCTTATTTCTAAGATTGCTTTGCATGTGTTTTACCAAGAATTACTTTTGAGTCAAACAAACATGGTGTTCTTCCAGTAGCTGCTTTAGTGATTTTGCGGCTTTTTCGCCAAATCCCCTGGTTTTTAAAAGTTCGTCCCAGGTATGCTTTTTAATATCGCCAATAATTACTATATCTTTTGCTTTAAGTAGATTGATAAGATATACACTCAAATCTAATTCACCTAATGGCGTACTAAGAAATGCTTCTGTTTCTGCGCTTACAACAGTAACTATTTTCTCAATACCTTCTATAGAGCCACCTGCTAAAAACACAATTTCAATTTGGTTTTTCTCATTAATAGTAACTGTATCGAGTATTCCACCTGCGGCAATAATTTTTGAATGCTCAAGTGTTGTTACCAAATCTGATACCTCAATGATAATAATGGTTTTGTTTTTTGCTTTCATAATTTGTATGTTACGTTTTAAAAACTCTACACTATTTATTAAAAATGTCAATAAAAAGCCGCTCTTGCAGCGGCTTTTTGTTTTTTAATTTGTGTACGTGAAGAGTTGTATTTCCTGATCAATTTGATCGGGATTCTTTTTGTCATACCAGAGTATCCACTTCCCTTTTTCCCAAAACAGGATGAGCATGCCATCGGTAGTACGGATACCATTCCATATTTTTTTGGAAGGAAGAAATGTGACAGTGTCTGATGCTAAATATATCGCACAATTAATAGCCAAGTCCATACTGATTTGATTTCCTCCAAGTTGCGTGCCGGCAGGAAGTACTGTTGTATGTTTCAGATATTTAGCTTGTATCAGGTGCAATGTATCAGGACAATAATACTGACAAATCTTTTGTCCGGCCAACTCGCTTGGTTCCAGACTCAGAGGTGGCACACGGTCTATTTGTGCATACGTAGGAGTAGTGGTCAATACTATCGCACATGACACTACGGCATATAATAAGTATTTTTTCATCTTTATGTTTTCTTTACCATACCTTTTTCTATTAAAAAGTCAATAAAAAAGACCAGGATGAACTGGTCTCTTAGCAATGTGTGGTTATTATTACTCTTTAGGTATTTTGAAATCGATAATTTGTGTCGCCATGAGAATAGTGGTTGCTTGATTTTCATCAAACTTACTAAAATCTTCTTTCGGGGCCATTTTAATCTCTTTGCTAATACTTTTTATTTCTAATAACAAACCGTGCTGTTGATTATAAACTTGCTTGTATTTTTGAACAGCGGCATCGTATGTGGCAACGGAAGCACTGTTGTCTTCATCGCGATTAGTATTCGCTCTGATAACATCAGCAGCAACAGGATCGATATGTGCTAGATATTCAGCTTCTTTTTCATCTAAGACCTTTATCAAATTTTTGTAATACATTATTGAACCCTTTTGTGGAGTGCAACTCGTACAGAAGGTTGCCATTACAGCAATTGCTAACATAATAACTGTGTTTTTCATTTTCGTATATTTAATGTGCTTTGGTTAGTTCTATAATGTCATAGTTTATGAAAAAGTCAATGTGATGAATGATTCCCTTATACATAACAAAACCCCACATATGCTTATATGTGGGGGTTTTACAGTGATTACTCTTCTTCGGAACAGCGCCAGATATGGTAGCGCTCAAAAATTCTGTCAGCAATAGTCTCAACTGTTTTTTGAAAATCAGTGGTACCAGGATCAAACAGTAACACCATGGTGTGCTTGTTTCTATCTTTCATCTCAACAACAGTGCAATCAAGATAGACACTGAAAGCTATGTCTCCGGCATAGGTAAATTCATCTTTGTCGATAACAAAAATCATATTACTAGCCAAGCTATTAGTGATGCCAGCAACTTCAGTTGTTTGAACGATGCCAGCATAATCAGTTAACTGCTGAGTGAGGCAAGTAACCAGTGCTGTTTTGAATTCAGTGGATGGACCAACCAAAATAATAATCCCTTTTTTCATTTCTAATTGTTTTTTATATTATAACACTTTATTATAAAAAAGCAATACATTTAATAAATAGTAAATCCCCCAACCTACAAAATGTAGAGTGAGGGATTGGTTAATCTAGTGGGTGCCCGTGAACCAAATGATTAATAAGTGTATTTGCAAACATAATTGGATCACAGGTGTTGTAATCTTTTATGTAAAACATTTGCGGATCAGACTCAACAATCTTGAGGAGTTGCTCCTTTTCTTGTAAGGCATACATAACTCTTTTTTCAATCACTTCTGAGGTGTCAGTACTTCGCCCTCTCCGCAATAATCGAGCTCGCTGCTCTTCTTGTGTTACGTCTAAATACAAACGAAATGTTTTTGATCGCGGGATAACATTATCCAACTGACAAACACCATTTATATCAATATCGAGCGCGGGTACTTTTCCTGCTTGAAATATTCGCAAAAATTCTGACCACGGTGTGCCGTATAAATTACCTTTCATAAAAGGATTTGTTTCAGCAAACTCACCATTTGACTTCATGCGAAGAAATTCTTCTCGTGTAGTAAAGTAGTAATGTTTGCCATGCACCTCTTGATGGGGGTCTTGTTCACGCGTAGTACACGAAATCGAAAGTTCATACGAAGGAAAAATTTCATTCATAATTCTTACTAATGTGGACTTACCAACACCAGAAGGACCACAAATTTCTAATATCGGATAATGAAATTCATGTAAGTATTTTTTATCTGAGTGTTCCATAACTATTTTGTTTTTATTACATTACCACATTTTTATAATTTGGCAAGAAAAAAAGCCCTTCATGTGAAGGGACTTTTTGATGCGGGTCGTAAATACATTACATTGTTAAGAACACGCTCTGCGCCTGTTTAGCTGTTCATTTTGTTGTTCAGCTTGGCGTTTTTTCGCTAGTTTTTTTCTGTGATCAGATAAGCTAACGACTTTTTGAGTTGATCTCACCGCATCCCGAATTAATTCTGCATCTTTTTCAGTAATTGAGCTCATATTTAATTGGTTTATTATTTCGCCATATCATACCACACCTTCCAAAAGAATCAATCAAATGCTATAGTAATTCGATGAAAATTTTGGCTATTGAAACTAGCTGTGACGAGACAGGGATCTCAATTTTGAGCCAAGATGGGCAACGTATTACATTACTGGGCAATGCCCTCGCATCTCAAATCGATCTTCATGCACAATACGGCGGTGTCTTCCCTGCTATGGCAAAACGCGCGCATGCAGAAAAGATTGTTCCTCTTCTAAAAGATGCTTTGCTGCAAGCTGGAGTATTAATTAACAAATCCTCCGTCGCCACATCAGACATGGCTTTGACGGACACGGTTGCATCGATCTGCAACCGGGAAGATGAAATGGTTAGTGGTTTTGTTGACCTTTTTAATACATATGAAAAACCTGACATTGATTACATCGCAGTAACTGTTGGCCCTGGACTTGAACCGGCTTTATGGGTTGGCATCAATGCGGCAAAAGTATTGTCGAAGATCTGGGATATTCCAGTGATTCCTGTGAATCATATGGAAGGACATGTAGTGACAGCAGCGGTAATTGAATTCCAGGCTTCTCTGGAGGCAAAACAAGAAGACCATATTGATGCGTCTGGTGAGCGATTAGCGAGGACCAAGGACCAGCAATATGGTCTTCTTGTTTTGCCTCCTACTAAGTCGTACTTATTCAAAGAATTAGAATTCCCACTCTTGGCATTACTCGTTTCTGGTGGACACACTGAACTAGTATTAACAAAAAGTTATGGTGAATATGAAAAGATTGGTCAGACACGCGATGATGCTGTTGGTGAAGCTTTTGATAAGGTGGCGCGAATGATCGGACTACCCTATCCAGGAGGCCCAGCAGTCTCTAAACTGGCAAGGGAGTTCCGGCTATTAGGTATAGAAAATAAATTTGAATTTCCGCGTCCGATGATGCACTCAGGTGATTATGATTTTTCATTTTCTGGATTGAAGACTGCCGTGTTGTATACGATACGAGATCTGGTGCAAGATCCCTCGACTACGCTCGGGACAGCTCCTGTTCGTGATCTCACAGAAGCTGAAAAACAAGCGCTGGCATGTGCATTTGAAGATGCAGCAATCGATGTATTAACTAAAAAAACGATGCGCGCAATTGAAGAATTTGGTATTCAAACTGTTGTTGTTGGTGGTGGTGTTTCTGGTAACACTTACCTCAAAGAACAACTCACTGCTCGCGTAGCAAAGAAACTGCCTGGTGTTGTCGTACTCTTCCCGGAGCCATGGCTAGCCACTGACAATGCAGTAATGATCGGTCTGGCGGCTTTTGCTCGAATACAATCAGGTTCAATGACTATTCAACCAGCAGAAACTCTCAAAGCGAATGGTAATCTTTCTATCGCCCAATAAAAAATAGGCCATTACAATTATTATTGTAATGGCCTATGTGGACAGTTTGCTTTAATAAACAAACCTTGAAGGTTTAATGATTTTGAATGTTTGATGAGCAACGTTAGTGTATGAGACATTCACAATCCATTTAGCAGTTGGTTGATCCCAATACGTTTGTATAAGCATCAATCTACCGGATGAATCGTGAGTACACATAAACGTCACTACATTTTTACTCACTACTCGTTGTACACTACAACTTTCACACAATTGATTGGCCAGAAAGCGATATGCATCACTTTCGGAAATTGAGGAGAGGTCGTCTGTATTAACTGTTTGACCAATGTAATACATTCTTTGCTGTAAAGTAATCGGGGCAGTGTTGTTAGTATTTGCTAAAGCTACATGGACAAATTCTTGTTTAGCATTTTCATCTGCATCAAGAATAATTTTTTGGAATGTTCCATCAGGCATAATAGTTACTGCCAGATATTTCTTATTGGCATCAACTGGTACCCATTTTTCTTGAGCAAATACTGCGATTGCAATTATCCAAAATAATACGGAAAGCAAAATTATTTTCATACGACTATATTTTAATGAGGTGAATTTATTATATTAAAACATATTTTATGATAAAAGTCAATGAAGATGCTGCCTGTGCTATTACATATGAGAAATCGCCATAGCGCTATAGAAACAAAGGGTAATTAATGATATAGTAACTTGATATGCAACCCCATTCGAATACCTCAGGGCAAGTACCCGAAAAATTATTAAAACCGTACGACCCAGCTGCAGAAGAAGTGTCTATTTATAAGAAGTGGGAAGATTCTGGATACTTCACGCCAGAAAATATGATCAAGGATGGGTTAACAAAACCTGATGCCGAAGCATTTACTATTGTCCTCCCCCCTCCCAATGTGACAGGAACTCTGCACGTTGGTCATGCCTACGAAGATACACTGCAAGATATCATTGTCCGTTTTAATCGTATGAATGGTAAAAAAACTTTGTGGATCCCAGGAACAGACTCTGCAGCAATTGCGACACAAGCTCGTGTAGAAAAAAACTTACAAAAAGAAGGAGGTAAAACTCGGCATGATCTTGGTCGTGAAGAAATGGTAAAACGCGTACATGCATTCGCAAAAGATAGTGAAAATACTATTTTGGGCCAAGTTCGAAAGATGGGTGCTTCACTTGACTGGACTCGCTATGCATACACACTGGATGAAAAAAGAAATCGCGCAGTCTTTACCGCATTCAAACGAATGTATGATGCAGGGCTTATTTATCAAGGTCATCGTATTGTTAACTGGGATCCAAAGGGGCAAACCACTATTTCAGATGATGAAGTGGTGTACGTAGAAGAAAAGGCAAAATTTTATTATTTTCAATACGGTCCTTTCGTAATCGGTACTGCTCGTCCCGAAACAAAGTTTGGTGACAAATATATTGTAGTTAATCCTGATGATGCAAAATACCAAGAGTATACTCATGGTCAAAAAATTGAACTCGAATGGATCAATGGCCCGATTGTTGCAACAGTAATTAAAGACGCTGCCAGTGACCCGGAAATAGGTACTGGGGCAATGACTATTACTCCATGGCACTCAATGGTGGACTTTGAAATTGCTGAACGTCACCACCTCGACAAAGAACAAGTTATTGATAAGTATGGGAAACTACTTCCTATTGCTGGAGAGTTTGCTGGATTGAAAATTTCTGAGGCTCGAGAAAAGATTGTGGAAAAACTTAAAGAAAAAGGTTTATTAGTTCGTATTGAAGAGAACTATATGCATAACATTGCAACATCAGAACGAACCGGTGCAACAATTGAACCTCAGATCATGGAACAATGGTTCATTGGCGTTAACAAGCCTTTTATAATTCCCCACTCAAAAATCCCAGGCATTGCTAGTGGTAGCGAAACTACATTGAAGACATTGATGAAAACAGCGGTGGAGAGCGGGGCAATTGATATGTCTCAGGAAGGTTTTCGTAAAACATATTTTCACTGGATTGAAAATTTGCATGACTGGTGTATTTCACGTCAGATTTGGTTCGGTCATCGTATCCCCGTATGGTATCGCGCTACAGAAAAAGGTAAAGAAATTTATTGCAACGTCGTAGCTCCTGAAGGAGACGGCTGGGAGCAAGAAGTAGATGTACTTGATACATGGTTTTCTTCTGCATTATGGACATTCTCTACACTAGGTTGGCCTGAAGAAACTCCTGACCTCAAAACATACCACCCTACTTCATTGATTGCCCCTGCATATGAGATTTTGCCATTATGGGTATCTCGTATGATTTTGATGAGTGGTTTTCACCTTGGACAGGTACCATTTAAAAAAGTATTGATTCACGGCCTCGTTCGTGCAAAAGATGGCCGTAAGTTTAGTAAATCACTTAACAATGGCGTGGATCCTCTTGAGATGATTGAAAAATACGGTGCCGATGCGCTACGTATGGGCCTTATTGTAGGAAGTGCTGTGGGTAGTGATATTAAATTTGATGAAAGTCGTATCAAAGGATATAAACTTTTTGCAAACAAGCTCTGGAACATTGCTAGATTTGTGCTCACAAATTATTCTGCCGAAGTAAGTACTGCAATATATACAAAAGATGATGAAGTAGTACTTGCTGCATGGCACACTACTCTTCAAAGTATTACTACTGATTTAGAAACATACAGACTACACTTAGCGACCGAAGGTATATATCACTTTATTTGGGATGAATTTGCTAACACTATTCTTGAAGAAAGTAAATCACTACTTACTAGTGAAGACCCTGCTATCAAACTATCTCGCCAGAAATTATTGTTAACACTACTTTCTGAAACTATCACGGCACTCCACCCATTTATGCCATTTGTGACTGAAGCAATTTACGATCTATTACCGATTGATAATAAGCAATTACTCATGGTTACAACATGGCCAATGAAGTAATGAATTCAGGATTACTTATCCCTCTATTGGTTGGATTTATTCCTTCAGTTATTTGGCTGATTTTTTGGTTGAATATTGATAAAGATCACATGGAACCATTTGGCTTACTTATGACGTGCTTCATTGCAGGGGCTATTAGCGTATTGGTTGCCACATTCTTACAGCAAAGCCTTAAGGGGGCCATTGTAGGGGCTAATTCGCGCATTGTAGTATGGGCAGCTATTGAAGAAATCATTAAATTTTTGGTGTTTTATTTTATTGCATACAAAAGTGATTATGACGATCACGCTATTGAGCCGCCTATCTACATGATTGTGGTTGCACTGGGATTCGCTGCATTAGAAAATATTTTTTATGTACTACAGCCAAGTGTGAGTACTAATATGACCGCTATACTTTTGACAGGAGGTCTGCGTTTCTTTGGATCTACACTGCTTCACACCATTGCCAGCTGTTTGATTGGTATAAGTATTGGTCTTGCACCAAAAAAATTCCGCTCGATATCTATTCCAGTCGGTATTACTGCAGCAATTTTCTTGCATGCAACCTTTAACTTCTTTATACTTAAGCACGATACCGCAAGCGTATTGCAAATCTATGGATACTTGTGGATCGCCGCTATTATAAGTCACATAATTCTTGAAAAACTTCGTCGCATTCCTGTGCAAGAAGATCAAGCTCAACCCCAACTATGAAAAAGCGATCATTTTTTGAAAGACTAGCCGGCAACCTTCGCTTTAATGAAAATGAAGAAGACTTCGATGAAGCAAGTGAAGAGCCATCAAAGGATATCAAATACAAAGCACCGATTCGCACTACTCTGACAACTCAACAATCATTCCCTGAGCCACAAAAACGCGAACTCCCTATCAGTTCTGCATTTATGAATGATGATGAAGAGGAAGAACGCCCTGTAGTATTGCAACAACCTGAAGAAGAAGTTGGACAGCTTCCTGTTGATGTCTACGAAACTGCTCATGAAGTTATCATCCAGACACTGATCGCAGGAGTTATGCCTGAACATTTGAATATTAATATCACTCGTGATGTTGTTTCAATCTCTGGCAAGCGTGAAGAAAACAAAGCAATCTCACAAGACAGTTATCATATTCAAGAACTATACTGGGGCGCATTCGAAAGAATCATCGACCTACCAGTAGAAGTTGAAATCGATAATGCTGAAGCAATCGAACGCCATGGCCTTCTCATGATCAAGTTACCTAAACTCGATAAGGGACGAAAGGCGGCACTGAAGATCAAATCTATATAGACCAAAGAAAAACACCCTGCTAGTAATTACTAGCAGGGTGTTTGATTTTTAAGGTCTGTTGATTACAGTTATCCTTTTTTTTGTTTTCCAATATGCAGCAACATCACAAACATCTTGAAATGTAACAGTCCGGAGATTACTTTGATGCTCGCTCATAGAAGTGGTCTTGCCATGATAGAAGATTTCCTCTGACGCTGTATTGAGTATCATGGAACCACTTTCATCGTCCATGAGTGATGCAGCGAGTTTATTATTTCTTATCTTCTCAAAAAGAGCTTCTGAGTTAATAATTGCACTGATAATCCCATCTATTTTCTCTTCGATACAATCCAAAGCCACTATAGCGATTGATGCTGAGAATATCTGCATTTTATTAAACTGAGGAGATTGGCTATATTTAGAACTAATACCATAGGTCCAGCCTTGATTTTGCCGCACCTCTTCATCTAATAAATCAGTTAACATCCTGCAACAGATTGCAACAGCAGCTTCACTGAAACTTAAGGGGATCTTAACATAGCTTTCATAGGAAAAACTGGGGGCGAACAACTTTGTATCTACATAATCACTTATTACAATTTCGATACGTTGTTTATCAACATCAGGAAATGAAACAATTGGCTCTAATACATTCCGTGATCCTTGTTTGGTGATTGCAAACGAGCTCTCTGAAAAAAATTTTACAAGTTGTTCGAGAGAGTATGCCCCTACTGCAACAATGGTCATATTGGCCGGCGTATAATGCTCATCATAAAATGACTGTACATCTTTCGCTTCAATTGTTTTAATGGTCGCTGGATTACCGAGAGTATCCAAACTACGACCCATAGCCATACCTTTAAATAAGACCTCGTGCGTTTTCATTTGAATATCATACTTGAATGAAACAGGATATTTTTTATGAAATTCATTTAAAATAACCTGACGTTCACGTTCAATATTTTTTTCCAATTTAGCACTAAGTAGCATTTTCCCGAACAAATCTAGTGATTGTTTCAGTACGTCATCTTTTGCTGGAATGTAAAAGCTATAATACGTTTTCCAATAACTGGTTGCCCCTAGCATTGCATCTCCTCCTAAATCATTAAAATAATCGTTGATTTCCTCGCAAGGCAGTGGTGCATTTTGAGATAGTAGATGTTCTGTGAAATGCGCCAGACCCAACTTGTCTTCTGGATCTTGAGTTCCACCTGAATGTATACTGCATCTTATTCTTTGCCATGGACACGACATTTGTACTGCGTGTATTGTCAAACCATTTTCTAATGTGTGAGTTTGGAACGCTCCATACGGATCCCATATCATATTTTCCTCCTTTTTTTAATTGTGAATTTTTATTACCATATAATGAATATTAATATATGTCAATGCAGCAAAAAATCCCTCATAGAGGGATTTTTTGTTACGTCGCAGTCACTGAACGTAGTGAAGTGCTTGGGACCAGATTTGAACTGGTGACATCTCCCTCTTCAGGGGAGCGCTCTACCAACTGAGCTACCCAAGCTAGTGAGGACTATATAATGAATACTGAATTCATTATATATCCGAGCGACGCTTGGGGAAGATTTTCTTACCTGAGCGAGTTCGGCTCCTATTTTATACCGCAAAAACACCCGAAAAGCAACTTCAGTTACTTAGCTTTCTGATCTGCTTGATATTGTTTTACCAGGTTTAAAAGAGTTTGGGTAGTACTTGTCTCAGTAGTACTAGAACTATCTGCACTACTGCCTCCCCCTATGCCATATGCGGCTCCAAATTGGCTTATATAGGGTTGAATAGCATAAAACGATGCAATAGTCAGCCCGATGATGACGAGCCAGTATACGATGCGCCAGTAGACAGCATTCTTTTGTGCCTTACGCATTTTGGTCAGCATACGATTGTTGTCGCTTACCATTTTTTCTATTCTATCGAGACGGTCATTGAGTTCTGTATCCATGTAAGAAAATTATACCATATGCATTTTTATTGTGTCCTCGGCCAGAATCGAACTGACAATTACTCCTTAGGACGGAGCAGTTATATCCATTTAACTACAAGGACTCGCCGCCGCCCTTCAGCTATGTTCAGGGCTAGGGCGCAGCAAAGCCTTTCACTTTTATTGCTTATGCTGCGAGAAGTTCAGCTACTTTGCTTTCTTGGAAGCCAACCATAGCTGTGTCTCCTACCACAATAACAGGTACGCCGAGCTGATGAGTTAAGTTGATCATTTCTGCGCGCTTTTCAGCGTCTGTACCTACATTGTATTCAGTATAAGCAACGTTATTTTCTTTAAAGTACGCTTTTGCCATATTACAGTAATGGCAGGTGTCTGTTGTATAGATTGTTACTGGTTTCATATATTTCTAAGATATTATTCTGATATTTCCCTTATTCGATCGCTATATATAGTATAGCACTTCACTGGCACTTAGCGTCTACGACATTATTGTTGATCCTTACGGAGCCCCAGCCCTCGGAGTAATTGGTCCCACCAATGCGCTACTCCGGTTTTTTGTTCTACTATAGGAGGAGCAGTATCGGGAGTAATAACAATCATTTCTTCTCCTGGTTTGATATAATTATAACGCTCACGTAATGACTGCTCTGTTCCTTCTGGTGTGGCAAGATAGGTATTGGTAGTAGTAAGACTTTTTTCTTTTTGTGCTAATGCTGATTGTTCAATATTCAATTCTTTATTACGAGCCTTGATTGTAAAATATTTCTGAGCTAAGCCAATAACTGAAGTAAGGAAAAGAAAAAAAATCACCAACGAAATGGCGGCGCCTAATATGCGCTTGGGCGGGACACTATATTGACGTGGTTCTGAAAATTGCTTTTTTGCCATAGCGTGGTAGCATAGTGCTTATGCTATTCAATCATAACAGAAAACGAGTAGATTTGGCATGGAAAATCTTTTCCATTCTGATGATCGCAGGATTGTTGTTATTTACACTCCTTCCGCTCTTCAGTTAGTCAGTCTCTTTCATTACTTTAATAAAGATATCATGCGGGATATTAACGATTGCGTTCTCTCGCATTTTCTTTTTACCTTTTTTCTGTTTTCCTAACAGCTTCAGTTTTCGAGAATAGTCTCCTCCATACATGTGTTGGGTCACGTCCTTACGAAAGGCTTTCATAGTGCGAGAAGCAATAATGCGTCCGAATGCCTTGGCTTGAATTTTCATTTCCACTTGCTGGCGTGGCATCAACTTTTCTAGACGCTCTACAAACTCTTCGCCTTCTTCAAGCGCTCGGCGACGAGAAACAATACGAGTAAATGCAGGTTGTGGCTCATCACCGATGATAATATCTAGACGAACTACATCTGCTTCTTTCAACTCGCCTTCCTTGTATGCAACGGATGCATATCCTGAAGTCAGACTTTTCAGTCCATCAAAAAACCCTCGCATTAGTTCACGCAACGGCATAACTGCTTCAACTTTTACACGATCGTCACCAAATTGATCAATGCTACCAACCGTAGCTTCATGTTCATACATAAATGGCATCAAAACACTGACATAGCGTTCTGGAGTGATAATAGAAACAGTAATCCATGGTTCATAGACTTTCATAACTGTGCCGTCATCAGGAAAAAGGTGTGGAGAGTACACCACAATGCGTTGCTTCAAACGTGTTTCTACTTCGTAGGTAATTGAAGGCATAGTAACGATTAATTCAAGATCGAATTCACGTCGTAGTCGCTCTGTAATAATTTCTAAGTGCAGCATACCCAAAAATCCACAGCGATAACCGCGGCCCAATGCACCTGATACTTCTTCTTCAAAAGAAAATGCTGAATCAGATAAACGTAGACGAGCTAATGCCATACGTAATTCATCAAAGTCATCCTGACTTTCTGGATAAATAGATGCCCATACCACAGGACGAGGCTGACTGTAACCGTGAAGTGCTTCTGCGCCATTCTTTGCAGAAATAATAGTATCACCAACTGAGGCAATACCTGGTTGTTTGATTCCAGTAACAATATATCCAATAGTTCCCGCTTCAAGCGCATCTTGTGGAGTTGCTTCTGGTGCAAAAATACCAACCTCTAATGCTTGAAATTGCTGTTTACTTGCTGCAAAGGATAATGTGTCCCCTTTAGCAATTCTTCCTCCAAACAATCGCACAAAAACAATGACACCTTTGTGGTTTGAATAACTGAAGTCAAACACCAATGCTTGTGTCTTGGTATGTATCTCTTCAGCTTTTGGTGCCGGGATTCTTTCAATAATTGCAGCGAGTAGTTCTGGCACTCCTTCACCTGTTTTACCAGAAACTTTTAATACATCGTTTTCATCGCAACCGATCAATGCACAGATCTCTAATGTTGTTTCTTCAATTCTAGAAAGTGGCGAGTCAACTTTTGTTAGACAAGGAATGATAACGAGTCCTGACTCACGAGCCATTGCTAAAGTAGTTAACGTTTGTGCTTGTACACCTTGAGTTGAATCCACTAACAACAAAGAACCTTCAACTGCTTTCAATGCACGAGATACTTCATATGAGAAGTCGATATGCCCAGGAGTGTCGATGAGGTTCAACATATAAGGAGTATCAACAGTACGCCCTTCGATTCCCTCAGGGCGGTTAGAATGCCAGAGCATTCTAACCGGCTGCATTTTGATAGTAATACCGCGCTCACGCTCAAGCTCCATATTGTCCAATACCTGATCACGCATTTTACGTGCTTCAATAGTGCCCGTTACTTCAAGCATACGGTCAGCCAAAGTAGACTTACCATGGTCAATGTGTGCGATAATGCTGAAATTTCTAATATTTTTCAGTTCCATAGCCCTATAGTACCAGAAAAAGCTTATTTTTCAATGCTACAATGGATTAGCTGTTTCTATAGTCTCACTCTCAACAATAGGAGTAGCAACTTCTGGAGCTGGTGTTTCCGGAGTCTGTGTAATAGCAGGAGGAGTATCGATAATAATTGCTGGTGAAATCACAGTAGTTGTCTGAGGCGTATTTCCACTTCCCTGTTGTTGTAATACTTGTTTAAGTTGCGTTTCAGTCACACAAGTATCATTGATACATATTTGATCTTTTGCTTTCAGTTTTTTCGCAACCAAATCACCAATACCATTCCCTGTACTTGCAAACCAGTTTGTTAATGCATCTCTCCAACTATTTGTTTTTGTTAAATCATTTATTGAGGTGATATTGAGATTCATTTCTTTTATTGCCTCAATCGCATACGGCATAATGCCGGCATAGTTCAATGCAAGTAAGTGTGTCTTAGGATCCTCGTTCACAAGATCGGGAAATACCTGGCGTACTTCTTGTGCAATGAAACCTGCATGTTTAGTATCAGAGCCTTGTTCAACATTCCAATTGTAATTCACAGGGGTTAATGCAAGGACTTTTGCTAGTATAGATTGGTTGTCTGTAGTTATATTAGTGTTATAAGACCACGATGAGTTGTCAGTGAGCAAAGTAATATTTTTCTTCAAATTCATATCAGAAGAACAACTGACACCACCTGAAGTAGAGGGAACAATGGAACAGGTTCCTCCCGCATTTTGGAAGGTTGCGACTGTAGTGCCCGTGGTCACAGAAGCATAGCCGAATTGTGACAAACCTGATGCAACCCACAATGCATAGTTTGCTCCAGTAACAGTGGCAGAAGCAGCACCGGCTACATATAGAGCGGCTGTATTTGTTACAGATGAAGCACCTTGAGTAATAGTACCTATTGGATTTACTACCATGTTGGCAAGAAGCGCATGTGTACCGGAAGCCGCAGTAGATATAGGAGATGAACCTATTATTGCATTTGCGTAGCTATTGCCGATGGACATAGTAGTTGAAGTACTACTGTTCACTACAATACGACTTGTGACAGTTGTGGCGCCCGCAAATACCAACTGGCTGTTATTAAATCCATTAATAGCGCCATTTCCAGTTGCAACATACAAATTTGCAGTAGTGTTTAGACCATTTGTACCCAGCCCTCCATTAAAACCACTGAATCCACTGCCTACGAGTAATGCTAGAGGGTTCGGGATTGATACATTAGACCCTGCCGTCGGAGCACCGGCAATATATAATGTTGCCGCACTGGTGAGAGTAGTGGCATTTGATGCAGTAAGTGTTGAAATACCAAAAGTACTTACTCCAGCAGTGGTAACTGTGCCCCCTGCTGCAGAAGTAGTATAAGTAGCTGGATCAACTCGAATAGCGAACCCGTTGACACTATATGCTGTCGAGTTTGTGTATGTAGTTGGATTAATCTGCAGTAATGCCTGAGGGGAACTAAGTGTTCCTATTCCTATACTGCCAAGGACACTGTAGCTACCGCCAGACGTAAGAACGGCCTCGTCGATATACCCGCCGCCATTACCTTGAAATGACCAGAATAGCGAAGAGGTGGGATTAGTTGAAGAGACAGGGCGCAACTCATTTGTAACATCCATTCTAACAGAGGCAAGTGATGATGTATTATAAACATTTCCAGACAATCGCAATCGTGGTGAAATATTTACCGGCGAACCGCTATTAGCAATAGCATTATTCGCTAAAACAATACCGTCGAAGGACGTTGTGCCAAAATTATTTATTGTTGTAGTAAAAATATTTGTTGCATTTACCAATCCTGCCGTTGTTACATTAAAGAGCGTAGTATGAGTACCTGCTCCATCTGCGGCACTGTTTGTTCCTAGATTTAAAAGGTCACTACCCGCAACAACTGCTGTTAAAAGCGGCGATACAAATATCCCTCTAAATACTCCGGAGCTTTTGTTTATTGTTGGCACCACGGCTAAACCATTTTGAGTACCTGCCCCTTGCAATCCTGCTGAACTAATTGCCATAAGATTGGGAATACCAGTATTATCACGTCTCACTTCAAACGCTGCGTTTGTGGAAGAAATATTACCGATCGTTACCGCTGATGCTCCAGAAACATAAGAGAGGTTTCTTATAACGCCTGTGCCGCCATTTACCGTACTTGTAACAAAAACATCACTTACCCATAATGATTTAGCTGCTTCATAATTTGTTATCCCATTATCTAGTGCACCAGTTCCATTATAGGTAATTACTCCGGAATTACCGGTACCTAATGAAATAGTGTTAGTTGGCACAGGATCAATAAAACCAGTCTTTGCATTCGAGAGTGTTGTACCTGAACCATCAAATCCTGTACCAAATATACCATTGCCGATATTCAAGGTATTGCCAGTCCCTACAGCAAAGTCGCTGATGTTTGATCCAATAGCTATCTTGTTATTTGCTGTAGGAGTATTGGAATAAACGTTATACCCTAGCAATACCAAATTACTAGCATTTGTGTTACCTCCTGCAAAAGTCCCCACTATGGTGCTGTTGCTCATAGTCGTAGCGGCCGCTGCTCCAAATGTACCTATTACGATGTTTTGATTGCCTGTAGTAAGGTTTTGCAGCGCAGACGCACCTAAACCAATATCGTGATGCCCTGTTGTAATTCGCAACAATGAAGATTCTCCAAGACTAAGATCATACTGCCCCTCTGATCCAGTACTGTGAGTTAATGACCCTCCTCCAGTTCCATAAAATGTGGAGCCAATAAAATTGGTACGATTTGAAGGTACGTAAGCAACCTGAAATCCGTTGCTTGTAAAATTAGTTGATGCATCTACAGTAGTAAATGAACCAGCATTCCTAGTAGTCAGACCGATAGCTGGCGGACTGGCAAAAAGTGAACTGATATTTTTGTCCGTAATCACAGAAGTAGTTCCCGCAACTGGCTCGAGAATTGCCAGAGATTGATAGATTAAATTAGACACTGCCTGATAGCCTTGATTATTCAAATGAAGCACGTCTGAAACTGCGTGAAGAGAAGTAGGAGGTGTGTCATTGGTGTGATCGATTACATCTTGTGCAAGAGATGAGTTATATTGCGATACAAGATAGGAGCGTATGTCTACATAACGAGAGCCGTAAGTAGAAGCAAGACTATTGTTGAGAGAAATTATGGCATTGTAATTAGCACTGCCCGTAGGTTCACTGGTTGAGTTGATTATGCCCAAGACTAAATATCTTGTATGACCTAAATTCCCTACCATTTGAGCAATATCAGCTAAAACAGTAGCGGGGCTATTTATATTATTTCTGCCAGCCCAAATAACAACACTATCTGCATATTTACTTGTTGCAGCAGTCTGGCGAGCTGCTATTTGAGTACTAGTCTGCCCAGAAATACCTCCATTATAAACAGGGACTCCTGTAGCTAATTGAAAATCAGTAGTCCATGGTATTGTGGGTAAATTGGTTACAGGATCAATTTGAGTTCCACCCCCTTGTGTCAAACTATCGCCCCACGCAGAAATGTTTGGGGGTACTGCTTATACTGCTAGCGTAACTTAGTCCTAAACTTGCTCTTGCGGCTACTGCATCTGTTGCCCCCGTCCCCCCACTCGTAATTGCAAGGGCAGTATTAAATATCGGAGCAGTAGAAAATGTTTTAATGCCGGTAATTGTTTGCGCATTAGAATCACCCACTAATGTTACGTCAACATCGGGGAGTGT
>JBDSNU010000007.1:0-192349 GCA_039915165.1 Minisyncoccota bacterium | reverse complement strand
ACACTCCCCGATGTTGACGTAACATTAGTGGGTGATTCTAATGCGCAAACAATTACCGGCATTAAAACATTTTCTACTGCTCCGATATTTAATACTGCCCTTGCAATTACGAGTGGGGGGACGGGGGGTGCAGATGCTACAACTGCGCGAACAAATCTGGGGTTGAGTTATGCACTCAGTGCGACTCTTGCTACTAATAACCATATTGCTGCTTGGGGGGACAGTCTTACCGAGGCCGCCTACCCACTTGATCTTACCAATCTTTCAAATATACCTGTCTATAATGGAGGGATAGGAGGACAAACTAGTACTCAAATAAGAGACCGTATGTTGGCGGCAACTGATAAATATTCATGGCCGACTATTATTTGGGCGGGAAGAAACAATGTTACTGATCCTACACAAATCAAGGCCGACATAGCTTCTATGGTTGCAGCGCTTACTACTACGCATTATTTAGTTCTAGGGGTGCTAAACAATAGTGCTGAACCATCTGGGTCTGCCAATTACAACACCATTGTTCAATTAAACAGCGACCTGGCGGCTACGTACGGCTCCCGCTTTATCGACATGCGTACATATCTCGTTTCTTTGTATAACCCTAGTCTGCCGCAGGATGTGATCGACCATAACAATGACATACCTCCGAGTTCATTGCGCAGTGACACAGTACACTTAACCCTTGCCGGATATCAAATAGTAGCTCAAAAAATTTATGACAATATTGCTATTCTTATGGAACAAACTGGTGGCGGTCTAATTACTTCTGCTAATGCACCCACTTTATTTTTTAACCGCCCAGTGATTGATGTTGCAAATGCAGGGAGTTATACAATTGGTGGACTTCAGGCACTATATATTCCAGACCAGACCGCACTAAATGGTTCAATTATTTTTGGAAATGGGGGGAGAAAAATGGTTCATACTACCGGGAGTGAAGGAATGTTCAACACTTTTGCCGGAATAGGGTCAGGTGTGCTTACTAGTTCAGGGTACAGTAACAGTGCGCTGGGATTTCTATCCATGTATTCTAATACGACAGGCTTCGCCAATACCTCGATGGGGACAAACTCAATGTTCTCCAATACCACTGGTGCAAACAATGTGGGTATCGGAGGAAGCGCTCTCTATACCAATAGTACTGGCGTAAGTAATACGGCAGTTGGTATTGGCGCACTACGTAATAACACAGTAAACAACAATACCGCATTAGGATTCAATGCAGGATTTTCAAATTCAACAGGTGACAGTATTACTGCGATTGGGTATGGTGCATTGACAAACAATACTACTGGCGCAAGTAATACAGTACTCGGTTCGAATGCGTTGGCAACCAATATTACTGGGTCTAATAATACTGGGGTTGGAACAAGTGCTCTGTTTTCTAGTACTGGCAGTGGTAATACGGCAGTTGGTTCTACAGCACTTCGCAACAATACAGCAAATAACAATACCGCTGTAGGATTTACTGCTGCATATAGCAATATTGGCGGTATAAACTTAACTGCGATAGGGTATGCTGCGCTTTATTCAAACACGACAGGAAATAACAATACAGCATTCGGCTTGAATGCATCTCAGGGCAATATATCTGGTGGTTCTAACGTGGCGATAGGCCCGAATGCTTTACGTTACAATACGACTGGTGGACAAAATATTGCGATAGGGTATGAAGCCGGTGCTGGTGTAAGTACTGCAAGTAATATATCTAACAATATTCTTGTTGGATACCATGCCGGCCTAGCATTACTAACTGGCGGTAATGGAAACGTGCTTATTGGATTTCAAGCGGGGCAAAGCCTTACTACTGGTGCAGGAAATATCGTACTAGGTAACAATGTGGATGCACAAAGTATTACAGCATCCAACACGCTCAATATTGGTAATGCAATTTTTGGGACTACGATCAATGGTACAGGCACAACAATTTCTGGCGGGAATATTGGTCTTTTTGTAATCGCACCTTCTGCTAGACTTCAACTTCCTGCTGGAACTATCACTGCTAGTACTGCGCCGTTGAAATTTACTTCTGGCACTAGTCTTACTACAGCAGAAACTGGAGCAATGGAGTATGATGGGACAAGTCTTTATTTCACCCCAGTAGCTACTCGATATAATCTAGTAATGAATAACCTAGGAGTTTCAGGAGGACAGACTATTATTGGAGGTACAGGGGCAGGAGAAAACCTTACACTCGCCTCTACCTCTTCAGCAACAAAAGGAAAAATTATTTTTGGCGTATCTGGCACTTCTGCATATGATGGTGCAACTGGATTCTTGGGTATAGGAACTACCTCACCCTCTGCATTATTGTCGCTTTCAGGAAATATTTCAGCTGCAGCCTGGACAACGGCCGGCATCAACTTAAAGACAGCCGCTGCAACATATACCGATACTTCTTCCAGTGGAACAGTTGCTGTTACTGCTGTGAATGCACTTGCAGTACCTACGTTAACATCCTCTTCAGCTACTACATACACCACCGCGGCAACACTTTATATAGCGGGCGCCCCTACTGCTAGTACAAATGTAACTATTAGTAACGGTCTTGCTCTTTATGTGAATGCAGGGATAGCCGGCTTTAATGGCGGTATCTCTACAGGGAATGGTTTCTTGGGAAGCAATGTAAACTTTGCTGCAGGTGGCGGTACTGGTACAACGAGAAGTAGTACTGCTGGAATTCAGTTTGGAGGAAGTACAGTATCGGCATATAGAGCAGGGTTAAATGGGGGAACATCTACCACACTCACGGCTGCAGATAATTATTCTAATCTTATAGTCGGTTCTTCTCCCATCACTACAGCTGCAACAGGTACTCATGCAATTCTTTCTAATGCAGTAGTTAATCCAATTGGAACGATCAGTGCAGGTGGAGCGACAATCGGTAATACAGCCTCACTGTATGTTGCAGGTGCAGCTTCAGCAACGGTAACAGGTAACAATTATGCTTTTTGGGTTGCTTCCGGTCTGTCGCAATTCGGTTCCGCCTCCGTAACTACTGGTACTACCGTTGCAACCTTTCAAAATGCCGGTGGTACGTGTAATGTCATTCCTTCGACAGCGGGAGGTGTTAGTTGTTCTTCTGACATGAATCTTAAAAAGAACATTATTAACATAGGTGACAATTCAGCTTGGTCTTTCAATACAAACGTCTCTCCAGCCAGCCAGAGTACTCTTGATAAGATTCTTGCACTTGCGCCAGTCAATTATAATTGGAATGTTGAGCAATCTAGTGATTCAAAGCATGCAGGTTTCATTGCTCAGGAAGTGCAGCAGGTATTTCCTGACCTCGTATCAACTGATCCCGTAACACATCTTTTGTCTTTGAACTATGCAGGTATGATGCCCTATGTAGTGGAAGCAATAAAAGAAATGAATGTAAAAATTGCTGTACTGCCAACATATGATGACCCAACTATTGTTAGTAGTCTCAATACATTTCTAAAAAATATTGCAGAGCATGGTCTCGGTATCTTTAGTAAAGTTAAGACAACAGAACTCTGTGTAGATGATATCTGTGTGACGAGAGATCAGTTCAAGCAGATGGTGCAAGGTAATGGAAGTACAACAGTTACTAATTCTAGTAGTAGTAGTCTGTACATCGAACCGGTTGTAGAACACACTTCAGCAAATAGTTCTTCAGAAGGCGTTTCTCAGACCCCATCGGTTACACCTGTTGAAGTTGTTGTCCCTATATCAGATCCCGATACGGTACAAATACCAGAATAGTAAAAATAAAAACATCGTAATTGATGTTTTTTTGTGCTTGTTTTTTATTCCTTAATCCGTATACTGCTGAAGTTGTACCGAGTGATCGCTGCGTCAAATGTGGTTTTAGGACCGCGTTTGATGCGGAGGAAAGTCCGAACACATGCCAATTTAATTTGGAAGGGTAGTGGGTAATTCCCATCATCAGTAATGATCGAGGTGCGAACAGTGACGCCGGCGTAGAAATACAATGGTCCCGCATAGTCGCGTTTAACGCGACGACGTGGGAAATTTTTATGGAAACATAAGAAATGAAACGGCTAAATCCTTACTTGTGTGCAAGGCCGTGTCGCGTCTAACGCGAAGTGCCGCTATAGGCAACTAGTAATAGTTGTCACAGATAAATGATCACTAAAACAGAATTCGGCTTACGAGTACAACAACATGAGAAAACATCCTTAACGGGATGTTTTCTTGTTTCTATTTTGATACTAATATTTTTTTACCCATAAACGCTCTTAGTAATTATTTAAATGCAATTCATTCGCGTTTGAAAAAACATGAGTTATCCACAGTTTTTTATTCATATTTATTGCACGTAGTTGTTGCACAAGAGATAATATAAGTACGAGTGATGATAACGCGTTATCACAATATAGTGGTCGATCATCACCGAAGATTAACAGAACAATATTTACATTTTATGGCAATGAAAAAGAAAGTAGCCAAGAAGGCAGTTAAAAAAGCTGTTAAGAAGGTTGCTAAGAAAGCAGTAAAGAAAGTAGCCAAGAAGGCAGTAAAGAAGGTAGCAAAAAAGAAAGTTGCTGCTAAGAAGAAAAAATAATTTTTCTCTTTACTACTCACTCTCTTTCCACTTAACAAAAACCGATCGCGTCCGCGCGATCGGTTTTTGTGTTTTTGGCTGCTTCATTTTCTATAGTATCGGCACCTTTTAAAAAAAGGCTCAAAATGCTATAATACAATTCTATGGCATTCTCAATACAATCATTTTTTGATAAAAATAAAACAAAGGGCTACGCAAAAAGGGCTGCTAAAATAGGCGATTTAGAAGAACATGTGGCTAGTTTGGCAGATGAGCAATTTCCACTGGAAACAGAAAGCTTGAAGGCTCGACTGGCTGCCGGCGAATCACTCGATGCTATTTTGCCCGAAGCATTTGCTCTTGTTCGTGAAGCGGCAAAACGCACTATGAACAAGCGACATTACGATGTTCAACTGATAGGAGGTATGGTATTGCACGAAGGCAACATTGCTGAGATGCGCACTGGTGAGGGTAAAACATTAGTGGGAACATTGCCAGTGTATTTGAATGCTCTTACAGGACGAGGAGTACATGTAGTTACTGTTAACGATTATCTTGCTCGCCGTGATGCAACATGGATGGGGCAAATCTATAGCTTCCTCGGTTTATCTGTTGGTATTATTAATGATCAAAATCAGTCATTCGTATATGATCCTGCTCATCAGGAAATGGATGAAGAGCGTGATGAAGAAGGTTCATTCAAGGTGATCAAGCAATTTCTCCGCACAGTTAGTCGTAAGGATGCATACCTTGCTGATATTACATATGGTACTAACAGTCAGTTCGGCTTCGACTATCTTCGTGATAACTTGGTAAATACTAAAGAAGAAATTGTTCAACGTGACCATTACTTCGCTGTGGTGGATGAAGTTGACTCGATTTTGATTGATGAATCTCGTACACCGCTTATTATTTCCTCACCGATTAGTGACTCAGAGTCATTATACAAAACCGTACGTGATGTAGCGGGCAAACTCGAAGTAGAGAAAGACTATGTTGTAGATGAGAAACTTAAAGCTATTACCTTAACTGATGAAGGTATTACCAAGGCAGAAAAGCTTTTAGGTATCGATAACATGTATACAGAAAAGGGAATTAAGTATGCTCACTATCTAGAAACAGCTGTGCGTGCTCGTGCATTGTTCCAAAAAGACAAAGACTATGTTGTCAAAGATGGCGAAGTGGTTATCGTAGACACGTTTACTGGTCGCATGCAGCCTGGTCGTCGATGGTCAGAAGGATTGCACCAAGCCATTGAAGCAAAAGAAGGCGTGAAGGTAGAACAAGAAACTCGTTCTGTTGCTTCAATCACTTACCAAAACTATTTCAAACTATATGAGAAGCTTTCAGGTATGTCAGGTACAGCCAAGACTTCTGAGGAAGAATTCATGAAAGTGTATAGCATTGGTGTTATTTCTGTACCAACACATCGTCCTGTTCAGCGTATTGATCACAATGATTTGATCTTCCAAACAGAGACTGGTAAATTCGAAGCTATCGCTCAAAAAGTAAAAGGATTGAATGCCAAACGTCAGCCAGTATTGATCGGTACTGTTTCTATTGAAAAGAATGAATTGCTTGCTGCATATCTCAAAAAAGCCGGTATCCCACATCAAGTATTGAATGCTAAGAATCACGAAAATGAAGGTTCTGTTATTGCCCAGGCTGGTAAAAAGGGTAGTGTAGTGATCGCTACTAACCTTGCAGGTCGTGGTGTCGACATTATTCTCGGCGGTACTTCTTCAACTCCTGAAGAACAACAAGAAGTGAAAGATCTGGGCGGCTTGTTTGTTATCGGTACTGAACGTCACGAAGCCCGTCGTATTGATAACCAGCTCCGTGGACGAAGTGGACGACAAGGCGATCCAGGTGAGACTCAATTCTATGTCTCTCTTGAAGACGAATTGATGCGTGTATTCGGTACAGGTATGAAAAACATGATGAACCGCTTCAATATCCCTGAAGATCAGCCTATTGATAATGGCTTTGTTACTCGCGCCTTGGAAACAGCTCAAAAGAAAATCGAGGGATTTCACTTTGATGCCCGCAAAAGTACTTTGGAATACGATACAGTATTGTCATTCCAGCGAACTATTATCTATGGCCGACGTCGCGCTATGGTAGAAGGAGACAAGGGTCATATCATGAGTAACTTCTTTGCCCTCGATAGTTTGGACATATTGGAGCCGATTGTGAAAGAAAAGGTTGCGATTATTGGTGAAGATGCGTTTTGGGAAAATGTACGCCGTATCGTTCTCTATACTACTGATACATTATGGGTTGAACATATTGATACCATGGAACACACTCGTCAATCAGTAGGACTACGTTCTTATGGTCAACGCGAACCTCTTGTTGAGTACAAAAAGGAGGCTACTAAGCTTTTCCGCGAGATGGAACAGCGCCTAAAAGACCAGGTTATTGCTATGGTTTCAACCATTTCTAAGTAATAACAGCGGTAATACGCCAGATGATCATTAAACCTTTCAACAACAGCTTTACAAGACAATAAGTTTGCCAAACTGTCAAAGATTGTTTCCTAAAATACCCTTATAATATAAGGGTATTTTTAGTTTGACACCTCCTTTTTTCATTGTATAACTATTGACATTTAATCTGCTTTGTGCTACTATATAGCCAGTTCATAAGGTACTAGTTATCTTATGGATTTTGTTTAGAACCAACCTGAAAGGACGGACCTCAGACAAATGTACTGCTGTGAAGTTCCTCCGGAGCTCAACCGGAACCTATGAGTTCAATAAAACATTCAATCACGCGATCATTTATCATTGTTCCGTTAGTCGCAACTACATTATCGATGTCTGCCTTTACGACAGCCATCAATACTGCAGTTACACCTACAATATCTTCACAAAATCAACTAAGCGCTTCGGCCGATGCAGAACCTGCCTCGGATGATGCACTACTCCAAAAGGAAAGAGAGGAGAAGGCTGCAAAAATTGATACCTACTTTAAAAAGAACGGTATGCCGCTTGCTGGGTATGGTATGAAAATGGTTACTGAAGCTGAAGAACATGACATCGACTGGCGTTTACTCCCAGCGATCGCTATCCGCGAATCGACTGGTGGTCTACACCAATGTAAGTCAGTGACTTACAGTCCGTTTGGATTCGGTTCATGTCACATCAACTTCAAGAGCTATGACTCTGCCATTGAAATTGTTGCTACCAACCTTGGTGGTGACAATCCCAATACAGCGCGTCATTATGAAGGTAAAACAACGAAAGCCATCTTACAAACATATAACCCCCCATCAGTGGTACCAACATACGCTAATGAGGTGATGGCTTTAATGAATAAAATCGATAACACGCAAGTGTAATAGTTGGTTTATTTATAACCCAAAAGACCCACGTCTAACGTGGGTCTTTTGGCGTCTGAATGGATATGGGCGGGCGGTAACTACTATTGACACAAAAGTAATTAGTGATAGAGTTTGGTTAAATAAACCCACACATATGAAAAAGATAGTAGGACTTCTTGTAATGGTAATAGCTTGCTCTCTGGCAGGATGTTATCCAGACCCGTATCCGCCGATAGGGTGTTATGATCCGTGCGGATGTAATTGCCCCAATAACAATGTATTTAAAGCTAAGCCGCAACCGCTTGGTGTACCGGTAGATACCACTACAACAAACACAGCCCATCATTAAAAGAAAAAAGCCCCATTGCTTATATAGCAAAGGGGCTTTAATTTTTTTGATTACGAAATAGAGTAAACCCCATTGTCACTTCTTTGGTAAATACCAGGCTTGATAGCGCTTTTGAGGATTGATACTATTTTTATCATTCCTACTGTTGCGATATTTTCAAATGGTATTAACCTTGGAGTGGCAGTTGGAGTAGGGATAGGTTGCCATTTAACATCACAAGGATAAACAGCTGTTTCATCCTCACGTACTTCATGAGCAAATTTGATATCGGTGATCTCTAAAATTTCAATAATTTGAGGAAGATCAGGTACTTTTAAAGTTGTCATAATGCTTTCCTTTTAGTTTTTCTTTAGTATAGCAAATATTGACAAAAAGTCAAGTATGAGGTGTTATTCTAACACCTTAATATCATCGATCATGATAGTAGGTTTGTCGCCACGTTGAGCAATTGAGCATTTCATTGCCGCAACAACGCCTTCTTTGATCAAAGGGCCAACTTTCTTGTAGGCTTCAGGGAAAACTACGGCTTCCGCTACGCCACTCTTATCTTGAATAGTAAGGAATGCCATCTTGGAGTTGTCTTTCTTGGTCATAATAATACGAGCAACATCAATATGGGCAACGATAAGTTGATTCTTTTCAAACTTCTTTTTTAGTAAGCCACTGATTGATGTTGTAGCACGACGCAGCTTGTCACTATAAGAGTCGAGCGGATGACCAGAAACATAGAGGCCGAGCAGTTCCTTTTCCCAGATAAGCTTTTGCTTCATTGTTGCTAGAGGTGCTTCATTGAGCTTCAGAATACTTTTTGGTTTATCGGCAAGGGATTCAAACAATGATACTTGGTTTGAATTATTAAATTGCACCATGCCTTTGTGAAAGGCCAGCAAGTTTTCAATATTGGCACAGAGAATGCCGCGATCACCGAAGTCATCCATTGCACCGCACATGATCAATGCCTCAACTGATTTCTTATTGAGATTCTTGTGCTGTACTCGTTCCAAGAAATCTTCGATAGAAGTAAATTTACCTCGTTCTTTGCGTTCGGCAACTATGGCTTTACCAATTTCTTCACCGAAGTTTTTAACATTACGAAGTCCAAAGCGAATATTACCGGTTACTGTGCCACCCTCTACGACTACAGTGAAGTCCAAGAATGATTCGTTGATGTGCGGGGGAAGTACTTTGTATTCCATACGGTTTGCTTCAGCGATATATTCACTACACGTTTCGATGTCACCCGACTCAGCTGTCATACAGGCAGAGAGATACTCAGCAGGGAAATTAGCCTTTAAATATGCGGTTTTATAAGCAACCATCCCATAACTAGCAGCGTGGGCTTTGTTGAAACCATACGCAGCGAAGGGTTCGATTTTTTTCCAAAGATCATCTGTTTGTTCTATTGTTAGTCCACCATACTCTTTACATCCTTTATAAAATTTATCTTTCTGCTCAGCCATTTCTGCAGGAATTTTTTTACCCATGGCCTTTCGGAATTTATCTGCATCGAGCCAGCTATATCCTGCCAATCGAATTGATGCCATCAACACATCGTCTTGGTACACCAAAAGGCCGTAGGATGCCTCTAGATCGTCGACAAGTCGTGGATCGGGATAATCTACCAAACGGGGATTTTTTTTGCGCTTGATGTATTCTGGGATCACTTCCATCGGTCCTGGGCGGTATAGTGCAACCATGGCCATCAAGTCTTCTACTTTTGTTGGTTGTAGTTCTTTGATATACGCAGTCATCCCATCACCGGCCATTTGGAATACACCAACAGTCTCACCCTTAGAAAGCATGGCAAATACTTTTCTGTCATCAAGTGGAATATTTTCGATATCAATATCAATGCCGCGAATTTTCTTCACGCGTTCAATAGTCCCAGAGATAAACTGTAGGTTACGAATACCCAACATATCGAACTTGGGTAGATTAACAACGCCATCGCGTCCACCAGAGAACATATCGTACTGTGTGATAATTTTGTTATCACCTTTAGTATCGTATTGGATCGGTGTGTATTCAGTGATATCGGGAGTAGGGGCAACGATCACGCCGGCAGCGTGCACAGAGATATGTCGCACATTACCCTCGATTTTCTTTGCCATGTTAATGATCTCTGTAGTACTGCGATCATTTTCATACATTTCTTTCAGTTCCGGAATAATTTCCAATGCATGATCAATAGTCATTGGAAAACCTTGAGAGCCGATAGGGATCAGTTTTGAAATTTGATCACCAACAGCATATGGATAGCCGAGTGCCCGCGCCACATCACGGACGGATCCACGCGCAGCCATTGTTCCAAAAGTACAGATCTGTGCCACAGCACCCATGCCATATTTATGACGCATATAGTCGATCAAGTCGTCACGGCGGTTGTCAGCGATATCTAAATCAATATCTGGAATACCGGGACGAAGGGGGTTCAAGAAACGCTCAAATGGCAGCTTGTATTTGATAGGGTCAACCGTCGTGATACCGATCACGTATGAGACAAGAGAGCCTGCAGCTGATCCTCGAGTATTCGTAGCAATGCCCATTTCGCGGGCTGCTTTCACTAGGTCGGCTTCCACCAAGAAGTATGAAGGAAATCCTTTTTGAATAATGATATCAAGCTCAAAATCAATACGATCTCTGATAACACCGTCATAGGTATAGCCCTTTTCTGGTAGCCCCGCCATAACGTCTTTTCTCAATTGTGTTTCGTATGTTTCTCCTTCAGGAATAGGGTAGGTAGGGAATTTCCACGGAGCAAGTTCGATTTCTAGATCAACGCTTTCTGCTAACTTCACCGTGTTTTCAACAGCACCTGGAATGTCTTTGAATATTTCAATAGCGTCTCGTGTAGAAATGAAAGAATAGTTACCAGCTTTCATTGAGAGTTTTGCGCTACCAACTTCACTGCCAGTATTGATCGCTACCAATGTGTCCTGTGCATCTTTGTCTTCAATATTGAGATAGTGTGAGTCCCATGTACCGACAATAGGGAGGTCTAATTCTTGAGCGATGCTAACAATAGTAGGGACAAGCGGCATGTACCACTCTACATCTTCATGTTTCATTACTTCGACATAGACATTTTCTTTACCAAATGTTGCAACATACCACAGCAATAATTTCTTTGCCTCTTCAATATTGTCATTCTTCAAATGGTTGATGAATTTACTTCCGGGACATCCAGATAGACAAATAACACCTTCACTATGCAGTTCGAGTAGTTCTGCATCCATGCGAGGTTTGTAGTAGTAGCCTTCGATGTTTGCTTTTGAAACCAGCTTCATCAAGTTTTTGTAGCCGGCATTATTTTTTGCCAGCAGTGTCAGGTGATACCTTTTGCTATCGATACCCGGCTCTTTGTCGAAACGGCTACGTTCAGCGACATATGCTTCAACGCCAACGATAGGTTTGATGCCAGCTTTACGACACTCATTATAAAATTCGATAGCGCCGTACATCGCACCGTGATCAGTGAGAGCCAGTGCGGGCATGCCAAACTCTTTTGCGCGTTTTACCAGGTCCTGTACTTTAGACAATCCATCAAGGAGAGAGTAATGAGAGTGAGTGTGCAGGTGGACGAATTGCTGTTCCATAATTACGATCATTATAACAGCTGCACTACTCGTGTAATAGATTGACCCCTCCCAGAATAGTGCCCCAATATGGTACTCTACTGCAATGAAATGGGTTATTGGCATTGATGAGGTGGGTAGAGGGCCATTGGCTGGGCCTGTCTATGTTTGTGCCGTCGCAATGCCTAGGGCTGCCTATAAAAAAGCCAACTGGATCGGGCTAACCGACTCCAAGAAAATGACAGCGAAAAACCGTACTTCATGGTTCTTCGAGGTTCAGCCTCTAAAAGAAAAAGGATTTATAAAATATGAAATAAGTTCTCGCACGGCGGCTCAGATTGATAAAAAGGGAATTGCTGTGTGTATTCGAGAGTGCATTGCAGAAAATTTACAAAAACTGGCATTACCCACGAAGGATTGCGAAGTATTACTTGATGGCAGTTTAAAAGCGCCGATAGAATATAAATATCAAAAAACTATTATCAAAGGCGACCTGCATGAAAAAATAATTTCACTAGCATCAGTCATTGCCAAAGTATCACGCGATGCCTATATGGTAGGGCAGTATAAAAAATATCCAGTGTATGGTTGGGATAAAAATAAAGGATATGGTACCCGTACCCATATCGCCGCAATCAAAAAAGTGGGTACTACACCGCTTCATCGCACAAGTTTTCTTACAAGATTATTGCCACAATAAACTATACACACCAAGTATTGCAGCAGTCTCTGTTCTTAATACTCTGTCAGTGATTTGTAGGTGAGTAGGATTGAAGCCTGTGATGATCTCCTCATCTTTTTCATCCCAGCCTCCTTCAGGTCCAACATAGCAAACAATCTTATCTGCCATTTTTGATACAGTTTTATTTGTGGTAACAGGATCAAGTACGACACTTTCAAAAGGAAAAGCCGTAAAACATTCTTTCAATGTCATTGGTTCTGTAATGGTCACGCGTTGGGTTGCTCCACATTGTTCAACTGCCTCATCGCTGATAGTTTGCAAACGATTGATACGAATATTTTGTTTGATAGTTCGGCCACTGATCAATGGCACAATAGTATTCACGCCAATTTCAGTCAGTTTCTGCACCATCATTTCGAATGCGTCACCTTTCACAATACTTATTGCTGCAATAACTACTCGTGTAGGGAGTACAAGTGGAATAATTGCAGTAATAGTAAGCGCTACAGTGAAGTCTGTAGTATGAGTGATGGTTCCAATATATGTATCACTACTATCTGCGAAGACTTGAATTTCTTCGCCTGGTCGGATTTTCAATACACGATTGATCTGCTTGGCAATGCGGTCATTGTTAAGTGTGATCGTAGTGCCAATACTTGCTGAAGGAATATCTTCCACCAAAAAACGGTGGATTTTTTTATGACTCATCATTGTGGTAGGTGAATACTAAAAATTGCGTGAGTTGAAGCAAGGTTATGAATAATAGCCACTATTGCCAATACCATAATGATGCCGCCGATAATTTTATTGAGGAATACTGCTTTTTCGTAACGATTCTTTTGTGTAAATGCAACAAAGGCAAGCATTGACCACCAGATGAATGCGCCAATGAAAAATCCCACTGCCACTTGTGCTCGAGTGAAGAGTGGTCGATCAACGAAGCGAGTAAGAAATGCACCAATAACACCAAATGCTAGATAGGTTGACGGGTTGGTTAATGCCAAAATAATAGATGCAAAAAAGTGTTTATGCCAAGGAAGATCGCGCTCAATAGTTTTCAAGGGATCAGCCAACAACATGCGCAAACCGTAAAAGAACACGATAAGTGAGCCGAGAATGTATAGCCAATGAGGAATATGATTGAACGTACGGATGGAGTGATGTAGTCCCAGTAAAATGATGACAGCAGCAGCTGTGTCAGTTAATGCAATCGCTAGCCCAGAAATAATACCGGCACGCAAACCATGTTGCACTGTACGCTTCATAGTAATAAGCGCTACAGGGCCAAGTGGTAATGAAATAACAATACCAATGCCGATGCCCCATAATAAATCAAGAAATGAAAAACTCATGAAGTGGTTATTGTACTACAATTTGGCGATATTCTCGACTAATAAAGAAGATAGTAATGAGGTTTACTGTCAATAATAAAAGGGTGAAAAAAGAAAAATGAATGATGATATCGTAGAGCTGATAAAGAGTAAATCCTGAAAGTAATACTACTGCAAAAGGATAGGCCCACAAGCGATTGGTCAAAAGCCCCCACACCAAAATTAATTTTACTAATCCGTGACTGAAGAAATAAATAATTCCCATCATTTGGTTTTGTGAAGAAATACTGGTTACTGCTGATTGTAGTGTGCGAGAAATTGGATTGTTGGCAAAATAAAGATAGGCAGTGATCTGCTGTTTAAAAAGAAAAAAACATCCTGCGGCAAGATCTGCTAATGCAATGCACCCGTTTACAATCACTGTGGCAAAAAAAGCCTTACGAAAAATAGCATCTCTTCTAGATTGTTCCATATTATTTGATGAGTAGTTTACTGAAATATACAGTGATAAGTGATACAAGTACGGTAAATGTCATACCCCAAGCTATATCAATAACTGTAATTGGCACTGACCATCCTTTGAGCACTGCAAGGTTAGTAAGGTCATATGCGCCATAGACTACGAGACCAAGCAACGCCGCACGAACTACGATAGCACCAGTGCTCCATTGGTTGCGCAGTGCGGGATCAATAATAAATACCAATACCGCTGCACCATATATTAGATAAAACAGAATACCAGGAATAAGGTGAGGTTTTTCAAGCATGAGGTCGCCTATATATTTGTTGTACCAAGATTTTGAGATCACTCCCAGCCATAAGCCGTCCAGTGCTATTGAACTAATAAGCGCAATTACGTACTCGATGATCATCATATTCATATAGGGATAGTATACGTCATTTGGTATAATTTTAATATGAATGAAAAAACAACCAATAAAACCTCAGGATGGTATATATTTACTGGCATAGCAATCGTTATTATCGGACTTATTGTTTGGGCATATAGTAATGCTCATAAAGCAATAGCACCAGTTACTGATGCTACACAACTTCCTGGTATTGAAACAGGAAGTGCGCCATGGCCCGCTGAATTCAACCACTTGAAGCAGCGTTTGTCAGCAATTGGTCTACCAGCATTAACAGCAGAAGGAACAGCGCTGCACATTCACCAACATCTAGATATGTTGATAGATGGCCAAGTGGTCCCAGTACCTACTCACATTGGTATAGATCAAGCTGATCAGTTTATTGCGACCATCCATGTTCACGATACTAGTGGCATTGTTCACGTTGAGTCACCAATAGTACAAACATTTACCCTCGGGCAATTTTTCGATATTTGGGGATTGAAATTTACTACTACTAGTATTGGTAACTACGCTGTTGGTAATAGTAAAGTACTGCAGCTATATGTAAACGGAACTTTGTATCAAGGTGATCTTCGTGAGTTTGTACTTGCTGCTCACCAAGAACTATTTTTGTTCTATGGTACTCCTGATCAATTACCAAAAACTATTCCTGCAACATTCGCATTTCCAGAAGGATATTAAATAAAAAAAAGAATGCAAAAAGCCTCCTTGCGGAGACGTCGTACTGGGAGATAAGAATTCTAAGAAACTGTCATAGTGGTTTAGGGTTCGCTTAGTCCATATTGTAAACAATACGTGTTACCCGAACCTTCCGGTCAAGAAAGAATTGAGAAGAAAAAATATTCCTATATATAAAATACCACTATCAAAAAATAATAGATACTATCGCTCTGGTAATTGTGTGTCGTAAATAAATAGGGTATTGAGTAGTGAACGATCGTTCAGTATACTGAACAGGTGAAAAACTCATTTCCCACACCAGCTGAAGAAAATCTTTTAGACCGCACCACTCTGGATGCGTATTTGATCGATAACAGGGAAGCATCATTTATGTTGCGTGTTAGTGGCAATGCGATGCAAGAAGCAGGGATCTGTGAAGGAGATTTTGTTATTGTTGAGAGAGCAGTAGAAGCTAAGCGCGGTGACATTGTTATTGCTGCAATCGATGGTGTCTGGAAAATGAAATACTTTGATACTATTCAAGCCAAAACTTCTTATAGTATTACTGCTGTAGTGAAAGCAGTGGTGAGAAAGTATGCTTAAGAAAAAAGAATGGATACTTCATATCGATGGCGACGGCTTTTTTGCATATTGTGAAATCGCGCGCTTTCCTCATTTGCACGGCAAACCTGTAGTAGTTGGTGAAGAGCGTGGCATTGCAATGGCTATGACATATGAAGCGAAGCGCCTAGGTATTACTCGTGGCATGCCTATGTTCAAAATTAAAGAACAATTTCCCCAAGTGGCGATCTTAACTTCTCATTTCGAATTGTATGACCATTATGCACTTAAACTTTGTACATTGCTGGATGCAGAAGTTGCAGTGTTAGAAAAATACAGCATTGATGAATGTTTTGCACTAGTACGTTTGCCAGAAGCATGGTCCAAAGATCAAGTGTATGGGTGGGTTATTGCATTGAAGAAAAAAATCCAATTACAGATTGGATTAACGTATTCTTTCGGCATGGCTCGCACAAAAGTATTGGCAAAGTTGGCTTCAAAATATCAAAAACCCGATGGCGCCACAGTAGTCACTATTGATGATGAAAAAGAAGTACTGCAAAAAACCAGCATAGAGTCTGTCTGGGGTATTGGTTGGCGACTATCTCGACGCTTCCAAACATTACGAGTAGCTACCGCATATGAATTTACCCAGTGGCCAGAGCAGCGCGTTATGGAAACCTTTAATGCACCTGTTCAAGAATTATGGCATGAAATGAAGGGCCATAACCGTTTTGATGTTTCTAATGATCGTTCTCAGTCCAAGTCGCTGCAGGCAACACGGTCATTTATGCCAGCCTCAATAGACCCCTCATATATCGCCGCCGAATTACTGCACAATGCTGATGTGGTATTTACTCGTATGCGCAAGCAAGGATTATTTACCAACGGTCTTAGTATTTATGTTAAAACCACTGACCGTAAATATTCGGGTATAGCGATTCCTTTGCCACGTTATACCAACAACGTATTAGATATAACAGCGATTGTTCGAGAACAAGTTATATTGTTATTACGAAAAGGTATTCGATACAAAGCTACTGGAATTACTGTCTGGGGGTTGCGCAAAGACATCCATATTCAAGAAGATCTTTTTGGTGAGCAAAAAAACACTACCGAGGAAGGGAGGTTAATGCACACTGTTGATGCTATACGCAAAAAGTTTGGACAAAATAGTCTGAGTGTACTCTCTACGATGCCATCCAATAAGGACCGCTTACAGAAAAGCATGCTTCGCCACACTACTGATAAATATGTCTACGGTCTACCGTTACCTTATTTGGGAGAAGTGCAATAAAAAAAGAGCCTCCTTGGCGCGACGTAGTTACGAAGGCGGCTGGAAGCTCTTTTTTATTACGCGTTCAGTTTGTGATAAGAAGTGTATGAGATTGCGAGTATTACCATGAATATTATAGGAAGGATTAATGAACTTGTTACTCCATCAACTACTGCATAACTTACAAAAGCACAAATGAAATCAATGCCAAACCCCACATATGCCCATTCTTTGTGGCGCTTAGTAACTTGAGGTAGCATTAATGCCAGTCCTCCAATTACTTTGAATACCATAAGGAGGGCACCAAAATACAGAGGATAGCCCAGGTGAGCAATGCCTTCTCTTGCTAAAGGTGATTGAAAAGTCAGTGCTGAAGCAACACTCTCGAATAAGAAAATAATAGTTGTCGTGATCCAAAATGCTATTTTATATTTTTTCATAATTCTTTTATAGCACGTTTATAAGGCTTATAACAATATTATTTCTCTTTCTTTCGTTTCTTAAATTTTGTATCAGCAATAATACGATTATATACACTGTCATAGTGAGACAGCATTCGCTTCAAACTGAAGAATTGCTCAGCACGATTGCGTACCTGTTTGCGATCAATGGTATCAATCAATTTTAATGCACCCACCATTTCTTCCTGGTCTTTTACTAGAAACCCAGTGACTCCATGCTTTACAATTTCAGGTACTGATCCATTCGGGAAAGCGATAACAGGAGTACCACATGCCATTGCTTCAATAAGTACATATCCAAATGCTTCAGGATAAAATGTAGGAAAAACAATTGCTTTTGCTTTTTGAATAAGCGGGATTTTTTCTTGGAGAGAAACTTCGCCCAAATATTTAATACTGCTGTCGTTAATAAATGGTTCAATCATATTATGCCAATATGTTTCTGTGCCATAACTACGACCAGCAATTTTTAACTGTATACCCGCTTCTTTGCAAGCAGCAATCGCAACATGAGCACCTTTATCGTGGGTTAGCCTGCCAATAAATAATACGTAATCCTCGGGTTCTTTTTCAAACGCAAAAAGGTCAGTATCAACGCCATGGTAGATATTGGCATACCAATTGAGTTCAGGTAACTGTTTGCGCTGTGCTAATGAGAATGAAATATATTTTTCATCTTTATGTTTTAATAAAATTGGCTTCATCCAGTTTTCAAGTGGCGAGTGAATAGAAATCAATGTAGGAATTTCCTTTTCCAATCGTGAGAAAAATCCAGTCATTACATTCATATGACTATGGATAATGTCAAAAGCGCCTTGTTGAGCGTCGAGATAACAATCAGAAAGCAAACCCCATTGTTCATAGCGAGCTACTGCCGCCTTACTCTCTGCATCATAATGGAATACAGAGCTCCGCACGTCACCATTAATAGTAGAAGCAGGATCCCCATACAAAGTAACCATGTGTTTTTTTGCAGCGAAGCCATCAACCAGATGTCCAATGTGAGAATAAATAGCCTTATTTTGATGTGAAGAAACAGGGCTACCAAGTGGAGCAATTTGCGCAATATGAAGTTTTTTGTGTCGTGGTGTCATATGTTATGAAAGTTTTTTAAATACTTGATAATACTGTTTAAATACAACTGGAAGAGAATGCTCTTTCGCGATATGTTTTTGTAGTTGCGTAAGACGTGAAATATATAATTCCTTATTTTTTATTAATTCACTAATAGTGTTTGCAATTTTTTCTCCACTAGCAGAAGGGGGGATGATCAACTTACTCAGTTTAAATTTTCTGTACTCCGTCACCCACCCTACTTGGTCTGAAATTATTACCGGTTTGCCATACAGGATTGCTTCCATAACAACAGATCCACATGTTTCAAATTTTGAAGGTAGGATGAAGATATCTTTGGAAATATAAAAATTTTTTAATTCATCCGGCTGCATTGGCGTAACAATGGTCACTAGTTGTTGGTATTTTTCTTTAAAGTTTGAAACTACACCATTGGCCCATTTAGTTACTATATGGAAAGAATATGGCAATTGTTTTTTATGTACATATGTTGCAACACGGGCAATTGCAGCATGATTTTTTATACTATCCCACCGTGCCACCATGCCAATTGTATAGAAAGGCTTTTTTGATAGAGAAATTTCCCTGCTACCACGAGTATCTAGAGGGAGGGGGATGATAGAAGTTTTTGCAAATAATAGCGGAGTTTTTTTGATAGTATGAACTGCAAAAAAAGTACTTCGACTATGATCATTTAGAAATATGAGATGGTTAGATTTAGATATAATTTCTTTTTCGAAACCAACAAAAATAGTGCGCACTGATGATGAAAAACGATCTTTACCAACCTCTAGTTCTTTTTTCCAAATGCCGGCATGTTGTGTACATACTGTAACCCCACGGCGATGTGCAACTTCCATAATCATCCAGTTTGTAAGACTAAAGCCATTTAGGAAAACAATTGTTGGTTGAGCAATGTCAAAAATAGCATCGATCTGTTTTATCCACGGGGAAAGAATATCAATATATGAAGCTTTTGAATAATCATTTTTAAATGTATTACTGAGAGATGCACTATGGTATGTCACTTCATAATAGTCATGTGATGCGGCTGTGGTTTTTCGAAAAGACACACTTTTTGCTAGTTCGTCATGAGTGAAGAGTATTGAGATAAGACTAATGTTTTTTGAATGTGCAGCAAAATAATGAGAAAAGTTTTGTGCAAAACGTGCAGGCCCACCTTGAGGAATTTGCTTACTGCCGGGCATGTTGACATGCGCGTCATTAAATAGCACTCGTATTGTAGGTGTTTTCGACATAATTTATAATTATACATATTTTTTATAAAATGTACAGAGTATTAAGACGAGAATATTGACTTTATGTCAAATATATGGTAATAACAAAGTAATAAATAGATCTTTCACAAAATTAAATCACTAAATATGAAACTAATAATTGTACTTCTCAGTAGTTTATTTGTTGTTCAGAATTGTGCCGCTCAAGATAATAATAGTATTGCGATAACGCCTATAGCTGGCATAAACATTTCTACGGCATCTCAAGAGAAGTTGAAAGGAAATTTTTATGGGATAGAGGGTAGCTATCAAATCAGTATGGCACACTATGATGCTGATTGGGTTCGTATGTTGCATGTAAAAAGTGTAAGTATTGCCGCAACGTATATCGATGTGCAAAATCTTACTCGTAATGGCGTTCAGTCAACGAAAGGGATCATTGGCAATATGTATAGTCTGAGTAGTCGCTTGAACATTTCATTATGGAATAGCGGAAGTACTCGATTATTAATATCTCCAGGATTGGGATTGGCATATGTTACGCAAACATTTTATACAAACAAGAACTTTGTTTTTGGCAGTCATGTGAATGCCGTATTGCAGTTGGGGGCAAAAATGGAAACATCAATTGGACCCTCAACATCGCTGCAATTCGGCGTAAATGTTCAACATTACTCTAATGCGTGCACTCAGATGCCCAATAATGGCATTAACACTTTGTTAGCAACACTCGGTGTTGTGCAACAATTTTCCAGTAAAGGTCCAACACATATCCATCATTCACAAGATAGTGTTACAAGACACTCTTTTGAATTTGGTATTGGTGCAGGACGTCGTGACGTGGTAAAAACGGGGATATTCAAAAACCCTGCTATACCCGGCCAATGGTTTTATTACGATACTACCGGTATTGTACGCAAGACCCGATCCAATTTATATCAGATCGGTATGTATGCTGGATATAATTATCGACTTAATCCTGTTATAGGATTAAAGGCGGGAAGTGATGTGGTGTATTACACCCATCCTTTCACGTATGATAACTTCCTTAATACATACCAATCATCATTTTCATCTTACGACCACTTCAGTGTGGGGCTCAGTGCAGGTGTTGATATATGGTTGGGACGATTTGCTGTTACAGGTACGTATGGACGCTATGTGCATTTCAATTCCTTATTAGCCGAACACGGCTATTGGACTGGAGGCATAAAGTACCATGTGTTGCCATGGCTTGCGCTTAATACAAAAGTGTACTGGCATGGCGGGCAGTCCCATTATGCCAACTTCGGTGTCGTATTTAGTAGTAAAAAAGTGTTTCATTAAAAACAAAGAGCGTAGTTAATAATTAACTATGCTCTTTTCTATTGTCGCTCGTCACCTTATATTCTGCTATTCTATAAGGATGATTATTACAAAGTTGGGTAAGGCACCAAGAGGAGGGAAGAGATATGAAAATATTGAACCGACAGCAGTAATGCCAAAAGATGTTTCATTTTTTGATCTGATTAAGGCATATGTAAATGCTTCTAAATTAACAAAACCCTCAAGACAGTTTGTAACTGATAAGGCAGACTTGCATCACCTTGTTGATGACGAGCCTGTAGTAGTATGGTTTGGTCACTCGAGTTATTTGATCTCTCATAAAGGCTTCAAGGTATTGGTTGATCCTGTATTGTTCGGACCCGCTTCACCTGTATCATTTATTGGGCATGGTTTTACTGGCACTACTATTTATACTCCTGAGGATTTTCCTGAAATTGATTTGCTTATCATCACACACGATCACTATGACCATTTAAGTTATGAGACAGTGCTGGCATTGAAAGGGAAGATTAAAAATATTATTACTTCTGCAGGGGTACAGTCCCACTTGAACTATTGGGGATTCGATAGTTCGATCATTACTGCGCTTGATTGGCATCAATCTTCTGCGCTGAATAGTACGGTAACAGTAACCGCATTTCCTGCTCGGCATTTTTCTGGCAGATTTTTAACACGAGGCAAGACACTGTGGTCTTCATTTGTTTTAGAATTGAATGGTGTCAAAATTTTTATCGGTGGCGATTCTGGATATGACAAACAGTTTAAAATAATTGGCAATACACACGGCCCATTTGATATGGCATTTATTGAGTGTGGACAGTACAACAAAAACTGGCCCGAGATTCATATGTTTCCAGAACAAACTGCACAGGCTGCGACTGATCTAAAAACAACAGTATTGCTCCCAGTTCATTGGGGGAAGTTTGTATTGTCAGTTCATGCATGGAACGATCCGATCAAACGACTTATGGCTGTGGCACCGGATAAAAATTATCAGGTTGTTACTCCGATGTTGGGAGAGGTATATACGCTGGGCAAAGAAATAAAGAATAAAGAGTGGTGGAACTTTGAATAAAACTGGTATGATTGAAATATGAAATACAGACTCATTCTCATTGTACTTTTTCTACTAATGCCTTCATACACTATCGCACAGTCGGTAAATGTAAACCTTGCTTCGCTGACTGCAAAAGGAATCGCAATTTATGGTTGGCACAACGGTGTACCCACCGTGCTGTATGGTGAAAAAGAAAACACACTTTTTCCTATTGCTAGTATTACTAAGCTGGCTAGTGCACGAGCGGTAGAACTTTTATATCCACAAAACAGCACGCTCACTATTTCCGAAGCAGCACTGCTCCATACGCAAGAAGATAATGGTGGAATTTTGCCTGGGATGGTGTTCTCAAGGGATGATTTGCTTCGCTCGATGCTGATCAGTTCCAACAATGGTGTTGCCAATCAGTTTGCATTATCAGCAGCTCCAGGGCAATTCTTGGCAACTATGAATATCTTTCTTCATGCAGGGGGATATACAACAAAGAATTTTATTAACCCTTCTGGTCTTGATCCCACATCAAAAATACAATTACCTAATCGCTTAACACCAAAAAATCTTTCATACTTACTCAGTGATATATATCGAACAGATCCTTTGCTAACTGAGATTCTCAAAGAAAAAAGTGCAGTGATTACTGATCAAAAAAGCGGCACGAAACTCGATGTGAAAACTACCAATAAAATCAATCGTGATCCTTTATATAGTTCTGCAATCATTCTTAGTAAGACGGGGGTAACTGATTTGGCCGGGCAAGATCTTGTTTTCATTGCCAGCGGGGAAGGGAAGTTTGATTATATAACTGTTGTCTTCCTGCATTCTAAGAGTCGCTATGACGACGGCAGAATTATATTGGACTGGCTGCAACAAGTGCTTCATTTCCAGGGATTTAATTAATGTTTCAAAATTAAAAACCGGCCACTGTTTTATCAGTAACCGGCTAAGATTAGCATTGCGCCATAACCCACGGACCATCTTGTGCGCCGCATCCTGTACATTCTCTGAGTGTAGTAGCTTCGCCTCGATATGAAGTTTGCCCACCTTCAGAAGGAGGTCCAGGTATTGTTATGATTTTGTGCTCTACTTTGTTCTGCAAGCAATCATTACAGTCATACATTGTATCGTTTGTTGGAACACTGCATCGTTTGCTATTTAAAATAAAAAATCCCACCTTTGCCTTTAATATATTTCGGATTTTAGAAGTGATATTAGAGTGAAAGGTATAGGCGCCTTTTTCAGTAAAAGAACATTCGGGGTGATCATCACACCACTGTACAATTTGTTCCATGTAACGCTTTTTATTTTTTCTTAGACCAAAAAGAAAAAGTGTTTTTCTTCCTTTTGCATACGAGGTATAAAATCTATCGTCGATTTTATCATTTACTACACGTACGTTAATAATGTACAGAATAGTATGTGCTTGCTCATCACCAATAAATTCTTTCAAACCAGATTCAAGCGCAGAGTATTCCTCCCTAGAAGTTGGGAACGAAGGTAGGGACAATTCATCGCATGCTTCTTTGATCTGTCTAAAAAAATCCCTATTATCTTCATCAATAATAACTTTTATTGTTTTCATATTTTTACGTTTTCTTCATACTAGTGTTTTTTATAACTTTGTCAAAATTGCACTAGTTTGACTTGCTGCGTAAAAACAGTAGTATTCAGAAAAAAAGAAAAATGAGAAAACCATTCGCCATGCTATATGAGAACAAGGTTTTCTCAATAGCACCCAATCTATATGGATACAAATCAGTGCTTGACGATACCTTTGTTGAAAAGCAAGGAGACCTATATTTCATAAATGATCCTATGTATGGCGAAATACCATTTCCCATTTATCAATATGATGCAGTGGAAACATATTTGCGTGAACAAAGAATCGTACTAAGAAAAACCAATATTTTTGATTTGGCAGTAGCTAAGAAGTTAATTGTTGATGATAGGCTTCCCGCATTCAAAGAGTTTTGGTTGGATGAGGAAGACCAAGAAGAAGATTCTATGGGGATGAATACTTTTTACTTAGAGGGTGACCGACACTCACTAATATCTTTTATTAAAGACTGTCGGTATAGTGATGCTGTTCCTGAGCTGCGCGAGGTTGCTTTGTATGACGAATCACATAATCTTCGTAGACATGCAACTTCTGCATTACAGGCAATGAGAAAAAATATTGCCGATCCTGTAGTAAATGAAATCCTGGGTTGTGAGCATGATCGTTATCGTATTATTGATATCGCGTTCAGCTTACAAGCATTTTCTAGTGGTGAGATTTATTGTAAAAATCTTCGCAAGAAATTTGAGCAGTACTATCATGATTTTACTGATAATTATTTATCGATAAAATATTACAAGACCGTACCACAAGCTATTATGTTAGCATGTGGGCACATTCCCTCTACCGAAGCAGTAGAAATACTTGAAGAGGGAATTAAACACCCTTTTGCACATGTGGAAAAAAATGCTCGAACCAGTCTCTCGATCTGGGTTGATACTGTAGTTAGGTCTGGCAAGAATGATCCTACGTTGATTAAAAAAGCATTTGAGATTGAGAAAAAGTACGACACACGAGTAATGTATGGTAAAGGATGGGATACCTTTCAAAAAAAACCTGGAGCTGAGTTTCGATTTTGAACTCAGCTTTTTTTGTCCTCTCTATATTTGACTTATTGCTTAAATAAGGCAATATGAAGAAAATCATTTAAATCAATACATATGGAACAGATAGTAATACCTGATAAAACGTTTACGTTGTACAAAGAAGGAACAAGAACTTTTATTCATATCTTAAGAGATGAGAGTAATGCGGACCTTAAGTCACGCTTAACATTTCGCCAAGAAGTACTATTGGTAAATAAAGATACAAAGGAAGAATTTATGCAATTGTTCTGGTTTGTATTCGACGTTAAGGAGTGTGACCGATTTTTTATCTTAGCTTTTTGCTGGGATAAAGAAGCGCCATTGTTTTTTAACAGAAAACAAAAAGCCCGACTCTTGGCAAGAGATACTGGCAATACTATTTCACATTCTGCAGATTATTTATCACATGTGCAAAAATATGCATTAAGTATGCTCAATGCGTTATCATTTTTATTTTTTGTGAATGCTAATCGGGGCTTTGTCGGCGATATAATTTATTTCTACAAAGAAAACCAGAGGACGAGTGAGCAGTATCTTATTACTGATGTCATACGACTTAAAACAATAAACGGAGAAATGTTTGAGATAATGAGTTTATTTCCTATCAGTTTTTACCACACCTAGCAAGTAAAAAGGCCTTTACAATAATATGTAAAGGCCTTTTATCGTGGACTGAGTTCTTTTACTGCTTGATTAAATTGTTCGCTGCGATCCTGATAATTTTTAAACAAATCAAAACTAGCACACGCAGGGGACAGAAGTACTGTCTCATCTTTTTTTTGCAAGATGATAGGCTAAGCAAACAGCGTCTCTCATTGAGCCAGTACTGATCATTATTTCAACATCATCTCTTAACGCGTCTTGTATTTTGAACGTATCTTTTCCCAAACATACAATTGCTCGTACGCGTTCTCGGACAAGTTTTTGCAATTGCGAGTAGTCATTATCTCTCTCGACTCCGCCCATTATGAGAATTATTTCTGCACGGACAGACTCAAGTGCAAACCATGTTGCATTAACACTGGTTGATCGTGAGTCGTTAATGAAGGTAATGTCAGATATTTTATCAATAACTTGTAAACGACTCTCAAGAGTTGCCATTGCTTCTCGTAATGAATCATTTTGCAATTCGGATAGTTTGACAGGGAGGGACGATACTAACGAATCGTACCTGCGCGGTCTTTTTCGAGTATCGTGTAGCATATGTAGTTGTTTAGTTAACGGATGTGATTTTCCGTAATCATAAGCATTAGAAGGGGAAAGTCAATATTTGACTAGTTTTGCATGTCAGCAGAAGGTCCATAGATTGAAGGAACGATTGCCCCCATGCCGCGAAGGTAAGTAGAAAGTTGGCCGCGGTGGTGGATAGCATCAAACAAGAATATCCATGCCAGGTGATATTTCTTTTCGTTCATTACTTCACTAAAGCCAGCGGCACCGTTTTCCCATTCTTCGTCTGTTATATTTTCGAGATCTTTATACAGCTGCTCTATACCACTATCAAAATTTTCAAGCATATCGCTTTTAGTTTGGCCTGACATCGCATGAACATCAAAATTAGGGCGACCAGTTGTTGCGATGCCCGAAATACCTTTCCATTGAATTGCTAGCTGTCCAGCAAGATTGCCAGCTTCGCGAGACTTCTCATGAACTTTGTATGAATGATCATCTTCATTCAAAGCTTCAATAACCTTTTTAAATTTTGGCGCTTCTTCTTTTAGTGTTTCGATAAAAAATTCTTTGTTGGTCATATGGTAATTGCTATAAGTAATATCATCATTGTACCGCAATAAAGCAATTAATCTAATGCTCTAGATCGAAGTTTGCTTTGTCGTACCGTCGAGCTTATATTCAATAGTTGAATCATTAATCCATCTCACAAATACATAATTGGGCCCAGTTTCTGAGTTGCCGAAATGTTTTACAGAGGTAAGTGTATTTGTTGTCATGATGGTAAAACCACAATTTCCTTCGAAGCATTTTTCTGTAAAGGCAAAGCGACTTCCTGATGGAGCAAAGGCAGAAAAATCGTTTCCTAAATAATAGTTAGTTAATAGATGTACCTTATACGTTGTATTTAATCGGAGGAAAATACCTGCAACTGAGTCGGGTGATAGCTCGGTAGTTTGTATAGTAAAACCAATTGCATTGTTAGTAGGAGATACAACTATTTTAGTAAAAAAAGCTTCTGCTCTAAATGTCGTTTTACTTGTACAAAAAGATTTTCGAGTAGGTGTCGTATTTATATTTGAACTATCGCATAACCCATTTTCTGCTTTTTTAACATATTCAAAAATATCAGAATCATCAACGCTCAATAAAACTTTTCCATCTTTCAATATATCTTTTTTATCAGACGATATTGTAGGTGCCGCAATTACAGACTCATTATTTGGAATAGTGACAATTGTTTCGTATTGATAGTTGGTAGGAGTCATATCTGGACTTGTTTCCTCGAAATACTTACGGCGGACTTCATAAGCTTTTTCTGCTTTGACGATTTTGTACCATTCTCCCATGCCAGCTGCATAGCATTGGATTTTAGTAGTACCAGAAACAATATCCTTATCATCTTTTGCTGCGTCAATAGTATTACAGCTGCCTTGAACCTCATCAATTTTTATTGAAGTTACTTTTCCGTCTGTATGTGTTGTGTCTAAAAATATTTGCGTTTGCGGCAATCCATCAGCATCGTTACTGCCTTTTTCATATCGCCATGCAAAGCCTGTAATAATTGAAGTTGGTTGTTCAGCTGTTAGAATTTCAGCTTTTGGTGATGTAGTAGTTCGTGTAATAAAAAGTGTTATTACTACTATTGCGATTACTGCAATAATAACTAAAAGAGTTTTTGTTGAATTTTTCATAAGTAAATTATACCACGCATACGTAGTGGATTTAGAAACTAAAAAAGCCACAAATGTGACTTTTTTAATACATATAAGAAATGTTATTGTGCCGCTCCGCCCGTGTTAACTGTGGGAGTTGGGACGTTAACATTTATATTTGTTGAGTGTGATCGAAATCCGTAACGATATACCAGGATACCAATAACAACAATAAGAATGATACCAATTATGATGCCAAGACCGCTACCGCTGTCATTATTGCCATTGGGGGTATTTATAATAGTTGTCATAAATGGAAAATAAATTACTGATAATTATTACAGAGGTCTTTGTCCTTGGATGATGCGGACAATTATCATGATTACTGCGATAACGAGTAAGATATGAATAATTCCACCAATTGCAGGAAATGCGAGAAATCCTACAAGCCATAAAATAATTAAGATGATTGCAATTGTATTAAGCATGATTGTGATTGTTTACTATTGATAATACTTTTTTATTTAAGAACGAGTCTCTATTAATCCTACGCCTTTGAGAAGAGGAGTCAAATGCTGACTGTGTATAAAATATTCAACGCTATGCTATCATGGTTATATTATTCTTAAATAAAAATTTTCTATGAAAACAATGACTTGTGCTCAAATGGGCGGAATGTGTGACCACTCAATGTCAGCTGAAACCAGTGAAGAAATGATTGCAGTAGGGATGCAGCATATCGAAGCGGTTCATCCTGAAATGGCAGCAGATATCAAAGCAATGCCAGCAGACCATCCTATGATGGTTGCATGGTCTGAAAAGTTCCACAAAGATTGGGATGCAACTCCGGAAGATAAATAGTATATACTTTAATAGTATTAATAATCTTAAAAAATATATGGATTCATCTTATAGTGCTTCAAGCACAAAACCCCTTTATCGTAGTACTCAGATTGTCTGGTATGTTCTAGGAATCGTAGAAGTACTGTTGGCTTTTCGTTTTATATTAAAACTCTTGGCCGCCAATCCTTCAGCAGGATTTAGCTCATTCGTGTACGGCATAACGTATATTTTTGCCACACCCTTTTTAGCAGTATTTCATAATACTCACATAGTTGCTGGCAGTACTTTTGAATGGACTACTCTTTTAGCAATGGCAGTGTATTGGATTGTTGCGTATGGAATCATCAAGTTATTCCTTATGGGCAAAACCGTTTCTACTCCTGAAGCAGCGGTTAAACTGAACGAAGAAGAAAAATAATATAATTAAAATTCTATAACAAAAAGCGCGGACGCTGTCCGCGCTTTTTGTTATTAATGGAAGGCTTGCATGATGATCCAAATGGTACCTGCTACGCATAAGAACCAAATGCCAAGACCCACAGGTGAGCCCCATGAAAACCAAGATCCCCAGCTACGCCAATTGCGCATGCTGTCTTTGTACCACTCTTTCTCTTCGTCGGAAACAGTGTTCAAGTCCTTGTGTTTAAAATTAGTAAGATCAGACATAGTAGTATTTTTAACTATTGATAAAGCGTTCAGCTTTATAGGGCGCACCATCGCTCCAGTCGCAGACCAAGCAGGAGTGCCGGAGTGATAAAGATGGATTTATCGCTGAGGGTAGTATATATGAAGGAGGGGAGATAAAAAAGTAACGACAAATATTGACAATATGAATTAATCAGTTTACAGTATATAAAAACCATCTTACACTAAACCCCTATAGTAATGGAAAAGAATAGTAAAAAATGCCCGGTATGTGGAAAATTGTTTGGAGAATGCCCTCTGCAACAGAATCGTTCTGGCTTGTCATTTAGCAAAATTATGAAAGAAAATGAAAAAACGCCAGATGATTTTGCCAGAATACTCAGTGTTGAGTTAGGTGAAGTTCAGGATATGCTACACGGCAAAAAAAGACCCAAGTCCGAGCAGATGATTTTACTCGCTACCTCTCTTGGTATCTCGCCCTTCGATTTTATAAACAGGGCGTTGGATATGTCGCCAATTTTTATGAAAGCCAGCTAGTATTGATCTCGAGTTTTTATTAAGTCAGAATTTATTCTGGCTTTTTATTTTACTCAGGACGTTGATCAATAGCTGAAAATTCTACTACCCATTCGATACCGTACTTATCTCTTAGTGTTCCAGCATAGCTACCCCAAGGACTTTCACCGATTGGGCCTTCTACTTCTGCTCCCTCTGAAAGACCGTTGAATATAGCATCTGCTTCTTCTTTACTATCGGCAGTAACTAAAATTTTACTGCGATTTTCTTGTTCACTTACTGTTCCCATAAATGCAGGCACATCATTTGCTATCAGTACGCTGCCCGTACCGATGGGTAATGAGATCTGCATTATTTTTTCCGCCTCTGTTTCTGGTACTGGAAATTCAGTACTTGCGAGATCTTTGAAGCGAATAATTTTTGTACATTCACCACCAAATATTGATTTATAAAATGTGAATGCTTCTTCAGCATTGCCGTTAAAGTTGATCCAAGGATTTATTGTAGCCATAGGATAATAGTATCATAATTTAAAACCCCTCATATAGTGAGAGGTTTTTTATTTTGTCCAAAGTCTAAAAACACCACGCGTTGAACTGTCTGAGATGGTGATCAATATGTTTATACGCCATCATTCCTATTTGTTCTCGAGTCATGTTGCCGAAAAAAGGGTGCACTATGAGTTGCCTTGAGAAATGCTCGTATTCTTGTACAGAATCAATCAGTCTATTTTGGTCGACTTCGATGTTGCTGTCACTCTCCAAGTTTTTAAGCTGGGGGATAGTAGGGGTATTGCGACCCAACGGCTTTTCATCTTTTAATAAATTCTTCATTGCCATTTGACCAAACAATTTCCCAAAAAAGTTTTGCTTGTATGTTGTTTTACCTAAGTACAACTCATCGGCAATTGTGCAGTGCTTCAACATTTGAGACACATTCATTTTGCCCCATTGCGCAGCACTGCGCTCGTTAACATTTCTTATTCTGGCAATTAGTTCATCTCTGGTCGAGGTATCAAGTAAAGTTTTCATTTTAAAAATATGTTTGTTTGAATAGCTAACTTTAGTTTTTAACTAAAATCTTAAAACCTCCCATTACGAAACGCTTCATATCAACTGGCATAGATTTTTCGTCAAAATCTTTCATAGTAGGATCTGTCATCACTTTTTTATTTATTTGATCACGCTGTGCTTTTGACTTATAAACAATAAAAGAGAATATAACAGTCTCATCTTCCTTGAGTTTAGCCATCTTTTCAAAGCCCTGACCCATACCGTTTACCACACTTAAATCATCAGCTATGCATTCGAAGTATTCAAGTGCCCCATGTTTTTTCCACATCTTTGCACCCCATACCGCCATCTTTTTATAAGCCGCAACATCTTTCGTCTTTATTGGTATTACAAACCCGTCTACATATGTTCCTTTTGTCATGATTAAATTATAGTAGCTTTGGGGTAAAAGACAATGCTATTTTTGGTAGGACAGTATTGAAAAAACAATAACGTTCTAATGTAATGATTCGCCTTTATGTAACTTTTCAAGTAAAGAGAGGAATCTTCTTTCTCGGGCCTCTGCTTTTTTCGCAGTCTGTAGCTTAAAACCAATACTGTATAAGTCTGATTTTTTAAGTAATTGGTAATTCGCAAAAGCTTTTTTGTCTGCCTTTACTGCAGTAATGAAATCGTCAGGTACCATCATATTACTAGGCGAGTCATACGCTTCTTCCCAGCGACCATCGGCTTTAGCTTTTTCCACCTCAGTAATTCCTGCTGAGGTCATCAGCTTATCATTAGTTAGTCTTTCAATATGTTCTATATTGCGCTTTGACCACATACTGCGTGCTCGTCGTGGTGTAAATTTCTGAATATAGGATACGTCGTCATATTTTTTCTTTTGACCATCAATCCAGCCAAAACATAAAGCATCATCAAGGGCTTCTGCATAGGAAACCGAAGAGATGTCGGAAGCCTTTTTATATATTCGCAGCCAGACCCCCTCAGTATTGCTATGGGACTTCAAGAGCCACTGTCGCCAACTTTTAGAATTTTTAAATGCTAAGACCTCATATTGTGACATCATTATTACTAGTATAGCAAAGGCCCACTTATTTCTTATGAGTGATTTATTTACTCCGAACGCTGGACGATGTTCGAAAACAACTTTTGTGTTAAAGTAATGAAAATAGTTAAAAGTTATGGCAAAACCACTTAAAGAGACACCGATCCTAACTGGAAAAGATGCGGTAAATTTTTACGAGCTACAAAAAGCTGCAAAAGATAAAAAAACTTCAGCCAGTGTAGTACCTGGAAAACCAGTACAATTTCCCGTAAGTAGTAGGGGATAATTCTTTTCTAAACCACCCGATTCGATGATATACGACGGGTGGTTTTTTTATTACTCCCACGGTAACCACTTCCCGGGGTTCGCATTTTCGGAAAAGCAAAAATACCCAGTGAAGGGTACTTTTGTTTTCGCTCAAATGCTCCGAACGCTGGACGATGTTCGAAACTGCTTGGTCAAATAAAAAAGCCCTTAACATCACATTGTGAGAGGTGGGCTTTGTGGTAACCGAGGGAATAGACAGGACAGATTATTCTCCTTATCTATTTTAATTTCTTTAATCTCAAAGAAATTCTCTAAGAGGCGCCTAAAGAATCCTTTATTTTCAATTTCGCTCATTGATTGAGCATACTTTTGGCAAAAGGGTAAGAACCGCCTTACTAATTAATGACCATGTCGAGATTAACATGCCATTAAGTTCTTTAAATATACTAACTGTTTTTGAGTCCCATATAAACAATATGTATTTTAAATACATTGTCAAGTGCTCCGAACCCTGGACGATGTTCGAAAGACTTTACTAGCAGGAAACTAGACTTTTTTCTTTGCAATTATTAAATACTTACTCTCAGCAAAAGTTAATTTTCCGTTCTTATCAATATCTTTTTTTAGCTTTTCTAATACCTCTCGGTGTTTAATGACACTGAAATCACCTACAGTCCATGGCACAGCCTTGAGCATAAATACAAGGGCCCCCACATCTTTGAATGTAACTTTGCCTTTCCATGGCTCCAGTCGTTCTATAACCATTCCTGATTTTTCCAGCTCTCTTGCAACGAGGTTGGGTAAAGGATGGAGCTTTTTTATTTGCTCCCAACCCCGGTAACAGCATTGCCGGGGTTCGCCTCGAACAAAAAGAAAGCACCTGCGTGAACGTCTCCATGCTGTACTTCGACCCGCCGTACAACATCTCTCTCGACTACAACAAGGGCGTCGGACGCAGGCAGCACTATGGCGGGTCAGTCGATGACAGCAAGCCCGACGATGAGTACAAAACATTTCTGAAGAACATAATCGGCAACGGCTTGGAGATTTCAAAGATGGATACGCATGTCTTCGTCTGGTGCGATCTCTTCTATCCTCGCCCGACGAAAAGCAGTCTGCACCCGACCATGAAGCCGATACCGCTTCTGCGGAATCTCATTCTCAACAGCACAAATATTAATGAAGTTGTCTACGACTGCTTTCTTGGGAGCGGTTCAACACTCATTGCGTGCGAACAAACCCACCGAGTGTGTCTTGGAGTCGAGCTTGATATTGAATACTGCCAGACCGTCATGGATCGATTTGAGAAACTGACGAAGATACAGCCCACATTGCTCTATGAATAAAACCACCGAAGAAAACAAAGCTCTGCTTCTGGAGCAACTGCGGAAAACACCGATTGTTCAGATCGCCTGCGAAAAGCTCGATATCTCACGAGCAACTTTTTACCGATGGAAAGCGGAGGACGAGGCATTCGCCACATCAGCCGACCAGGCAGTCAGCGAAGGACGCTTGCTCATCAATGACGTGGCAGAGTCCCAGCTCATCGGCGCGGTCAAGGATCGTAATCTGGCTGCGATCATGTACTGGCTCAAGCACCACCATGGCGACTACAAAACAAAGGTACAGATTGATGGAAGATTGGAAACCATTCACGAGATGTCTCCGGAACAAAAGGTATTGGTCGAGCAGGCATTGAAATTGGCGGGCATTGTGTCCGAAGAACATCATGAAGAATCCTAGCGCTGATTTGCTGTTGAGTATCGGCAAAGACCGCACTGTTCGGCAGTCGTCACGGGCGTGCTGCATCAGAAGGACAGGGACATCAAAATGTACATCCTGCCAAATCCAATCAACAAGCGAATGCCGTATCCCGAAACAACGAGGACGATACGGATGCTCGCAAAGAACCTGCCGTATGACATGGAACCGTTGGTGGTGATCGAGTCGAACGGCTTTCAGGAAATCTATGCGGACCAGCTCTCTGGATCAGGAGTACAGGTGGAAGGCGTGAAGAACACGACCGACAAGCGCTCGCGCCTTGCCATGACCTCGCACTACATACAGACAGGAATTATCCAGTTCCCGAGGCATGGCGCGGAGGAGCTCGTCAGCCAACTGACCGGATTTGGCATCGAGGGACATGACGACCTGGCCGATGCGTTTGCGATGGCGGTCATCAGGTCGCTTGCGATCATGGAGAATAACAGGGACTTTGACGTGTGGGTGGACTGGGTGAGGGAGAATGGAGGCATGGGGCTTTGTTAAGGAAGGTTTGGGTACCTTAGCTTGGATCGGGGAAAATGTGTAGTCGTGGCGAAAAAACGAGGCTTTTTGGGCATAGCCTTTAAATCATTGACTTTATACTCAATTCATGCTATGATACTAAAAACGTATTTCTTTTCAAAACACTGTAAAAACATACTAATGCCCGAAACAATTCTTATCATTGCCGACTCAGACTACGCAGTCTTGGTGAGGCAAGGAATCACGGACGCCAAAGGTTCCGACAAAGCGATCGAATTCCTCACCGAAGACGATCTGAAAAACCTCGGCAAGCTATTGGCCGACCGCGAAGCGAAGATTCAGGATTTGTATTCTGTTGTTGTAGATCCGATTAATAACATCGCTCTGGCGATCGAGAAAGGAAACTACGACAGCGTGTACGATTGGATCAGCGATGATCACGACCGCATTCCGTTACTGGAAGCAGCTGGCGCAAAGCGCATCTACTTCGTCCCTGTCACCGAAAACGTGGACAGTGGCGACGAGGAAGCGTACGTGAACAAGTTCGGCCTGACCTTATGCAAAAGTGCACCAAACTACTTAACCGGTGCCATGGCTGCCGTTCCCGAAAACAAGCTTCCCGCAGAACTTGCCGGCAAAGACTTTGTCGCCGCAGAAAACGCTGAAAGTTCAGTGTTTCAGGGCAAGGATGGTCGCCGTTGCTTCCTGTGCGTCAGTCGTGACGATGGCAGGCGCAGGCTTAGCCTGGTGGTTGTTGATGGCCACTGGTTTGCTGACGTTGACTGGATGTTTCTCGCAGAAAAACCTTGAGGATTTTGCCTCTAAAACTATTGAGCCCTTGGATACTTTGTACCTTGGGCTCTTTTTGCGTTTAATTTTATTTTGATATACTAAAGCCGAGATTTTTGACATGCCTGCGGTCACGGCTTCGGGCGAAGGTTTCTATCCGATCACATCGGGATTGGCGCAGGTCGAGGTCTGCGTCAGGGTGGTGCGTGAAGGATACATATTAAAAAAATATATCTGGTGTCATGCAGTAGTGGAGTACGACGCTCCCGCATAAAATACAGCGCGTGCCTGTTGGAGGCGCAGTGGAACGGACGCTGCATGGCACAGAAACGTCTTCAGTGTTTCAGGACAAGAATGGTAACGGTCTGCGAATCATGCAAAAATTTAATCTTGGCGATTCTTTTTGGAACGAGACCACGCTTGTTCAAAAAGGAGCGATCATTGATCTTCACGGTAATATGATTTGTGATATTCCATCCTCAGCTCTAGGAATACCTGAAATAGCGCGAACAATCGAGCGCGACAAGCTTCATAAAACCATCACGGATAAGCGATTGGTTCACCTGTCCTAATACATTAAGACGTACAATTTATATAATAATTAATCTATGAATGTTGGTTTTGAAAGATACAAAGAACTATTTGATGAGGTAAAAAATAGATATCAGGAAGTAAAAGATTTAGATGTTATATTAGTCTTTAAACCCCCAAATTCCCCGCAGCTTGCTGCGGGGTTTCCTTTTCGGAAAGTATGAAAACCTAAGGTTTTCATATAGACTCGAACCATGGCGAACAAGAGCGCAAACCACAGCACGTACGACACCCACTATCACATAGTCTTTCCGTTAAAGTACCGCAAGGCGCTGCTGACGCCACGGATAGACAGAGCGATTCTGGAGATTTCCCGCTCCATCCAGGAACGCTACGACATCGAGTTCGAAGCCATCGGCACCGACGGTGACCACGTTCATCTGCTATGCGGCTTCAAGCCAAGCTTGAGCGGCGCGGGAAAGACTACGGCGATAAATCTTTTATTGAGGTTCTTTGACCCACAAAGTGGAACAATAAAAATTAATGATGTGGATATAACAACAATGACCCAAGATTCTCTCCGTTCTCATATTTCTTTTATTTCTCAGGATACATCGCTCTTCCATACGACGATTGCTGAAAACATTCGCTACGGCTCATCCGAGGCTTCAAGAGAAGTAGTCGAACAAGCAGGAAAGATGGCCTATGCCGATGACTTTATTTCAACATTGCCAAAAGGCTACAACACTGTTGTCGGTGAACGGGGCGTGAAGCTTTCGGGTGGACAACGACAGCGTATTGCAATTGCTCGAGCCATACTTAAGAACAGCCCGCTATTTATTCTCGATGAAGCAACGAGTGCCCTTGATAGCGAAAGTGAGGGAAAGGTACAAGAAGCATTAACCATTCTAATGAAAGGGAAGACAGTCATTGCTATTGCTCACCGACTCTCGACACTTCAATCAATGGACCGTATTGTATTTGTGGAAGGTGGAAAAATTGTTGAGGATGGTACGCATGAAGAATTGCTTCAACAGAATGGAAAGTATGCTCATTTATGGAAAATGCAGTCAGGTGGATTCTTGCCTGATTAAAAAGTAACACACCAAAAAAGCCACAATTGTGGGTTAAGTCATTGTGGCTTTTTTGGTGTGTTACTTAACTCGCTAGAAAATGGCTTATCCGGACGCGGATAGGTCACTTTCACGATAAACACTTAGCTCCCCCGGTAAGATTCGAACTTACGGCCAATCGCTTAACAGGCGACCGCTCTACCGCTGAGCTACAGGGGAATATTGTGTGACAGGCTTTGTCCCTCAGGAAGGGAATAAAGTGCACTGCACTATAGCATTATTTATTTACGATTTCAACGATTTTTGGTGCTGGCTATAGTCGTAGGGAAAAGTCGCTTTTGGTTACCACGCGGCCTGGAGCAGAGGGGTCATGTTTCCAGAAGTCGAAATGGAACCAGCCATATCCTTGAACAGGTGAAGCAGCCGCCTTCGATACCTCCGGCGCGCCAAAGGACGCATTTGCTAGCTGGTTATTATAAGAATTGCCTGCTAGCCAAGAGTTAGGCGCAATAGCAGTCGGGGCGATCCATTCGCCCTTTGCAATATGAGGTATCGCTACCCATATAAACAGTATTAAAAAGACTATTGCCAAAATCTTGCCCATAAGGCTATACTACACTGCTTTTAATTATTTCAAATAACCCAAAAAATTATGTCACAAATTGCTAGAAAAACAAAAATCGTGGCCACTATTGGTCCAGGATCAGAATCAAAAGAAAACTTCACTAAGCTGTTAAAGGCTGGTGTAAACATTGCTCGTACAAATATGAGTCATGATGACCAAACTATTCACCAGGCTCGCATCGAAAACATTCGTGCAGGTGCTGCTGAAGCTGGTATGCCTATCGAAATCTTGCTTGACCTCTCTGGTCCAAAGATCCGTATCGGTGACTTTGCTAATGGCCCAGTTGAACTCGTTCCTGGTGCTCAGTTCATCCTTTCAACAACTCCATGTGAAGGTGATGTAAACAAAGTATTTTTCAACTTCCCAGAAATCGTTTCAGAAATGAAGCCAGGGCAGGTGATCATGCTCGATGATGGTCGTCGCAAGCTTGTGGTAGACAAGGTTGAAAACGGTGACATGTACACAACAGTTGAAGTTGGGGGTGTTATCAAAGGACGTCGTGGAGTGAATCTTCCAAATGCATTCCTTACTATTTCTGCTCTAACAGAAAAGGATAAAGGCGATCTAGAATTCGCAGTGAAAATGGGTGTGGACTTTATCGCTCTTTCATTCGTTCGTACAGCAAAAGATATTGAAGAACTTCGCGCATTGATCACACAGCACGGTGGCAGTCAGCCAATCGTTGCAAAGATCGAAACTCCCGAGTCAGTAGAAAAAATTGATGAAATCATTGCTGCTACAGATATCGTTATGGTAGCTCGCGGTGACCTTGCTGTTGAGATCGGACATGCAAAAGTTCCAGCAGTAACAAAGATGCTTATCGAAAAGTGTAATGCAGTAGGTAAGCCAGTTATCGTTGCAACTCAAATGCTTGAATCAATGATCAAGGCTCCAGTGCCAACACGTGCTGAAGTTTCTGACATTGCAAACGCTGTATACTCAGGTGCAGATGCAACAATGCTTTCAGAAGAAAGTTCACTCGGTGAATTCGCTGTTGAAGCAGTTTCAATCATGGCAGAAGTGATCGTTGAAACAGAAGCTGATATGGTGAAGAGTGGCAAAACTCTCGCAGCTCCTACTGCGTGGAAGAAATAATCCATTAATGGAGTATAATAGGGTATATGAGCATAAGTATAAAAAGTACCCTAATAGAACTTACTCCCGCATTAACAGATTATACAGAGAAGCGTCTTAGTAGTATTACCAAATACACTGAAGGCGACTGTATTATCGCCGTTGAAATTGGCAAAACTACCATGCATCACAAAAATGGTGACGTGTACAAAGCTGAAGTAAATGTTACAACGCCTTTAGGAAAGCAATACAATGCTTCATCTGAAAAGACTGATCTCTATGAAGCAATCGATGATGTTCGCACTGAAATAATTCGAGAAATCAAAGGGGGTAAAGCGCGCTCACAAACATTGTTCCGTCGAGGAGCAGCAACATTGAAACGATTAGTTAAGGGAATGTAAGAAATCAGTATACGACTGACGCTTACCATTTTCCGGAATAACTTCATCGATAACAAAAGTCTCATCCTGGTATGAGGCTTTTGTTATTTTTATCTGCAACGATTCACCATGCTTCTCGGTGATGAAATGTACCCAGCCGCGATTGCCCAATGCACGAAATGTTTTCCATTTAGTCCAGTGCGACATATCGTCAGTGATCAATCCATCAGCTTTGATGTACTTGCGAGTATGAGTGTGAGTATCATGATCTTGCTCCGTAGGAGTAATAGTTTTATTTAAATACGCTTCAATGTTATTTACAAAAAGTTCACTACCGATGCGTGCACTTTCTTCTGTTAGTGCATCTACAGTGGTAGAAGGTTCGAGTGTAAAAGATGACTGAACAACTACCGGTCCATGATCCACTAGAGCATCAAGCTCCATGATACTTACACCAGTTTCTTTGTCATCACTGAGCAGTACTGACTCTAGTGGTGATGGTCCGCGGTAAAGAGGGAGAAGTGACGGGTGAAGATTCAATACTTTGTTATCAACAATTTCTAAGAGGGAAGTTGGCAGGATTTTGCCATAGGCTACGACGAAAAAGAAATCCCAAGGACCTCGGTTTTTTAAATCCTCAATAACTTCTGAGGTAATCTTTTCAGGACTAATAACCGGGATATTGTGTATAGCTGCAAATGTAGCCACTGGTGTCTCAATCATGTGCATACCGCGTCCCTGAGGGCGTGCAGGAGCCGTAACGATCAAACTAGGCAACAATCCCTTATCTTTCAGACCTTGTAGTGTCAGCGCTGCAATATGGGGCGTTCCGAAAAATACGTAGCGGTAATTCATATGATAAATGATAACACAATCGTATGAATGTGTGTTGCTTAGCAAAATAAATAACGGGAGCTTAGCTCCCGTTATTTATTTTGCAGGAGGGATATCTTCTACATTCTTTGCAGTATCGATAAATAGAATACCATTCAGGTGATCAGTTTCGTGTTGAAAAATTTGTGCTAATAGTCCGCGGCCATTCACGACAAATTCATTACCTTCAGCATTGAGTGCGCGAACTGTGGCTGTAGTTGCACGCTTCACATCGCCATATTTCCATCGCACAGACAAACAGCCTTCTTGCATGATAGTTTTGTTTTTACCAAGACGAATAATTTCTGGGTTGATAAAAACCAAATCAGATTCAAACTTTTTATTTACCCGTTGTGATACAACGAAGATGCGCAATGATTCACCGAGCTGTGGTGCAGCAATAGCAACCGCGTCTTCTTCACGAGCAATAGCATCACTCATGTCTGCGAGCAGTCCTTGAACGAATGTACTCTTAATAGCAGAAGGTTGCACTGCTGCAGCGATTTTGCGCAGCACAGGTTCAGGTGTTTGTACGATAGCTTTCATATTACTTCAATGACTTAAGGTAGGTGTGCAATTCTGCGATTGGAACAGCATCCTGACTGCGAGTATCCATGTTGCGAACCATAACAGAGTTTTCCATTGCTTCTTTCTGACCAAAGATAATAGTGTAAGGAACGCCAGCTTTTTCTGCTACAGCAAGTTGCGCTGAAAGAGAATCTTTTGACAATGCCTGCATTACAGGAATATGTGCCTTACGAAGCACTTCGATAACATTCAAACTTTTAAGCTTAGCTTCAAGTCCAACTTGGATGAAATACACTTTTGGTTTCTTCATGATACGTGGAGCAAGATCTTTGAACCAAGGACGTTCGATGATGCGGTCCATACCAATTGACCCACCCATAGCCGGAAGATCTTTTTTAGCACCAAGTTCTTTGCCAAGGTAATCATAGCGTCCACCAGCAGCGATAGTTTGTGTGCGACCATCTTCATCTGTTTCCATGATTTCAAATACGGTATGTGTGTAATATGAAAGACCTCGTACAAGCAACTTGTCGATTTGATAAGGGATGCCCATTTGATCAAGACATTCAAGTACTTCTTTGAAGTGACGCTTGCCACTAGTTGAAAGGAAGCTGATTGAGTCAGGAGCATTTTGGTTAATTTCTTTTGTTTTTTCTTCCTTTGAGTCTAGGATACGCATTGGATTTGTTTTCAATCGTTCTTGGTCAATAGCTGGGAGGTCATTCAAATGTTTTCTGTAATAAGCAACCAGTTCTTTCAAATACGCAGGACGTGATTCTTTGTCACCAATTGAGTTAATATTTACTACCAAATTTTTTGCACCAGCTTCTTCCAAAATAGTGTAGATAGTACGAATAACCAACGCATCGATGATACTTTTTTCATTACCAAGAACATCAACGTCAAATTGATAGAACTGTCGGTATCGTCCTCGCTGAGGTTTGTCGTGACGGAATACTGGACCGCTGTGATAAAAGAGTTGTGGTTGTGGCAAACTCTGCATACCATGTTCGATGTATGCGCGAACTAAGCTTGCTGTGTGCTCTGGGCGCATTGCCAGGTGATCACCGCCTTTAGTTTTGAGAGTATACATTTCCTTATCGACGATATCAGTGCCTTCACCAACAGCACGTGTGAAAGTATTCTCATATTCTAAAATAGGAGTTTCAATAGGAGTGAAGCCGTAGTACACCGCTACTTCCTGAGCTTTTTCGAAGAAGCCCTGGAATTTGTAGTAGTCGTCGCCAATAATGTCACGCATGCCTTTTGGACTAGCGATTTCTTGAGTTGATTTTTTTGGTTCTGGTTTAGTACTCATATGTTTCTTTTCCTGGTAATACACTTACGGTATTTACTGGTAATAGTCGTAGCACTGCACGCCCACGGATATTTTCAATAGGCAGCATACCCCATGATCGAGAGTCGTAACTTCCAGTACGATTGTCTCCCATCACAAAGTAATTATTTTGAGTAACAACGAATGTTCCATTATCGTTTGAAAGGTGAGTCAGATAAGGTTCATTCAATGTAAATCCATCTGGATGTGCAGTATTAACAATAGTAACCTTACCGTCTTTGATCTTCACGGTATCTCCTGGTAGGCCGATTACACGTTTGATGTAGTACTTGCTTGGTTCTGGTGGTGCCTTGAAAACGATCACATCGCCACGCTCAGGTGTATGGATATGGTAGGTTACTTCATCAATAATAAGGTACTGACCGTTTTTGATCACAGGGTCCATTGATGTACCGCTTACAATAAAAGGACGAATAAGGAACGCTTGGATAATTGCAGCAAAAATAACTGCGCCAATGATATAAAGAACATTTTCAATAAACTTTCCAAGGCCAGTTTGGAAAAAAGTCTTCCGCGGGGCTATTTCTGGAGAGGGAGTCTGGTGTTCTGTTGTTTGTTCCATAATTAGGGCAAGTATAGCAGAATGGCAATATATGGTACAGTAGCGGTATGAATATCGTTATTGGGCTCGGCAACCCTGGAACTACGTACGTCCGCAACCGCCACAATGTTGGCTTCATGACACTTAGTGTAATGGCAGCATTAGAAGGACTGCATTTTAATGAGAGAAAACTTTTTCATTCGGAGATTGCATCTTTTGGCACAGAGTTGTTGCTCGCAAAACCTACTACCTTTATGAATAATTCTGGTTTGGCAGCAGCAATGTTGGTGAAGCAACATAATGGACCCGTTGTTGTTGTCTATGATGACATCGATATTCCGCTTGGCGAAATTAAATGTTCATTCGGGCGCGGTGCTGGTGGGCACAATGGTGTGCAGTCTGTTATCGATCACCTTGGTACAAAAGATTTCTTACGTATCCGTATTGGTGTTCGTCCTGTTCATGAAGAATTACAATCAAAAATTTTGCCACCAAATGGTTTCGAAACATTCTTGCTTTCAAACTTCGCCCCCTTCGAAGACGAGCTCCGCGATCAGGGAATAGGCAAAGCGATTAAGGTCATCGAGGCACTGCCGTTCAAAAGCACACAGGACATTATGAACGAATACAACTAGGTGATAACAATCTAAATATAAAGATTTCTGCAATAGAAAATACAGGGGACTGTCCCTATTAAAACCTTTAATACGTAAAGAAATGACCCTCTAATGTAAGGGTCTTTTCTTATGAAAAAACATAGGGGACTGTCCCTATTAATTCTTTTATTTTCCTTTAATAAATATCTTACATACAAACACAAAAGCCGCCCTTTACGAGGCGGCTTTTGTGTTACGAGTAAGAAACTATTTAGCCTCTTCTGTTTTTTCTTCTTCAACTTTCTGTTCACCGCAGACAAGAGTCATACGCTGTTCTTTTGGTTCAAAGAGAGTCACAGTGAAAGGATAGGTCTTGCCAAGTTGAAGTGCTTCGCGGAGTTTTTCTTCACTACCGAATGTTGAGTGATGAACAAGTCCTGCTACGCCTTCCTTGATAGAAACGAGAGCACCGTGTTTGTTGTATTTGATTACAGCACCTTTAACGATATCTCCTTTCTTCAAAGTACTTTCAAATGATTTCCAAGGGTTTTCTTTCAATGCTTTGATTGAAAGTGAGATCTTGCCATCCTTGATGTCGATGATCTTAGCTTTTACCTTGTCTTTCAATTTGAACATTTGACGAGGGTCTTCAACAAGTCCCCAGTCAAGCTCAGAGATGTGTACCAATCCTTCTAGGCCATCCTCGATTTTCAAGAATACACCGAAGTCTACGATACCAGTTACTTCGCAGTCGAGTTCATCGCCTACGTTGTACTTACTTACTACTTCCTGACGTTCTTCAGGTGAACCATCCTTTTCAGAGAAGATAAGCTTGCCATCCTTTGGGTTAGCAGAGATCATTGTCACTGCAAACTTAGTACCGATAAGCTTTTTAAGTTCTACAAGGATTTTGTCCTTATCAGAATCTTCTACGCGAGGGTAGTGTTCAGGCTTAAGCTGTGAAGCTGGAAGAAATCCAGAAACACCCTGCCAGTCAATAATAAGACCACCTTTGTTGGCATCCTTGATAGTAAGGTCAAACATTGTCTTAGATTTGATAGCAATTTCTGCTTCATTCCAGATCAATGCCTGCTTTGCTTCTTTCAATGAAAGCTCAACATAGCCGTCCTCATTTTCGATATCAACAACTTTTGCCTTGATGATGTCGCCAATGTTTGTCTTGCGGATCAGGTCACGAGCAGCGATGAATTCGCGGCCATAAATGATACCTGTACCGAAAGGTTTAAGATCGATGTAAATTGCTGATTTATCAACAGCAATAACAGGACCTTCAACGATCTCATCCATCATTGCACGGTGAGGTTCTGACGGTACTGAAACTTCTTCAGATACATCGTTGTTGATTACTTTTGTTTCTTCTATATCCATAAATAAAAAATTGCCACCTCGAAAGGTGGCTATAACCACCTTTTAGATTCCCAAAGGTCTGAGTGCACCAGAGGGGGTTATTCCAAAAGGGAATGACTAATACTCAATAGAGTGAGGAAAATATACAGTATATAGAGTGAAATAGCAAGGTTTTCTGAAGGTCATTTCGCTGTGATTTTTTTATTTCCGCTCTTTTTGGTATAGTGTGGACATGGTTATCACATATTTCGGAAAGTCTTATTTTAAACTGACATTAGGAGATCTTACTATCGCTATCAATCCTCCTGCCAAGGATTCGAAGGCATTTGCAAAAGTGCCACGTTTTGGGGCTGATATCGCACTTATTACTACTAACACTATTGATACAAATGGGGGAGATACTGTTACTCTTGGTGACAAAGAACCATTCGTTATCGATGGTCCTGGCAACTATGAAGTGCGAGAGTTAATGATTAACGGTGCACCTAGTACTGTAATAATGGAAGGGAAGACGTACAACAATACTGTATACGGTTTTGAACTAGATGGTATTAAGATCGCATTTCTCGGATTATTAACGGATGATAAGACTATGACACCTGATGCAAAAGAAATTGCTTCAAATGCAGATATGATTTTTGTTCCTGTAGGAAGTGATTCATTGGATCTTACTGCAGCCAAAGCATACAAGACCGCACTATCATTTGATCCGAACGTAGTTATTCCATATGAATACAATGCTGCTACACTTAACCAATTTCTAAAAGAAGGCGGGCAAGAAAAAAATGAATCTCAAGACAAGGCAACACTGAAACGCCGAGACCTTGATGGCAAAGAAGGATATATTTTATTACTTGAACCACAAGGATAATTATTTAATTCAGTAATATGATCAAATATTTACAAGGTAAGCCACTCCATGTTCGCAAGCGTTATGCCGTTATTGCAACAGGTATTATTGCTATTATTCTCGTACTTATAATGATCTACGTATATACCCGTCCTCAACAAGTAGAACGTGGCCCAGAAGAGGCAATTACCAGTGCTTACGCCACACTTTTAACAGATACACAATCGCTTTTTCACTCAAAATAAGCTATAATACCTCTACTATATGGCTAAAAAAGAACTTACTGTCCCAGCGGCACCAGCTGAACCTCGCCTCAATGTTGTTCCTGTAAACATTGTTACAGAAATGCGCGAGTCTTTTATTGACTATGCCATGAGTGTTATTACTGACCGTGCATTGCCTGATGTGCGCGATGGTTTGAAGCCGGTTCACCGACGTATTTTGTATTCTATGTATGAAAACGGATTGGTTGCAACAGCAAAATACCGTAAGAGTGCGACCGTAGTTGGTGATGTACTTGGTAAATATCACCCACACGGTGACTCATCTGTATATGATGCGATGGTTAACCTCGCACAGGATTTCTCAATGCGATATCCTTTGATCCAAGGTCAAGGTAACTTCGGTTCTGTTGATGGCGATAACGCTGCTGCGATGCGTTATACCGAAGCTCGTATGTCAAAGATTGCATCTGAACTTTTGCGTGACATCGAAAAAGACACAGTGGATTTTCGTCCTAACTATGACTCCACTCGTAAAGAACCTTCTGTATTACCCTCTGCTGTGCCAAACCTTTTGTTGAACGGTACCCTTGGTATCGCTGTTGGTATGGCGACTAACATCGCTCCTCACAACCTCACAGAAATTATTGATGCATGTTTGCATTTGATCGAAAACGATAATGCTACCAACGAAGACTTGGCAGAAATCGTAAAAGGACCCGACTTTCCAACTGGCGGTCTAGCATTTAATAAAGCTGATATTTTACATGCCAGTGCAACAGGTCGTGGAGGTGTTGTGTGTCGTGGTGAAGCAGAAATCACTGAGCTAAAAAATGGTTCATATCAAATCATCATTACGTCTTTGCCATATCGTGTAAACAAATCAACATTTGTTGAATCTATTGCAACACTTGTTCAAGAAAAGAAACTTGAAGGTATTAAAGCGCTTGATGAACTTTCAACCAAGGATATGCGCGTAGTGATCACCTTGAAGAGTGGTATCAACCCTCAGAAAGTATTGAACTTTTTATACAAACACACACAACTAGAACAAAGTTTCCACTACAACATGGTGGCACTTGTTGACGGCATCCCGCAGACGCTTTCAATGAAGTCTATTTTGACATACTTCATTGCTCATCGAGAGGTAGTTGTACGTCGTCGTACTGCGTATGATTTGGCGAAGGCAAAAGACCGTGAACATATTTTGCTCGGTCTAAAGAAAGCACTTGATCACATCGATCGTGTTATTACTATTATTCGTGAGTCAAAAGACGCTGCACTCGCAAAAGTAAACTTGATCAAAGAATTTAAATTCTCTGACTTACAAGCTACTGCTATTTTGGAAATGCGTTTGCAAAAGCTTGCTGGTTTGGAGCGAAAAGCTGTTGAGCTTGAACTCAAAGAGAAGCAGCTGTTAATTGCTGAACTTGAAGCATTGCTTGCAAGTGCCAAGAAAATTTATAAAGTCATCTCAGATGAATTGATAGAAATTCGTGACAAGTATGGCGATGAACGCCGAACTAAGATTATCGATGCGGGAAATAAAGCAATTTCTGATGAAGACCTTGTTCCTGAAAAAGATTCAGTATTGGTATTTACTGCAGGCGGATACGTTAAGCGTACAGATCCAACAGAATACAAAATCCAGAAACGTGGAGGGGTAGGAGTGATCGACCTTGAAACAAAGGAAGAAGATTTCGTTACCATTCTATTAATGACAGACACGCATAGTGACTTGTTGTTCTTCACCAATCGCGGTAAGGCATACCAGATCAAAATGTATGAACTGCTAGAAGGTAAGCGTGCAACAAAAGGTAAGTCTATTATGAACTTCCTGTCTCTGTCTGCCGATGAAAGAGTTACTTCAATTCTTGCTGTACCAAAGAAAGCCAAGGCCGAAAAAGCATCATTGATGTTGATTACAAAACAGGGAACTGCCAAGAAAATTTCATACGAGAGTTTCAAAGACGTTCGACGCAGTGGCATTATTGCTATTCGTTTGGATGCTGGAGATGAACTTGAAGCCGTACTTCGCGTGCAAAAAGACAACAGTGTGATCTTGGCTACAGCACTCGGTCAATCCATTCGTTTTGAAGAAACAGATATTCGTGAGATGGGACGTACTGCAGGTGGTGTTCGCGCAATGAAGCTCGGCAAAGGAGATGTCATCATTGGTGCTGATGTTGTTTCTACGGAAGAAAACACCTTCATGCTTGCCATGAGTGCTAACGGTATTGGTAAAAAAACTGCAATGAGTGAATACAAAATTCAGAAGCGTGGCGGTTCAGGTATCAAAACGACAAAAGTTACTGCGCGTTCTGGTGCATTGATGGTAGGAAAGGTAGTGCTCAATGATATGGAACTTGTTGCTATGTCAAAGAAAGGACAAGTGATCCGTGTTGATCTGAATACAGTGCCTTCAAGTGGTAGACAAACTCAAGGAGTAACGATCATGAAGTTGCGCGCTGGGGATAGTCTCGCTTCAGTTACATGTCTCTAGTGCTATACTAGGTGCATGTTCATGGATCCTATACAAACTCTCGCGGCTGCGCATATTCAGTCAACAAATACTATCGCTGACTTTGGTGCTGGTAGTGGTATGGTAGCAGCGCTCGCTGCTACATTAGTACCACAAGGACAAGTCTTTGCTATTGAAATAAATAAAGATCAAGTTACTCGTATCACCCGTGATGCACTTGATAAAAAACTACCCAACCTTCACGTATTGTGGGGAGATATTGAAATACCTGAGGGCACAAAACTTGCCAATGAAAGTGTTGATGTTGTCCTGTGTTTCAATGTATTGTTCACGCTTGATGACAAGGCTGCGATGTTGAAGGAAGCATATCGAGTATTGAAACAAGGTGGCAAGATCGTACTAGTTGATTGGACAGAATCCTTTGGTGGGCTCGGTCCGAAACCTCATCATATTTTTACAGAGGCAATGTCAGAAGCATTACTTGGAACGATAGGATTTAAAAAATTAGCTGATAGCCTACCAAGTGGAGCGCATCACTATGCTATACTTTTTGGTAAGTAATACTCATTATATTTAATTGCATGAAGTCATCATTTCAAACCATTCTCATTGTTGTATTTATTGTTGGCTTTGTCATTGCAATTGCAGTTTTCTCAGGGCTTTTTTCATCCTCTAGTAAAACAGCATCCACCACTCCCACAGGTACCGTTGTTGTATGGGGTGTGATCCCGTATGCTGATATGCAAAAGTTTGTCGACAACTTTAATAGTGAAAATTATGGCTACACACTTGATTATAGTCAGCACAAAGCCGTAACGTTTTATCAGGAGATTATTACTGCACTAGCAAATGGTCAATCACCAGATTTGGTCATGATTAATTCTGAGCAATACGCTCAACTCAGTAGTAAGCTCTACACCATACCTTTTAGTGCATATACTGAGCGACAGTATCGCGATACCAACATTGATGGTGCACAGTTTTTCTTGTCCAGTACTGGTATCGGCGCATTGCCGCTACTCGTAGATCCACTTGTTGTGTATTACAACAAAGATATATTGGCTTCTCGAAACTTTTTAGTACCACCGAAAACATGGAGTGATTTGCAGGCGGCTATTCCAGTACTTACTCGTCGTGATGCTAAACGACAGATTACTCAGAGCACTGTTGCGCTGGGCGAAGCAAATAATATTTTGCATGCGCGAGATATTCTCTCAACATTATTTTTGCAAACAGGCAATCCAATTATCGTCAATCAAAAAGTGGTATTAAATAATGGCAGTAGTGCTACGGAAACACCTGCAGCAGTGCAAGCGTTGGATTATTACACTAGTTTTGCCAACCCTACCAAAGACAACTACACATGGAATAGTTCTTTGCCTGAAAGCCTCCAAAATTTCTTGGCTGGGAAGTCTGCATTTTATATCGGTCGCGCTAGTGAGTTGTTTCAAATCCAATCCCAAAACCCCAATCTTAATTTCGATGTGTCACAAATGTTTCAAAGTTCTGCAACAGGTCGCGGTACAACATACGGATCAATATTGGCAGTAGGTATAATGGCCAAAGCACCGAATGCTATTGCTGCGTATGCTGCTGCAAGTCAGCTGGCAACTAGTGCAAGTATTGATGCATTGTCAAAACAATTTTCATTACCACCAGTGCGCCGTGACCTATTACAGCTAGCGCAAAGCAATCCATATGTTTCAGTTTTTTTCCAATCAGCACTCTCTGCATTCTCATGGCCAGACCCCAATCCTGCTAGTACCAATACGATCTTCCGTGATATGATTAATAACGTAAACAGTAATACTACTGATACGCAAACAGCAATCGACAATGCAACACGCGACCTTCAAACAACTGCTCAATAAAAATGTTTTTGGCATTAAGATTTTTCACCTGTTTATTTTTGCGGCACTTGTAGCTATACCTACTCAGAAGATACACGCAGCCAGTTTTTCATGTATTGCAAAGGACATAAGGCCTGATTTAGCTGTACTAACTATTAAGCAAAATACCACCACATATACTTTTAGTAATGCAGGTTTCGTTATAGCAGATGTAGATGATAAAAAAAATTTGAAACCAGTGGATGTGATAAGTCCTGCATCGTACAATACTCAGCAGAACTACGGTTTTCATAATCTGAAGCCATTAACTAGTTATAGCGTTTTTGTTATCCCTACTTCTCAATCATCTAACACTACCGAAGCAATAACTGACTGTGATTTCACTACAAAAGCAGCTGTTGCGACAACTTCTGGTGCTGGGCTTGCGACTCAGCAAACTCAAACGCCGGCTGTTATTCCAGCTTCAACATCAACACCAAATCAATCTTCAACCACAATAACAAATGGTACTATTCCACCATTAGTTCCTGTATCATCTTCTAGTAGTAAAGGCATGGGGCTTATTCCTTGTGATGGTGGAGCAGGGGACGAATGTGATCTTAACTCTCTATTGCAGTTGGCGAATAATATCATGTCATTCTTTTTTAATACTATCTTGTTACCATTGGTAATCATCATGATAATGTATCTCGGCTATAGTTATATTGCGGCCATGGGTAAGCCTGGTCAGCATGCCAAACTCGGCAGTATGGCGAAGCATCTCGTACTTGGACTGTTGCTCATGCTTTGTGCATGGGTGATAGTGCGCACTATTATTTCAGTACTAGGATATCATGACGATTTATACTTCTTCCAAAAATAATATATGATTAAAAATATGAAAAAATATCTCGGTTCACTTTCAGCAATAGTATTGTTTTTTGTAATGACTCTTTCTGTGCAGGCCGCAACCACACCTTCTCCTGGGAATGGAGGAAATAGCGCAACTCCTTCCCCTGGAAATGGGGCTCCTGTATCATCAGGTTCTGCATTAAATATCCATCTCAACAATCCCTTAAGTGGAATAAGTACCATACCCGAAGCCATTAATAAAATTTTAAGCATTGTCATTCGCATTGCATTACCATTGATCATCCTTATGTTTATTTGGACAGGCCTACAGTTTATTTTTGCTCGCGGCAATCCAGAGAAGATGAAGGTAGCAAAGAATATGTTCTTCTACACAGTCATCGGAACTCTGCTTATCCTGGGTGCTTGGACGCTTACCAATGCTATTGTTGGAACAGTTAACAATATAGTAAATTAATAATATGAAAAAAATACTTGCTGCAATTATATTAGTACTTTCATTGGTTTCTATCCTCCCTACAGCTCAGGCTGCGGATTCATGTCAGCCGGTCACTAGTGCTAATTATCAATCTTGTTGTGTTCAGTCCGTTGGCGGTGAGGGAGTTGCTGCAAATAGCATGCAATGTTCTGAATATGAAAAAGCGAATCCTACAACTACTACCACCACACCAGCTACAACCAACACTGCAATCAGTTGTAGTAATGTTACTAATGATAATTACTCTACCTGTTGTTATGGCGCCAACTCATATACCTATGCAGATGCATGTGCAAACCGTGCCCCATCAACCACTACTGCTCAAACCCAAAGTAGTTGCGCTACCATAACAGATGGTAATGCTAGTACTTGTTGTACCAATGCAACAACTGATACGATGGTAGCTGCCTGTCAGCAATATTATTACTACAATCCCTCAGCTACTTCCCAGCAAGTAGGCGGCTCACAAACAACCAATCCTCTCAATGGTGGCAGTAGTACTGCATACAATACTGGATCAGGTGCAGGATTGGCGGCAACCGCTACAGACATGCAAGCAGCACAATCATGTAGTGCCAAATTTAAAACATTGTTAGATATTGCAATCTGGGCGAAATGTATTATTGGAGCAGTAATAATCCCTGGTATCTTCACGTTGGCATTCGTTGTTTTCTTGTGGGGTGTATTTAAATTCATCCGATCCTCTGAACAAAAAGACAAGCAAGAAAGTAAACAGTTCATATATATGGGTCTGATTGGCTTATTCGTTATGGTATCAGTGTGGGGAATTATAAAAATTGCTACCACTACATTAGGTCTTGATAATACTGTCCCTGTCCTACAGACCGACTATCTCAGTAATAGTAAGGCATCAAAGTAATCCACTGCTAGACAATAGCTTTTCGTGGTATACTTTTTATTATACCTGTACTTAACCAGGATAAAGTAAATAATTAATTTATTATGAAAAAAGCAGTTTTTAATGTTAGTGCACTATCAGCAGTTCTTTTGCCCGCAGTTGCCTTCGCGCAAAACTTTAACTATATCAACTCATTCGTAGGCCAAGGGCTTGTATACTTGCGTTTAGCAGTTACAGTTCTTACTATCTTGATGACAGTATTCTTCTTGTACAATGTGCTTCGTTTCATTATGAACACAGATGCATCTAAGGTTGCTGATCTTCGCAAGGCTATGATCAATGGATTGATCGGTCTATTCGTGTCAGTTGCTGTATGGGGCATCATTCACCTAGCAGGAACAATTACTGGTGTTGATACAATGTCTGGATCTCCAGCTGTTACTTGTCCTCCAGGTTTGACATACAATCCTACTGCAGGTACTTGTGGTACTACTACTGGATTCCTTCAATAGCATTCAATGTTTGCCTACGCCGCTACACAAGGTCCTGATGCGCTGGATACAGTGTTGTATAAGATAAATATCAACATTATCAATCCCGCCATCGAAGGAGCATTCATTATTGCATTCGTTGTCTTCATTTGGGGCGTCTTTCAATTCATCAGCAATGCTGCTGACAAAGATAAGCGTCAGGAAGGGAAGGATCATATGTTGTGGGGCATCGTAGGGTTTGTAATCATGTTTGGAGTGTTTGGTATTATTACCATTCTCGGCAACACAGTTGGTGTTACGGGCTTAACGCTCAATAGCAAGCAACAAACATTTGTTCCGCCAACTATTACGGAATTGCAGTATCCTAAATAAAAAAGAATACCCTCCTCCGCTAGAGCTATGGCGGGCGAAGAAAAAAGCCGCTCATAAATATGAGCGGCTTTGGCTTTTAGTACAAAGAACATTAGTCACTAGTGTCGTAACTTGTTACCATAACATCATCAGCGATGACAGATTTAATTAAATAATAACCACGGCCTTTATTAACAAATTTAAATTGCTCTTTCATGCCAGTAGTACCTTTAAAAAAGAAATCTGTCCCAGTGTGGTGATATAAGTAATAGACATTTTTCTGAAAGTGATATGGTGTACCACTAACATAAATTTGCGTGTACTCAGTGTAAGGATTTGTTGAATCTCTTATTCCAAGCATTGCCGGCGTTCTAGGTATTGAGCCCTCACCTTCAACAATTACAGTGCGGTAACTAGTTATGCCCCAATAAGCAGCTATAACTAATACTAGTACTGCAAATGCAAACTTAAGTAAATTACTAGCCCAATTACTACCACAAGTTTTCTTTGTGGGTATTGCAGCACCTGTTGCAACAGAAGAGGGAGTGGAAGAATTTTTCTTCCACCAAAGTAATTTTGCCAGTGTAATTTTTTTCAGATATTTTCCAAAGATAATTCCGAGTGCCAATAAACAAATGGCAATTAATAGTATACCTCCAACATTTATTCCTATGCCACTGCTGGGGATTTTCATAAGAATAGCTCGCAGTATTAGTATAAGAATAACTCCTATACTAATTACTACTACTAATCTTTTTAGATCACTGTTGTGAAGCCAGACATTTCCTTTTGCAAATAACTGGTTTTTAAACGCGAGAATCCTCGATTGTTTCATTGTTAATTTCTCCTTCTGTTTTGATTTGGTCTGTTTGAATTTTGTGGTGGCGAAGCTTGGTCATCGCTTTCGGATCTAATTTCTTCTGCAACGTCTAATGAAACCGTGTTATTGATAAGTTTATTAACATCGACAGTGCCAATGTCATTACTTATACCACTTTGACTTTCTACTAGTACGCGCAAATTGGCTAGGTGTTGAGCTTTCTTCGTTACTGTTACATCCTCGGTCTTTTTCAACTCGATTTTTGCATTTTTAGACGCGGTGAGAATATCAATTGCATAATTCTTCTCCACATCTAATTTTTTCTTCCGGGCTTGCGCATCGTTTTCAGCGGTTTTGACATTTACGCTCGAAATCGCTTGGCGCTGCATTGCTTCCACAAACCCTTTATATGCATCATCAGGCTCGAAATCCATCATTGTAATGTTAACAAGTTCAATGCCAAGATCTTTTACTATCATCATTTCGTAATTAATACGCTGAATGAAAGTAATTTTCTCCGAGCGCTTACCATTGTTATCCTTAAAAAGTATTTCATGTGACTGAGTATTGGCATCAGTAGCCGCAATTTCTTGAGGTTCAGTGTTTTTTACCAACACATTTTGCAGCTTCTCTCCGCGTAAATCGCCGAGATCAGCATAAATTGTGTCAGCTAATACTTCACCCATGGTACCGGTAATAGTTGCATAAAGGCTGTTATACCAGTCTGCATCACCACCCGAACGAAATTGTGCCTTGAACGGGTTCATCATTCGGATAGTGGAATTCAATAAGGTGTTAATCTTAACGTTTTCTACCACATCAGTATCTACCGGTTCATTTTCTTTTTTGCCTGTTTCCAGGCCGTTCAGACGAAATCGGTAGTCGTGACGATCTTTATGATGAGTAGTCATTTCATCGCGTTGTACTGTAACCAAAGCATCATCTTTTGTTTTGCCCCAAATAATATTCTCTGGATTTCCGTTCGGATCAATTTTAGTTGTCTCCATTCCTTCAACCCAATGAAATCTGTAGCTGGCAATTCTTTCCACCCCATAAAAGATGAAAAACCACGTTGCAGTATTGCATCCATCACAGACGATAAGATTGCCTTCTTTGTCAGGTATGCGATCTCTCACACCACTGATTGTTCTTGACCAACGGCCAAAGAGTACGATATTGTAGTGCCATCCTTCACGAACCGTATTGAAACAGTTGGAAATGTACCATAAAATGAGAAGGGAAATTAAACTCACTAGAGTCCAATATTCCCACTCGGGCATAGTTTCTATCATTTTTTCTATTGTTAAGTTACAAATTTATTTTTCTTTATCATAGCATAAAAATGTCAAATTGTCAATATACCCTTATATTGTAAAAATATGGTGAAATAAGCTTGAAAGGGAAGCATAAATACGCTATGATAGACGCACTGTATAGTGTGCTGGGATGGTGGAATTGGTATACACGTTAGTCTTAGGAACTAATGCCGCAAGGCTTGGGAGTTCAAGTCTCCCTCCCAGCACTCTGTACGGTTATGCACCCATAACTCAGTTGGTAGAGTAGCTCCCTCTTAAGGAGACTGTCGCAGGTTCGAGTCCTGCTGGGTGCACAGACAAAACAAAAAGCATTACCGAAACGGTAATGCTTTTTGTTTTGTCTGTGCACCCAAATTCAATAGTCACATTGATGTTTGTCTTTATTTACTTTTCTGTGCCCGAGGTGGGACTCGAACCCACACGCCGGTGAGGGCAGGGGATTTTAAGTCCCCCGTGTCTACCATTCCACCACTCGGGCAATATTACTTACTCGTCCCGCTTTCGCTCTTACGAGCTTCAGCGCGGCGAAGGAGGCCTGGGCGAGAATCGAACTCGCGTATAGTTCTTTTGCAGAGAACCGCCTTACCACTTGGCCACCAGGCCGAAAATCGGCATAGCCGATTTTCGGCCCTGAGAAGATTTTCCGTAAGGAGAAATCTGTCGAAGGGCTTCCGTCGGCTTCACTATCTTACTATTCTTTCAACAATTCGTCGATGTGTCGACGAGCTTTTTCTCCCATATCAATTGCAACATCGAGAAAGGGAATAGTACGAATTCTTAAGTACTTCTTTACTTCATCACGCATATCAATACGCTTACGCTTCAAGAAGTTCAATGCTGACTCTTCACCAGTTTCTGGAAGTACGCTGATATAGATCATTGCCTTGCGGCCTTTCTCATATAGTTCAACATAGTTCACAGTGATCAGTGCAGTTTTGTTGCTTTCACGTTCAATAACGCGAGCGGCAATTTCTTTTACTTGTTCCTCAATCTTTGTATCGCGACCACTTTGATTTTTATTTCCTGTAGGCATATTATTTTGTTACGTAGATAAATGCTTCAAGAATATCACCGGGAGCAATGTCGTTTTTACATTCAACCAAGATACCGCATTCACCATCTGTTACCTCACGCATTTTTTGCTTTGCTTGTTGTAGTTCGACAACAGTACCGGTAGTCAATGCAAATTCACGACGGATAACTGAAACCTTTGCGCCATCAGTGATACTGCCTGATTCAACACGACAGCCAAGCACTTGGCGCTCTTTTGTTTTTGAGAAGGTCTTCAATACTTTTGCAGTACCGATGACTTCACGAGTTTCAATTCGGGGACGGCGCTTTTCAAGTTCAACTTCAAGCCATTCAGTAAGCTTGTAAATAATATCAAATGTTTGGATAGTAGCACCCACCTTGTCTTGAATATCACGAGCACTATTGTCGAGTTGTACTTTGAAACCAAGGATAATAGTATCTTTGTCGCCTTGTGCATGTTTAATATCAGCTTCACCAATATTACCTACACCTTTGCTAATGATACGAATATGAAGTCCCTCAACCTTCATTTTTTTGATTTCATGTTCTACCGCTTCAGCAGTACCGTAGACGTCAGCTTTAATGATAATAGGCACAGCCTTTTCGCTATCCTTAGTACGAGTTTCTACTTTCTTATCAGCAGTAGCAAGTTCTTCAATATAGTTTTCAGCATCACGCTTCTTGTCGAATACAACAACAGGTACGCCAATGTCAGGCATGTGGTCGAATCCTACGAGTTGTACAGGTGTTCCAGCATCTGCATCTGCAATAGTCTTGCCCAAGAAGTTTTCCATAATACGGGTAGTCGTGATAGCAGTACCAGCAACAACGAACTGACTCTTTTTCAGAGTACCGTCTTTCACCATCAAGGTAGCAGTGATACCACGCTTAGTATCGAGGCGAGATTCAATGATGATACCCTCAGCATTATTCGCAGGTGTTGTTTGCAAATCTTCAACATCAGCAACGAGCAAGATTGTTTCGAGCAGTTCATCAATACCTGTACCAACTTTTGCAGAGATAGCATTCCATGCGATATCGCCACCGTATCCTTCAACCAGTACTTCTTGTTCAGCCAACATCTGCTTTGCCTTTTCAATATTTGCAGTAGGACGGTCGATTTTGTTGATAGCAACAATGAAAGGAATCTTTGCATTGCGGATAGTATGAAGCGCCTCAATAGTTTGAGCTTTTACACCGTCTTCAGCAGACACCACCAAGATAGCAATATCAGCAGCAATAGCACCACGTTCACGCATACCAGCGAATGCAGCGTGTCCAGGAGTATCAAGGAATGTAATACGACGATCGGCGCCTTGATAGGGAATACTAATCTCATATGCACTGAGGTGCTGAGTAATACCACCGGCTTCACCGGCTGTAACGTTTGCTTTGCGAATGTAGTCGAGCAGTGTCGACTTGCCGTGGTCGATGTGACCCATGACTGCGACTACTGGTGGACGAGTTGTTTTGATGTTGTTCATAAGTTGAGTGGTTGTTTAGCTTGGGTAAGTGCTTCTGCTTCTTCATTGGTGAGAGAAGTCTCTGGCTGACCAGCGATAATTTTTTTTGAATATACGCCAACATGACTGCGGTTAGTGATGACAGAAAGGATATAGCCATCGCCATGTTCATCGAGCAAGCCTGAAGCAAAACTTTGTTCGCCGCCGGCATTGTCATAGGCATTGTATCGAACAAGTGAGTATCCGCGGATACTACGCTTCACACGTCCATCAATATATTCAAGTCCTTCTTTGTGTGCCTGGAGGGTATCTTCGATATTGAAGACCTTTTGTGTCAGATCCATGAGGGTAGTTTCGAGATCAGATCCGTCTTTGCCGTTCATGAATATGCGAAGCTTTCTTTGCAACTGCACAACTAAAAAAGTCAGTACACCAACGGCTATTGCAAGGATGATAATCAGCACAACAGGTATTAATGGTATACTTTGTCCCATAAGCAGCTATTATACTATTTTTATGGGTTTTTTCAAGTCTTTTTCAAAAACGACGCTGTCAGCACAAAGCGATCGTACATATCTCGATTTTGCCTCAAGTACACCGCTTGATCAGCGTATGTTGGCCGATTTCCCTATAATTTCAACAATGGCACTACAAGCCAATCCAAGTGCTCTACATAAGGAGGGACTAGTAGCAAAAAAGGTACTCAGAGATGCTCATGAATTAGTCGCTACAACATTGTCAGCACATGTTGATGAAATTATTTTCACTTCGAATGCTACAGAGTCAGATAACTTGGCATTACAAGGTACAGTTCGTGGATTGTTAGCCAAAAACATTCAACCAAACCAAATTGCAATTATTACTACCGATACTGAACATACAGCAGTATTAGAAACTGTGGCAGTCTTAGCAAAAGAAATTACTGTAACTATTTTGCCAACAGAACAGGGGATTATTGATCCAAAACAAATTATTCTGCCGGAAGAAATACTAGCAGCCATTGTTTCTGTGATGCATGTCAATAATGAAATTGGTGTAGTGCAGCCGATTTATGAAATTGCAAAGCGAGTGCGATTTTTGCGTAAGCACAACCCGAGTGTAGAAATATATTTGCATATAGATGCCACACAAGCGCCGCTGCATTTCTCATTGAATGTGCAAAAGCTTGGCGTAGATATGATGACGCTTGGCGCCACAAAGTTATATTGTCCAAAAGGAGTAGGAATGCTCTATGTTAAACGCGGCACACCGATCACGCCTATTATGTATGGCGGAGGCCAGCAGCATGGTTTGCGTCCAGGCACAGAACCCATTCAATTAATTCATGATTTTGCTCACTCACTGACATTTGCACAGAAAGATGTTGAGAGCTATTCGCAATCAATTGCAGATATCCAGCGATATACAGAAGATCTTATTTCAAAAGAAATCCCACAGGCAACAATAACAGCAGTACAACATGAGCGCACGCCGCATATCACACACATTGCATTGAAAGATTTTGATAGTGAGTTAATGGTACTTGAACTCGATGCCCGGGGTTTTGCTGTTAGCGCAAAAAGCGCCTGCAAAAACGAAGACAATGATGAATCAGGAATTGTTGAGCGTATCTATGGACAAGGCTGGGGAGCGGTGCGAATTTCTTATGGACGCAGTACAACCAAAAATGAAGTAAAAAACTTTATACATGCTTTAAAAGAAATACTAATAAAATATAAAAAATAAATAAATGGGGTCTGACCCCGTTTATTTATTTTTTATCTGTTTCTGGAAAAAACTTGCCATCAGTGCTATAGTAGCTATAGCCCGAATGACTTTTCTGTTTTGACTGATTTCTCTGAAACCCTTGTAAACACTGTACAAAATTTTTAATTATATAAAATACTATGCCACCACTACATCAATTCACTACGAAAGCAAAGGAAGCGATTAAGCGGGCGCACGAACTGGCAATTGAACGAGGACAAAATAATGTAAACACCATGCACTTATTGGCGTCATTACTTGTTCAAGAAGAATCAAATGTTGTCACACTGCTCGACCGACTGGAAGTGGACACTATGTTACTCACCGACTCTGTTCTCGAAGGAATTGAATCTGTTGATACTCACACTACTGTTGCTCCGTCATACCAAATGTTTTTGACTGGAGACCTTGCACAAGCAATCGAACATTCATTAAAAGTTGCCAGCGAGTTGAAAGACAATTTTGTCTCAACTGAGCACCTGTTTATCTCGCTGTTAGATATAAAAAACGAAGCATCTGAATTACTAGATCAGTTCAAAATTGATCGAGTATCTTTGGTGCAAGCTGTTGAAGAATTCCGTACCAACAAAACTGCAGATGCTGGCGGAAATAAAAAAATGCGTATGCTCGCTAAGTTTACGCGCAACCTTACCACTATGGCCCGGGAAGATAAACTTGACCCGGTTATTGGTCGTGACAAAGAAATCATGCGTATCATGCAGATCCTCTCTCGTCGCACAAAAAACAACCCAATCCTTATCGGTGAAGCAGGTACAGGTAAGACTGCTGTTGTTGAAGGGCTCGCTAACCGTATTGCCAAAGGTGATGTACCTGAATCATTGAAGGACAAAGAAATCGTGCTACTTGATATTGGATCACTACTTGCTGGTACAAAATATCGTGGCGAGTTTGAAGAACGGTTAAAAAACATTCTGAAAGAAGTAGAACGCATGGAAGGTCGTGTGATTCTTTTTATTGATGAAATTCATAATATTGTCGGCGCTGGTGGTACTGGTGATGGGGGAGGCGATATGTCTCAGTTATTGAAACCCGCACTTGCTCGGGGAGAAGTTCGCGCAATCGGTGCAACAACACTGAAAGAATATCAGAAGCATATTGAAAAAGACCCAGCACTTGCTCGTCGATTCCAGCCTGTATATATCGAAGAACCCACTCAAGAAGATACTATTGCTATCCTTCGTGGACTGAAAGAAAAGTATGAAATTTTCCATGGTGTACACATTACCGATGACGCATTGATTGCTGCTGCACAATTATCTGTTCGTTATATTACCAATAGATATTTACCCGATAAGGCGATTGACCTACTCGATGAAGCTTCGTCGGCATTGCGTATGGCATTAGAAAATAAGCCACCAGTGCTTGAAGAAGCGCATCGTAAAATCATGCGTCTTGAAATTGAAAAAGAAGCATTGAAGAAAGATGTGGAAAAAGACATTGATACCAAAATTGCAAAATCTCGTATCAAAGTTATTGAAGCAGAAATTGCTGACTCCAGAGAGCGTACAAAAGAATTAGAAATGAAGTGGAAGACTGAAAAAACTCTTTTACAAGATATCAGTAAGATCAAAAAAGATTTGGAAACACTTCGTCTTGAAGCTGAGGCAGCCGAGCTCCGTGCAGACCTCGGTCGCGCAGCAGAAATCCGTTACGGTCATTTGCCCTTACTTCAGAAAGATCTCGAAGTAAAAATGACTCGTTTGAAAAAACTTCAAAAATCCCGTCGTGTACTTCGTGAAGATATCACAGCAGAAGATATTGCTGAAGTGGTTGCTCGCTGGACTGGAGTGCCTTTGATGAAAATGCTTGAAGAAGAACGTGAGAAGCTGATGAATATGGAATCTGAGCTTCACAAGCGCGTGATTGGTCAACAAGAAGCCATTGAAAAGATCGCACATGTGGTTCGTAGTAACCGTGCTGGTATTGGTGACCCTAATCGCCCAATCGGCTCATTCTTATTCTTGGGCCCAACAGGTGTTGGTAAAACTGAGCTGACAAAGACATTGGCAGACTTCATGTTCAATGATGACAAAGCGTTAATTCGCGTTGATATGAGTGAATATATGGAGCGTCACAGTGTGTCTAAGCTTATTGGTTCACCTCCAGGATATGTTGGTCATGATGAAAGCGGCCAGCTTACTGAAGCAGTTCGTCATCGACCGTACTCTGTGATTTTGTTTGATGAAATTGAAAAGGCACACCCTGAAGTCTTCAATGTATTGCTACAGGTACTAGATGATGGACGCCTGACTGACTCAAAGGGCAGAACCGTGAACTTCAAGAATACTATCATTGTCATGACTTCAAACATTGGCTCTGAATTCATTCAGAAAATGGAAAGCATTGGCTTCCATAACAATAATGAAGCAAAAGAATACGTTCAAACAAAAGATAAGGTAGAGGGAGCGCTCAAAGATTACTTCCGCCCTGAATTCTTGAATCGTATTGATGAAATTATTGTCTTCGATATTCTCAGTCCTGAGTCAATCAAAGATATTGTTGGTATCCGCACCAAAGTTGTACTTGATCGACTGTTGGAAAAGGGGATTACTGTCACTGTACAGGAAGAAACACTTTCATACCTGGCACGTGTCGGGTATAATCCTCAGTACGGCGCACGTCCATTAAACCGATTAATTCAGACTAAGATTTTGAATCCAATCGCAGAACGTATCATCTCCCGTACAATTAACGAAGGTGATACAGTGGATGTTTCAATGAAGGGTGACGAAGTTATTGTCACCGTTCAAGCTAAGAAAAAGCGCATCAGTTCTTTCAGTCGAAATAAAGAAGTAACTACTTCTTAAATCCTCTACACTTTGAATTTTCAATTTTTAGTGTAGAATATCCGCAGTCCTTCACTGGACTGAGACATGCGTCGGTGGTAGAGCGGTCAATTACAACAGACTGTAAATCTGTCGCCTTCGGGCTACGAAGGTTCAAATCCTTCCCGACGCACAAAAGACAAAATCCCCATACACATGTGTATGGGGATTTTGTCTTTTGTGCGTCGGGTATTCAACAGTCGCACTGTAACTAAACCTGCATATGTCTTTACTAAGGACTTGAACGTCGGAGCCATAATTTTTCAGCAGAAAAATAGGTGAGAGGGTGCCCAGACAAACATTTTGCAGAATGTTTAGTCGAGGGAAAAATTCCTTTCCGTTGCACCTTATACATAAAAACCGACAGCTTGATGCTGTCGGTTTTATTCTTTACTCATTACCCATGCGTGGCTCTGCTAGGGCGAGCGGCGGGGCCAATATTCTGGCGTGGGTATTTACTTTGTTGTTTGAAGTGAGTGTTTTGAGTAATAGTTTTGCTATTCTCATTTTTTGGAATGTTCTTTTTTGAGTTTCCCATTGCTATATGATTTTGTGTACTATACCACTCAGTTTTGATATTGCAACAAATAATGGAATTAAGAAATAAAAAAAGCCACTGATATCTCAATGGCCTTTTATCGTTCAAAGATTTATCCCTGAACTTCTTCCCATGTACCATCAAGCTTGATAGTAAATAGTTGTGAGGTGAACCCAAGTTCATCCGCGATAGTTTTTGCGGTAAGTAGGTCTGCTTCTTTTGCTCCGGCACCACAGTCTTCGTGGATAGTAAGGATTGCATGTGATGATTCGTGTAAACGCTTTGAAAGTTCTAAGTGTTTTTTCAAATTTTCTGTATCAGCTGCACCTCCGGCGAAACTTGTTCGGTCGTATGTGCCTTTTTCAATACCGAGATTTTCCAGTAATGCTTCAACGGTTGCTTGGATTCGGAAATCCATACAGGTTACTACAAAGTTCTTGCAAATGTGCTTGTTCATAGAAATATATTTATTTTGTTAATTTCAACAATGATAGTCTTTTTATTTGAAATGTCAAAGTATTGTATTTACGAAATCCATTTTGTGTTGTAGTATGCAGGTAATGAAATCAAGACCGACAGATGACAAAATTTATTTATACGGCAAGCATGCGTTGCGAGAAGCGTTATTAGCAAAACCGGCTTCAGTACAAAAGGTTTTTTTGGATGTGAATGCCGAACAAGATAAAGAACTCATCTCACTATTGAATGCTAACAATATTGTATTTACGCCAATGAAGCAGGGTAGCACTGGTCCTGTTGCAAGTGATGCTGTGCACCAAGGTGTGATCGCTGTTATCAATCCAGAGAAATTGTACACACCTCTTGATGATGTAGTGAAACTGTTTGACGGTGAACATCCTGAAAATCTATGCTTCGTTTTGCTTGATGAGCTACATGATCCACATAATGTTGGTGCGATCATTCGTTCAGCTGCAGCTTTCGGTGCACATGCTGTGTTGATGCCCGAACACAACCAATCACTAATCACTGGTACGGTGATCAAAACTTCTGCTGGTATGGTATTCCGTATTCCAATTGTGAAAATTGGCAATGTAAATCAAACAGTACGCATGCTCAAAGAAAAGCATATGTGGAGTTATGGATTGGTAATGAATGGTGATACTCAACTCAGTAAGGCAGTGTTTGATACTGCTACATTGTTTATTGTTGGCAATGAGTCAACAGGTATTCGTGAAAAAACATTAGAGTTATGTGATATAGGATTAACTATCCCTATGAATCCAAACTGTGAATCCTTGAACGCTTCGGTTGCAACATCAGTGGTGATGTATGAATGGAGTAGAGGAAGAGATCTCAGTATATAAAAATAAAAAATGCCCATACAATTATAAATTGTGTGGGCATTTTATTTATGTAATTTTCGTATACCGAGTTGCTGCAATCAAATAATCAATCATGTAAACCAGAGCATAGATGATAATCATAGGCTGCAATACCTGAGTAGGATCGCTCTTTGTATCGAAAATTTTTATTGCATAGAACAAAAAAAGGAAACTGGCTGCACCGAGTATTGTGACAATTGCGAAGATCCACAGTTCAGCGGTATTCTTTTGCAAGTATGCACCGTATGCAGTACTCGTGCGTGATACTTTGAAAAAATAAAATAATGAAGATCCTAACATTGCTACTCCGAACATGCTAAGTACAAGTAATTCAACTATCATACATTTTTGATTTAAGGGTTTTTATAACTATATAACTTTAAGTATTTTTGTCAATAAAGCGATATTTTGCTATGATGAGGATATGGAAAATACTAAAAAGGTAGTAACAAGATTTGCACCAAGTCCGACAGGGAAATTACACTCAGGTGCATACCGAACAGCAATATTCTCATACCTTTATGCACGTAAACATAAGGGTACATTTGTATTACGCATCGAAGATACGGACAAGGAGCGTTCAAAAAAAGAGTACGAAGAAAATATTATGGAAAGTCTGGAATGGATGGGTCTTGAGCATGATGTATTTATTCGTCAGTCAGAAAATGTTGAACGTCATCAAGCGGTGCTCGAAAAAATGATTGAAGATGGATCTGCATACATTTCAAAAGAAGAAGCAAAGGATGGTTCGGGTGTAATTAAAGAAATTGTACGTTTCAAAAACCCAAATGGAAATGTAACATTCTTTGATGAAATAAAGGGTAATATAACTATGAACACTGAAGACCTTGGCGATTTTGTTATTGCAAAAAATATTCGTGAACCGCTTTTTCATCTTGCTGTTGTCGTTGATGACTTTGATGCTGGTGTTACTCATGTAGTTCGCGGTGAGGATCATGTTTCAAATACACCTCGTCAAATACTCATTCAAAAGGCTATTGGTGCGCCGACTCCCGTATACGCACACCTTCCTTTGGTATTAGGATCAGACAAACAAAAACTCTCAAAGCGTAAAGGGGCACTAGCACTTACAGAATACCGAGACTTAGGATATCTACCCGAAGCACTGTTTAACATGGTTGCCATGGTTGGCTGGAATCCCGGCACTGAACAAGAATTATTTACCAAGGATGAGTTGATTGAAATATTTGATCTCAGTAAGGTACAAAAATCTCCCGCAATGTTTAATCCTGAAAAGTTAGACTGGTTTAATCGTGAATATATTAAACAGTTTGATCAAAAAACATTTTGGGATCATGCACATGCATGGTTACCATCATGGATCGAAGATACTGTCCCTAGTCATGAAATGCTAAAAAAGATTGAACAATTGCTTCGCGATCGCATCGAAAAATTCTCGGATATAAAAATGTTATTAGGAAATGCCGAAGGCCCTGATTCTGTCGAAGGGGAGTTTGATTACTTCTTCAAACAACCTCTCGTTGATGAAAAAATGTTGGTATGGAAAACATTGAAAGAAGACACTGATGGGTTGATCAAAACAAAACAGTACCTTGCTCGCGTTGGTAACTTATTGGCGCCAGTATCTGAAGCAGAATGGAATTACGACAGTATAAAAGCTGCGGTGATTGAATATGCCGATGAAGAAGGAAAGGGAAATGTATTATGGCCACTTCGTGTTGCGCTTACAGGAAAAGAAAAATCACCGGATCCATTTGAAGTTGCTAGTATTTTAGGAAAAGAGATGACCCTTGCACGCATCGCTAGTGTACTTGCCTAATGCAACAATTATTAACTTTGAAACGTATATATTAGTATGAATAAATCTATAAAAGCAGCATTGATAGCCGTTATATTTTCACTATCTTTTCTGGTAATACCAAAAGCCTATGCCGACGTTTCTTTAAATGCATCAACTAACTGGAGTGGATATGCAGTTGAGCAGGGAACATATACAGGGGTGAGTGGGACATTTGTCATGCCAGAACTTTCATACTCAACTACCTTGGCTTCAAATGCGACATGGGTGGGTATTGGTGGTAGGGGTAGTGCAGACTTGATTCAAGCCGGCGTTTATGAAATTGCTAACAGTGATGGCGCTACGTATCAAGCGTGGTATGAACTTCTACCAGAAGACTCAACGCCAGTGAATCTCGCTGTTCACCCCAAAGACTCCATCAGTGTTGCTATCATTGAAACTTCAGCCGACATCTGGAATATTGTCATTACCAATAACACTACCAAACAACAATTTGCAAAAACTGTTCAATATCATTCTTTACATTCTTCCGCTGAATGGATTCAAGAGAGAGCACAGGTAAATGGAGTACTTGCTCCTTTGTCAGGGTTCACACCAGTACCGTTTACTGGAGCGACTGCGGTACAAAATGGTCAACGTCTAGCAATATCACAAATGAATCCTCAAATGATTAATTTACTTGATACAGGAAATACCACCGTTGCATTAGCAGTACCTTCTGCCATCAATGCAGACGGCACAAGCTTCAGTGTCTTCCGTACGTCTGCTGTTGCAACGGCAGTACCGGCAGCTTCTACAATACAAACCATCCCATTCAGCCAAATCCCACCATATCTTTTGCGCCGAACAGGACATGATATCTTCCCATTGATACCAGGAAGTTCTTGGATATTGAGATATTTCCCACAGTAGAATAACTGAGAAATAATTTATTACCCCTTCAATTTTTATTGAAGGGGTAATTGGTATATTTTTGGAATGAAATTACCATTCCAAAAAACATTTTTTATTACCATAACCGTTCTCATTGCCAGTTTTATTTTTAGTACTATAAAAGTCTATGCCGAGGAATTAAAACCAGGGCGAACAGAAACTACTTTAGATGCCGATGTTACGTATACCGTGAAGGGTGATGTTTTTGTCAGTGTAGGAGCCACGCTAATCATACCTGCCGGAACACAATTATTTTTTGCACAAAATGGACGACTAGTGGTCTATGGAAAATTAATCGCAAAAGGTACAACAAAAAACCATATAGTTATTTCTAAAGATGAAGAATCAGCCGCAAAAACTTTAACGCAAGAGATTAATAACAGCGAACCAATAAAAGAGGAAAATATACAAACTCCCGAAGTTGTTCCCATGAGCGTTTCAATGTCTGTTGAAAAAACAGTAACAAACAATAAACATGGAGGTATAACCTTTATGGCTAACTCTTCTGGATCTTTGTCATACGTAGAAATAAAAGATGCAGCGACAGGAATAACTGTTGACCGCGATGTGGTGCTTGATGCCTCCCATATGATGTTTACAAATTGTAATACTGGTATGACCAATACTCGCGGAAAGGTGACATTAACTGACAGTACTTTTCTTGATACGGCATTTCCAGCACAGATTGATGTTTACGGCACATTTACACATTCAGGCACAACGTTTTTAGGGAAAGGGTTTAAAGGGTGGAATTATGGTGGTGATATTTTACAAGGTCAAAATTACCATTTTAATTCCCGCGATGGAGAATATTATGTGTTTGGTATTACGGTATTGAATGGCGGTACGCTGACTATAGATTATGGTATTACTGTTTTTATTCAAGATGGGTTTAGTATTAATGTAGCTCAAGGAGGCACATTGGTGGTGAATGGTACGGAGGCATCACCAGTAAATGTTTATGGAGATGGCACTTGTCCACTCAACATGTCATCTATCATTCTTGCAGCAAATGCTGATAGTAAAATTAAATATACCAATTTCCACAATCTATGCAGTGCTATTAAGGCAACCGCTTCCGGGGTAAGTGTTACTCACAGTAATTTTAAAGATATTTCGGGAACAGCTATTATTGCAGAGCAGCAAGGTGATCTGACTATTACGAATTCTGATTTCACTACGAGTAAAATTGCACTCGTACTAAATAATCCTGTAATTAAAAATATTACCAACAATTATTTTCATGGAAATACTATAGGGGTATCAGTTATCGATATGGTAAAAGCAGTTATAAAAAATAACGGCTGGGGCAGTGATTCAGGGCCAACCATTAAAAGTAATAGTGGGGGAAAAGGTGATTCAATTATTACAAAAAACACTACTGAGGTTATCTATAAACCATGGTTAGGGATGAAAGATGAGCCGACAACAACAGAGGCTCCCGTTGTTACTCCTCCGACAGCTGATCAAAATCCTATAATTATAGTTCCAGGAATAACCGGTTCGATCTTAACAAAAGACTATGGAGATAAGAGTGAGTTATGGCCCAATATTGCTAAGCTTGCACTAAGTCCGACAGATAGTTATTTAAATGATCTAGAGTTATTACAAACCGGTATTCCAAGTACAGTGCGCCCAATGGTAGTAGGCGACATTGTTCGCTCAGCATCATCGGTAGATATATTTAATAGTATGATAAATGCCTTACATACAAAAGGATATATCGAAGGTGCTAACTTATTTGTCTTTCCCTATGACTGGCGACTAAGTAATACAGTTAATCAATCCTTGTTGAAAGACATGATCGCAAAAGCATTACTGAAGAGCGGGAAGAAAAAGGTAACCATCATTGCGCATAGTATGGGCGGATTATTAGTGAAAGAGTATATTTCTGAAAACCCAACCGCACCGCTTGATCATCTATTTTATATCGCAGTGCCACATCTCGGCGCTCCGAAAACATTCAAAACATTGATGTATGGTGATGATATGGGCTTTAGATTTTCTCTCGGTTCGTTATTACAAGTCCCCGTACTAAATGAGCAGCGAGTGAAAACTATTACACAAAATATGCCCTCAGTGTATGAACTTTTACCGAGCAAAAAATATATCGATGGTGTTAGTCATTACATTCAAGATAGAACGCAAGTAATACATGATATGAGTCAGGACAATATCGAAAAGTATATGATCGCGGATGGGAGAAATGACAACATGTTTTCATTTGCCCACCAACTTCATGACAAAATTGATACAATGACTTCGACATTTGATAAGTATGATTTTGCTGGATGTGGTAATACAAAAACAATTACTGGTTTTACGTTAACAAAAGAACAATCTTTAACATTAACTGGATTTAAGTTAATCCCTGAGCATAGATTATTATACGGTTCAGGTGATGGCGTAGTTCCTGTTAGTAGCGCGGTCGCTGAAAATGGTGCTCACAATTATTATGTCCACGCAGGTTCGCACGGCACAGTGGCATCACTGCCTGTAATTCAAGACACAATAGTACAAATACTTGATGGCAAGGCGCCTACTACCAATAATGATATATCAACTATGTCGACTCAATGTAATTTGGCTGGGGATACTATTGATGTGCACAGTCCAGTTATGCTTAATGTGTACGATGAATTAGGTAGACATACTGGACCAACTATTGATGGAGGAATAGAGTATGGAATTCCTAATGTGCAGTATGATGTTATTGATGATGAAAAATTTGTATTTTTACCTACTGGTCCAAAATATAAAATAACCCAGCAGGCACAATCCGCTGGATTGTATGACATGTATATTTCGCACAGTGATGAATCTGATATTGTAACGCATCAAACATACTATCATGCAGTGCCATTATTATCAGACAAAACACTTGGTACGATTACCTTAAGTAAAGAAAATAGCTCACCAAGTATTACTATTGATGATAATAATGACGGCACCATTGATCGTACTGTTGAAGCATCATCATCTCTAGAAGAGAAGCAAGCAAAAGATAGTGTCGTACCCATTACAACAGCGACATATGCTGATGGCTTAGTTACATTGAAAGCTACAGATGATAATGCGGGCATCCTTAATACAAAATATTCTACTGACAATATTGTATGGCAAATATATGATAAGCCTTTTGCAACAAGTGTAGGTAGTACAGTTTATTTTGTATCAATCGATAGGGCCGGAAATACGGAAGAAATAAAACAATTAAAAGTTGAGAGTGGTGGTAGTACTTCAACGATTATTCCAACCACAACAACTGCTCCCATTGCAACTTCGTCGGGAAATAATGTTTCAGTATCGATGCAAAGTAGTACAGTTACTCCTACTGATACAGATGGATCAGAAGAAAATGTAAATAATGAGTCCAGTGATGATATTTTGCCTGATGCGGAAGACATAAAAACTCCGCTCAAGAAAAAAACTACATCAACCACAATACTTACTGCTCCTGCTCCAGATGAAGGAACCATAATGTCAGATCCGGAAGTAACCTTGAAAGGGCTCAGTGCCAGCGCTGCTGGTGTTACAGCACTTGGTCCCGGTAAGGTAATAGTTCTCGGACTATTAGCTATTGGCGCACTAGTTATAATGGCAGTATTCAGCAAAAAACGCAGCTAATGTTACAATCAAGACCTAATGACCCAAAATCAAGCATTAACGATATTAAAGACTGGGGCAAGCGTCTTTTTGACAGGGGAGCCAGGTGCAGGTAAAACCTTCACAATTAATGCCTTTGTTTCTTATTTAAAAGAGCATGGCATTGAACCGGCAATTACTGCTTCAACTGGTATTGCAGCAACTCATATTCAAGGGCAAACCATACACTCATGGAGTGGTATTGGTATTCGCAAAACATTGTCACCATACGATTTAGATAAATTATCGACTACAGAATATCTAGTACGACGTATCAATAAAACAAAAGTGTTGATTATTGACGAAGTGTCTATGATTGATGGATTTACATTAGATCTAGTGGATGCAGTATGTAAAACAATCAAGCAATCTCCAGAACCATTTGGTGGTATACAAGTTGTTTTGGTTGGCGACTTTTTTCAACTGCCACCGATTTCACGATATGGTGATGTTGTACCATTTGCATTTGAAGCGCGTGTATGGAAAGAAATGAAGCCACTAGTGTGTTATCTTACAGAACAACACCGTCAAAGTGATGAAACATTTTTACATTTGCTCTCAGCCATCCGTCGCAATGAACGCATGGATGACCACATGATTCATTTAGAACAAAGACTCATTAGTGATAGTGATTCTTTTGATGACACAGAAAACATGACTCGATTGTATGCACACAATGCTGATGTTGATGCTATCAATACCGCTGCGCTAAATGCGATCGATGGTCCAACAAATACATACACAATGTTTAGTAAAGGCTCGGAGTCACTTGTAGCTAGTTTGAAAAAAGGCTGTCTTTCTCCTGAACGGTTAGATTTGAAAATCGGAGTTGCAGTTATGTGTACAAAAAATAATATGCAAAAAGGGTATGTAAACGGTACCACTGGTACTGTAATGCGTTTTGAAACTGGCACTAAATATCCCATCATCCAAACTAAAAATCGTGAAGAAATTACTATTGAGCCTATGGATTGGACGATTGAAGAAGATGGCAAGGTCAAAGCAACTATTGGGCAAATACCGTTACGCTTAGCATGGGCAATTACCATTCACAAAAGCCAAGGGTTATCACTCGACAATGCCATGATGGACCTGCGTCAGGTATTTGAATTCGGCCAAGGGTATGTGGCGCTTTCTCGTGTCCGTACATTGAGCGGTTTATATCTTGCAGGTTGGAATGCGCAAACATTTCAAGTGCACCCTCGAATTCTCCAAGAAGATCAAATCTTTCATGAGCAATCGGATTCAGCACAGGGTATTTTTGCCAATATTGAACCAGAAGATATTGAAACAATGCACAAGAATTTCATTTTGGCTGCAGGAGGTACGTTAGAGGCCAAAAAAGGTAAGTCTGAAAAAATAGAAAAGAAGGACACATTAGACCTAACAAAAGATTTAGTCTTAGAAGGGAAGTCATTATCTGAAATCGCCAAAGCGCGCAAAATGGTAGCGACGACAATTCTTGATCATATTGAAAAGTTGATTATTCTTAAAAAACTCAATTACGAAAATATCGCTCATTTTGTTGATGCAAAATTACAAAAAGCATTACCAACTATAACTGTCGCTTTTTCAGCCTGCGATACGACATTACTTTCTCCTGTTTACAATCACTTAGATGGCAAATATACCTTCGACACACTTCGTCTCGCGAGAGCAGTGATTGCTGCAAAGAATAATAAATAATTAAAACTGCTCGTCAGGAATGGTAGCAAAAAATTCTGCGATTTTCCTAAATATAAAGCGACGCTGCCATCTACGGACCTTAATTTCTCTAGCATTAGTAATCTCAACATGAATGATAGATTGTAATTTGGCCGCAAACTTCTCATCAGCTATACCAATATTGTTTTCAACATTATAAAAAGTTGATCGCGTGTCGATATTGGCAGAACCGATTATTGACCATACTCCATCAACTACCAAGAGTTTTGCATGGATCATAGTTGGCTTGTATTCAAAAATTTTTATTCCGCCTCTGAGTAATGCATTGTACGAATATTGACTTGCTGCTTGCACAATCTTTGAATCAATATATCTTCCGGGGAGTAAGAGGCGAACTGTCACACCTCGTTGAACTGCGTTGATAAGTTGTTTTTTCAACCGAGGTTGAAGAATAAGATAAGGAGTAACAATATCTATTGATACTCGGGCAGCAGCAATAGTGGTAGCGAAAAATGCAGATAGTTGCTCCATATCTTGGTCAGGAGATGCGTTCACATAACCAATTGAAAGCATTTCATTTCCAGGCGGTGTAGTGATGGGGGAAGCGACAAGTATTTCTCCGGTAACACTAGTCCAGATATTTGTAAATGCCTCTTGAACAGAATGGATGATGGGGCCTTTCAAGCGAAACATGATATCTCTCCAATGATTCTTATCTTGTGCATGACCAAGCCAATAGTCTGCAATTGCCATGCCCCCTGTATATGAGATTGTATTGTCTATCGTGATAGATCGACTATGGTTACGCTTGAAAAACTTCATTAATAGTCCAAATTTTAACGGGTGATACCACGCTACCATTCCGCCTGCTTTTTTAAGTTCAGCAATTTTATTTGCAGGTGTATGTTGTGCGCCAAAACTATCAAGTAATAGTCTTACTTGTACACCTTGTTTTGCTTTTTGTATCAGAAGGTTACATACTTTGGTGCTTACTACACCTTTCTTCCAAATGTATACACTGAACTCAATGGAAGTTTTGGCGCCCTCGAGATCTGTATATAGTGACGGAAAAAATTCATCACCATTGTTTAATATATCGATAGTGCCCCCAGTAATTATCGGTGACCCGGTTAGCTGGGAAAGTGTGGCCGGCAATGTATCAATGTTCACCGGCTGAGAAAATGTGAATTCCTTCATATACCCACAACCATAGCATATTTGCATTTGCTTTTGAAAATCCTCAAAGTATGGGACTATTAGGTCTCAATGCTTCGAAATACCTTCTACAATAAATACAAAGAGCAGGCCCGCATCCTTGTTCATGAGCGCTTGGAACACTTCAATGCGTATTATAATTTCACCTATCACCGCGTTTCTATTCGCAACCAAAAAACCCGATGGGGAAGTTGTTCTAGTAAGGGTAATCTAAACTTCAGCTACCGCATTCTCTTTCTAGAACCAGAAGCCCAGGACTATCTGATCATTCATGAGCTTTGCCATTTAAAGCAATTCAATCACTCTCAGGCATTTTGGGATCTAGTAGGTGAGCAATCACCGAACTATAAGAAATGGCATGTGGAATTGAGGTATAAGAGCAATTTGAGGGTGTTAATAGCTTTATGGAAGAAAAATTTTAGTTAACGTAAATTATTTCAATTCTTTCTGCAAAAGCAGGAATTTCTAAATGTTCAATTCTATCAACCATTTGTTTTTTATGGGCTTCTTGTGTCGATAGTGTAGTTCCAGCTTTCATCATCTCCTGAACTTTTTTAAATATAATTGATGAATTTTCCGAAACGAAGTTAGCAATTCTAGTATTTTGTGCTCTGATTTCTGATAGTTTTTCTAATAGTGCTTTCTCATCAAAATTTCCTTGGATAGCTGCCCCGTGAAGATAAAACTTTGCATGAGACTCCGCAGTTTTTTCTTTTGCTGAAAGAAAGATGACATTTGCAATTGAGTCAATATGGTTTGTTGCATGAATTTTAATTGGTATACGGGAGTTTTGAATCAGTGTAGCGATTAAAAATCCTTCGTAAATACTTCCCCCTAGAGAAGAAAAAAGAATCGTTATCTTTGTAGCCCCAGAGTTAGTCAGGCTCTTAATTGCATCAACAAGTTTGGTGGAAGCCTGTTGATCAATTAAACCTTCAAAAATTATATATTTTTCATCCATAATAATATATCCAGTATAAACTTTTAAGGATATATTGGCTAACTATACTCATTAATAGTGTCACCGAATGAATTGAGAAAATCTTGAATTTATGAGATAATCAGCTGATAATAGAATATCGACTTATAGAGATATTTTAATACTATTTACCTTTAATGAAACAAGATAACTCTAAAATAAAATTTATAGATCTATTTGCGGGTATTGGAGGTTTTAATATTGCATTTTCAAATGCTGGAGCTGAATGTGTCTTTGTATCTGAGCTGGACCAAAAGGCAAGAGAAACATATCAGCTAAACTTCAAAAAGAAAGAACCGTGGATTTTTGAAGGTAATAATTTTGTTGGAGATATAAAAGAAGTTGATCCTAAAAATATACCCGATTTTAATATCCTCACTGGAGGGTTTCCTTGCCAGCCATTTAGTCATGCGGGAAAGAAAAAAGGATTTGATGATGTTCGAGGAACTTTGTTTTATGATATCGTAAAAATCTTAAAAGAAAAAAGACCAGAAGCATTTTTTCTTGAAAATGTAAGTCACTTCTTAAAGCATGATAACGGTAATACTTTCGCTGAAGTAAAAAGAGTTATTGAAGAAGAGCTGGGATATTCTTTTTATTATAAAATAGTTAGAGCTTCTGACTTTAATCTTCCTCAACATAGGGCGCGACTTTTTATGATTGGTTTTAAAAATAAAGAAATAAAATTTGAGTTTCCAAAACCAATAGAAAGAACAATGACCATGTCTAATATTTTTGGCGCATATTGTGAAAAAGATATTGGTTACACATTACGTGTTGGAGGAAGAGGATCTGGGTTACATGATCGTAGAAACTGGGATACTTATTTAGTAGATGGAAAGGCAAAAAGAATTACAGTTGAGGAAGGTAAAAGAATGATGGGTTTTCCTGAAACCTACCAATTTCCAGTTTCAGAAGCTCAGGCGATGAAACAGCTCGGAAATTCTGTTGCAGTTCCAGCAATTCAAGCTGTTGCAAAACAAATAATTAAGTCAATGAAAGAATATGATAAAAGCAAATAAGGGAGAATGGAGTGAATTTTATGCACTAGTAAAAATTCTTTCAGAAGGTAAATTATTTGCAGCTGATTCTGCTCGAAATAGAATTCCAGAAAAATACTTAGAAGTTTTAAATATTATAAGAGAAGAATTCCCTGGAGAAAAATACATATATGAAATAGCAAATGATTCAAACTCAGTTTCTATTATCAAAAATGGAGAACAATTGTCAGTTATAAAAGCTGAAAAGTTGAAGATATGCGCACTTAAAATTTTTGACGAGATAAAAAATGCATCCTCATCTTCTTTTGTTTCGAATACTGCCGAAGAATTAATGAACGAAATGTATTGTACAAGAGTTAAGGCTTCAAGTTATAAAAAAGAAGATCTAATTATGACAGTAAAAGATAGAATATCCCCTGAAGATACAAAGTTAGGATTTAGCGTTAAATCTATGCTTGGAGGTGGTTCGACATTATTAAATGCCTCAGGCCATACTAATTTTATTTATTTAATAAAAGGAGGAATACCTAATATTGAAGAAATAAATGCAATTAAAACAAAATCTAAGATAAAAGATAGAATAAATACGATAATTAATAATGGCGTAAAATTAAATTTTATTGAAACATCTAGTAAGAAATTTGAATCAAATCTTAAAATGACAGATTCCATTTTTCCACAAATGTTAAGTGAGGTTCTGCTTGCTTATTATCAAGGAAAAGGAAAATCAGTTGAAGATCTGGTTGATGTTATTGAAAAAGAAGAAACTTTAAATAACAAACTAAATATAACTAAAACCTTTTTTGTTCATAAAATGAAAGAGTTTTTAGTTGCGGTTGCTCTGGGTATGGTGCCAAGTAAAATATGGGAAGGAAATATGCAAGCTTATGGTGGTTATATTATTGTTAAAAATGATGGTGATGTGGTTTGTTATAATGTGTATAATCGAGAAGAGTTTAAAGATTATCTCTACAAGAATACATACTTTGATACTCCCAGTTCAGGCAGACATGAATTCGGTAAAATTTATGAAAGTAATGGTGAAAATTTCATGAATTTAAATTTCCAAATAAGATTTAAACAGTAATTATATTACGAGATTGCTTTATATCGCCTAAATCTCCGTATTCTGCTAGTATGACCCTATGAATATTACTTCAGCACAATTTATCAAAGGCGTTACAGATGGTAACGAGGTTACAGATCTGCAATTTCCGCAGGTAGCCTTTATTGGGCGTTCTAATGTAGGGAAGTCGAGTACTATCAATGTGCTGACAAAGGTCAAAGGGTTGGCCAAGACTAGTTCTTTTCCTGGACGAACTCGTCAGATCAATGTCTTCTTGATCAACAACAAGTTTTATTTGATTGACCTTCCTGGTTATGGGTATGCCAAAGTTTCAAAAGTTGAGCGTGCCAAAATTGAAGACGTGATCAAAAGTTACTTATTTAATCCGTTGATCATGCCAAAGAAAGTAGTACTGATCATTGATGCATTTGTTGGACCAACAGAGCCCGATCTAGAAATGCTTGATGCATTACTTGAAGACAATAAAGATGTCATCATCCTCGCTAACAAAATTGATAAGGTTAAGAAGTCTACTCGCCAAGCAGTATTGGCAAAAATTAAAGAAACATTGCACGGACAATTAGTCATTCCATTTTCTGCGGAAGAAAAAACTGGTATTGCTGAAGTGTTGGCGCTATTAGGATAATAAAAATGTGCATTGCTAGGCAATGCACATTTTTATTTCTTCAATTTCTTAATATCAGCTGCACCGAGGATTCTTACAGAACCAGCTTTCATTGTTCCAATATTTAGTGAACCGATATCGGTACGGATAAGTTCTTCAACGGTAAGATGGCAGGCATCGGCCATACGGCGGATTTGATGCTTGCGTCCCTCGTGAAGAATAATAGTAAATGATCTACGTGATGCACGCTCTATAACTGCGGGTTTTGTTTTAACGCCATCAAGCGTGATACCTTTTGTCATTTTTGAAATTGTAGTATCGGTAATATTTTCACGAACGGTTACTAAATATTTTTTACCAACGTGAGAGTCTTCTTGTGTGAGTGCTCGAGCCAATGTTCCATCGTTCGACATAATGATCAACCCTTCTGATTCTTTGTCGAGACGGCCAATTGGAGCTAGGTGTTTAAACTTAGGAAAGAAGTCATGTAAATCTTTCACCTTACTCTTTGTAGATTTGTCAGCAGTAGAACCAAAATCTGTTCGACTTGTTTCAATATTTCTTGGTTTGTATACCAAGACTGATTCTTTGCCTTCTTGTAGTACACCGCCTTTGATATCAATAACATCTATACCCACCTTTATTCCATATCCTGGTTCTTTGATAATTTTGCCATTAACCTTAACTGACCCTTCAGTGATCAATGCCTTAGCTTCGCGACGTGATGCTAGCCCTTGGTGAGCAATTGCTCGTTCAAGACGTTCTAGACCAGGTGCAAGTGTACTTGCCAGTTTAACCACCTTACGAGGAGTAGGGTGTTCAAAAGATTTATTCATCGGAAGCGTTTTGCGCTGGTTTTTCATGATTTGGCGAGTATAGCATGTCCTTCAACAAATGCTCAGGATGGATATTGCGCATGGACAAATATCCATATACTATAGTGGCTATGAATACGGTAGAAGAAATCTTGGAACGAGCACAAACCTTGCAGGATAAGGGTCATATTGAAGAGGCGCTGGAACAATACAGTAAAGCTTTTGATGTACTGATCGAGGATGCTGGCAAATATGCTAGAGAACAAGAGTCACACGTTACCGATCTTGAAGAGCTTCGCAAAATAGCACCAACACTCTTTGCTCACTCAGCGACATATCTCAAAAAAAATAGTACCGCCTCATATATTTTAAATGCGATGGGAGTACTTTTTGCACAATTGAAGGATTATCCAAATGCTGAACAGAAGTTGCAAGAAGCTATCGATTATATTCCTGACGGTACTGACTATTCTGATCCCGCAGATAACTTAGAACGCATCGCAGGAGAAGTTGCCGCTGCCCGAGCTGCAGCAGAAGCAGAGCAAGACTAGTTGTTTATTGGATAATGATTGTATACTTGCTGTATACATTATGGAACAACAGGGCATTGGAAAATCCGGAATCATCGCAATCGTCATTGTTGTTTTTATCGCCACTGGGTATGGATGGCATCTTTATAGTCGAACCAATACGGCGGCAATTGTTCCCGCAAATCAAATACAAAGTGAAAGTATTGCCACTACACAAACAGCGGACATTGTTCCTATGACCGTAACTCCTCCTGTGAGTCATATTGAAACTCCCTCACAAGTTAATGCAATTTATATTTCAAGTTGGAGTGCTGGTACGCCTTCAAGTATGGCCCATCTCAATACTTTGTTAGATGGAGGAAAAGTAAATGCAGTAGTAGTTGATATTAAAGATGCTACAGGACGACTGTCATACATACCACAAGATCCAACATTGGCAGCTAGTGGTGTTGGTACGAAGCGTATCGCGCACCTTGATACATTGATCAAATCTTTACACGATAAAGATATCTATGTCATTGGGCGTATTGCTGTTTTTCAAGATCCGTATTGGCCAACAATTCACCCTGAGGATGCATTGCAAGATACAACTACAGGAAAACCATGGAAAGATAAAAAAGGTCTAACATGGCTGCGAGCCGACAATCCAAAAGTATGGAGTTATATTGAAAGTGTTGCAGAAGATGCATATGCGCAAGGATTTGATGAAGTGAATATGGACTATGTTCGTTTTCCTACAGATGGAGCATTAAAAAATATTGATACCTCAACATTCACTAAACCAAAACAAGATATTATCGCAGAATTTTTTGCTCATCTTGATACGACATTACGTCAAAAAGATCATATCCCATTGTCTGCTGATGTATTTGGGTTAACAGTGAGTGCAAAAGACGATATGGGGATTGGTCAAAAACTAGAATTAATTGCCGCACATGTTGATTATATTTGCCCGATGATTTATCCGTCACATTTTGCAAGTGGCAGTTATGGTTTCAAAAATCCTGCTGATCATCCGTATGATGTGATTAGTAAGGCATTGCTTGATGGTAATGCAACATTAACTGCTGCCAACATTTCTACCACTAAGCTTCGCCCTTGGCTACAAGATTTCAATCTTGGTGCAATCTATACTCCGGCAATGGTCCAGGCACAAATCACTGCGACGGATGATGTCGGAATAAAATCTTGGTTGATGTGGGATGCAAGCAATCAATATACTTCATCTGTGTATAAATAATTGCTATACTATTTTGATTAATAGTAATATAATAGTCATATGCCAAAAGGATTACGATCACAAAAAGAAGCGAAGAAACCAAAAAAAGATAAGGGCGCTGATAAGAAGAAATAGTCTTCCACTCAATTATGAAAACTCTCAGGGTACTGCCTGAGAGTTTTCTCTTATGCTATAATCAAAACATGGAAAACAATAAAATTAAACCAATTTCACTTATTATTACTGGCGTAGTCCTCGTTGCTTTTATTGCATTATTTGTTAGTGCAAAGAAGCACCAACAGCAGGCAGCAACTGTTGCAACACAGCCTGATGTAACAACTTCAGCACCCGCATCACTGTGTTTCGTATTAAATAAGAAGACAAACTCTACATCAAACGATGTTGCATATTTGAAGCTAACAACTTCTGATGGTGGTCAAAACATCACTGGTGAGCTCGGTACGTATCTTGCTGAAAAAGATGGCAAGAAAGGAACATTGAGTGGTAGTGCTTCAGCTGATAAAGATGGAAACGCTATCTTTGATGGCCAATACGCTAACTCAGCCGAAGGTATGAACAATATCGATGAGCAGCTTATCAAGATTGATGGCACTCAGGCTATCGTAGGATATGGAGAAATGCAACAAGCAAAGGATGGAACATATGACTATAAGGACAAAGCAAAAGTGACGTACTCACTTGCGATCCCAACAGTTGATTGTGCTCAATACGATGCACTCAAGACTGCTGCAGGGCACTAGCCTTGTGGTATAATAGATATATTACTTACTAAATAAAACGTATACATGATAGCACTATTTATTATCGGACACCTCGTACTTGGATTATACTTTTTGCAAAGCGGTATCAACCACTTCTTCAAAGCAAGTTATTTAGCAGGCTATGCTACTTCAAAAGGAGTACCTTTTGCTAAAGCTTCAGTAATCGCTTCAGGTGTATTGTTTACACTCGGAGGTGTATCACTTATCGGTTGGATCAGTCCTGAAATTGGTCTTGGTTTACTTATTCTTGCATTACTTCCTATTACTACAATGGTTCATAACTTCTGGGCTATTAAGGATCCAATGCAGCATGCAACTGAATACATTTCTTTCACCAAGAATGTAGCATTGATTGCTTCTCTTGTACTTGCTCTCGCATACGTTCTAGCAGTAGGATAATATGCGGTACTGGCTCTTAAAAAGTGAAGGCGATTGTTATTCAATCGATGATCTGAAAAAAGATAAGAGTACAGCCTGGACAGGAATTCGAAATTACCAAGCACGCAACTTCATGCGTGATGATATGAAAAAGGGCGATATGGCCCTTTTTTATCATTCAAGTTCAGATCCGACAGGTGTGTACGGCATAGCAAAAGTTATCAGCGATGCTCATGCTGACGAAACTCAATTTGATAAAAATGATGATCACTATGATCCTAAAAGTACAAAAGCCGCTCCACGATGGATGTGTGTTGATATTAGTTTTGTAAAAAAGTTCAATGAGCCAATTTCATTAACAGAAATAAAACTAGATCCGCATCTCGAAGGAATGGTAGTACGCGCAACAGGTAGCAGGTTATCAATTCAGCCAGTATCAGAAAAACATTTTACGTATATTGTTGAGGAATTAATTAAGTAACTAGCAAAACTTGATCTTTTTAGTAAGTATGGTATAAAGAAAAGAAAAAGGAGGAAAAATGAGTGGTATTGATTTCTATAATGACATCAATGTAGAAAAATTACTTGATGAAAAATTAGGTAACAATGATTTTGATCGAATAAATATGGCTCACTGGATTAAAGATCTAGAAAAAACAGCTATAAATAAATATTCTGCGGAATACATTAAAAATCTAAAAAAAATTAGTGAAGGAGTAGAGCAGGGATATATTTGGGATAGCGGTTTTTTTAAAGTTCTGGTTTGGCCAAGTTATATGCCATCCAAGCAACGATTCAAGAAAAAAGATCGCCTATGGGTATTAATCCTCGACCCACGTAACCCTGATCCATTTTTTGCAATTCCGATGAACCGCATCGGTGATTTCATTGAAAGACTAGTAGAGACTGCCCGTGTATACAAAGAAAAAGTATTACACTGGCCATCGTGTCCTGCCTGTAAAAAGAAATTTTTCTGGCAAGAGATATTTAGTTATTCTGAGAATGAACAGGAGGTTGCAAATGAGCAATTTCCGTTACGGTATCTTGTTTGCGGTAATAAAAAATGCCATAAGCATTATGAAAAAAGCACAATGTTTGTTGCAGATATTGAGTTACCGAGTAAGAAAGATATGGATTTCTTTGCACTCCCTTTTAAAAGGTATGCAAGGCGACGTGCAAAAGATATTAGAAATAATATTTTAACGTTATCACGTAGACTGTGGCGCTGGATGAATAGACAAGGAATTGTAGTTCATCGTCGACGCGCATATAATGATCTGCATCAAGAGTTGCTTGCTAAACATAAAGGGTATCCCGATTACTTAGATCTTCAACACGAAAATTTCCCAGGTATACATCTGGACGAGTCCTCTTCATAATTTATGAAGGGGGCTTTTATTATTCGCCAACTAAGATAAAAAGAGTACAATCGAATCATGAAAACTATCTTTCTCGGTGCCGGTGGGTTTTGGACACTCGAAGCAATATATAAGAAAATGAAGGGAGTCGAAGAAGTTGTTCCAGGTTATATGGGCGGAACTATTCCTCATCCATCTCATGAAGCGGTTGCTACGGGTACTACAGGGCACATAGAAGTTGTAAAATTGACGTATGATGACAGTGTAGTATCAGACACAGACGTACTGCATGTTTTTTATGCTATGCACGATACTGCCACACAGCAATATCCACCAATTGGTATAGGGTCTCAATATCGTTCAGTAATTTTTTATACAGAAGATATGCAAGCTGAAGCGCTTGATCCTACAAATGGTGAAGGGGTCGGGGTGATTCAACGTGTTATTGAAGAAATACAAAGTACCTTACCTGAAGGTATTCCAGTTTCAACTCAAATAATGTCAGCAGGGGAATTTTATCCTGCGGAAGAATACCATTACCGTTTTTATGAAAATAATCCTGACGCGGCATATTCAACTGAAGTGATTGCGCCACAGCTCGACAAAGTCACTCGACAATTTCCTTCTTTATTTTAAGATTATAATTTCTACAGCTGTACCAGAGCATGTATCTACTATGATAGATGGGTGCTCGCTGGTATACTTATCGCATGACCGTCCCTTATGATCCGGAACACATCACGTATATCGCAGAAACTGATTATCGTAATCAGCGAGCACGCTTCGGCATAAAAAGTCGCGACCGAACTCGTCACATGTATGTGATCGGAAAATCCGGTGTAGGTAAATCTACACTGTTAGAAAATATGGCAATTCAAGATATTTCTCGTGGTGAGGGATTAGCAGTACTTGACCCCCACGGTAGTTTTGCAGAAAAAATGTTGGATTATATTCCTGAGCACCGTATCAAGGATGTTATTTACTTTGCACCGTTTGATACTGATTATCCGATTTCATTTAATGTGCTGGAAGACGTTGGTGCAGACAAGCGCCACTTCGTCGCATCTGGTCTCATGAGTACTTTCAAGAAAATTTGGGTTGATGCATGGAGTGCTCGTATGGAATACATTTTGAACAATATCCTTTTGGCATTGTTGGAATATCCTGAGGCAACACTATTAGGAGTAAACCGTATGTTGTCCGATAAAGCGTTTCGAGACAAAGTGGTGGCCGTTGTAACAGATCCAGGTGTAAGTGCTTTCTGGACAGATGAGTTTGCGAAATATGGCGATCGTTATATGCAAGAAGCAGGTGCTGCTATTCAAAATAAAATTGGTCAGTTCACCGCTAACCCATTGATCAGAAATATCATTGGTCAACCAAAATCTAGTTTTGATATTCGTGAAGCAATGGACAATCAAAAGATTTTAATTGTTAACCTTTCAAAGGGACGTATTGGTGAGCAAAATACCAGCTTGTTAGGAAGTATGATTATTACCAAGATTTATCTTGCGGCGATGAGTCGTGCTGATGCCAGTCCTGCACGTATGGCGGAGCTACCAAATTTCTATTTCTATGTCGACGAATTCCAGTCTTTTGCAAACGAATCTTTTGCCAATATTTTGTCTGAAGCTCGCAAATACAAACTAGCTCTTGTGATCGCTCACCAGTATGTAGCGCAAATGGAAGAATCTGTGAGAGATGCGGTGTTCGGTAACGTCGGTACAAGTATTAGTTTTCGTGTCGGGCCTTTGGATGGTGAACTGTTAGAAAAAGTATTTTCACCACAATTCACCGCAAACGATCTGGTGAATTTAGGTATGGCACAAATTTATCTATCATTACTTATTAATGATATGGGCTCTTCACCGTTTTCTGCTCGTACATTGCCTCCAACACCTCGACCTACTATTACCTACAGAAATGATGTAATTGAGATATCACGACAAAACTTTGCCGCAGAAAGGGAATTAGTCGTAAAAAATATTATGGATTGGTTCGGTCCTGCTCAAGCGCCTGCTGCAGAAAAGCCAAAGAAACAGTTTGAGAATCCTGGCGCTCAGTTCGCTCAAGCTCAGCGACCACTTTCTCCTGAATTGCAGCAAACACTCGAACAGCGAACTGTTGCGGCTGATGGGCAAGCGTTATCACCATCGACACCTCCAATTGCGCCGATTTCAAAAACATGGACACCAAAACCACGAGAGTCTGCTTCGACACAAAACCAGTCACATACGCCTTTTAAAAAAGCATTCACGGCCACTCCACCAATTGTACAACGCGAAGAATTTCCTGCTTCTACGGCACCAACTCGAGTATTTCGTCCAATCTCAAGAGATACTGTTCAGCTTAAAAAGCCTTTGCCAGGAGCATTTATTCCTACAAGTACTCCACCTCAAAAAGCTACTCCAATTACAGACATAAGCCCCGCACTTACAGAATTATTATCATCATTAGATATTTCCGAAAAAAAAGCACCTGAAGAAAAAACATTGCGAGATAGTATTCCTCCGGTGAAGTTAGCTGAGCGTGGTCCAACTGAAAAGAATCGTGACTTATTGAAGGCCGCATTACTAAGTGCTATGGGTGATATTCAATCAAAGGCTGCTGCTCCTATCGAGCCTCAGCAGACAATTCCAGTTGTTGCAGCTCCAGAAATAAGTCCTGTACTGACTACAACGCCACCTCAATCAAACCCTTCGACGGATTCGATAACCTCACCGCAAGCTACCTCAGGGCAAGCTACCACAGTTACATTGCAGCCAGAAGAAATTCCTTATCAAGAACTTCGCAAGATCTTAGAATAATTAAAAATTAATACAAAACAACATGAAATACATTTTATGGTTATTTCTCGGCGTCTTACTTGTGCCACAATTTGTTTTTGCTGAGGTGAAAATAAATGAAGTTGCATGGATGGGTACCGCCAAAAGTCAGTATAGTGAATGGATAGAGTTATATAATAATGGTGAAGAAGCTGTTAATCTTGCTGGATGGAAGCTATACAAGGCAGCAAGTGAAGTAGTGTTTACCATGACCAAAAGTATTGCACCAAAAAGTTATTTGTTAATAGAAAGAACAACAGCCAGTGCCCCTGATGCGGTATTGGGGATAAATGATGAAGCCGGTGCGTTTGGTGCTGGTGGTTTGAGAAATACTGGAGAAGATCTTATCCTTAAAAATAAAGATGGTACAAGTATGGATTCAGTATCCTCTGCTTCTGGTTGGCCAGCTGGAGATACTGATACATATAAATCAATGCAGTGGAATGGTGAAAAATGGATCACTGCGGTGCCGACTCCTGATGCAGTGAATGCTTCCGTGACTGATGTAGTCGTTATTGCTCCAAGTACTGGTTCAACAACTACGAGTAGTACCTCACCAAGTACAACTAATACAAATGCATCCACTAGTTCAACCAAACCAACCACCAGTACAAAATCTAAATCAGTCACTGTTAAGTCAAAAATGACTATTACACCGCCCAAAAATATATTTCAGGGAGTGAAAAACGAATACGATGCCACTTTTGAGATTGATGCAACACTTAAAACCCCGCAAGGATATTTTTATTGGAATATGGGTGATGGAACAACATATATTCAATCAGCTCTTGCGCCAATTGCATACACATACCATTATCCCGGCACATATACTGCCAGTCTTTCTTATTACTCTTCTGCTACAGCGTCAAAACCATTCTTACAAACTACAGCTTCAGTTGCAGTAATTACTCCTATTGCGACACTGGAAACTATTAATGGTGGAACAGCGCTACAAATCACTAACAATACGACTAAGGCAATGGATATTGGTCACTGGCCAATCGGTATGACAGAAGGTAGTCGTGCCATGCCAGACCTGACGGTGATAGCTGCAAAAGCGCACATTACTATCAGTGCTCAGATGTTAGGGGTCAGTAGTATTCATAATCCCACACTTAGCACACCAGATGGGACCAAGGTAGTAGGAAAAGGTAAGAAGTAACCCTTCAACTACATTCAGGGTCAAAAACAAAAACACCAACTATATAGTTGGTGTTTTTGTTTGATATAAGCCTTGTTTTACTCCTTACCTTTATGGGGTAGCAGGAGTAATAGGTGTAGTCGCTGGAGTTTGTGTTGCAGCAGGAGGAGTTACAGTGGCGGTATCTTTTAATGCAGCAGAAGCAGAATTTGGTACTGTAGCAACCGCAGTATTTATAGTATCAATTTCTTTAGCAAGGATTTGAACTTGTTGATCTGAAACTTTTGCAAGAGTTGCATCAACAGTTTTGATGGCGTCTGCTTTACCTGTATCTTCAGTGTTAGTACTATCAGCAGAGTTTTGAATTGCTGTTTTGTTAGCCTTGAGAGTTTGTTCCAATGAGGTGGTTACAGTCAATGCAGTATTGGGTGATTGCGCACTCAATGTTGTAAGGTCAGCAGATAGTGCTACAACATGGTTGTTGATGGCTTTTTCAGCAGTCTGTTGCTTTGCTTGAGTCAAAGAGTTTGATTGAGCAAGGGTTTGAATTTCATTTACACGATTTTCAATACGATTTTTTTGCCACAACACTTTTTCTTCCGGTGATTTCAAGAAGAGTCCTTTTACTTCTTCATTCACGTTGATTTTGAATGAGTACAAAGGATCTCCTGGAAGAGCGTTATTTGCAACTGCTGAAACACTACCAGCAATAAATACAATAAACATCATACTTGATAGGGCAATACGAAGGCCATGTTGTACTCCACGTTTGAAAAAAGAATCTGTCACTAAAACTGGTGAACTGATCACTATACGAGCTGCATGAGCGCGCATTAAATTGCGCTCTTCAACTGTAAGAGATATTGTTTTCAGTTTTTTTAGTGTTGATAATTTCTTTTCCATAATAGGTGTTTAGTAATCTTTTTCTCGCTGATCAAAAGCGCTGCGCAATTTTCTGACAATGCGGTGAATACGGACAGTCATTGCATTGACACTTTTGCCATAGAGGGTAGCTATTTCTTCAATAGGCTTTTCTTCAGTGAAGCGAAGGAAAATAATTTGTTTACTTTCTTCGTCCAACGTTTCTAGAAGACTGCGTACTGTTTCAATATCGTCACCTCGGAATACTTCGTCGACAGCCTTGTTCGAACCAGGATCAAATCCTGCTTCCATCAAAGTATCTAGAGAGGCTGATTTTGCCTTCTTGAAGTAGTCGATAGTTGCATTTCGGGCGGTACGATACAGAAATGCCTCGTTGTGTTCAATTGTTTTTCCAGAGGCAAGGTATAGCCAAGTTTTGGTAAATGTGTCCTGAGTGATATCAAGGGCTACTGCTCGATTTGTTACCCGGAAGTAAATAAAACGAAAGATGGCGTCTTGATGTGCCTCAACCATGTCAAAAAAGTGCTGTTCCTTATCCTTAGACGAATCATTCGCATCCATATTACAATTATACACAACAATAGGGCATTATGGCACTATTTGGTATACTGACGGCATGAAAAGTGAGGCAGAGTATAAAAAAGTAGTCGTTATTGGAGGCGGTTTTGCCGGTATAGAAGTAGCCCGATTACTCTCAAAAGACACCCAAGCCCACGTTACACTTGTTTCTTCAAATCCATCATTTCAATATTACCCCAATCTCTATCGCCTGGTGGTAGGAGCAACTGTAAATCAGGTCTCAATCCCATTGACCAATATTTTGTCAAAAAATACTACTCTGATTATCGATACATATATTAGTATCGACCCCACTCAAAAAACTATTGCGTTAAAAAGTGGAACAATGTTGTCATATGACTACGTTGTACTCGCACTTGGTAGCGAGCCGAATTATTTCGGCATTGACGGAATGGAGGCACATTCAAAAAGTTTTCTTTCAGTTGAAAAAGCACTTTCATTAAAAGCACATCTACTGCAACTAGTTACTGATGCAAAAGGCAAATCTTCTGACGAAGCAAAAAAACTCCTCCACACTATTATTGTAGGTGCTGGTCCTTCAGGGACAGAATTAGCTGGTGCTCTTGGGCCATTTCTTACAGCTGAAGCAAAAAAAGTTGGAGTAGATCCAAAACTGATCAGTATCGATCTTCTTGATTCAGCTCCACGGGTACTTGCTGCTATTCCAGAAAATGGTTCACAGCTAGTCACTGCACAATTAAAAAAGAATGGCGTTACTGTCTATAGTAACTATGGCGTAAATGCATGTGACGGAGACTGTATCACTGTTACTGACCGCACAGTTGCGACCACACCCTCTGAGTCAACACTACTACGACTCGAAGCTTCAACAGTGATCTGGACTGCGGGTACAAAAATTAATTCTGCATATGCGAGTATCCCCGGAGTGATAATGACCGATAAAAAACGCGTGCAGGTTACTCCAACATTAACATTGCCTACTGATGATGCTGTATATATTGCAGGGGATGGTGCAGGCACTCTTTACAGCGGTCTAGCGCAAACAGCTATCGATCAAGGGCAATATGTAGCTACATCGATTTCTCAACGCATCTATGGTCAGTCTGTCTCAGACTATGTACCTAAAGAAGGAACCTTTGTTATTCCTATTGGAAAGTATTGGGCAATTTTAGCGCATAAAGAGTTTGTAGTAAGTGGCTTGGCTGCATTTATTATCCGTATCATAGTTGATGCAAGATATTTCTTGAGCATTACTTCTATTGGTCATGTTATTAGTATGTTAAAGAAAGATAAAACTTCATAATGAAAACAGATTGGAACAACGTAGCGCAATGGTACGACAATTATCTTGAAGGTGATGACACTTATCAGGCTGCTGTTATCGCACCCAATATTATGAGACTCATTGATCCTAAAAAAGGGAAGCGTATTTTGGATGTTGCATGTGGTCAAGGATATTTCGCACGTCTTTGTGCTGAAAAAGGCGCAGAGGTTGTTGGAGTAGATCAGTCGGCTGTATTGGTTGAAAAAGCAAAAACACAAGCAGGAGACAAGGAGTTATATTTTGTTGGTAATGCTGAAACATTGGAAGCATACAAGTTAGAAACATTCGATACTGTTTTTATGGTACTAGCACTGGAAAATATTAAAAATATTACTGCAGTAATGGAAGGAATACAGCAGGTGACTAAACAAGATGGAAAAGTTGTTTTTGTATTGCTACACCCATCATTCCGCATCCCGCAACATTCCGATTGGGGATTTGATAGCAAGAAAACTGTGCAGTATCGTAAGGTAGAAAAATATCTTTCGGAAATTTCTATTCCCATCGAACTGAGTCCTTTTAAGGGAGAAAAAAAGACTGTCACAGTAACTTTTCATCGATCATTACAGTGGTACATGAAAGCATTTCGTAATGCAGGATTTGCTATTACTAACATTGAGGAATGGAATTCCCACAAGAAATCTCAAGCAGGACCACGCCAGGCCGCAGAAGACAATGCACGCAAAGAAATTCCTATGTTTATGGCAATCGAACTCAAGAAAATATAACTATTGACATTATTTTATTTTCAGTACATAGTATTGAAAATGTAACTCACAAATAAATAGTAAATTATGAAAAAAGTATTCTTTTATTGCCTCGCACTGATTATTCTTACCGCTTGCCGCTCATCTTCGACTTCTACAGTCAATGGCGGAGAACAACTCGTTTCCGCAAAAGCTGAATCAGTTGCAGACAATACCAGCGCGCATTCTTTTTATGTAGATAGCATCCCTAAAAGTTTTGCAGAAGTTGACGGCGTTATCTATGCAAGGCCTGTCGATGATGGTAATTACAAAGCAGTATTTGTTCCGATCCAGGATACTGCAAAGTATAATGCTGAAAAATGTCAGATCAGTGAAGTAATGAAGTAATAATGCGCATATAAAGCTCTCAAATTTTTGAGGGTTTTATTTTTGATTATTTTTTAATGCAGTACGTATTTGTTTAAAGTCTTTGAGTAGTTGTGCTCGCAATCCGCCATTATACAAAGCTGCTGCTGGGTGGTAGAGAGGAAGAAAATAGGTAGTAGGGAAACCCTTGACTTCCTTTTTTAATAATTTCCCATGCACCTCTGAAATTTTTTCTTTAGGAAAGAAACTATTCAATGCATGCCTACCTAGGAAGACAACCAGTTTTGGGCTGATTGATTGTAGTTCTTCCGCTAACCATTTTCTACACGCTTCTTTTTCAGAAGGTAATGGGTCGCGATTGTTAGGCGGGCGATATTTTACTACATTCGTTATATAGATATCTTCACGTTTCATTTTTATACTTTCAAGCATTTCAGATAAGAATTTACCCGCTGCACCAATAAATGGCTTGCCCCCAATGTCTTCATTTTTACCAGGAGCTTCGCCAATAAAAACGACATCTGCCTGAGGGTTACCGTCACCAAGAACTGCTTGTGTGGCAGTCTGTCGGAGCTCGCAGGTACAATGCTCAACCCAATATGTATTGATTTCCGCTAGTGTTTTCATGGTCTCTTAAATATGATAGCATGGCTATATATGGGATTTAAATCATTTATACTTAAAAAGACATTGCAAGCAAAAGGCGTTTCTGGCGAACAGGCAGAAGCGATTGCAAAACAGTTAGAAGAAAATCCAGAAATGGCCAAGAGCCTCAAGGCCTTGGAAGACAACAAAGAAGTTAAAGATTTGTTAGAAAAGATTCAAAAAGAAATCGAAGAAAAGAAAAAAGCCGGCATGCCAGAACAATATGCCGCTGTTCAAGTAATGGGCAAATATAAAAGCGACATTGCCAAACACCGCGACGCACTTATGCCATTAATGCAATTAATGGGAATGGGAAAGTAAAATAAAAAGCCTCATCGAAATGATGAGGCTTTTGTAATATTAGTGGAATTAAGGAATGTTAACGAATGCAACTTTGTAGCTCGGCATATCTACTTCAGGTTTTGTTGTGTAGGTACCAATTTTGAACAGGCTGTTGTAGTAACGGCTATCAATGTGATATTTTTCAATATCAAATTCGTTACCGTTTCTTTGTTTGAATAAGATGACAACGTCCAACTGAAGTACTTCCTCGGGCATAACTTCCTTAGGAAGAAAATAAATGTCACCCCGCAGTGATTTTATTTCAGAAGACGCTTTTTCTCCAGTGTATCCATAGGAGTCCTTAATCCAGATAGGGTATTTGCCGATATATCTTACTCCAATTCTGTCGGAAAGAATCTCCTCAACAATAAAAAGTTGATTCATATATCGAGTGAAGAATGCCCCGGGTATCCAAGGGTAAACCTTTGTTCTTAAATGTTCCTCCTCCTTTAGTTTTTGTTCTCGTAATGCATTATCTTTTTTCGATGATTTTTTCTCATTGTAGATGAGTAGGGCAATGATAATTAATACAACCAATCCAGTGATCGTTGTTCCGTTAATAAATTTTTCCATGATATGTTTTTAAGTTTTCTTCACATTACCACCTGTCCATACTTTGTCAATAAATAGATAGTCATGCTAGTATAAACTCCTATGTCACTATCAATCGGAATCGTTGGGCTACCAAACGTGGGTAAGTCTACATTATTTAATGCACTCACAAAAAAAGGGGTTCCTGCAGAGAACTATCCTTTTTGTACTATTGACCCATCAGTAGGGATCGTTGCTGTGCCTGATGTTCGCTTGCATACATTGAGTGAATTTTCTAAATCAGCAAAAACTATTCCGGGTGCGATTGAATTCGTTGATATTGCCGGCCTTGTTGAAGGCGCTTCCAAAGGTGAAGGATTAGGAAATAAATTCTTGGCCAACATTCGTGAAACAGATGCGATCTTAGAAATGGTGCGCTTGTTTCCGATAGTTGGGGGTGGAACTGAAATTGCGCACGTGTATGGAAACGTTGATCCTATTCGTGATATCTCTGTGATCAATCTTGAACTAATCCTCGCTGATTTTGAAACCGTATCGAAGCGCCGTGCGAACTTAGTTCGTGATGTGAAGCGTGGCGATAAGGTAGCCATTATTGAAGATGGTTTGCTTGCTCGTATCGAAGTAGCACTTGAAGCCGGAAAGCTTGCTAATACTGAAGACTTCACCGAAGAAGAAGCAAAGGTGGTAAAACAATTGAATCTTTTAACGACGAAGAAATTTTTGTACGGTCTGAATAAACGTGGTGGCGCAAGCAATCTCGATGAAAGCGATCCTGCCAAGTTTAAAGAATTGACACATATGATCACAACTAGTGGTGCTCAGTATGTTGTACTTGATGCCAAGATCGAAGATGATCTTAAGGATTTCGAAGGTGCCGAAAAAGAAGAAATGCGTGCTGCAATGGCGAGTGATGAAGGGGCAGGCAATTCGGATGATGGTATTAATAATTTAATCACTCAAGCCTACAAACTCCTGGGCCTAGAAACATTCTTTACTACTGGTGAAGATGAGACTCGTGCCTGGACCATTAATGCAGGAAGTAGTGCACCGATTGCTGGTACTGCAATTCATACTGATTTCAAAGACAAATTCATCCGCGCAGAAGTAGTATTTTGGAAAGACCTCATCGACAGTGGTTCATATGGTGTCGCTCGTTCAAAAGGCCTCGTTCGCACAGAAGGAAAAGAATACATCGTTAAGGATGGTGACACAATTGAATTTAAGATTTAACATCAATGAATCAGGATCTCATTCAAGTCCTCAATAGTAACAGCATTGCTGTTCTCGCTACTGACACCATCTATGGCGTAGTCGCTAGTGCCCACAGTACTGATGCTGTTGCTCGCCTCTATGAAATTAAAGGCAGAGATGAAGGCAAGCCTTTTATTATCCTTATTCCATCGATTGATTCACTCGCAGACTTTGGAGTAGTGCTGTCAGCTGAAGATCGAACGATGCTTACTACTATTTGGCCAAATGCTGTTACTGTTATTTTGCCAGTAGATATTTCTCAACAAGAAAAATTCACCTATCTACACAGAGGAACAAATGAATTAGCATTTCGTTTACCGGCTAAAGAATCCCTCCGTGTACTACTAGAACAAACAGGGTCACTAGTTGCACCTAGTGCTAATCCACAAGGACTTTCACCAGCCAAGACTATTGCAGAGGCTCGTGCATATTTTGCTAATACTGTTGATTTTTATGAAGACGGGGGAGCTGTGGAAGGAAATGCTTCAACAATTGTTAGTTTAAAGAATGGTACATTAACTATTCTTCGACAAGGAGCAGTCACTATAGACACATTTTAAATACATGGTATAACTTGACTTTTAGTAATTTCTTTGCTATAGTATAAAAAACGTTAACAAACAACCCTTAAATTATTAAACGTATGGAAAATTCTGCTTCTGCTTCTTTCCACGACAATGATGAGAAAGAAATCACTACTCATATCGATGTAGTAGGTTACCTTATAAAAATTTTAAGCGGCTTACCGGGAAGTATCTTCATCTTCATCTTCATTTTTGGCATTATCGCCAGCATGTTTGGATATGTATGGCCGACCATGCCGTTCCTTGTTATCAGTATGAATGTATTGTTCATCCTGATGCTTGTTATTAAAAAGTTACGTCGCGAGACATTTACACTGAAAGATCCATTTTTTGGCTTCGCTACATTTTTTGAAGTGTGGTGGTTGATAGCAATGGTTAATTTATTGTAATCAGCTCTGTTCTAAAATACCCCGAAATTCATTTATGAATGTCGGGGTATTATTATTTTATATTATTTCTTCAACTGCTCAATTTCTTTTTGCAATTTCGTAAGGATTTCTTGAATAGACTCAAGTGCTACAAATTCTTTTTGCTGTTGGGTTTGTTCTTGAAGCGCTTCTTCTTGATCTTCTTCAATATCTTCCTGAATCTCATCAACATCTTTCTGAATTTCGTCGACGTCTTTTTCGATACCTTCAACGTCTTCTTGAATCTCGTCCACATCCTTTTGAATCTCATCAACATCTTCGCCGATTTCTTCAATATCTTCCTGAATCTCATCAACGTCCTCCTGAATTTCTTCAATGTCAGCAGTGTTCTTATTTACAGCCATCTGAATGAAGATGTTCATATAGATTGCTTCAAGTGATACAGCAGTAGTTACTACTAGCAATACACTTTCAAAGGGCACTCCAAAAAAAGGGAGTGAACCTGATACGATGAAAAGGATTGTATGAAAAATTAATGATGAAGTAGAACCAAGCCACTTAGTCGCATTTTCTGCGGCCCGCTCGATCCATTTCTTCTCAACAATAATTTCTTCTTCTTTGTGCTTTGCAGCTGCCATTACTTTTTTGTACCATAGATGTGAAAGATAAAGCAAATTAAGCATAAAAAATCCCCTCCGATAAATATCGAAGGGGAGTAGTATGGCTGAACATCAATGCTTTTTTATCAACATGCTTAATTGACTAAGGCACACGGTTCTTTTTGCCGGTTTTTTAAATGCTTTCTTGTGCAATGGCTTTTGAGTACTGCACAACACTTCCACTGTAGGAATAATTTCCTCTGGCAGGACAGGTTGCTGATGCAGGTTCTTGAATTTCTTTTCTTCCTGAAGATCAATAGTATAAACCGTCTGATCACCATATTCTTCGCTATACAACAGAGCAAGCTCCCTCTGTTCAGGTGTAAAAAATGATGTCTGCGGAAGGGCAGGTGAGTTATGAACTCGGCCGGTCCGCAATTGGTAGTAGGTATCTACTGGCAGCTCTTCTTGGAATATGAAATCGTTGTCTACTTTGAAGCAGATCTTGTTACAGGTAAGACTATCAATATGTTTGTTAATCATTACTATATAACCGTCCTTTTTCACCAGCATTGCAGCGGTGCAGGGAATGATTGAGTTGTTATGGTTCATGGTTGCTAGATTTGTCATAATTAAACACTATTTACAGGAAAAGTCAATACACCGGTAATTTGCTCAAAAAAGTCTCCTATGCTATAGTTTTGCCACTATGGCGCAGAATAATCTAGTAAAACTTACAAACAAGGAAACAGGCGAAACATACTGGTCTTCTAAAAATAAGAAGAAACTTGCAGGTATTAAGCTTGAATTCAAGAAATACAGTAAGAAACTCCGTAAGGTAATTACTTTCAAAGAATCAAAAAAATAATCCGCCTACGCAAAAGCTATGGCGCGATGATACAAAAAAGTGGCTTATGGCCGCTTTTTTTGTTATAGTTTTCGGGCGGTCCTCCTTCGTCGCGTCTGACGCGACTATGGCGCACCAACGGGCGATTAGTTTAGTGGTAGAACGAAGGTCTCCAAAACCTTTGGTGGGGGTTCGATTCCCTCATCGCTCGCAGAAAAAATCCTTAGATCATCATCTAAGGATTTTTAAGTACAAACCGATAGTTCTTTTGTGACCAAATGGGGCCAGCATATGCAATACCGATACGCGGAGTTTTGATAATCTTTCTTCCTTGTCGTGCCACTGCTAGAGCAGAAGTTGATGTTTCCATTTCTACCCAAAGATTTGATTCTTTGCCGAGTATTTTATTATTCATCAGGCGATCAACATGCAAACGTTTAGTAACTTTTCCTGGACCTGTGATAACTTCGTCTTCATTTTCTATTGCACGGATCAATACTGCTGCCGGGTAGTCCTTTTTATCAGTCACTATATTGAGCATGTTATGTATGCCATAGATCAAGTATACATAAATAGTACCTGGGGCTTGGTACATCACCTCAGTGCGCTTCGTACGCCCTTTGAAGGCATGACTAGCCTGGTCATGTGGGCCAACATACGCTTCAGTTTCTGTAATTAAAAATTTCCCTGTTCCTTCTGGGGTAGTAGTTACTAGATAGCAGCCAATCAATTCTTTTGCCACCACTAATGCCGGTCTATTGAAAAATGATAGCGGTACTTTTTTCATGCAAAAGTTATTCTTCGTTACTAATTTGAATTTCGAGCTCTTCTAGTTTTTGTGTGATTTGTGCAAGCTCATCTTTAATTTCCGCAATGGAAGTACTTTCTGTTTTAACCTCAGTTTCAGTTTTTTGATTCAATTTCTTTTCACCGCGGAGTCCTGACAAAATAAGTTCATTACCGATGAAGCTTGATACAAATGCGCCGGTGAAATATAAAATGATAGAACCAACGACAAAGGACAATGGGCCATCCCACCAAATGATAGGGGCACTGTTGAGGGTTGAGTATGTTTGATAATGATCAAACGCTAAATGGATAATATCCACAGAGTTCCAGACTCCGCGCCAAAACAGTACTACTCCAATACCTGCTAGTAGCGCATAGACTTTTGGATAGTGACTTAGAAAGCCCCGGATATGTTCTACTGTTGAATGAAAGATAGACATACAAAAATTATATCATGATTACTTTGCGTATTTTTTGAACCATGTGCGTTGGCGTTTCGCGTACTGCCAAATTGCAGTTTCCAATTGCTCAAGCATGCCTGCCATGAGCGAAGTCGAATGGGCTTGGTTTGAAAGTTTATTTTGCAGATAAAGCGCAATATAACGATACTCAAGACCCAGTGCTTCCAATCGTGACCAGGCCACACCTTGCTCATGAAGTTGTTCAACTTCCTTTACCATGCCTTTGCGCATACGTTTTAAAAGACGATCATGAATACGCTCTTTCAATACTTCGTCATCATGGTCGAGATATATCCATTCAACTTCGTATGGAGAATGCTTATCCACCTTAGGTACTGATCCAAGTGCGGTCGCGATTTCAATAGCGCGTATCAATCTTACTTTATTATGAATATCGATTGTTTCGTAGCGTTCGTTATCTAGCTGCTGTAATTTTTCTTGTAATTCAAAAAGAGAATGTTTTTCTAATTCTTTACGTAATACTTTATTTGGCTTTACTTCAGGTAGTTGCTGGTTAAACACTACTGCATCGATATAGAAACCGGTGCCGCCGACAATGATCGGAGTTTTACCGCGTTTTATAATATCTGCAATTATTTTGTCAGCTAGTTTTTTATATCGAACTACACTGAATGTTCTTTTTGGATTGGCTACATTGATCAAATGATGAGGTACACCTTTCATTTCTTTGGCAGTGATTTTACCGCTACCAATATCTAGTCCTTTATATACCTGTCGAGAGTCAGCAGAAATAATCTCACCATTTTGTTCTTTGGCTAAGGTGACCGCATAGTCAGATTTGCCTGTAGCTGTGGGACCGCAGACGACTATTAATTTAGATAGCTTCATAAAGCGAGTTTAGCATAAAATGCAGTTGTGGCTATTGAATTTTCGGCACAAATAAAAACACCCTTCAATTGAGAAGGGTGTTTTTATTTGTGCCGAAGAGAGGACTCGAACCTCCACATCCTTGCGAATAATCGATTTTGAGTCGATCGCGTCTACCATTCCGCCACATCGGCTCTCACCGCGCCATAGTTATAACGACGGCGGGATAGGTTGCCACAGTCCAGGAGAATCGTGGCAACCTGGCACTATCATTACATTATTTCGGTATTTTTTCAAATGCACGATATGTTACACTATTGCCATGTCCAACCTATATTCCAATTCCATTTTCTTTATTGAAGTCGATAAGATTGTCCCAAACCCATATCAACCCCGTCGTGAATTTGAACCAGGTCCACTGAAAGACCTCTCTGACTCTATTCGTCAGTACGGTATCCTACAGCCTTTAGTGGTATCTCGTGTTGAGCGAGAAACTCCAGATGGAGGAATGATAACCGAGTACGAATTGATCGCCGGAGAACGTCGTCTACGTGCTTCCAAGCTTGCTGGATTGCTTGAAGTGCCTGCGATTATTCGTGTCGGCGATGATTCAATGATGAAGCTTGAACTTGCTATCATCGAAAACCTACAGCGTGAAGATTTGAATGCTGTTGAGCGTGCACGTGCCTTTGCTCGTTTGGTAGAAGAGTTTAAATTCACTCATGTACAAATCGGTCAGAAAGTAGGGAAGAGTCGTGAGTATGTTTCAAACACTGTTCGCTTGCTCGCATTGCCACAAGAAATTCTTGATGCGCTTTCAGTTGGTAAAATTAATGAAGGTCACACTCGTCCATTGTTAATGCTTTCAAGTCGCCCTGAAGAACAGGCAACGTTATTCAAAGAAATTCAATTCCGTAAAATCACTGTTCGTGAAGCAGAGCGTATCGCTCGTCGTATTGCTGTAGATAAAGTTCGCAAACAGTCGTTGATTCCTAATGCCGAATTGATGCAGATCGAACAGCAGTTGCAAGAGAGTCTTGGTACTCGCGTGCACATTGAACCAAAAGAAGCTGGTGGAAAGATCACTATCGACTATTTCTCAAATGAGGATCTTGATTTGATTTTAACTGTATTGAAACAAAAAGATTCAAATGGTACAGGTGAAGTTGCGTCTGCTACAGTTGCTCTTCAGCAAGTTGTGGAACCAATCGCCATTGAAGTTATGGAGGTGATGGTGCCTGATATTATCCATGCACCAAATGGTGAAATTGTTTTTGAAGCATCTCCTGAGTCTGAAAAAGAAATGATTGATTCATTGGATGATCGCAATAAAGAAGAAGCGACACAAAGTGAAGAAGAAGTAGACGATCTCTACAATTTGAAAAACTTCTCTCTTTAAAATTAATTATTCCTTTACCAAAAATTTCTGTAGTAGTCCGCCATGCTCAGCAATATATGCTTTGATCTTGCGGCGAGCCATGGTTGTTTTAGCATAGTCCAGCCATTTGGTTGAAGGCTTTGAACTCTTGCTTGTAATGATCTCTACAATGTCGCCATTCTTGAGTTTGGCACCAAGTTGGGCCATCTTACCGTTCACTCGTGCAGCACTCGTTGTCTCGCCGATTGCAGAGTGTATAGCATATGAAAAGTCGACAGGACTAGCGTCTTCAGGAAGATCAATCACGTCACCTTTTGGCGTGAATACGAAAATACGATTTTTAAATAGATCATGATTGAGTTGTTCAAGGAAGCGACTTGGTGTACTTACTACGCCTTGAAGTTCACGAAGCTCATCCAGCCAGCCAAGACTTTTATTGTTTGGTACAGATCCCTTATCAAATTTGTTTTCCTTATAAAGGAAGTGAGACGCTACACCCATTTCAGCTTCTCTGTTCATTGTGTAGGTACGAATTTGAATTTCAATAATGCCGTGTTCTGTGACAACCGTAGTGTGTAATGACTGATAGCCATTTGGTTTAGGGAGAGCAATATAGTCTTTAATTCTGCCGGGTATTGGTTTCCAAAGCATGTGTACTAGCCCGAGTGCTTGATAACAGTCACCAACAGTTTTCACTTGCACTCGCAATGCCACAATGTCGTAAATACGATCGATATCCATTCCATACTTAGTAAGTTTGCGATACAAACTGTATAGATGTTTAACGCGAGAATCAATTGCTGCATCTTGTATTGAAAATTCTTCCAGTGTTTTGCGCACTGTCTCATGAACGTCTTCAATAGTCTTTTGGCTTTCAGGCATTTGCTTATCGAACAATGCTTTTGTTTGTGCATATTCTTTTGGATAGGCGTAAGGAAAAGCATAATCTTCAAGCATGCCTTTGAGTTTACCCATACCTAGGCGGCCGGCTAGTGCTGCATGCACTGCAATTGTTTCAACAGCGATGCGCATTTGTTTGTCAGGGCGAACATGTTCAAGCGTTGATACGTTATGTAGGCGGTCAGCAAGCTTGATGATCAGTACGCGCAAGTCTTCAGACATTGCAACGAAAAATTTGCGCATACTTTCAACATGTCGTTCTTGCCCACGATATTTTAATTTACCGAGTTTGGTAACACCTTTTACTAAGAAGAGAATTGTTTCTCCAAATTGGTCACGGATTTCTTCTTCTGTTGCATCGGTATCTTCAAGGGTGTCATGCAGTAGTCCACCTATAATAGTTTCTACATCCATGCCGAGCTTGGCACAGTTCTGAGCTACAGCAAAAACATGAACGAAATAAGGCTCACCACTGTTACGCTTCTGCCCATCATGATGTGTGAACGAAAAGGCATAGGCTTTTTCAATCAAAGCATGTTCCTCTGGAGTCAGAGGGTAGGTGATAAGTGAAAATAAGTTTTCGATTTCCATCCTCCTACTATAACGCACAAATAAAAATCCGCCAGTGAGGCGGATGTTTATTTATTTCGCTTTCTTTTGGAAACCGCGAGGTTTCTTTTCTTGCGCAAGGAGTTCCAGTGCTTGTTCAAGGGTAATGTCATACACATTCAATGGTGCTTTGATTGAACGGAAGTTTCCATCATGTGCAATATATGGACCAAAGCGGCCATTGTTAGCGACGATATCCAAACCAGTTTTTGGGTCTTGTCCCAGCGTTCTCGGTACTGATAAATATTTCGTCGCCATTTCTACAGTAACTGTAGTCGGGTCAACTTCTTTTGGGATTGATGCCATGCGCGGCTTCACTTGTTTCTTGCCCTTAACTTTTGGCGGCATTTCACCAAGTTGCACATATGGACCAAAGCGACCAATCATCGTGAAGATAGGCAGACCTGATTCTTCATGAATACCAATTGGTTCATCTTTTTTAATTTCTAACCCGTCTATAGTAAGTGCACCCTCACAATCAGGATAGCGATCACATGAAAGGAATTTGCCACCGCGACCAAGTTTAACAATCATAGTACTGCCACATTTTGGACAGCGATATTTGTCATCAGCTTTTTCGAGTGTTGTTGCCTTATCAAGTTTTTGCTTTTCTTTAACCTCTTTCAAGAATGGAGTATAGAAATCAGTTAATAATTTTTTATATTTTAATTCACCATTCGCTACATCATCGAGCTTGTCTTCCATTCCGGCAGTAAAGGTATCGCTGATGTATTCCATGAAGTTTTGTTCCAAGAAACTTGAAACAACATCACCGGTGTCTGTTGGTTTCAAAGAGCGACCAATTTTTTCTACATAGCCACGCTCCTCAATAGTTTTCATGATAGCTGCATATGTTGAAGGGCGGCCAATACCACGGGCTTCAAGTTCTTTCACCAATCCTGCTTCGGAGTAACGGTTTGGTGGTTCAGTCTGCTTTGCAATGTCTTCAATATTTACGAGTTTCAAAGGCTCGCCTTTTATAATAGCCGGTAGTTCAACATCTTCGCCGCGAGCAGCAGTGTCAGCAATAAGCCAGCCAGGAAACAATACCTGACTACCTGTGACAGTAAAATCAGGAATAGTATCTGATGATACATTTCCTACAACACGCGTCTTCAATACTTTTGCATCAGACATTTGTGAAGAAACAGTGCGTTCCCAAATAAGGCGATACAATTTCTTTTGCTCTTCTGTCATGCCGACATGTTCTTTTTCAAAATGAGTTGGACGAATGGCTTCGTGAGCTTCTTGGGCATTTTTTGACTTAGTTTTGTATGTCCGAGTTTCTAAATATTCCTTACCGTATTTCTTGAGGACAATCTTGGTGATACCTGTAATAGCGATTTCAGAGAGGGTAGTTGAGTCAGTACGCATGTAAGTAATATGACCAGCTTCATAGAGCTTTTGCGCTACCTGCATGGTACGCGCAGGAGAAAAGCTCAAGCGAGAACTGGCTGCTTGTTGCAATGTTGAAGTAGTGAAAGGAGCTTTTGGAGAACGCTTTTGCTCTGTTTCTTTAACGTCTTTAACAATCCAATCTTCTTTATTGGCTACTGCCAAAATGCGATCAACTTCTTTTTTGTCACGTGGCTCCTCAACACAAGTAAGCAATAAAACAGCTTTTTCTTTTTTTGCTTGTCCTGAGCCTGTCGAAGGATATGTTTCCACAGTAGCTTGCAATACCCAGTAGTCTTCTGGTACGAATGCGCGAATTTCGCGCTCACGTTCAACGATAATACGGAGGGCAGGAGATTGCACACGTCCAGCCGAAAGACCATATCGAACTTTTTGCCAGATGATGCCAGAGAGGTCATACCCAACAAGACGGTCAAGTACACGACGTGCTTCTTGGGCTTGTCGAAGATTGGTATCGATTTCACGAGGATGCTTCAATGCCTCAGTAATTGCTTCCTTAGTAATTTCATGAAATGTCACACGAGTGATCGGAGCCTTCACTTTTTTGTCTTCACGGAGCAGTTCATGTATGTGCCAAGCAATTGCTTCTCCTTCTCGGTCCGGGTCGGGGGCAAGAATAATTTCTTTTGCCTTTTCGGCCAATGCTTGCAGTTCATGTACTACCTTATCTTTGCCTTTACTAATTTCGTAATGCGGAATAAAACCGCCTTCGATGTCGATGGCTTTTTTGTTTGACTTCGGTAAGTCACGAACGTGGCCAATTGAAGCGCGTACAGTATATTCGCCCTCGAGGTATTTCTCGATAGTTTTGGCTTTTGATGGTGATTCAACAATTAATAATTTCATAGTGGTGTCTGCAGTAGTACCATGCCAAAAATCTTTTGGCAATATATCCCGCGAAACTTCTGTGGAGTGGGGATCACAGTGCTCGCTCAATTAATCCATATGTTTCTCTAATTACTCCTTTTATTTCAAGGGTAGAAAATGCAATAGTAGCTGTAATAATATCTTCTGCGAGATTGTCTATAATCGTCTCCTTGGAAAGTGGGGTAGTTATCATATTGAAAATCTTTTGTTCGACATCATTCAATATAATAGTGTGAAGCGGCAACTGTCCTGGTAGGTGGAAATGCAGCTCCTTTAATATGTCCGCACTTTCAGTGATAGGCACTGCACCAAGTTTCAATAACCAATTAGATCCTAAGGAGTTTGGTGAAGTAATAGGCCCCGGCACCGCTCCAACAGTTTTATTATATTCAGTAGCCAATCGAGCTGTTATAAGTGTGCCCGACTTTTCTTCCGCCTCTATTATTATTGTCATGGTAGCAATACCGGCTTCAAGACGGTTCCTCTGAGGAAATGCCCAATAGATGCCCTGCATGTCATCATCAAATTCGCTCATCAGCATGCCGCCAGCTTTAAGAATATTTTTTGCTAATTGTTTATTCGCTGATGGATATATAACTTTCCAATCGAGTCCTGATCCGGGGAAGGCAATAGTCGGTAACCCTGCTTTCAGTGCTGCTTCGTGTGCAATAGTGTCGATCCCGTTAGCCAAACCAGACACTATGGTAATAGGATATCCGGACAGTCCTTGGATCAATGATTCACAAGCATGTTTGCCATACGGAGTGAAATTGCGCGAGCCTACTACTGTGATCAACGTTGTTCCTTGAATCCTTTCGAGAGATCCTCTGACCTTAAGGGTTTTGGGCGGTTGTGGTATTTCTTTTAATTGAGGAAAATGTTCGGTAACGGTAATTATTTCAATCGGGAATTCCTCCATGTCCTCATTATACAAATACTAGTTCAAGAAAAACTCAATATAAAATTCAGATTTACTTGAGGATGTAATTTATATACTTGCGCTGATGAGGGATAACTTTGAATCAATAAAAATTGAAGCTGAACATTTTTATAAAACGATTGGAGAAGTATACTGTCCATTTTTTAAAGACAGGGTAGTATTTAATTCGATATTCCATATTGGAAAATGAATAGTAAAAAAGGTAGAATATTTTTTGAAGGTAATCCAGAAGAATAATAAAACACTAAAAAAACCGCCTTCAGGCGGTTTTTTTAGCAGGCATTCGTTGACAGCATATCAGCCGTGAGGGAGCGAACTCCACAAATACCTGCTGTTAATTTATCACACAGTAAATACTTGAGCAAGGGTAAAAGTGCCCCAAAAAGTTTAAATAATCCTTAAAATAGGCTATAGTATGGGTACTATGCTCGATATTAAATTCATTAAAGAAAACCCAGACATTATTAAACAAGCTGTTGAGAAGAAAAATCTCTCGCTTGATGTTGATCAACTTTTAGCACTTGAAGAAAAGCGTCGAGCAGCGCTCGCTTCTTTTGAAGCATTTCGTACTGAACAAAATACATTGTCTGACAAAATCCCTCAGACTACTGATGCCGCTGAACGAGCACTGCTTATTGAAAATTTAAAGCCACTCAAAGAACAAGTACAACACGCTGAAGAAGCTGTTCGTGAAATCATGAAAGAATGGCAAGGCATGATGTTGCAGGTGCCAAACATTCCAGATATGTCAGCACCGATCGGTCCAGACGAAACACATAGTGTGGTGCAAAAAACATGGGGCGACAAACCAGTATTCGATTTCGAACCAAAAGATCACATTGAGATCATGACCGCACTTGATATGGTGGATTTTGATCGCGGGGTGAAAGTACACGGCTTCCGCGGATATTATTTGAAAGGCGAAGGTGTGCGACTCTGTTTTGCAATTTGGAATTACGCTATGGATTTTTGGAGTAAGAAAGGATTCAATCCAGTAATGCCGCCAGTGATCACTAAGCGCGAGCCACTGATTGGTTGTGGATTTATTCCTCAAGGCGAAGAAGATATTTATAAAAACCAAGACGGTACCTATCTCGTTGGTACTTCAGAAGTTGGTTTGATGGGTATGTATATGGATGAAGTAGTGCCAAAAGAAAATCTGCCAATCAAAATGCTCGGCTTCTCTCCTTGTTATCGTCTCGAAGTAGGAAGTCATACAAAAGATGTGAAGGGGCTTATTCGTGTGCATGAATTTTATAAAGTAGAGCAGGTAGTATTGTGCGAAGCTTCTCATGAAGAAAGTGTGAAATGGCACGAGTCAATGAATGCCAGCACAGAAGAATTTATCGAATCATTCGGTATTCCTTATCACACATTGAATGCAGCAACAGGGGACATGGGTCTCTCAAAAGTGAAAATGTACGATATCGAACTATGGGTGCCAAAGGAGGAAACCTATCGTGAAATTTCTTCAGCTTCATATTTCCATGATTTTCAAACTCGTCGTCTTGGTATTCGCTACAAAGATGCAGAAGGCAAACTTCGCTATGCACACTCTTTGAACTGTACTGCAATTCCTACTCCACGTATTCTGGTTTCTTTTGTTGAAAATTTCCAACAAGCAGATGGCACTATTCGTATTCCTGAAGTACTACGGCCATACATGAACAATAAAGAATTTATTGGTAAGTAACATGTACGAAAAGTCGTACCACAAAACAGTGCTCAAGACTGACGTGAAGCCGGAGCAATCCAAGCAGCGCGTTAATTGGAAGTTGATATTGTGGTTGTCACTCGGAGCAATACTCATCGCAGGAATAATTGTTTTGATTAAATTACCGCGATTGCAAATAAACAACATCGAAGTTGTTGGTGCAAATGTTGCAGATCCAGGCGATGTCACTGAATTTGTGAAAATGGAACTTCAAGGTAAGAAATTATTTTTTCTACCGAAGACCAGTATTATTCTTGTTCCTGAGCATAAACTCGAAAAAGATTTGAAAGCGCAGTTTTCTCGCTTTCAAACTGTACGTGTCAGTCGCAAAAACTTTTCTACACTTACTGTCACTGTATCTGAATATCAAGGAGTGTACTTATGGTGTAGTGATGAAGAAAATTGTTATTTCATGGATCAGAATGGTATTGCATTTGCACCGGCTCCTGTCTTCTCAGGTAGTGCATATATAAAGATTTTTGGCGGTACAGTACAGCCACTCCCATTTCAAGCACTCAGCACTGCACAAAATGATAGAGTCACTTTATTGCTTACCAAACTCCCAGCGATAATGATAGTGCCAACAGAATTTCACTTTACGAGCGATCATCAACTCGACGTACTTTTCAATCATGATGGTCATCAGGCGTCTATTATGTTTGATCCCATGGCTGATACGCAGGATGCATTAAATGTACTATTTACCGGCCTTCGAACGAACCCACTCGCTACAAAGTTCCACGATTCATCAAAGGTATTAGAATACATCGATTTACGATTTTCTAATCGCGTGGTATATAAGTTTCAATAACGTATGAATTTTTGGCAAAAACTTAGAAATCATCCTTCGCTTCACTCAGGACCTACGGAACGCCCTTTCTTTTGTGTAGCGCCAATGGCTGATGTCACCGATGCAGCTTTTCGACGACTGATAGCTAAGCATTCTCGTCATGGTGAACAATCAGGAGGTCCTGCTGTTATGTGGACAGAATTCGTATCTGCTAACGGCTTAATGAGTGCAGGCAGAACAATACTTCAGCGAGATTTAGCATATGCCGAAATCGAGCGACCAATTGTTGCACAGCTCTTCACTTCTGATCCTGAAAAAATGGAAGGGGCTGCGAGATTGTGTGCGGAGCTTGGTTTTGATGGTATTGATATCAATATGGGTTGTCCTGATCGTACTATTGAAAAACAAGGAGCAGGTGCTGGTATGATCAAAACTCCAGAAGTCGCTGTAGCTATTATTGCTGCCGCAAAACGTGGAGCAGGAACTGTACCTGTGTCAGTGAAAACTCGTGTTGGGTATAACACTGTTGATATTACAAACTGGATCTCATTGTTATTGAAACAAGATATCGCAGCACTCACTGTGCATGCTCGTACTCGCAAAGATTTATCAAAAGTTCCTGCGCATTGGGAATATTTAAAAGAAGTGGTTGCATTACGTGACGAGCTTGCTCCGCATACTGTAGTGATTGGTAATGGTGATGTGACTAGTATTGCTGATGGTAAACATAAAGCTGCGCAGAGTGGTGTAGATGGTGTGATGGTAGGACGTGCGCTATTTGGTAACCCGTGGTTCTTTGATGAGACACGCGAAATCGTTGCAACATTGCCAAAAAAATCTTGGTTATTTACCCTGAGTGGAATCGAAGGGCGAAAAATTCCTTACATTGGAAAATTTTTTCAAACAAAGCGAATTGCTGCCCAATCAATAAATAAACCTATCACTGTTGAAGAGCGACTGACAGTAATGGTAGAGCATACAAAACTTTTTGAAGAATTGTTGGGAGATATTAAAAGCTTTTCAATTATGAAAAAACACTACAAGGCATACTGCACCGGTTTTGAAGGGGCAAAAGAGTTACGCTTAGCATTGATGGAAAAAGCCAATAATACTGTCGATGTAGAACAATTAGTGAAAGATTTCTTGGCACAATAAGCTTCTGGTATACTAAGCGTACATGCATGATCAAGTCTTATATCGTAAATATCGTCCTAGTAACTGGCAAGAAGTAGTAGGGCAGGAGCACATTGTTTCTGTGCTCTCACAGTCTATTGAAAGTAATAATTTTTCACACGCATATCTTTTCACCGGTAGTCGTGGTACTGGCAAAACATCGATCGCTCGTATTTTTGCAAAAGCACTCGGAGTAAACCCTGAAGATATTTCTGAAATTGATGCCGCATCAAATCGCGGTATTGATGATATTCGTGCGCTTCGTGAAGCGGTGCGCGTATTGCCGTTTTCTTCCCAGTACAAGGTATATATTATCGATGAAGTACACATGCTTTCTCGGGATGCTTTCAATGCATTATTGAAAACATTAGAAGAGCCACCAGCACACTGTATTTTTATTTTAGCAACGACTGAACTTGATAAGGTGCCCGATACTATTCTTTCTCGCTGTCAGGTATTTTCATTCCGTAAACCAACAGAGCGTACTCTGGTAAAAGAAGTAGAACGCATTGCCGCTGAAGAACATATTGTTATTGATGCAGATAGTGCTGCATTAGTAGCATTTCTTGGCGATGGTTCATTTCGCGATACGTTGAGTATTTTGCAAAAAGTTTTTTCTGCTAGTAAAGATAGAACTATCACTCGCGAATTTACAGAGATGGTTACCGGCGCACCTTCATTGACGGTTATCCATGAACTCTATGGTTCATTGATCGCAAAAGATATTGATGGTTTGTACAAAACTCTTGCTCGTGCAGAAGAACATCACACAGACATGATGCTACTGGCACAACTATTACTCGACACCATGCGTCTATCATTGATGTATCGTTACTCACCAACAAGTCGTGATGAAATCGAAGCCAATCACTCCGAGCACTACACTGAAGTTATCAAGCGGGGTGCTGTTGAAAATACCAATGCCATCTCTTCTCGTGGCATCGTAGCCCTCATTACCGCCATCGAACGCATTGCCTATGCATCTATTCCAACTCTGCCACTCGAGCTAGCATTTATTGAGATGACTGGGGCAGAAGACCCTAAAATATAAAACGACCTTCATTTCTGAAAGTCGTTATGTTTTTTGTAATCGAAGCTTCTTTTTTCGTTTAAAGTAATATCTGATTTTGCGTGCTGTGCACTCCAGAAATAATAGATATAAAAGCTTATTTGTTTTTTTGCGCAAGTAAAAAACTATTTTTCTCATTGAATATTTGGTTTGAAACACTATATCACTAATTTGAAATATATACATTTTTGTGCTATAAAAGCTATGCAATTTACCCATTGCAAACATTGTCGGTTCGTCTAATGGTAGGACAACGGTTTTTGGTACCGTTTATTTTGGTTCGAGTCCAAGACCGACAGCTCTTCGTCGTAAACTCCTCAGAGTCTGCGACCCAATCTCAAGTCGCAGCAACTCTGTGGCGTTTTTACGGCGAAGACCCTGAGGAGGACTTCGACGAAGGGCAATCCTTCACTTTTCTTAAAATATTCTTTAGACTCTTTTTGCTACCCTCTCTAAATGTTTACTGTTTATATCCTCCTCTGTTCCGACAATACCTATTACATTGGTTGTACAAATAATCTTAAACGTCGTCTTATTGAACACAACTCTTCTGACTTCGGTGCTTACTACACAAAACTCCGCCGCCCTGTTATTTTAAAATACTCAGAAAATTTCCCAACACTGATTGAAGCTCGTCATAGAGAAACGGAATTGAAAGGGTGGAGGAGAGAGAAGAAGGAAAGACTATGGAAATAAAAAATGCGCAAAATAAAACCGCCTATCTTCATAGGCGCTTCAAAGTTTTTTTATTTTTAACCATCTTAATTTTTTTCTTCAATGTATATTGAAACTCAAATTTGTCAAATAAAAAAAGCCTCAGTAGTAAACTGAGGCCATTTATTTTTTTACTTGAATTACCAAGGGCAAACCTTTGTTTCTGAATTAGGAACAAGGTCATAACTGCCATCCATAATAAGTGCATGGGTCTGCCAGAATGATTTGCTTTTCTCTGTTGCTCTTTTATCCCAAACTTCTGGTTCCGCCTTGCCACCGATAAACATGGTAACAAGATTATAGTGATGGAACTCATTTGCCCAGGCAAGCATTACAGTAACTTTTGTGGAAGGGGTTCGTTCACGATTTTTTATAAAACGTGTAAAGCCGGGCTTCCCAATGCGTCTTGCATAAACAACGTCGTCATCATTCTCTGTTTCAATACAAAGTGTTCCACCTACTATTCTTTCCATGTCGATTTCTTCAAAAAAGAAGCTTTCTTCTGTATGTATTTTGGCGAAAATCTCTTCGAGGCAGGGGACAAGGTCAGGGTCAATATGACTGTTCTTGGTATAAACTACAGTTCTCGCGGAAGTTAATCTAGCAATTTTTCCTAATTTCATGATATGTGATTTATGTATTTTAATAAATTATACACTAATTTAAGAAAAAGTCAACTAATACATTGTCTCTATTGTGGATGAGGTGCTAGAATCACTACATGAATCCCAAGGTTGATTTCTATTTTAATAAAGCAAAAAAGTGGCAGGAAGAACTTATTGAACTTCGAAAGATTGTCTCTAGTAGTGGAGTAGTTGAAGAACTCAAGTGGGGAGTGCCTTGCTATACATTTGAAGGTAACAACATTCTTCCTATTCATGCTTTTAAAGAGTATTGCACATTATTGTTTACAAAAGGTGTACTAATGAAAGATCCAAAAGGGATTCTTATTCAACAAACAGTAAATGTTCAGTCCGGCCGACAGATTCGATTTACTAGTTTGAAAGAAATTGTGAAAATGAAAACTACTATCAAGGCGTATATCAAAGAAGCAGTGGTGGTAGAAAAATCTGGTGAAAAAGTAGAAAAGAAAAAACTTTCAGAATATAAAGTGCCGGAAGAATTTCAAAAAATATTAAACAGTATGCCTCCATTGAAGACTGCATTCAAATCTCTTACACCCGGACGTCAGCGCGCCTACCTTTTGTATTTTGCTGCACCAAAACAATCCAAAACCAGAATAGCCCGAGTAGAGAAGTATATCGATACCCGTCTCGACGGTATTGGCTTAGACGACTAATAAAATGGTATATACTGTCATATATGAAAGCAACATTACATACAACAAAAGGAGATATTACTATTGAGTTATCAGACAAGACACCGAAGACTACTGAGAATTTCATGAAGCTAGCAAAAGAAGGATTTTATGACGGAGTGAAATTTCATCGCGTGATCAAAGCATTTATGATCCAATGTGGCGATCCTTTGACCAAGGATGATAGTCAGTCAGCGATGTGGGGAACTGGCGGTCCAGGATATAAGTTTGAAGACGAGATCGGTCCAAGTAATAACAATGCCGAAGGAACTATCTCAATGGCGAACTCTGGTCCCAATACAAACGGTAGCCAATTCTTCATCAACGCCAACAACAATAATTTCCTCGATGAGAAGCACACAGTATTTGGACGCATTGTTGAAGGTATGGATGTGGTTACTGCAATTGAGATGACGCCAACAGGTGCATCAGATCGTCCACTTGAGCCAATCTCAATTACTAGTATTACTATTAGCTAATACAAAAAAGAAATAATAAAACACCGCGATCGACGCGGTGTTTTATTATTTTGCTTTCTTTGTAGTTCCAGCGCGGGTTGCAAGCATTTCTCGCTTGATCGCAAGACGCTTTTCAGTCTTGTGAGATTTGTTTGATTTTGGATGCACGCCCAATGTTCGGTCTCTTTTTGCCATAAATGTATAGTTATTTAATACCGGCACAGTGTACAACGAAAACCATAAATAATCCAGGGGCACTGGGGAAATACAGACGCTATTGACACATCTTGCTTTTTCTATCATAAAGTGCTAGTATTTATGCATATGAAAGATTTCAAAAAGTTCGGTGACAGTAGAGGCGGTGGGCGCCCAAGTTTTGGTGGAAAGCCAAGTTTTAATAAGTTTGGCGGTGATCGCGGTGGAAATAAATTCGGCAGCGATCGTCCAGTGGTAATGCACAAGGCAACTTGTGCTGAATGTGGAAAGACCTGTGAAGTGCCTTTTCGTCCAAATGGTGAAAAGCCAGTATTTTGTAATGATTGTTTCGGCGCAAAGCGTGACGGACAGTCAGGAGGTTTCGATCGTCCACAGAAGCGTGACTTCGAATCATCTCGACCATCATTCAGTCGACCTGAGCCTCGTCATGAAGCTCCACATGCACACGTGCATGCAGAACCTCGTCCAGATCGTCGCATTGACGAATTGAAACAGCAGGTAGAATCATTGAGTGCAAAAATGGATTCATTAATGAATATGCTCAATGCTGCAAAGCCATCTGCAAAAGTTTCAACAGTTGAAGAAAAAACTTCTACTCCTGAACCAATGAAAAAAGCTAGCAAGCCAAGTGCTCCCAAAAAAGTTGCTGCACCTAAGGTTGCTGCAAAATCTACTCCAGTGAAGAAAGCTGCTGCAAAAGCTCCTACGAAAGTAGCAAAGCCAGCTGCCGCTAAATCTTCAGCGCGCCAAGGAAAGAAATAATAAGTCGCCTTCGTAAATACTACGGCGCACTAAAACAAAAACACTACATCTTATGTAGTGTTTTTGTTTTGGCGCATCGGAACTTAAATGACGGCGGGTGTATACTACTCTTCTATGAAAACCTTTACGGAAAGAGCAATTGAAGCAGCCTTAATGATTCCTGAAGGAATGGTCACAACATACGGACGTATTGCAATAGCGGCAGGTGGTGGGCCAATGGCATCTCGCAGTATTACTGCCATACTTGGCAAGGCGTATATGGATGGGCAAAAGGATATTCCTTTTCATCGGATTGTCTATGCCAATGGCTCGATATGGATTGATCCGGCTCACAAAGAAAAACGATTGAAGTTATATAAAAAAGAGGGAATCGAGCTTGATGAAAAAGGTTTTATTAAAGACTTCCACGATAAGCTTTTTGAATATAAGTAAGGTATTGACAGTTAAATATAACAGGAGTACAGTTTACATTAAATATATTTTGTTTTATCAATTTAACCTAGTTATGTTTAGCCTTACGTACCCTGAAATTGCTCAGGATCAGAAGGTGTTAAGATCAATGAAGTCTGTTGATAAGTTCTGTGTAATTACGTACTATTTGTTAGGGTGTATTACCATTATTTTTATCTTCTCCGTGATGCTGAATGTGGTATTACCTTTTATCTTAGTGCATGTATTTGCATCAAACTTTTCTTTTTCAAGCTCCTCGTTATTAGTAGGCGCACTATGTTGGTTAGCTTTGCTCACCACATTCTTCATTTATTTGATGAAGTTGCCTCCTGTAAAAAGAGCTATTAAATAACACCGATCTTACACCAATCGAAAATCGCCTCCTGCTTAGAGCTTGGGGCGATTTTTTATTGTCTTGTGCTATCATACTTTTATATGAACGAAACCCCGGAAAGTGCCTTTGAGAAAGTTATTGCGGTACCAGCAGAACTCCTAGAAGAAGGAGTAGAAAAGTTCGAACATCTAGAGCACTCTCTCATCAACAAGAAACCTTTTGCAGTTGCAAAAGAATATTGGAATAACCTAGGTCCTGGGTTGACTACTGGGGCATCCGATGATGATCCTTCTGGTATTGCAACATATTCTCAAACTGGTGCTCAATATGGATTTCAATTGATCTGGCTTTCATTGTTTACATTTCCATTAATGGCGGTAGTGCAAGAAATGTGTGCACGTATTGGTATGGTAAGTGGTAAAGGGTTGGCGGCAAATATCCGCACTCATTATTCGAAGACACTGCTCTATATCGCAACGTTCTTCCTTGTTGCTGCAAATGTTTTCAATATTGGTGCAGACTTGGGAGCAATGGCACAAGGTGCAAAGCTTCTGGCTCCACATCTTAGTTTTGCTTTGTTGGTGATTGGCTTCGGTGTTATTAGTTTGTTGTTACAAATATTCACCACCTATGCGCGATATGCCAAATATCTTAAGTATCTCGCACTAGTATTATTGTCATACGTTATTTCAGCACTCTTTATTCATTTGGATTGGGGGGTAGTGCTTCATCATACTTTTATTCCTTCATTCCAGTTTTCTCGCTCACAGATCTTCTTAGTATGCGCGATCTTAGGCACAACCATCTCACCCTATTTATTCTTTTGGCAAACATCACAAGAAGTTGAGGAAGAAATTTTGAAAGGGGAAGACACAGTTGCTGCACGCCAACAGGCGCTTCACCCGAAAGCAATTCGTAGTATGCGAGCAGATGTGTGGACAGGTATGTTTGTTTCAAACTTGGTCATGTTCTTCATCATTGCTGCCTGTGCTGCAACATTGTTTACTCATAATATAACCAATATCACCAGTGCTGCTGATGCAGCATTTGCGCTCAAACCTTTTGCTGGCAACTTCGCATTCGTATTATTTGCGATTGGAATTTTGGGAACAGGAATGCTCGCAATACCTGTATTAGCTGGATCTGCTTCTTATGCAGTGTCTGAAAGCATGGGATGGAAGTTTGGACTGTATCGCAAATTAAAAAATGCATATGCGTTTTATGGAGTGATCATTTTGGCTATGGTAGTCGGCATCGGTTTGAATTTCATCGGACTTGATCCTATCAAAGCGCTTATTTACTCTGCGGTGGGCAATGGATTGGTTGCTCCAATAATTTTATTCTTCATTGTGCAGCTAAGTAGTAACAAACAAATAATGGGTAAGCATGCCAATAAGCCCTATATTACCTGGATTGGTTGGGCAGTAGTGGGGTTGATGACAGTGGCAGGAATTGCCGCAATTGCATCTGTATTTATCTAAAAGATTGCAAAAAACCAATTGTATAGTAAAATCACTGTACTCAAATATATCTGAGTACACGGGCCCTTAGCTCAGTTGGTAGAGCAGTGCTTTTGCAAAGCAAAGGTCAGGAGTTCGAATCTCCTAGGGTCCACAAAGAAAAAACACGTCATTGTTCAAACAGGCGTGTTTTTTTCTTTGCGGGTGCTATACTTATCGCATGGAAAACCAACACCCACTTGTTAAGCTCGGATTTATTTTAGGAGGAAGCTTTTTGATTGCAGTAGTACTTGGTGCTGTTACTATCTTTCAACTTCGCTCTTTGAACGATACTGTTTCTGTTACAGGTTCTGCAAAAATGGAAGTTGTTTCTGATCAAGCAAAATGGACTACGCAGATCAGTCGTACTGTGAGAGAGAGTAGTCTCAAGGCAGGGTATGCACAACTCGCTAGTGACCTCGTAGATGCAAATGCATTCTTCAAGGCCCAAGGTATTACTACTGATGAACTTACTACAACACCCGTAGCAATGAATGAAGTCTACCAACAAAATGAAACTGCTGAAAAACAGTACACATTAGTTCAAACTTTCACAGTACAATCTAATGACGTAGCAAAACTCACGACTGCTTCAAATCATGTTGCTGAGCTTATTAACAAAGGTACAATTTTCTCTACCATTGCACTCGAATATTATTATTCAAAATTGGCAGATACTCGTATTCAACTTTTGTCACAAGCGATTGCTGATGCTAAGGCTCGTGCTGGCGAATTGGCAAAAAACTCTGGACGTGGAGTAGGAACACTCAAAAGTGCAAGTAGTGGGGTAGTACAAGTTCAATCATTGAACTCAACCGATGTTTCTGATTATGGTAGTTATGATACTTCTCAAATTCAAAAGCAGATCACAGTAACAGTTAAGGCATCATTCGCGCTTAAATAATATGAAGAAGTTTGTTGCTCTAGTGTTGTTATCAATAGTAAGTATTAGCATGGTGACACAAGCTGTATTTGCTGCACCAGAACTACCTAAGGCTTCGGTGTGGTTTGATCCTGCGACAGTCGCTGTTAGTGAGCCTATTACAGTAAATGCTTTGGTATATAACAATCAAGTAAGTGATGCAACGGTTACTGTGGCGTTCACGACAACTACTGAAACTATCGGTACTGCTTCTGCATTGATCGCAAAAGGTTCCGCAAAAACAATTACACTGGCTTGGAAAATGCCAGTAAAAGATACAGTTGTTACCGCAAAGGTGACTAGTGCGATTACTAGCACCAAAAAATCCCTACCAGGATTGATCGGCACTCTCGGTACTGTTACAGTTGGTTCTACGGTAACACCGACAGCAGTGTCATCTATCATTCCAGGGGCAGCACAGATCAATGCCTGGTTTGCACCTCTCTTAACTAAAGTAGAAGCATTTCGCGTGAAGCAAAAAGTTGCATACACAGTATTAAAAACAAACACACAAAAGAAAATTGATGCATCAAATGCAAAGGCTGCCCCAGATGACAAAAACTCAGCAGCAAAATCTTTCGGTAACCCATGGGATTCATTTGTGCTTATTTATGCAACAACAGGCGCAGCCATCTTCGCTAGCCAGGCTATCTTTTACATCGCTGCAGCATTGATCATCTTGCTTATTTTACGATTTGTTGTAAATCTCATTTTTTAAAAAATACCCCCAAAATGTGTTACCATTAAGGCATGATTCGCACCATCCTGTGGATAGTTTTTCTTATATTAGCGGTGCTTTATGTACCACTATGGCTACAATTGGCACTTTTTGTCGCGGCAATAATCATCGGCCCGTACCGGTTTTTTATGGTACTACCTGCCATCATTAGTGATGCGCTCTATGCCCCTGGTTCATTTCTTAGTATTTCACATCATTGGATGACTATACTCATATTGGCATTACTTGGAATTCATTATGTCGTTATGAAAAAATTGCGTATTCGTACAGTATATGGTTTGGAAGCGTAGACGTAACAAAAAAATATATGGCGCAGAATTACATCCTGATGAGATCCTGCTTGATGTAAATAATCTACCGGCATTCGACCGTCAGCAATTTGAAGGCCGAATGGAGCAGCCGTTGAGCAAGCAATCATTTGGTGTACTACTGGCAGTGATGGTAACCATTGCTGTATTTTTTGTGGGAAGATTGGGTTTTTTGCAAATTGCTAAGTCTGCATACTATGAACGCAAAAGTGAAAATAATAGTTTGAACCATATCGCTGTATTTGCCGACCGTGGTGTTATTTACGATCGTAACGGTGTAGAGTTGGCATGGAATACTCCAGGTAATGATGTTGTACCTACATTTCGAAATTATATACAACAAGGTGGCTTCGCTAGTTTGCTAGGGTATGTTTCTTATCCCGCAAAAGATACAAAAGGAAAATTTTGGCAGACTCGTACCATGGGTAAGGATGGTGTAGAAAAACAATTTGATACTGATCTTGCTGGGAAAAATGGCACACAGCTTATTGAAACAGATGTGAATGGCAACACTGTTTCGCAGGGGCTGGTTGAAGATCCTATACAAGGCAGAAATATTTCATTGGCAGTAGATACTCGCGTAGAGTCCACATTATATGACGGCATAAAGGCATTGGCTGAGCAGTCAGGATATGTTGGTGGCGCAGGGGCAGTCATGAACATCGATACTGGTGAACTTATTGCTATGACGAGTTATCCTGAATATGATGAAAATATTTTGTCGACAGGTAAGGACACTGCGACCATTAATGGATACCTCAAAGACCCCGCCCGTCCTTTCCTCAATCGACTAACTGACGGTCTCTATACTCCTGGTTCGATCGTGAAGCCGTTCTTTGCTATTGGTGCATTACAAGAAGGGGTCATTGATGCCAATACAGTACTCCATACAACCGGTGAAGTTCGTATTCCAAATCCATATGCCCCAGGTCAATTCACGATCTTTAAAGATAATGCGAACCATGGCGATGTTGATATGCGCAAAGCAATTGCTGTATCTTCCGACTCATACTTTTATGAAATCGGCGGTGGATTAGGTGGTCAACCTGGTTTGGGTATTGCCAATATTGATAAGTACTCAACACTTTTTGGTATTGGGCAAAAAACCGGTATTAATTTCTCTGGAGAACTTACTGGTACGATCCCAGGTATTGCATGGAAGGCAAAAAACTTTCCCAAAGATCCTATGTGGCGCGTTGGTGACACGTACCACACTGCCATTGGTCAGTATGGTTTTCAGGTAACACCTATTCAGATGCTGCGTGCTGTAGGAGGGTTGGCATCGCACGGTACACTGGTGACACCAAGTATTTTGAAAAGTTTAGACGGTAAACCATTGGGGCCGATCGAACACCTCCCGTTTACAGAGGCCCAATATCGAGTGATTGATGAGGCAATGCGAATGACAGTAACTGATCCAGGAGGAACTGCAACTGTGCTACAAAATACCACATTGGCTGTTGCTGCCAAATCCGGTACGGCACAGATCAGTGGTAACACTCGCGTTAACTCGTGGATCGAAGGATATTTCCCCTTAGATAAACCCAAATACGCCTTTGTGGTATTGATGGAAAATGGTCCTATCGTTTCCAGTGGTGCAAAATACGCCATAAAACCCGTTATTGATTTATATGCCGCAAATCCTGAACTTTTGACCCAATAATTAAAAGATAGTATAGTAATGCATCCATGAAAGAATATCTGACACAAGAAAACAAAGACACACTCGAAGCCGAATTGAAGGAATTAACGACTGTAAAACGCAAGGAAGTAATCGCGTCTATTGAATACGCCAAGCGCCTGGGTGATTTGTCCGAAAATGCTGAATATCACATTGCTCGTGAAGAACAAGGTAGACTTGAAGAGCGTATTGGTAACATCGAAAATGTGCTCAAACATGCTGTTGTTATTCAACATTCAGTCAACGGCACTATCGATATTGGTTCAACTGTCGTGATCAAAAAAGATAATGAAGGCAATAATCGCACATTTGTTTTGGTAGGGAGCGAAGAAACAGATATGTTATCTGGCAAAATCTCATATAAGTCACCAATTGGCAGCGCGCTGTATGGCAAGAAAAAAGGCGATACCGTTACAGTTTCAACACCGAGAGGTGATATGGAATACACTATTGTTAGTGTTGAATAGGTAACAAAAACGAAGACCCCACCGTACGGTGGGGTTTTTCTGTGTTATCCCCACAAATTATTTGCGGTGGGGTGACTAAGTGGGATATAATGGTAGCAAGTGGGACGAAGTGGTAAATGTAAATAATATGTTAATCGGCGAATATACACACAATATTGATGAAAAAAATAGATTATCGCTTCCTGTTAAGTTCCGTAAGGAAATGGGGAAGACGGTAATTGTTGCGCCAGGTTTGGAGCAGTCATTATTTGTTTTTACTGCAGCTGAATGGAAGAAAAAAGCCGAACAGTTGGCAGAAGGCTCTATGTTACAGTCTGATACTCGAAGCTTCAGTCGTTATTTCCTTGGTGGAGCGACAGAAGTATCGGTTGATGCGAATGGCCGTATTTTGTTACCAGACTTTCTTAAGGATCGTGCTGGTATTAAAGACAAGGTTTCGGTTATTGGCGTATACAATCGCCTTGAACTATGGGACGAAGCTACTTGGCAGAAATATAAACGTCAGGTAGAAGCGAATGCTGATACGCTCGCAGAACGACTTGGAGCTATCGGAGTACTGTAATATGAAAACTACCCATTCGACAGGCTCAGGGCCAGTTCACACACCCGTTCTTTTACACGAATCTGTTATGTCACTCGATATCACCGATGGTGATGTTATTGTTGACGGTACATTTGGTGGAGGTGGTCACAGTAGTGTGATTGCTGAAGCATTGCATGATACAGGAATGCTTATCTGTGTTGACCTCGATGAGGCAGCAGAGGGACGTTTCGAAGAAAAATTTGTTGGAGCAAAAAATGTGAAGTTTGTTCACTCAAACTTCAAAGATACTACTGCTATTTTAGAACAAGCTGGTATTACTACTGTAAACAAAGTATTGCTCGATCTAGGAACTAGTGTCTTCCAATTACTTGCTGATACTCGCGGATTTTCATTTCATAGCGATACACCGTTGACTATGACCTTCTCTGAACAAGGATCACATACTGGCTTCAATGCATATGACATTGTGAATACCTGGAGAGAAGAATCAATCGCTGACATAATTTATGGTTATGGCGAAGATCGCAGTTCTCGACGCATAGCGCGTGCCATTGTTGCAGCTAGAGCAATCACGCCGATTGTAACTGCTGTCCAGCTGGCTGCCGTTATTGAGGCTGCTGTGCCACGCAGAGGGCGCATTCACCCTGCCACAAAGACTTTTCAAGCCTTACGGATAGCAGTGAATGATGAGCTTGGTACGCTTACTACGGCAATGGACTCATGGTGGGAAGCACTGAGTCCTCATGGGCGATTAAGCATCATCACTTTCCATAGTCTCGAAGACCGACTCGTTAAACAATGGATGAAAACCAAGACAGAAGAATCGATTGGCTCCATCCTTACCAAGAAACCTATTGCACCATCCGACGAAGAATTACAAACGAACCCTCGATCACGAAGCGCAAAATTGCGAACGATCGAAAAATTATAATAATTTAAATACTACAATGATTGCAGCACTAAAAAACAAAATTGAATCTGTCCCAATGAATGATGTTAATAAAACACTCCGTTTAATTATTCGGTATACATGGGTAGGTTCTGGTGTGCTATTTATATGTTATAGTTACTTCGTCGGAGCGATTACATTTACTGTGGTGAACCAACGTGCTGTTGAACAAACAAACAAGGCGCTCATATCTTCTATGAGTGACCAAGAGCGCGTGTATTTAAAAAATCAGCAACAGTTAAATGAAAATTACGCCAGCTCAATTGGTTTAGTTAAAGGAACTGCTGTAGCATTTGCTGTTGCAAAGCCTGCAGTGGCATGGAATGTCGGACAGTAATATTCATCATCAGCGAATAAACATAATTATCACCGGAGTTGCAATCCTCGGTGGTATTATTGTTATTCGCCTTTTTATGTTGCAGGTCATTAGTTCAAAGGACTACCGTGACCGTGCAGAGCGCCAATATGTTACCCCTTCGAACAGTGTATTTGATCGTGGTAGTATTTACTTCACTAGTAAGGACGGTACAACAGTTGCCGCTGCTACTATTCAAAACGGTTTTAAAGCCGCTATCAATCCTAGTCAGGTGGTCAACGGAGATCAACTCTACGCCGCAATTAATGCCGTTCTACCAGTGACTCAATCCGATGTATTAAATAGTGTTGCAAAGAAAAATGACCCATATGAAGAAATTGCAAAACACTTGTCACAACCACAAGCAGACGCACTGACGAAACAGAAAATCCCTGGATTGACACTGTATCGAGATAAATGGCGCTACTATCCTGGAGGATCACTGGCGGCTAAAGCTGTCGGCTTTGTGTCGTATAAAAATGATAATACGCTAGTCGGAAACTATGGTTTGGAGCAATATTATAATGATGTATTGTCACGTAATGGCAGTCAGTTTTACGTGAACTTTTTCGCTGAAATTTTTGCCAACATTCAGTCTAGTGTATTCAAGAATACTGCTGCAACAGGCGATATCGTGACTTCTATCGAACCGTCAGTGCAGGCACAGCTTGAACAAACAGTTGCAGACGTGAAAACAAAATGGTCTAGTGAATCAGTGGGAGGTATTGTGATGGATCCCTACACTGGTGAAATTATTGCCATGGCACAGGTGCCAACATTCGATTTAAATAATTATGGCATAGAAAAAGATAATGGCGTGTATTCCAACCCATTTGTACAAAATGTGTACGAAATGGGATCTATTGTGAAGCCGCTTATCATGGCTGCAGCTATTGATAATAATGTTGTTACTCCTCAAACAACCTATACTGACAGTGGCTCAGTGGTTATCGGTGGCAAAACTATTTATAACTTCGACAAGCGCGGCCGTGGACCAGGTACTAGTATGCAAGATGTACTCAACCAATCATTGAACACCGGTATGGTCTATGTCGAGCAACATATGGGCAAAGAGTTGTTCAAGGATTATTTAATTAATAAATATAAATTAGGACAAAAAACCGGTGTTGATTTGCCAGGAGAAGTGAATGGATTGGTGAGTAGTTTGAATGGTAGTAACGATGTGAACTATGCTACTGCGGCCTTTGGACAAGGTATCGCTACTACTCCAATGAACATTGTGCGTGGATTTACCTCGCTCGCGAATGGGGGATATTTGGTCACTCCACACCTTGTTACATCTATCGATCAAGAAGATGGCACAATTAAAACATTAGACTATCCAAAAGTTGGACCATTGTTAAAACCTGAAACAATAAAAACGATTGATGGCATGCTAACCCATGTAGTTGATGACGGGTATCATCGCGGTATCAAAAATTATACCGTGGCTGCAAAAACGGGTACTGCCCAAATCGCTAAACCAAATGGCGGAGGGTATTACAATGACCGAAACCTTCACTCAATGATCGGATTTTTCCCTGCGACTAATCCTAAATATGTTCTATACTTATATGACTACTACCCCAAAAATATTCTGTACTCGATCCAGACCTTGGGAGACCCGTTCTTTAGTATGATCCAATTTATAACAAATTATTATAATATTCCACCAGATAGATAACATATGAAATTCACTTTCTCAATTCGCGCCGCACTACACAAGTCATGGGACCTGTACGTAAAACACATACTGTTTTTTATCGGACTAGCATTCATCATGGTACTGTTCAGTATCTTTTCAAACTATCACCATAGCCACAGTACGCCAGATGTACTACTAACTATTATAGTGGTAATAGCTACTATTCTTTGGACGTATGTTTGGATTCATGCGGCCTTAGCTGCCGTTGATGGTAAAGAAGAGCTCCTGAACTTCCGTTCTATTGCAGCACATATGCCCACAGCTCGACAATTTTTTGGATTGGTTGTTGTCGGCGTACTTGTTGGTATTATCGTAGGAGTAGGATTTATTTTGCTGATCATACCTGGAGTATATTTCCTTACTCGCTTGGCATTTGCTAATACTGCGTATGTTGATCGTCAACAGGGGATTCGTAAGTCATTACGATACTCATGGAAACTAGTAACAGGCAAAGTTTTCTGGACAGCCTTTCTCGTATTGATCATGGAGGTTGGGTTGATGATCTTAGGAGCATTGCCAGCCATGCTCGGTATGCTTATAACGTACCCCATCGGCATTTTGTTGATGACACGGCTATATCGAGATCTCAGTACATACCATGCACAACTCGATAGTGCAGTAGAATAGATATTCTGACTCAAAAGGCCGCAATATATGCGGCCTTTTGACTTTATATGAATGGTATGGTTAAATAAAGAAAACATAAAGGGGAGATAAACTTCTCTTTAATCAATTCACTAAAAAATTAATAGCACATGAAAAAAAGTGTACTCGTTGTGATTGCTATACTAATTATAGCTTTCACAGAAACCGCCAGCGCCCAAAAACAGACTGTTTCTTGGCCGGATAATGATACTATTGATGTAGTAGCACCAGGTATAACACCGACCGGGCAAAACTTCAAAATGGGTTTTTATTTCGGTAAAAAGGATTCACGTCTGACCAGGAATGGTACGTATGCATTAATTATTGGTTGGGATAAAGCCGTCATCGACGGTATGAATTTCCCCTCAGATAGTTTAGGTACTGCTACTGTTACTGTTAAAGAAGGTGACCATCAACTTGCTACATCCAGTATGTTAAAGATTGGACGTCCGCTAAAAGGTGGCCTACCGCCGGTATTCCTTGACCTGAATGCGCCTCAAAAAATCCTTACAATTGAGGTGACCTTCAAAAATCCCGTTTACGAAGTTGAAAAGATGACTGTTGTTACGCAACAGTTCGTAGTAAATTTCGATAAAAAGAAACTTGAAGCGCATGATCCATTTAGAGCTGTGGATCAGCAAATTGCCAAAGGTAAGTAGTTTGCCTCGAGCAAGCATTATGCCGTTCATATTTTTTATGAGCGGCATTTTTTATTATCTATTTTTGAGATAATCGATTCGTTCTTGTTGGCGCTGTGCGATAGTGCTAAGTTCTGGAGCTAATGCTTTTGATAGTTCGCTCTCAGTAAGAGTAGTGGCAGCAGCATCTTTTGGTAGGTTTTTCCAGGGCGCAGTCTTGCCATATGCATACGTTCCAAATACGAGCACTGGTATGCCATGAGCAAGAACTGTTTGTTGGTCATCAGAAACAATCCATTGATCAGCCCAGTTATAAATCCATTCTGCATCGGTACCAAACATGCGCACACAAGAGTGGCTTGCGGGATACCCGGGCATTTCATATTGATGCATACCAATACCTTCGGCATTATCAAGATTGAAGTTCCATTTCAATACCCACTCATCACTGAAACTACTATGTACTTCCTTGCCTTTCCAGTTAGTGAAATACAACTTGCTCGCAGTTTGTGTAGATTGTTTGCCGGTACTTACTGGTCCCCAACGCACAAGTTTACCATTTTCATATAATCCAAATGCCTCTACTCGTTGTGACACCATCATCAGTTTAGGAATAGCTGTTGCGTTAGGTAGTTCAGTAGGGAATGGTGAGAGGGAATTAAAATCCGCAGGGTCTTTAGGAATGACAACAGTACTACCTGCTTTTAGGAAGGTACTATTGATACGATTGAGGCGAAGAATATTGGGCACATTACTGGCACCAACAATTGCAGCAATTTCTGTTACTGGATCCGCAGTCGTTAGTGTAAGTGTAGTGTAGTCGGTGGCTTCTGCATTCTCAGACTTAACAATCGGTGGAGTAGTTGCAGTTTTTGTTGGAACGGTAGCGTCAGAGGTAGTTGTAGATGACGGTGTGCCGTCATGGTTGTTTATAGTAAGAAAAAGAATGATTGCGATAACAACCACCCCGATACTTATAAAGACAACATTCTTTTTGTTTTTCATAATCAGTCGTTAGTATAACAGAAATAACATAAAATTATTTCGAGACCTGTCCTTGACGGTACAATAGAAGGAGGGTAGAGTGAGCAAAACGTAAACAACTAAAAATGATTAAAACCTTTCTCGATGCTTATGATTATGTAAATCAACGATATGTTTTCAATGCTGAAAATTATCCCGTCATGGCAAAATTGACGGAGCAACAAAACAAGATTTTTGCCTTAAAACATTTACTTCTACACCTGCTGAAGTCATTCAGTACACTCGGCTTTGAAGTCATTGCGATTAAGACTGAGCTAGGTGAACTTACATACCTAGCATTACCAGATGTTGGGTTGCAGAAAAAAGCTATTGATTTCAAACATGCTAATCTAAAAACAATTGTTAACATTTTAGCCATGTGTCATGTTGTTGGTCTGACTCGCAAAAAACTGGCTACGTATGAAATACCAAATGAAGAAAAAATGGACTTGATTCGGGGGAATAATGATGACGCCGTTTCATTCCGAGACCATCTTCAATATCATATGGAAAAGTTAGCGGGTTTACTCGAAAGCGCAGATCATTCACCAGAAGCTAATCTTGAAGGGGGCCTCGAGTTGGCTTCTGGTTATATACTAGAGCTATACTTGTGCACCATTTACTGGTTCGATGATGAGTGGGTATCAGCATTCCTTAATGAAATTCCGATAGTGATGAAGAGTAAGTAAAACAAATAAAGCAGCTGTAATGGCTGCTTTTTAAATTGTTATTGACTTTTTTGATCAATAGGGCAATATGATTAAAAACTAAAGCACTATGAAAGTAATGATAGAGGAAAAATACAACGATGAAAACAGGCTGGTTTTCCATATTGATGTGGAGATTCCCGAGAAGCTGTCCATTGATGATTTCAATTCTTCCGCCACGAGCGAGGCTACTATGTTCAAATGGGAGTCAGGAGAAACTTACCACTTTATGACCACACTCCTTAGTATTAAGGGTGTGGGTGGCGTTGAGCGAAGTGATGACAAGGTTGTCATTCGTAAGGATGACCGGTTTCGGTGGAAAGACCTCATTGAAGACATTCTACATGTATTGAAAAGCCTATTGGCAAAACCCGGTGAGAGCTTTGAGGTGTCTCCCTACAATTTCTATTAGTCAGCAATAATTCTAGAAGCAGTCCATATATGGCTGCTTTTTTATGACCCCATGGGGAGGGATTGGAACCGGCTTGTATATAACATAAGGGTGTCTAGAGAAATCTATTGACTTTTAGCATAAAATGTGCTATTGTGTATTTAGTTAATCAAGTACATTCACACTCAATCAAATATAGATAAATCATGAAAAAGACCTTATTTTTCTCAGCCATTCTTTGCTTACTGTTTGCAAGTTGCAAACAAAAACCCGCCAAAAAAGAACTTGAGTTCTGGGATCCACGCACTTCTCCCTCGTATCACCACACAAGCTTTCAGATAGGCACTATCACGAAAGTTACCGTGTTGTTCTTGGAGAAATTGCCAAACGGAAAAGATACCATTGTTGCTCAAACAACAAAACATATCGCCGTTCCTAACTCTCCGCAGGCATACGTAAAGCTATCTGACAGCAGCTCGCTGCAGATAAACGTTCCCATTAAAGGTGGATCTTTTAGAAACGAAAGAATTTTGGACAGATGTCGCAAGTGATTTAGCCAGATTAAATAAAAATTTAGGGCATTAATCGCCAATTCATTGATGACGTCGCGATAATTCAGGAATCCAAATAGTAAGATGGATTAGGTTTTAAAAAACATTGTTGAAGCCGTTGCTGGATTAACAATTCATCACAAATAACATTATATTTGATTGTACCTAACGCCTTTTGCAATACATTGAATACGGCGTTTAATGAAGTTACAGGGAAGGATTTTCATGTATGTATTAAGATAATAGTGGATCCGGGTAATTTGGGTGAAGCGCAAAATCTCAATAAATTAAAAAGATATCGTGTAAGGACCTTTATTAGAGAAGGTAATTTGCTTAGTACGCGGACTTCACATGACAGGAGTAAAACACCAGTATCGATAAAGGACAATACTGATTTTAATCAAATTGTTGATACGTGGAACACTAAACAGAAACCTTTTTTTTGCAATAATTTGATTGTTTTAAAAGAATACAGCAACAGTCGTTTTATTGATTTGTATGGTTCCTCTAAGAACTTATACGATAACGTACCTAAAGCAGAGCCACGTGGTTTATTGTGTAGCAACAATGACGTTATGCGTGGCTCTGCTTTGGGTTTAACGGGGCAGGAACCACCTATAGAAATATTATTGGATCAGTTGGCCGAAATCTTGGTTGAGGCATATTTTTATGAAAAGCGAAATAATAAATAACTCTAAGCGCGCCGTTATTTATTGCAGAGTATCTACAAAAGAACAAGTGGACGAAGGAAACAGCCTTGTAACGCAAGAGCGGCTTTGCCGCGAATACGCCCTTAATCAGGGACTCGAAATAGCAGAAATTTTTATTGAGAAGGGTGAAAGCGCAAAAACGGCAGATCGAAAGGAATTACAGCGTATGCTTGCATATTGTGGTGATAGAAAAGAAGCAGTCAATGCAGTCATCGCGTACAAGATTGACCGCATTAGCCGCAACATCGCTGATTATAGTTATATAAAAGTTAAGCTTAAAAGATATAATATAGAAATCAAGTCAGTATCTGAACATTTTGAGGACACCCCTGCGGGTCGCTTCATGGAAAATATTATCGCCAATGTTAGTCAGTTTGATAATGAAGTGCGAACTGAGCGGAGTGTCGGAGGGATGCGAGAAGCTGTGCAAGAAGGCCGATACGTGTGGAAAGCGCCACTGGGATACAGCAATGTCAAAATAGGGAATAAGGCCAACATTGCGCCAAATGAGATGGCACCTTTGGTACGGGAAGCATTTGAATTGATTTCCCAACGGAGATACTCTTCGGAGGTCATTAGGTTAATGATGAAAGAAAAAGGTTTGACCAACAATGCAGGAGGTGCTGTTAGCAGGGGATATTTTTTTAGACTGCTGCGAAACCCATTATATAAAGGAATCATTAAAAATTTCGGGTTAGTCGTTAATGCAACCTTTGAAACGTTTATTCCTGAACCACTATTTGACGATGTTCAAGCAGCATTGAAGGGACGAAAGAATGTCATTAAACAGTACTTAAAAGAAAATCCCGATTTCCCTTTGAGACGTTTCGTTCTTAACGAGGACGGAAAGCAACTTACTGGCTACTGGTCGAAAGGAAAAACCAAAAAGTATCCCTATTATTCCTTTCATTTGCCTGGAACAACCATCAGAAAGGAACTATTGGAGCAGAAATTTATAGCATTCTTGTCGCAATTTGCCTTTGATACTTCGCATTTAAACGCATTAAAAGAATATTTAGAAAAGCACTTTGGCAAGCGGACGGTCAACGACGCCCATGTGAGTGCGGCAATACACAAACGAATAGATGAAATCAACCAACAAATAGATGTACTAATCGACTTACACGGAAAGGGGAGTATCAGTGAAAATAGTTTTGAGCTACGGGTTAAGCGCCTTGAATCAGAAAATGAGGAATTACGGGAGGTTTCAAAAGCAGCGGTTAATGAGAATATCAACATCAATGATCTTATAAAATATTCGGCTCAGGTATTGCAGGCCCCTCACTTGTTCTGGGAAAAAAGCTCTTTAGAAATAAGGCGAAAGTTCCAAGAGTTCGACTTTCCTAAAGGTATAGTCTTCGATGGGGTAAATTTACGAACACCGAAAATATGCAGTGTTTTCAAGCTAAAACTGCTAATTGACGAGTCAAAATTCCCTAAAGTGACCCCACGGGGAATCGAACCCCGATTTAATCCTTGAGAAGGATTCGTCCTAACCGTTAGACGATAGGGCCAGTGTTGACATAGTAACGATTCTTTTATATTTCGGCAAGGTTTGACATAGCGAGTGAATATAGTAGTGTGGAGAAAACTCACGTTATTTAAATAAATTACATTATGGAAAATGAAAATAAGACTATTGTAAAAGCACCGCATTATTTCCTCGTTCATTTCGATGAAAAGCATACCTCTGTGAATGGCGGTGATGCTCATGGTAAATGCTACACATTTATGTGTGATGGATTTGCTGTTAATGTGTATGGATTTCGTTCAGACGAAGAAGCGACTGCGTTTGACTCCTTATCTCTTCGTGGATATCTTATTGGTAGTCGGGAAGTAAGTACATTGTGGGAAGCAGATGATGAAGAAAGTTTGATGAAAGCAATTGCTGCCGACAAACGAGTAATAGACGGTGTGTATCAACTCAGCAAATACATGTGGGGGTCAGCAACTGCAATTGAAAACCTTCCGACTTGTCAGCGCATGCATATTAATAGTGAAGGTGATTTGTTGTGCGGCAAACCCGAAGGTGAGTACGGCGACGGTTGTTTCGGGGGTTGTGTGATCCAAGGGTATGACCAAGAAAAAGAAATGCCAGATGGACCATGTCCAATGCATGTGTATTGGGATAAACGTTTTGAAATGCAAAAACAAAAAGTTGCATAACAATTTTTATCCCTATGCCTGCTCTATTATATAGAGCAGGCATTTTTTTATTCAGCAACAGTACGTTATACTTACTATATGAAACGACGCCATTATCTTACTCTTATAGTGCTATTATTCGCTCTCTCAATGTGGGGTTTGGTAACGACACTGAATGACAGTTTGTCACAACATGCTACACCAGTTCAGAACACGACTGCACCTGAAATCCCAGGACAAGCAGTGACTCCAGTTGTTGCTGAAGATGTCATCATTACTACACCAATGGATGGCAGTACAATTTCTTCTCCGGTTACTATAAAAGGAAAGGCGAAAGGAACATGGTTTTTTGAAGGCTCTTTCCCTATATCACTGATAACAGTTGATGGAACAACCATTGCGACAGGTATTGCAAAAGCTGAAGACGATTGGATGGTAGAATCATATGTGCCTTTTACTGCTACGATAAACTTTACCTCTCCGGCTACTGTTCATGCAGGATACATTGTATTGAAAAAAGACAATCCATCTGGGGAAGCACGGTTTGACAAGTCTGTAGTAATAAAAGTACAGTGGTAGTATGAATCGACCAACATCAAAAACAACACTCATACTATTAGCCGTATTAGTACTTGCCGTTATCGGTTTAGTGTTATTTTTACATAGAGGCAATAAAGGCGTTGTGCAAAATCCAGTTTCTGAAACAACGCCTGTGCCATCAACTCCAACAGAATGGCCTACAGCAATTGTTAAAGATCAAACTATTACTGACAATGCAAGTTACTACACGATTAGTGCCATCTACCCAGTGGTGAAAGATGATGTCATCAATGGATATTTCAAAACATTTGTTACCAATGCAATTTCACAATTCAAAGATGATACTTCATGGGCAGCAGGAGAGGGTGCTACTATTGCACCGGCAGAAGCCTCATCACTTTCATTGGATATAAAATACACTGAACAAAAAAGCGCCACTGCAGATAATTTCATTTTCTCTATCACTACATATACTGGCGGAGCGCATGGCTTACAGGCAACAAAAACATTTTCTTTTTCTCCAACTGGTCAACAGATCATGTTAGCGGCTTTGTTTAAAAATGGAATTAATGGTCTCAAGACAGTTGCGCCATATGTACAACAGCAGTTATCAAAGAGTGCCGATGCAGATCAAACAGCCATCAAAGCCGGTGCTGCTCCAACAGAATCAAACTTCCAAAACTTTATCATTACAGATGAAGGAGTAACATTTATATTTGATCCTTATCAAGTTGCCCCATATTCTGCAGGTACACAAACTGTAAAGGTTCCTTTGAGTGCATTCAAGACTATTGCTAGCAAGGATGTTTTCGGAAACTAACTACTAATAATAAAAACCACCCTGAACGTAGTTGAAGGGTGGTTTTTTATTATTCCGTAGTTCGTTCAATAGGAGAGATATCTACGAGCAAGGGCTCAATTTCATTACTTGAACCAGTGATGCGCATAACATCCTTGTCCACCTTCTTTAGTTCCTTTCCGGCATTACTATAATGATTCACTACAGTGCTCAGTGAGCTACCAAGTTTGTTGTGGTATTCCTCATAGGCTTTCATATGCTTACCAAGCTCTTCAACACGCTTCACGATATCCTTAGCACTTTCTTCAATCTGCATTGCACGTAGTCCCTGTAATACAGTTTGTAGATATGCGAGGAATGAAGTAGGGGAAACAATGATCACTTTCTTTTCAAAGGCATATTGTACAAGGTCTTGAGTATTAACTTTGATACTGCCGACTTCAGCGACTAATAGGTCGTAATAAATTGATTCGTGAGGAATGAACATAAACGCGAAGTCCAAGGTATTTTCTGCTGGGCGAATATATTTTGAAGTTTCATCGATACGCTTCTTGATATCTTTGCGGAATTCATTAACGAACTGATCAGGGTCTGTGCCGTTTTGATTGGATTCAATAATACGGTTATAGTTTTCCAATGAAAATTTTGAGTCGATAGGAATGATTTTATCTTTTACCATTACCACTGCATCAACTATTTCACCATTTTGAAATTTATATTGTGTCTGAAATGTTTTCGGCGGCAACACTTTTGAAAGAATGGTTTCAAGATAGTATTCACCGAGAATAGTTCCGCGCTGTTTAGGATTTTTCAAAATATCTTGCAGGTTTCGTAGCTGATCAGCAAAGTTCAATACCTGTTTATTGCCTTCATCGAGACGAGTTAACCGCTCGGTGATATCACTGATAATGCTGGCTGACTGAGAGGACTGGTGCATCATTGATTCACGAATAGATTTTTCTGATTCACCAAGTTTCTGGTCAACTGTGCGCTGCAACTCAGAGACTTGCTGCATTAACAGTTGAAAGCCCGTAGCGCTGTCGTCTTGCTTAAGCGGTTCAGTTTTTTTATTACTGGCAATGAGATATGCCACAACTCCTCCCACTAAGACTCCGATAAGAATAAAAATAATTTGCATATTATGATACGTATTTTTCTAATGTATAAATCCAGTCTGTTTCGTCCTTGTCACTTTTGCGCTTCTGGTCCAGTAGCCATGAAAGATAGCCGATATCTTGTGAGGCCACTTCCGCAATCGTCTTGCCGTTGTATTTACCAAAGTTGATCGTTTTGATAGCGAGTGGTTCAGCAGTGATCTCAATCATCTTTGCAATTGCAGCTTCTTCATCAAGACCCCACTTAGTCATACCTTCTTGCAATTCGTATTCAAATAACTTTTCTAGCACCAATACATCAGCAAACGCTTCATGCGATGCAACATCAAGTTCAATATCTAATGCATAACGTAAGTACTGCAATTTATGCATAGTGAAACGCGCATCTGTGTCGAGTTCGCGGATAGTTTTGAATGTGCAAAGCAAGTTCTTAATAGTAATATCATCATTTTTCAAAATTTGATCATCAAATGCTGCATTGTGTGCGACACAAATAGTATCAGGACTCTCAAGTAACTCCTTGAGCATGCTGTATTCAGGCGCATCTTTAAAAGATGGACGATCGGCAACCATTTTGTTTGAAATGTGATGAATAGCTGAACATTCGAAGGGGATTGGTACTGGTGGCTTGTACATCGCATCTACGATTGGTTCACTGGCACCACGTTCCATAATTGCTAATTGGCAAAGGAAATCTTTTGTTCCATTGCCTGTTGTTTCAGTATCAAAAAAGACGATTTTCATAAGGTCATTATAACATGTTACAATCGGAGCATATGACAATTGCCACAGAAGTACGAGAAAACATGAAACAAGCGATGCGAGATAAGAACCAGGTAGCATTGGATACATACCGTGGAGCGCTTAGTGCATTTACTGCAGAGCTAGTAAATGCAGGCAAGACGCCTCAAGACGAAGTAAGTGACGATATTGCGTTGAAGGTTATTTTGAAACTTATTAAACAGCGCAAAGATGCTATTACACAGTTCGAAGCCGGTGGACGTGCTGACCTGGCTGATGAAGAAAAAAGTCAGTTGGCACTTTTGGAAAAATTCCAACCGGCACAAATGAGTGAAGCAGATATCCGTACTATCGCTGAAAAGAAGAAAATAGAGCTCAATGTTACTGACCCTGCAAAGGCAGGTATCCTTACCGGTGCGGTGATGAAAGAAATTGCAGCCCAGTCCGCACAAGCAGATGGAGGAGTGGTGAAGACAGTTGTTGAATCCTTGTTCTAGTCTGATATAATTCTTGTATGATTTTACTTCGCTGGTTCATTACTACTCTCGCAATCTTCGCACTACCATTTTTTGTTCAAGGTATTTCTGTAAGTAGTATTCTTACTGCCGTTATTGTTGCGGCATGTTTAGTATTCTTAAACTTAATTGTTAAGCCAATTATCACTATCCTGACATTGCCATTAAATATTTTGACATTAGGATTATTTTCTGTTGTCATCAATGGTGCATTCTTCTGGTTCGTGGCTCAGATTATCACTGGATTCACGGTCGCGTCATTTACTGCAGCAATCATTGGGGCATTTGTAATTTCAGTCGTGACTTGGATTATTAATCATTTTATTGATTAATATGGAACCACTCACTATTGTTGCTCATGACGGTACTTTTCATACCGATGATGTATTTGCTTGCGCAACACTTTCATTGGCATTCAAAGATCGCGAAATAGAAATCGTTCGCTCACGAGATGAAGACGTTATCAATGAGGCTGATATCGTCGTTGATGTCGGTGGTGTCTATGATATCGAAGCAGGAAGATTTGATCACCATCAAAAAGGCGGAGCAGCTACTCGCGACAATGGTATTCCATATGCTTCATTTGGTTTAGTATGGAAAGAATATGGCGCACAGCTTTGTGGTAATGAAGATAGTGCCAAGTTCATCGATGAACAGTTAGTTCAAGGGATCGATGGCGCAGATAATGGCGTGCTGAACAAAGTCTCTGACAATGGAATTTATTGTTACAGTGTCATCGATATTATTAGTGCAATGCGTACAACATGGGAAGAACACAGTACTATGGATGAAGCATTTATGGAGGCAGTCAATCTCGCAACAACTATTTTGGAGCGAATGATGGCGCATGCTTCTAGTTATACTCACGCGCAAGCAATTTTAGAAACAGCATATTCAGTTGCACCTGATAAGCAGATTATTGAAATCGGAAAAGAGTATCCAGGATGGTATGAAGTAATGTCTAATCATCCAGAACCATTGTTTGTCATTTATCAGCGCGAAGACGGGAACTGGAGTGCAAAAGCTGTTCGTATTACACCAGCAGAATTTGCTGCTCGGCACCCATTTCCAGAAAGTTGGGCTGGTTTGAGAGACATAGAACTCCAGCATGAGTCAGGAGTCGCAGATGCTATCTTCTGTCATAACGGCCGCTTTATCGCTGTGGCGCAAACACGTGAAGGAGTATACAAACTTGCTCAAAAGGCAATAATCCTATAGGATGTCAACACAACTGATATAACTATATGGCATTTTTAGATGAAATTACAATTCAAGCCAAGGCGGGCAAGGGCGGAGACGGCGTAGTACGATGGCGTCGTGAGAAGTTTATTGCTAAGGGCGGCCCTAATGGCGGCGATGCAGGACGCGGTGGACACGTGTATATTCGTGCTGTCCGCAGCTTTCGCGTACTTGATCAATATCGTAGTCGCAAGGAATTTTTTGCAGAAGACGGTGCTCCAGGCGGCAACAGAAGTTATACCGGTGCTGATGGTGAACGACTCACCATTGATTTCCCAGTTGGCTCACTTGTTACAAACGTAACAACAGGCCAAGTATGGGATCTTAATAAAGAAGGACTAGAATTTAAAATCCTTACTGGTGGTAATGGTGGCTTTGGTAATGAACACTTCAAAAGTTCAACTAACCAAGCTCCCGAAAAGGCAACAAAAGGGTGGCCGGGTGAAGAAGCAGAACTCCATGTAGTGATCTCATTGATTGCAGATGTAGGACTGATTGGTTTTCCTAATGCAGGTAAATCTAGTCTATTGAATATTATTACCAATGCTCAAGCAAAGGTTGGGGATTATCCTTTTACTACACTGGATCCAAACTTAGGAGATCTCTATGGATATATCATTGCTGATATTCCAGGATTGATCGAAGGTGCTAGTGAAGGCAAGGGACTCGGTCATAAATTCTTGCGTCACATTTCCAAGACAAAAGTATTGGTACACCTGATTTCATTCGAACAAGCAGACATGATGAAGGCATACGAAACTATTCGTAATGAGCTGACAAAATTCGAAGGTAAACTTGATCTTGATAAAAAAGAAGAAATCATTTTGCTTACTAAAACAGACACCGTTGACCAGTCAGTGATTGATGCAACAGTAAAGAAATTTAAAAAACTCGGTAAGCCAGTTTTTGCAGTAACATTGTTTGATGACAAGACGGTGAAAGATTTCCAAGATCAATTGGTAAAATACCTTAAGAAGGATGATGAAATAGTCTCTGAATAATAAAGAAACCCCTGGCCATATATCTATGATCAGGGGTTTTTTGTTCCGAGCTTACGCGCTTAGTTGTTGGCGGCTCCACCCACTTTCAACCATTTCCGTGTAAAACTCTGCCGATACGTCATCTTCATCAGATTCGTTACTTCTTTCAAAAAGAGAGTGGTAGTCGTTTTTGTTACGACTTATTTCTTTTTCAAAGCGATTTTGTAACCGCTGATTTGTTAGACCGTCTTCATTTAATGATAATGAAGATAATGACTTGGTTTTTGCAATAGCCGTAGCTTTTTTACGCTCCATATATGTATATATTTTTCTTAATCCTACTCCACAATTTCCATTCGTCAAGTGCTACTGAATATTTTAGAATTTCATGTATAATCTCCACATGAGCAAAACCTACTATCCAGTTATTGGCTTGGAAATACACGCTGAATTGAACACAAAGAGCAAAATGTTTTGTGCATGTAAAAACGATCCAGATGAAATGAATCCTAACGTAAATATTTGTCCAATTTGTATGGCTCATCCTGGAACACTTCCTGTGGCTAATAAGCAGGCGGTGCAGTCAGTCATTAAGGTTGGTTTGGCGCTAAGCTCTACTATCGCAGACTTCACAGAGTTTGATCGTAAGAACTATTTTTATCCTGATATTCCAAAAGGCTATCAAATCTCTCAATATAAATATCCAATTGTTTCTGGTGGAGAACTTAATGGTTTTGGTATCACCCGAGTGCACCTTGAAGAAGATACCGGTCTTTCGAAACATGACCGAGGCAACTTCACATTGGTAGACTACAACCGCGCAGGTGTACCGTTGATGGAACTGGTAACTGAGCCAGTTATTCATAGTGCAAAAGATGCCGCTGACTTTGCCAAAGAATTACAACTACTATTGCGAACGCTTGGTGTTTCAGAGGCCAATCTTGAAAAAGGTGAAATGCGCGTTGAGCCAAACATTTCTGTTTCTGATACAGAAGGTGTGTTTGGTACAAAAGTTGAAGTGAAGAACCTGAACTCATTCCGTAGTGTAGAGCGCGCTATTGAACATGAACTTGCTCGTATGATTGCACTGCATGAAGCGGGTCGCGGCGATGAGATCGTGCAAGAAACTCGCGGATGGGATGAAGTAAAACAATCAACATTTTCACAGCGTTCAAAAGAAAATGCGCATGACTATCGGTACTTCCCAGATCCTGATCTTCCAAAGATGAAATTGCATAGCGCATTTCCTATTGCTGAAATGAAGGCGGCGTTGCCAGAGCTGCCGTGGGATAAGCGTACTCGTTATGCAAAGGACTTTGGTATTAAAGAAGCTGATATTGAACTGCATGTTTCAGACCCAACCCTCTCTAGTTATTTCGAAACTATAGTAGAAGGGAAGGATGCAGCATTTGCACAAATGGCATCAAACTATTTGAGCAGTGACATTATCGGTATTATGAAAAAAGACCCTGAGGCTGTTTTGCCGAAGGGAGAACATTTCGCGGAACTTATTTCAATGATTACGGCGGGAGAAATCACTTCACGTGGAGCAAAAGATATTTTGATAGTTATTACAAAAGATACTGATGCATCACCAAAAGCTATTGCAGAAAAAGAAGGACTATTGCAACAGAATAATGAAGATGATCTTAAGCCATTGATTGCTCAAGTGATTACGGATAATCAAGCGATGGTTATTCAATACAAAGAAGGGAAGGAAGCGGTTATGCAAGCACTTGTTGGTATGGTAATGAAAGCGACAAAGGGAAGTGCCAATCCCGCAGTAGCAACGAAACTCTTAAAAGAGCTGATGTAATAGAAAAGGCTTTGCATATAATATGCAAAGCCTTTTGGTTTAGCCGCGAAGGGAAATTTCTAATGTAAAGATTGGGTTGGGTGGTTCATATTTTGTATTGAACTCCTTAACAATAATTAAAGAATCTTGAACAATGTTTTTAATGCATAAAATACATTCAAGAAATTCTTGTGGTGACATATTAAATCGCGAGAGATCATTTTCGAAGATAGTGATCTTTGCCGGATAAACGTCGTCCCCGTTTTTCTCCTTAATTGCCTCCATAAAAGGAGTAACCAAGTTGTTTTGTAGAGAGCTTTTAAACATGTGCGCTTGTTTATGTTTAGTGTATGCAATATATGCAAACACACTATTTGCCAGCCCTTCTTCCACGGTACATTGATACTCTGAAATTATAATTCCTTCGCTTTTCTGTGCTTCTTTCCAAATATTCATACTGTTACGTTTTCTTTATCTTACCATTTAAATCATTTTTTGTCAATGATATGAGAGGGGATGAAAAAAGTAGTGATATACTAGTTGTATGGATACAACAACAATAAAAGTAGCAATTAATGGATTCGGACGTATTGGTCGAGCATTTTTAAAAATTGCGTGGCTACGCCCAGAGATTGAAATCGTAGCAGTGAATGACTTAGGTACATTGGAAAGTTTGGCATATTTGCTTCGTCACGACACAGTGTATCGTGACTGGGGCCATGATGTTGTTATTGTTGAGGGCGGATTGTCTATTGATGGCAAGCTGGTGAAATTTGTTTCTGAAAAAGATACAACGAAACTTCCCTGGAAAGATCTCGGAGTAGATGTAGTTGTTGAATCAACTGGTCTCTTCACTTCATATGACAAAGCACAGTTCCACATTGCTGATGGTGCAAAGCGTGTAGTTATCTCAGCTCCTGCAAAGGACGAAGCTGGTGCGCAACAAGCGGCAACTATTTTGCTGGGGGTGAATGAAGATAAGTTTGGTACCTGTGATATCACTTCAAACGCTTCATGTACTACCAATGCATCAAGTCCTTTGATCGGTATCATGAATGAAGCACTTGGTATTGAAAAAGCTATTTTGAATACAGTACATGGCTACACAGCATCTCAGTCACTCGTTGACGGACCTAGTAAGAAAGATCTTCGCGAAGGTCGTGCAGCTGCACAAAACATCGTACCGAGCTCCACAGGTGCTGCTATAGCTGTAACACAAGCATACCCAGAACTGACAGGATTGTTTGATGGTATTTCTATTCGCGTACCAGTACCCGCAGGCTCTATTGTCGATGTAACTTTTATCGCGAAGCGTGATACTACTGCTGAAGAAGTAAATGACATTCTCACAAAAGCATCTCTCGATCCACGTTGGGCAGGAGTGTTCACTGTGACTAATGAACCCCTTGTTTCAAGTGATATTCTCGGTAACCGTCATGCGTCAATCGCTGACCTGGCAATGACTCGTGTTGTTGGCGGCAATCTCGTAAAAGTAATGGGCTGGTATGATAATGAAATGGGGTATACCTACACGCTCGTTGATCATGTGATCAAGACAGGGAAGACAATCACAAAATAACCTCTACTGTAAATCAATAAAAAGAACCCTCTATAGGGTTCTTTTTGCACATTGCTATAAACACCCTTGATTGGTAAGATAATGGTGACATACGACTATTAGTAAATAAGCATTTAATATATGGAACAAATGAACAATATCGAAAATTTTGAAGAAGGAAATGTAGTACACCTTAACTCTCAAGAACAAGCAAATGAAACTCAGGATACAGTTGAACTGATGCTTACTTTGACTGCTCGCTATGATGAACTACAGCAAAAAATGAATACTTTACAGGATTTGGAAAGTGACGGCAGTTCTCATAAAGAAGAAATTTCAGACATTCAGAAAGAAATGAACGAAATTGAAGAACACCGTGCTCAATTAGAGTCTGTTACAAAGGACGCAGCGTAATCTATGAGAATACACCTCGCTACTGATCACGCCGGCTTTGAACACAAAGAGGCGGTAAAAGAATATTTGCTTGAGCAAGGACTCGAGGTTATTGATCATGGCGCGGTAGTGTTTGATGGACGTGATGACTATCCTGATTTCATTGCTCCTGCAGCACAAGCTGTTGGTTTGAGTGGAGGTGCTGAGCTCAATACTGATGTAGGGATAATCTTTGGAGCATCGGGGCAAGGCGAAGCAATGGTTGCTAACCGAGTATCAGGAGTTCGTGCTGCGGTGTACTATGGTGGCCCGACAGATATTTTGACATTGTCTCGTGCTCATAATAATGCGAATGTGTTATCAATCGGTGCAATGTTTGTGACTATTGAAGAAACAATCAACGCTATTGCGATCTGGTCAGAAATTCCTTTTTCAAATGATGAGCGTGATATTCGTCGCTTAACTAAATTTAAATAATATGACAAAAATAATTCCTGCAATATTGCCGCATACCTATCGAGGAATCGAAATGGGTGTTGAAAAAGTATATGACATCGTGCCTCGTGTACAGATTGATTTTGTTGATGGTCACTTTGCCCCAAACCGTACTTGGTTGTTTAACAACAAAGATGAAGAAAATATTGAAGCAATCATGCATGAAGATATGGGATTGCCCTTTTGGGATAGTTTGAACTATGAATTTGATTTAATGGTAAAGGAGCCGATTCAGCATATGGAAATGTTCATTGCATTTGGTCCTGCCAAAATTACCTTTCATGTAGAAGGACTTGAACTAGAAAAGACGCTGACATTTTTTGAAACAGTGCCAGAAATTATTCGTACAGCAATTACGTTTGGTATTGCTATTGGTACTACTACTGATCCAAAACTTATTGAGCCATACCTTCCTTATATAGAAAGCATTCAATGTATGGGTATTCAGAATCCAGGATTTCAAGGGCAAACGTATGATGATCGCGTAGTTGAACAAATTAAAAAAGTAAAAGCATTGTACCCTGAGATGATCATTGCTGTTGATGGGGCAGTGTCACTTGAAAATGCTACAGAATTAGTACAAGCAGGCGCAGATGAATTGATTATTGGTTCTGCACTATTTCAGAATGGCGATATTCACGGTACAATGGATGCATTCCAAAAGGTATGCAACAACGCGATTTCACAACAAGAGAACTAACACTCAAAGCTAACGAAATTCGTCAGTCAATTATTTCAATGTTGCTTGAGGCGGGAAGTGGACACACTGCTGGGCCGCTTGGCATGGCAGATGTATTCACCGCATTATATTTTGATCTGCTTCGTCATGATCCAGAAAATCCTGCTTGGCCAGATCGCGATCGTCTCGTACTTTCTAATGGACATATTTGTCCGGTGCTCTATGCCACTATGGCACACAGTGGTTATTTCCCTGTAGAAGAACTGCTCACACTTCGTAAATACGGTTCACGTTTGCAAGGACATCCGCATCGTGAATTTTTGCCATACCTTGAAAACAGTTCAGGGCCACTAGGGAGTGGATTGTCACAAGCAGTTGGCATGGCGCTAGCTGACCGTATGGATAATGGTATTGCTACAGCACGCAGTATTTATTGCTTACTCGGTGATGGTGAACTCAATGAAGGAAACAACTGGGAAGCTATGATGCTTGCTGGCAAAGAAAAACTTCATAACCTTATCGCCATAGTTGATCGTAACAATATTCAGATTGATGGCTATACAGAAGACATCATGCCGTTGGATTCATTAAATAAAAAATGGGAAAGTTTCAATTGGCATGTGCAAGAAATCGACGGTAATAACATGCAAGCAATTATCGATGCAGTACATCAAGCAAAGGCAGTTTTTGAAAAACCTTCAGTCATCATTGCTCGCACAATTCCTGGAAAAGGGGTAAAAGAATTCGAACGCAAATTCGAATGGCATGGCAAGACACCAAACAAAGAAGAAGCGACAATTGCATTGGATGAATTGCGCACATTGGGAGGTAAGATAAAAAGTGAGCATAAATAAAACCTAAAGAAAAATAAGGTGTTATTAACAAAATACTGGTAGTGTCTTATATAAATACCAAGTATACTAAATCTATGAAAAACAATACCAACACAGTCGAAGAAGGTAATGAATATGTTACGAAAGCGTATTTAAAGGAGGCTGTGACGGAAATTGTAGATGCAGCATTTGATAAATTTGCAGAAAAATTAGCACCAGTTTTTACTGCAATCGATGAGCGATTTGATCGCATTGAAAGCACAATGGCAACAAAGGAGGATCTAAAAAGGTTTGCTACAAAAGAAGATATTGCGAATATGGCTACTAAAAAAGATCTTATACAGATACACGATAATTTTGTGAGCAGAAACGAATATATGAATAACAATAATAATGCTTAATCCTGATTTAAAACTTAATACTAGTGTCTTTGCAGATGATGTAGAACAAATTCCTATTCGCAAAGGATTTGGTGAGGGCTTATTGAAGGCAGGTGAACTAAATAAAACTATTGTGGCTCTTTCTGCTGATCTAACAGAGTCAACACAAATGCATTTGTTCAAAGGGAAATTCCCAGAACGCTTTGTTGAAATTGGTGTTGCCGAACAAAACCTTGCGGCAACTGCGAGTGGTTTAGCGGCAATGGGTAAGTACCCATTCTTTTCTTCATATGCAATGTTTAGTCCAGGTAGAAACTGGGAACAGATTCGTACTACTATTTGTTACAACGATCGCCCCGCCGTTGTTGTAGGTAGTCATGCTGGTGTTTCTGTTGGGCCAGACGGGGGTACACACCAAGCCATTGAAGACATTGCATTGATGCGTGTATTGCCTCGCATGACCGTTATTTCTCCTTGTGATGCTATCCAAGCCAAGAAAGCCACATTGGCGCTCTCTGCCAATCCTCGCATTGCGTACTTGCGTTTAGCACGCGAGAAAACTCCTGTTATTACTACCGAAGACACTCCTTTTGAAATTGGCAAAGGACAGATTTTATATCGTCCAGAAGGGCTTGCTCAAGTTGCAGTGATTGCCACAGGTGCGCTTGTTGTTCATGCATTACGTGCTGCAAAAGATTTAGAAAAAAAAGGAGTGAAGGTACTTGTTGCAAATATTCATACTATTAAGCCAATTGATACAGGATTACTTTTACAATTAGCAAAAGAAACTAAAGCCATCGTTTCTGTTGAAGAGCATCAGGTTGCAGGAGGTCTCGGTAGTGCGATCGCTGAAGTACTGATGCAAACAATGCCAGTACCCATGGAATTCATTGGCGTACAAGATCGCTTTGGCCAGTCTGGCACACCAAATGAACTCGTAGAAAAATACGACATGGGTCAAGATGCCATTATAGCTGCAGTAATGAAAATTTTAGACAGAAAATAATAAAAGCATATCCCTCCGGCACCCATGTTCCAGAGGACAAAAATAAAAAGACCTGAAACGGTCTTTTTATTTTTGTCTCTTGCACCCAGCTATAGGTGGTAATGCAGCTATGGTGGTATTGGGAATGTGCGTTACTAAGCAAAGCACATTACAGCCTCCGCCGTCACCTAATATGGGATAACTCTACTCAGTGGTTATATCTAAAATGTGCTTTGCTTGGTAATGCACACCTCGATTTTTTTTAATTAATCACTAAACAGCATAAAGCTCCCGGAAACAATATAAAAAACATCTCGAACTGAGGACCGATACAGCTGCAACTATTCCATGCAGCGAGAACCCGGAAGCGAGATGTTTTTTATATTGTGGAGGGAGTGCACCGATGATTACATCAACAGTCGTGGTTGATAGTCTGCAGGGGCATTCATCAAATATTGTTGTACGGCTTCAGTAGTAAGTAGCCCTTTTTGTGCACCAACGAATTGCACCACTGACATAGAGTTTATTGGACCCCAACGCAATGCTTCCGCAATAGTTTTGCCCTGTAACAATGCTACAGAAACCGTTGAAGCAAATGCATCACCTGCACCTGTTCGTTCGTAAGGGTCATGAGGATAAATCGGCATGAACCATGCTTCGGTTCCATCAGATGCATATGCACCTTTGATACCATCAGTAATAAATACTAGCTTAGGCCCAAGATCATGCAGTGCTTTGATCAATGTTTTAATTTCTTTTGTATCAGAATTTGTAATCATTTGCGCTTCTTCTAAATTGCAAAAAAAAGCGTAGGTGTTGGCATAAATATCTTTTAATACACCGGTACCCAATTTCATTTGAAATGTCCCAGGCTGAAATACCACTTTCATTTCCGGATGTTCTTTTATGAATGTAGCGATTTCATGATGGTACGCTTCTGTATGGTCTCCGAGAGAAGAAAGATAGAGCATTTTTGGTGCTAATGGGATAATTGGCATTTGTACTGGGAATGTTGCGTGTTTTACCAATATAGTTCGCTCAACGTCATACCAGAGTACGTAGTGATAGTTTGTAGGAATGCCGTCATGAATACCAATAAGGTCTGTTGCAACATTATTCTTTTTTAGTTCATCTAAACAATATTGTCCTTGTACATCGTTACCAACATGAGCAAGCAGGGAACTCTTTAGTCCGAGGCGAGCTGCTGCAACTGCTGCATTGGCACTGTTACCAACTGCACGCACTTCCTCCATTGATTCGTAGGGAACCTTATCGCCATAACGGAAACAAAGCTTGGGATTGCTACCATCTGCATCAGATTTTACTTCTGCATCAGTTACTCGGATAAAAGCATCTGTCACAATATCGCCTATAGCGAGGAAGTCAATTTGGTCATTTTGCATATGCTACAATTGTATCATGAACACTCTTAAACAATACCTGGCAGAGGCGCGCAGTGAAAAGAAAGCAATTGGTCATTTTAATTTTTCTAATATTGAAGGCTTGTATGCAATAGCGCGTGCAGCAAAGGCATTGAATGTGCCGGTAATTGTCGGTACTGCAGAAGGGGAAGAAATAGCAGTTGGTACCAAAGCAGCCGTGGCACTTGTGAAGATCATTCGTGAAGACTGGAATATGCCAATTTTCTTGAATGCTGACCACCACTATAGTTTTGAAGGAGTGAAAGCATGTATTGATGCGGGGTATGACAGTGTTATTTATGATGGCGCAAAACTTTCTTTTGAAGATAATGTGGTTATTTCAAAACAATGTGTTGAGTACGCACGCATGGTGAGTATGGAAACCGGACGTGAAATCCTTGTTGAAGTCGAGATCGGGTATATCGGTGAAGGCTCAAAACTTCGCGATGAGATTCCAGAAGGATTAAGTGCTGTTACTAGCCCTGAAGAAGCAAAGAAATTTATGGATGAAACAGGTGCAGATATGCTGGCTCCTGCTGTTGGGAATTTTCATGGCATGTTGAAAACTGGTACAAAGCCTCGTTTGAATATTGAAACAATTAAAAATATTGCAGCTGTTACAGATGCACCGCTTGTACTTCATGGAGGTAGCGGGGAAGAGGCAGACTTTGCTGCGGCTATTGATGCTGGTATTACCATCATTCATGTAAACACTGAACTCCGTCGCGCATTCACTGGTGCAATTAAAAGTTATCTTGATGCTAATCCAGACGAAATCGCTCCTTATAAATATACTGGCCCTGCATCATTGGCAATGGAAGCCGTAGTAACTGAGAAGTTGAAAATTTTCAGTCGAATGCAATAGTATGGTAAACGTTTCCGACCTCCAAAAGAAAATAAATGGTGAGGTAATGGCTGATGAGCCGACACTGATCAAATACTCACGTGATGCGAGTTTGTTTGAAGTACGACCTGAAGCAGTGGTATTTCCAAAAGATGCTGCTGATGTTCAAGCAGTTGTGAAATATGTTGGTGAGCATAAAGAACTTGATCCAAGTATTTCAGTCACTGCTCGCTCTGCTGGAACAGATATGTCCGGTGGTCCATTGAATGAAAGCATTATTATGGACTTCACGAAGTATATGGGGACAATTATTTCTGTTGATGATGAAAAAGGTATTGCTCAACCTGGCGCTTTTTATCGTGATTTCGAAAAACTTACCCTGAAGCGCAATCGTATTCTCCCTTCATATACTGCTTCAAAAGAGCTCAATACATTAGGTGGAATGAATGCCAATAATTCAGGAGGGGAAAAGGCTATCAAATATGGCAAGACAGAAAAATATATCCGCCGCCAAAAAGTAGTACTTGCTGATGGTGTTGAATATGATATTAAACCACTAACAAAGGCTGAACTTGATATAAAAATGGTTCAGAAAAATTTCGAGGGCAAGGTGTACAAAGAACTGTATGAATTAATTGAGGCACATTATGATGCAATTCAAACTGCTCGTCCTCATGTAACAAAGAACTCAGCTGGATATTATTTATGGAATGTATGGGACAGAGACACAGGAATTTTTGATTTGAATAAATTGTTATGTGGTTCACAGGGCACACTGGGTATGACGACTGAAGTCGAGCTTGGTTTGGTGAAGGTACCAAAATATTCCAAGATGGTAGTAATGTACCTGCCGACCATCGCTCGATTGGGTGAAGTAGTTGATACGATAATGAAATACGAACCTGAAAGTTTCGAGTCGTATGATGACTATAGTATGAAGCTAGCAATCAAGTTCTCATTTGATTTCTTTTCGACGTTGGGATTTTGGGGTGCCATCAAACTTGGCATTCAATTTATCCCCGATATATGGCAAGTCCTTACAGGTGGTGTACCAAAACTTATTTTGATGGCAGAAGTAACTGGTGATGACGAACAAGAAGTGATGACTCGTGCTGATGCTATTAAGACTGCAATGAAGCCATTCAAATATAAAACGCATGTTGCTCATAGTGCAGCAGAAGTTGAAAAGTATTGGAAGATTCGTCGCGAGAGTTTCAATTTATTGCGTAAGCATGTACAAGGAAAACAAACTGCACCATTTATTGATGACATCATTGTTAATCCGCACAAACTTCCAGAATTCCTACCAAAACTACAAAGTATTATCGATCAATATAAACTGGTGTATACAATTGCAGGGCATGCTGGTAATGGTAACTTTCATATTATTCCTTTGATGGATCTCAATAATCCAATCTCTAGCGATATTATTTTAGACCTTTCAAAAAAGGTGTACGCACTAGTTGCAGAATATGACGGCTCTATTACTGCTGAGCACAATGACGGTATTATCCGCACTCCATTTTTGCCGTACATGTACAAGCCTGAAATTATTGATTTATTTGCCAAAGTAAAGGATATTTTTGACCCATTGAATATTTTCAATCCCGGGAAGAAGGTTGGAGGCTCTTTTGACTATATTACGAGCCATTTGGTCCAGTCTCATAACGTTGAGCATGGTTCTTAGGTTGCAAAATTCACATTATTCAGTATACTGATTGCCATATGATTACTTTAGAAGCAAAGCAGCGTACTGGCTCACCGGCAGCCCTACGCGAACAGGACATGATCCCAGCAGTGTATTACGGTGCTGGGAAGGACGCAGTTTCAATTGCAGTTCCAGCAAAAGAATTTATCAAGGTATATAAGGAAGCTGGTGAAAACACTGCAGTTATTCTTACTATCGGCGGTGAAAAGATCAGTACAATTATCCATGCTATGCAGCGTGATCCTATGACAGGAGCAGCATTGCACGTTGATTTTCTTATCATCGACATGAAGAAAGAAATCGAAGTTGCTATTCCTATTGAATTCACTGGTGTAGCTGAAGCTGAAAAAGCTGGACTTGGTACTGTAGTGAAATCAATTCACGAAGTAGAAGTACGCGCACTTCCAAATGATCTTCCTCACAATTTTGAAATCGACATCACTAGTCTTGCAACTCTTGAAGACCAGATTCACGTGAAAGATATCAAGCTTCCAAAGGGTGTAACAATGATCACTGATGGTGAAGAAGTTGTTGTTTCAATGGCTCATTTCATCGAAGAAACAGAAGAAGCACCAGTACTCGACCTCTCTGCTATTGAAGTAGAAAAGAAAGGAAAGACAGAAGACGAGGAATAATCACTTTCGTCAATAGATTTACATGTAAGACTCCTGGTATACTAGGAGTCTTATTGTATATGTATAAAAAATTAACAATTCTTTTTTTGGCACTGCTCTTACCCGTTACATTTGTACCGTTATTTACTATAACTTCTGTTGATGCTCAGTCGGCACAACCTGCTGTTTGTAACAATCCCACTAATGCCGATATCGTTCAAGCTTGTGCTGACTATGCAGCTGAAAATAAAGTATTAGCACAACTGCAAGCACAACTCGCTAGTCAAAAAGCAAAAAGTGGATCATTGCAAAAAAATGTTAATACACTTGTGTCGCAAATTACTAGTACTCAGTCCAAAATTTCCGGTGAAATAAGTACTATTAACAGTTTGAGTTTACAGATAGGTCAAAAGCAAAAAGCTATCGGTGATTTGAATTCTGAACTGGATCGTCAACATGCCTCAATGTCTCAATTGATCACCCGTACTGATGAAATAGACCAAAAAGGCGCAGAGTACGTCATGCTAAGTGCTGATTCTGTATCTAGTTTCTATAAAGATCTTGATGATTTTTTCTCCATTAAGCAATCATTGTATGGCGCACTAACTCGTGTTAAGCAAATTCGTTCGGCAACAGAAACTCAAGAGCAACAACTTCAAGACAAGCAATCTCAAGCATTGGATGCTAAAGATGCGCTGTTAAGTCAAAAGAGTCAACTTGCCAATAATCAAAAGCAAGTTCAAACATTGCTCAATACCAGTAAGAGTGCTGAACAACAGCAAGCCGCTATGGTTTCTGATCAGCAAAAGAAAGTAGCAGCAATTCAAAGCAAACTCTTTAGTTTCGCTGGTGGTGCAACAAGTTCCATCCCATTTAGTTTGGCGTATGATTATGCAACTGCTGCATCAAATGCAACAGGTGTACGTGCCGCATTTATTTTGGCAATCCTTACACAAGAATCAAGTTTAGGTAAAAACGTTGGTACTTGTAACCGTGCCGGTGATCCTGTTTCAAAAGGCTATCGAAATATTATGCCAGGACCTGATGCCAAAGCTTCTGGTAAATCTTCTCGTGATGACCAAAGTGCTTTTTTGCGCATCACTAGTGCTCTCGGACTCAATCCAGAAACAACACCATTGTCATGTCCTTTGGGTGGCGGAGGATGGGGGGGCGCAATGGGGCCTGCTCAGTTCATCCCAACAACTTGGGAGCTTATTGCTCCTCGGGTAGCTTCTGCTCTCGGCAAGTCTGCAGCCAACCCTTGGTCTGCACGTGATGCAATCATGGCTTCTGCTGTTTACTTGAAAGATCGCGGTGCAATAGGAGGGGAGACTAATGAGCGTAATGCTGCTTGTAAGTATTATTCTGGACGATCTTGTGACGGTAAGTCGCCGGCAAACAGTTTCTATGGAAATAATGTAATGTCACTTGCGCGTAACATTCAAGCTGATATTGACTACTTGGTACAATATGGTGTTTCTAAGCGCTAAAATAAGACTTATTTAACCTCTTGAAATCTTTATATTGTATGCTACAATAGACCAGTTATGAAAAAAGACACCCATCCAAAGAACTTCCGCGACGTGGTATTTCACGATAACTCTTCTGAAACAGAGTTCGTGATCACATCAACAGTGAAGACTACAGAAACAACTACAAAAGACGGCGTAGAATATCCTATGTTCCGTGTAGAAATTTCTAGTGCTTCACACCCATTCTATACCGGTACTGAAAAGGTTATCGATACAGCTGGACGTGTTGATCGTTTCAACAAGCGTCGTGCTGCTTCTGCGCAGAAATAATAAAGTTCTACAAAAACACCCCCTTCACCGTCGCATAAATTTCTGCTGAAATTTTGCTCCTTCTCGGACCAGTCGTCCTGCGAAAGACGGTTCACGGGGTGTTTTTGCTTCACTTTAAATTAGTCATTTATATGATATACATTGAAAATTTAAAAAAGAATCACAAAACACAATTTCTCGCAGAACAATACGAGCGTCTTTTGCGTGATGAGCAGGAGACTCAGTTGTTGGCTGAAAGTGATCCTTCGATGAAAGAAATGGCACAAGAAGAATTGCACGCTATCCAAGTGCAAAAAACAGCAATGGAAGAACAGTTTGCTGCTATCGAACTTTCTGAAAAGGAAGAAGAGGAATTCCCAAATGAAATTATTCTAGAAGCACGTGCCGGTGCAGGAGGGGATGAAGCAAACTTATTTGCTCATCAACTTGTTGAAATGTACTGTCGTTATGCTGAAATAAAAGGCTGGCAATGGAAACATACTGATGATCTCAGTGTGGAAATTAAAGGTAAGGATGTCTACAAACTTTTGAGATATGAAACTGGTGTTCATCGTGTACAGCGTGTGCCTGTAACTGAAAAGAACGGACGCATTCATACTTCTACTGCTTCGATTGCTATTTTGCCAATGAAGAAAAAAGTTAACTTTGTTATTAACCCTGCTGATTTGGATATGGAATATTCACGTTCAGGAGGGGCAGGTGGACAGAACGTTAACAAGGTTGAAACGGCAGTACGTTTGATCCACCGTCCAACAGGTATCGACGTGCGTTCAACGAGTGAGCGCAGTCAGCTTGGTAACCGTGAAAAAGCATTTGCTATTTTGACTGCTAAATTGCAACAGATGAAAGAACAAGAAGAAGCTCAGAAATATGCTGGTGAGCGTAAAAGTCAGATTGGTACTGCAGACCGTAGTGAAAAGATTCGTACCTATAACTTCCCACAAGACCGTGTGACTGATCACCGCATTAAGCAGAACTTCTCCAACATCGAAGGTTTACTACAGGGCAAGGTTGATAAGATTATTGATGCATTGCAGACTAGTGAGTTCACTGATGGTGGAGATGATGACGAATAGCCCTTCACTACGTTCAGGATCTTCGACCCATACGTTCAGGATCTACGACTTGAAAAATATTGAAAATTTGATATAGTTATCCAGCGTAAGGTCCGCCTTCGCAAAAAGCTGCTGCGCGATAAAACGTGCATCGCAGCGCCGAAGTACTGAACGAAGTGAAGTACGCAGGCGTGCATAGTTCAGTGGTAGAACGCTGTCCTGATAAGACAGAGGTCCATGGTCCGATTCCATGTGCACGCACAAAAATATGACACTCTATGTTGTCGCAACCCCTATAGGAAACCTCGCAGACTGCTCTCCTCGAGCAATTAAGATTTTGAACGAGGCGACATTAGTAATCGCTGAAGACACTCGCACTACTGGTCAGCTTTTTAAGCTGCTTGGTATTGAAAAAGATGAGAATAATAAAAAAATATTTATGTCTTCTCATGCGCAGAGTAGTTCGCAGTCAATGGATAAGACGCTGGAAGCTTGTGCGGAACATGAAATAATTGCATTAGTGACTGATGCCGGCACTCCAGCTATTTCTGACCCTGGTTCATTTTTCATTAGTCATTTTCGTGCAATGTATCCACATTCTACTGTTGTACCAGTTCCTGGAGTTTCTGCAGTGATTGCAGCACTTTCTGTTTCAGGTTTTCCAGCTAGTCATTTTGAATTTTTAGGATTTATTCCACACAAGAAGGGAAGACAGACATTATTTCAATCATTACAAGAAAAAGATCACACAATTGTACTCTACGAATCTCCTCATCGCATTTTGAAAACACTCGAAGCGTTGACTGAAGCTATTGATGACCGCTTAGTAATGGTGGGTAGAGAAATGACAAAAACATTTGAAGAATATCCTGTAGCTACAGCGAAGGAATTGTTAAAATATTATACTGATCATAGCGATAAGGTTCGTGGTGAATTTGTAATCGTCATTAGTCCCAAGAACTACCATCCATCAGCTGTGTCTGGTACAATAGAGGAATGATAGGGAAATTTAGAGTATTATTTTGGCTCGGCATTGTAATGTTGTTCTTGCCATTTTTTGGCATTTCAAATACATGGAAAACAGTCATTGCTGTATTGATTGGTGTTGCCTTAATTACACTAGCTGTACTATTACGCAATAGTTATCGCGCACTACGCATTATTATCCGAAACTTAGAACACAGTGTTGTACATACAACAATGGGAACTGCATCAAGTGAACAAACTCATGAATAATATTGAACCACAAAAAAAATCTTTTTTTACTACAACTGCACTCCGAATTGTTGGAGCTATAGTATTAGTCGCTGTAGTGTTCTTTGGCGGAGTATATGTTGGGTATGGTAATCAACCTGCATTTGCCAAGGTAACTAGCCTTGTTCATGCCAGTGACCCAAGTGCCACAGGTGCTGACTTTTCTTCTTTTTGGAAGGCATGGCAAATTGTGAGCCAAAACTTTGCTCCCGGTAAGAGTGAAGCAACTCCTGTATCTGCCCAAGACCGCGTATATGGGGCTATACAGGGCATGGTAGCGTCATATGGTGATCCGTATACAACATTCTTCCCACCAGCTCAAAATACTCAATTCCAAGCACAAATCGCCGGATCATTTAGTGGTATTGGTATTCAAATCGGAGAAAAGAACGGTATATTGACCGTTATCGCTCCTTTGAAGGGAACTCCTGCTGAAAAAGCCGGAGTATTATCTGGTGATCAAATTATAAAAATTGATAGCACTATAACTTCATCAGTTACTGTTGATCAGGCCGTGTCAATGATCCAAGGCAAAACTGGTACTACAGTAACACTGACCCTTATGAGACAGGGCGTTGCAGCACCAATTGTTACTCCGATTGTTCGCCAAACAATTGATCTACCAACTGTTGATACTGAGATGAAAGGTAACGATGTATTTGTTATCCATCTATATAGTTTCTCTGCACAATCAGCAACGTTGTTTAAAGGCGCAATGGATAAATACTTAGCTTCAGGTGACCACAAGCTATTGATTGATCTTCGTGGCAATCCTGGTGGATATTTGGATGCTGCAGTGCAGATCGGTAGTGAATTTATTCCAGAGGGTAAGGTGATCGTAAAAGAAATTGGCAAGACTCCTACAGAAGTTAGTGTGCACAATAGTACTGGTCCAAAGATTTTCCCTGATAGTGACAAACTTATTATCTTGGCAGACCAAGGTTCTGCTTCAGCTGCAGAAATCTTGGCAGGCGCATTAAGTCAGCAAGGTATCGGTGTGCTTGTTGGCCAGCAAACATTTGGTAAGGGTTCTGTGCAACAAGTCATTCCTATTACGGATGATACATCACTCAAGGTGACTGTAGCGCACTGGTACACTCCAGATGGCACTTCAATCTCTGCAAAAGGACTTACTCCTAAAATTGTTATCCCATTTGACCCGAAGGACAAAACTGATGTCCAATTGCAAAAGGCTATTGACCTATTCGCCAGTCCTGCTACATTCCAATAGTATGAAAGTTATCTTATTAAAGTCAGTTCCAAAAGTGGGTAAAACCAACGATATTGTAGAAGTGAGTGAAGGCTATGCACGCAATGCACTCTTTGCTAAAAAACTCGCTGTACCAGCAACTGATCAAGCTATCGCAGAAGTACAGCGCAAAGCTCACAACAAGGTGACTGAAAAAAAGATTCAGCACGACTTACTTGATCGATCAATTGAAAGCCTCGATGGCCGCACCTTGGTATATAAGGTAAAGGCTAATGAAAAGGGGAGTCTCTTCTCAAAAGTAAATGAAGTGGACATTAGTAAGGCATTACTCGATGCCCAGCGCATCTCTATTGCCCCAGCTCTATTGAAAATTACTGATGGACCTATTAAACAAGTCGGTGAATACGAAGTGACTATTACTGATGAAGGATATAGCTCTTCATTTATGGTTTCTGTTCAGTAATAGTAGGGAACTATTATTTCAAAACAAGCTTATTCTATTGAATTGGCTAAATAAAAAACTCTCATAATGAGAGTTTTTTATTTAGCCGCGAGTATCTTTGATGTTTACCATCTTGCGAACTGTAGTAGTTCCATCAAAGTTTAGTTTGCGCTTTGATTGGAATTTTACAAATCCTGGCTTAAGAGCGTAGAGAGTATGGTCTTTACCAATACCAACTGATGCTCCAGCTAAGATCTTTGTACCACGCTGACGAACGATGATTGATCCAGCTTGTGCAATCTGACCATCGTACAGTTTAGTACCCAGGTATTGTGGGTTTGAATCATTTAGGTTTTTTGCCGCTCCTTGGGCTTTCTTATGTGCCATAGTGCTAACATAATAGCCTATAGGCTTTTTTCTGTCAATGTAACGACATTTGGGGTATACTAGCGGGATGCAGGGCTTTGTTGACCGACATTATAAGACTCTTTTTGCCACTTTTGGCAGTATCTTAGTCGTTACAGCCTTTTATTCTGGCTTTTTGGAAGGGAAGCAGAGTACATCAGCTCAGCCAGTTACTCTCTCGTGTAAAGAAAACGTTTTAGACAAATTGTCAATACCTCTAGAATCATTAAGTAATGGGGTAGTTGCACATGCTGAATCAAGTAATTCATCGACAGGGTCAGCCTCCGCTGAAGCTACTGCGCACCAAGCAGGTAAGTATGTCGGCTCAAAGAACAGTACTAAGTACTACCTCCCGACTTGTGCTGCAGTCAAACGCATTAAGCCAGCCAACTATCAATGGTTTGATACTGCTGAAGATGCCAAGATCCAAGGATACACCCCAGGAAAATGTTAAAATCAATCCTCTCACTATCTATAATGGCTGCATTCGGCATGCTGGTAATGGCATTACTTTTGCCGAGTCAGGCGGACAAGATTGTTCAAACTGTGCTCAGTCAAGTTATTACTGTAAATAAAGCCGTGGGGATTGAGGCTCCTGTAAAAACTATTTCATCGGCCATCACTACGGTAATTAATAAAGGCGCGGGCACTGTAACAAATGTAGATAACCCAAAGGCAACACCTACAGTAAAAGATTCTTCACCACTATCATTAGAAAATATTATTGATGCGACCAACGCAGAGCGTGTGAAGGCAGGTTTACAGCCGCTCAAGACGAATGACAAGCTTGCAACTTCAGCGAAAATTAAAGCAATAGACATGATTACAAATCATTACTTTGAACACACATCACCATCAGGCAAGACTGTTGCTAATCTTGGTGATCAGGTTGGCTATGACTATGTGGTCATGGGAGAAAATTTAGCATTGGGTGATTTCACTGATGCAAATGATTTACTTCAAGCATGGATGAATAGCGCTGGTCACCGTGCCAATATTTTGAATACCTCATATCAAGACATCGGTGTGTACGCTGCACAAGGTACGTATCAAGGACGCACTGTATGGTTCGCTGTCCAACATTTTGGTACTGAACGGGGAGTATGTCCTGCTTTGAGTACAACACTGAAGACTACAATCAATACGCTCAATCTTCGTGTAAAAAATGAAGAGACACAAATCGCATCATTGCGTGCACAAATTGAAGATCCAAATCACGCACAGGATCAATCATATGGAAAATTAATTACAGAGTTTAATACATTGGTTGCAAAATATAATTCCGATGTTGCATCATCACAAATAAATATTGCTTCCTATAACAAGCAGGTAGTAGCATTTAATAAATGTCTGGGACGATACCAAGTATCAAAAGAATAGGGCCCTCCCTCGTTATTATGTTAACGTCGCACAATATATCTTTTACGACGTATAATCAATAAAATAAGCTTTATATATAAAGACCTATGGATTAAGCCTGGATCATTTATATTCCAATTCCTTTAGGTCAAATATAAAAAAGTTCAATTGATTTACTTACAGCCTGTTTACAAAATGATTTACTGGAGTATGCTTATAGAAATAGTTTTCATAAATTAGATTGATTTAAGTGAATACCCCTAAGCGAAAGGCCGGGGTATTTTTTTTGTCTCAAATGAGGGGACTCACACTTCCCTATTTTCAAGGCATTTTTGAGGCTCTATAATCGATTTTAAGCACGTCGGATATTCTGACTTGAGTAAGTAGTCGTCTCATTTGTAGCTAAAAATTGACAAATAATTTTAACCACGTAGTATTCGGAAAATAGTAAAAATATGAAAAGGGAAAATTTATTGAAATTTAATCTAGGTGTTCCATATATGGACTGCTTACAGAGTTTTAAAAAGGAGTTAGTTATTGAACTAACGAAAGATGGTCGCATCAATAGAGAAGAAATAATTATCAAAGAGAAATTTAATAATTTCGAAGAAGGTAGTTCCACCCTCGCCTTAAATGATAGAAACCTTTTTGATGATTTATATATTTGCTTAAAAAACCGCCTAAGCGGGATTAATTTCTCTATTAATGAGCTTAATGTTAATAAGGTAGATGTAACACTAAAAGGTACCGAAGAAGGAGATAATGACAAAGCTTGGTCCATGAGGTCTCTTGCAGAAATTATTACTCAGGGAGACATTATCGAACTGATTATTGTTTGGTTGCTAAAAGCAGAACTTACGCAGTGGGCATCAGGGTGCTTTATTGTTAAGAAAGAAGAAGTAGCTGAATGAGTACAAAGTTAAACGATGAATACCCACAAGCGCGAGGCTTGTGGGTTTTTTTAATCTTTGACTATTTATTTATTCCGTATATGATATGAACATTCTTTGGTGTATGGTCGAGGGTCAAACTAAAAGACCTTGTTCTAATGCTCGGCCAATACAGAGAATACCTCCTGCGACGGAATGCAGGAGGTTTTTTTATTTGTACTTTAGTTTGATTCTAAAATGTAGTATAAATAAATATATGGCAGATTGGAGCAAAATAACAAGTAGAGGAAATATTGATGATCGTCGTGGTGCAGGACCAACTGCAGTTGGTGGTGTAGGTCTAGCGGGTGTTGTAATATACGCGCTATTTAGTTATTTCAGTACAGGAACCGTTGATGTCGGTACTGTATTAAACCAGCTTCAAACTACACAAGTACAACAACAAACAATTGATACCAAAGCTTTTGATGGCGCAGACAGTTATGAAGTATTTGCTTCAACAGTACTTGGTTCAACAAACGATATGTGGAGCAGCCTTTTTAATAAAAGTAATAAGACATACACGCCTCCGGAATTAGTGCTCTTCAGAGGTTCAACAGACTCTGCTTGTGGCGGCGCGACTTCAGATATTGGTCCACATTATTGTTCTGGCGACAGCACAATATATCTCGATGAGACATTTTTTGATGAACTTCAGACCCGTTTCCATGCATCAGGTGATGTGGCACAAGCATATGTGATTGCGCATGAAGTTGGACATCATATTCAACATGAGTTACAGATTGAAAATAGTGATTCAATTCACAATGAGTTACAAGCAGACTGTTTCGCAGGTTTATGGGCAAACTCAATTAAGGATCAAGGAATATTTGAACCTGGAGAAATAAAAGAAGCACTTGATGCAGCATCTGCTGTTGGTGATGATAATATTCAAAAGACAGTGAATGGCACGGTAAATCCCGAAACATGGACCCACGGCTCATCTCAACAGCGCGTAGCGGCATTTAATAAAGGATATACGACTGGAACATTCGCATCTTGTCAGCCTTTTCAGGGATAACAACATACGACTCCCCTTTTATATTGACAATAATCCAAAACAATGTAGAGTATTAAAAACTAAAACATATATGGAGACAACTCAAAGTATGCCAAAAGCGCCGGCGCGCTGGGCTCATTTACCAACATGGTTTAAGGAAAGCGAATGGCTTCTGGTCAATCAAAACAGCCAGCTTGTAACAAAACTTGAAGCTGCAATTTCACAAATTGATACAGATCAGGCTATGCGCAAACCTCATCCGCACTTTGCCCCAATGGAAGCAACGCTTAACAGTGATGCTGGCTCTATTGGAGTGAATGCTACTAAGCGTGCATATACTCTGGTAATAAAGGAAGTAGATGCATATGAAGGTATGGATGCCGCGCATGCACAAACAGTTCTGAAAATGTTTAAAGAAGAATACAAAGAGTACATCCCCTATCTGGTGTAGTAAATTGTTTCTGTAAAAAATAAAAGCCATAACAAATTAATTTGTTATGGCTTTTTGTGCGACTGGTTTTAACCAGCTTCACGTGTTTTGGATTTGTTTTCAAGATTAAGTAGGCCGATTGCCTTTAATTGTTCCATACTTAATTCAAATCCTGGAATGATTGTTTGTAGTTCCTCCGTAATCACTTTTAATTGATTTGTCGGAGAGCCACCAGCAAAAATCTGCTCTTTACCGATACTGCCGGTTTTTTGTAGTTCACCAACTTTTTTAATGTATTTAGCAAGGAGCATTAAGTGAGGAATTAAATGCTCTTCAACAATTTTTCGCTTACCTTTTTCTTTAATAATAAAAGGTGTCACGTCAAAAAGAGTGTTGTTGTTCAGATTGGCTAAGCGCTCACGTAATCGTTTGCGATATTCATCGTTTTTGATCCGTGGATGCAATAACAAGTAACTGGCTTGTTCAAGTAACAGGTCTGCCCTCTTTTCTTCTGTAATCAAGCTTGCGGGTAGGTCATTGATTCTTCGCAATTCAATTGCATTAGAATAAGAGATGTAGCCTTGTCGCGCTGCATCTTGTACTGATTCAGGTAGTTCTCTGAACCATAAAGCACGGCGAACCTTTTCTTTTGATACGCCAACAATTTTTGCAAACTCAGTTAAATTCAATTTAGGGTTACCTAATTGCATATATCTGAAAAAATGATCGTATTCATCCGCTTCTTCATGAAATGGCGGCTTAACGTGATTATTTTCTCGGAACTGAATTGATTTGGCTGACAGTGGATCAATGTTAAGGCATGCCCTACCCTCAATATGGCTATCCCCGTAATGAGAGTGGTAGCACTGGCCCGGTTTTAATTCTTTCAAGGCAATTTTTGCAACAGCGTTACATTCAGTACAACCGTGTTCCCAGAGTTGTTTGTGTGCACGAAATCTTCGTTCACCCGCAATAAGGCAGTAGTAATATCCCTTGTGTGTGGGAAAGTGTATTTCGTTGAGCTGTTTGCCTGAAATTAATTCAAATGCTGTTTTGTAGGCTTTGAATTTTTCCTCTGATAATTTTGCAAAAACCGGAGGGTAAATAATTCCATTTGTAGCAATGTCATCGGCAAGTTCTGTAATCAGTTCTTGATCAAATGTCTTGCGGACTTGTGGAAATACAATAACGTTGTTAATAGGTATGAGACACTGAGTGTACAACATACCTCCTCTTTTTGTTTGTCCCATATTTTCTTTTGTTTTTTTTGAATTGTATCAAATACCCCACAAAATGTAATCTTGTCAAAGCTCCCAAACTAGGTGAAATATTGAAAAAGGCCTCGTATCTATAATACGAGGCCTTGTTTAGGCTACTGAAGCAAATATTCCTTTATTAAGAGTCTTTTCTAATAAAGGTTTAAATCGAGTAGTTTTTGAATTACTATGCTCTCCTCTGATGCCTGCCCAAGCACTGGCAGAAACTTGTCGAGCTTCAAAACCAGTTGCACGAGCAACAATCTTAAAATAAGCATGTAATGCATTGTAAAGCTTAGGTGTCGGTGAGCGACTGAGCATCCTTCCCTGGTATAGAGCTTTGATGTCAGTGTCAAATACTCGCATCAGCCAAATATCAACAGGGACAGCATCCACGCTGCCCATCATAGCTTTAGAAAAGTTTTTAATTTTTCTGGCATTGATTTTCACGCCCAGGTCTTCAGATGCTTCACATAAATGCAATCCATCACCGATATCAATCAAGTGAACGAGTGTTGCACTAAGAAAGCCTTGAAAGATACTCTGAACAATTTTTGGATTTTTCCCAATTCTGATCGTCACTTCTCGATACTCTTTTTTGTAGTACTGGTACCTGGCCAGTGCAAACTTTTTTGCATTAGCTTCGATTGATGAGCGAACAGAAGTTGCTGCCAACAGATCAAATATTACCCGCGGGTCTTCTCCCGGAAATAATTTCATGACATCACGATGTGTTTCTTCATACCAATACCGATCAGATAATCCATTTAAGATGTATCGCGCAGCGTGGGAAAAGTTTGGAACATGCGGACTTGCGTCGCCCAAGGACCTTTTGATGTGTTGAAGATATTCTGACGGAATGTTGTCTTGATACTCCAAGCAGATGGAACCATATCCCCACATACTGATCAGATCTTTCTCTGTGAACATGTTCTTAGCGAATCGTTTCAGGTGCGACTGACGTTTAGTTTTTGGAGCTTCATGTGCGGCATACTGTTGGATTTCATTCACGTATTTCAATAACAACTCATTGTCTTTTTTGAATCCAAAAGAAGACAAAAGTGTTGGCGTAATAGCACCTTTTTTGATTTTCTTGAACTCTTTGTGGCGCTCAATGTATCGTATAAGGCTGGGGTTATTTTTAACTCCATTTATGTATTCATGTCCGAGCAGTGCGATAATAGGCACTAACTCAAATTGAAGGTAATCAGAAGTAAAAAACTCTACTCCCCAACTGCCTTTAGTTTTTAATTCCCGGACCTCGTCCACAGGAAATAATTGATGTTGTTCTCCTTTTTCCATAGTTTAAAGATCTTTTTCTCGATACTATAGGATATAGACATAATAGTCAAAATTAACAAAGCCCCTTATATACAAGGGGCTTTTTTGAAGAGGTTACTAAAGTCGCGAAGTAAACATTGATCGATACATTTTTTGATACGCCTTTTTATTTAATGACAATAAAATTATGAAATGTTCATCGTCTGCTGGAGGCGGATTGTGTAAAAATTCAAGAATATCTTGCGGAATACCTTCAACAGGTTCAGGGTGCGGAGTATCGGATGTATGCACTCGATATCCAACTATAATATGGCCATCTTGTTGTTGATCTGTGGTCATTTGAAAACCACCATAATCATTCATATATCGCCACGCCTCATCAAAAGTTTTACCCGTCAGTCCGGTTATCTTATCTTCAATGTTTGAACTTTTTACTAAGTCCAACTCTTTGTCTGTAAGGAGAAAAATTCGCTCTGCCATATTTTTATTTTTCACTACTTTACCCTACCTATTGACAAAGTCAAGTAATGAAGCAAAGTGTTCTCAAACAAAAAACCACCCGCATAAGGTGGCTTTTATTATTACATCTGGTGAGTATGAGTAATATCAAGTTTCTTTTGATCGTACTCTTCTTTGTTGATTTCACCACGAGCATATCGGTCATTGAGAATTTCTAATGGCGACTTCTCTACTGTATGCAATGGAGTAATGATAGGTGGCACAGGGGCCGGAGGTACTACTGGTGGCGGAAGTGGTGTTCGTGGTCGTGAGTGACTTAATAATGCACTGATAACCTCAATCACAGTGATAATAATAATGATTATAATAAATATATATAGTAGTGTTCCGGCGATGCCGTAATTACCGTAGTTGTATCCCCAATATGTAAACATGCCACTATTATACCATGGTTATATCTATCGGTTTATATGTATAATGCGCATATGAAAGTTGAATACAAAGGCTACTTTTTTATCATCATCTCAGATACTATTGTTCGACGACTGGGGCGACTTATTTCACTGGGAGATAATGCTATGGCTATTACAGTTTTTCCTTTTATTTTTGTGCGTCGTATTACACGGCCCAATAAAGAACTCATCCGTCACGAAACAATACATATCCGCCAGCAATTGGAATTATTGTTAGTTGGCGCAATTATGTTATATCTCTATGAATTTCTCTATGCAAAGTTTGTAAAGAAACTTGATGCACGACAGGTCTACTATTACAGCGCTATGGAACAAGAAGCACACCGCAACGCTCGCAATGAACAGTACTTAAAAACGAGAAAACCGCTTACTGTGCTGAAATATATTTTCAACAAGAAGCAGTTACGTCGAGGTCCTAATGACGAATTGATTCAAGAAGAATATTAAATAGTGTCCCCTTTTGCTGTTGGAGTTGCTTCAAATGTTAGACGATAGTCTGACAGCTTAATCGCATTAGCACCTGTCGTTGGTACCGGGGTAACATTTACCATAGCAATACTATAGCCTTCGAATACAAAGGGTGCTGTATTAGAAGCGAAATCATGATCAACAGTTACTCCTCCTTTTGTTACTGTTGCATGGATACCTACTGATCCTGCTTGGATACAAGTCACTTGTGTTGGGCAGCGACTATCTTGAGCGAGCGATGTAACTTTGATAATCATACCCGCTAGTTCCGCACTAGCGCCAATAGCAATAGTTTTTCGTTCAGGACCTTTTACTCGTGTTCCATCAGTTGATGGTACGGGCTGATTGATTGTATCGGGCACAGTGTTTGTCGGCATAGAAGTGTCAGTAACACTTGGGGCAATAACAGTCGTACTTGGATCGTTGTGAGAAAGCAATAATCCCCCAAAAAGAATAACAAGGATGATCAGAATAATTACTACAGTTTTTTTCATAAATTGAATATTATATTGTTGAAGAATTATCTGAGAGGTCTGCTCTTTGTATAGGACTCTGGATCTGAGGTGGTGTCATATCTATTTCACCAAATTGTTTCTCGTAATTTTGTATTTGAGCAGTAGCCCACTGCGCAATACTTTTCATTACTTGTGGTGTCGTTGCATATGAATCAAGTGTATTGCCTGAAGTAAGCGCAAATGAAAATGCTTCTTTGCCATATGCTCCAACAGCACCATCACAGAATTTCTTTGGTAATTGGTTAAAGTCTACATTTGTTGGGTCTATCATATCGTTCTCGTTTAGGTACTAATAATTATAGTATATCGCATTTCCTAGAGAATAGATTAGTCCAACTCCTTTTCAATATCTTTTTTGATTTCTTTGAATTCATTTTCGATGTCTTGCAGGCGAGCTCGACTTGCCTTGATAAGTGATGCGGCCTCTTTTACCTTGGTGAGACCTTTTTCGATATCAATTTCTTCTTGATCATCGAACCAATTCGCGATAGATGAAAGTGCTTCTAAATTTTTACTGAGATCAATAGTATCGGTTTTCTTTGTTGTAGCCATGTTGTTATATGTTATTTTGTTACTGTTGTGGTAATAATGCCATCTGAGACTTGTAATTCAAGTATATCCTCACTTTTAACATCTTTTGTTGATCGAATTATTTTACCATTTTTGTAAATAATACTATAGCCAAATTTTAGTTGATGTTCTGGACTATGTGCCTGCATAAAACGAGCAGAGGCATCGATAATTGTTTTTGTCTGGACCAGCTTTTGCTGATAGTTATTTAAAATCTGGGTTCCATTACTAGATATTTTTTCAAATATTCTTTTGAACTCATACTCTAATGAAGTTATGGCAGTACTTACAGCGTTCTTTGCTTTTGTATAGGTAGATAATATTTCTTCCAATGTGTCTTTTATAGTCGTAAATGTTCTATCGATAATTCTCCTTGTAGTGCCGATATTATTTTCGAAAGTAGTTATAATCAAGCGCTCTGACTGATCGAGTGATTGCGTTGCTTGTACCCATGATGTATTTATCAATGTAGCGACCAATGATGGGGTTGATTCTGCTACGTCAGCAGCAAGAGCCGCAAGTGTTACATCTTGATGATGACCAACACCTGCTAGTACTGGCACTGGAAAGGTGGCAATTTCTCGCACCAGCATCTCGTTATCAAAGCCGGCTAACGACTGGATTGATCCTCCTCCTCGAATAATAACAAGTATATCTATATCTTCTGATCGCATCGCTCGTACTGATAGCGCTAACTCTCTCCCTGATTCCGGACCTTCAACTTTAGAATTAAGAACCGATAATACAAAACCGAATTTCCCCAGATTGTTACTGAAGTCATGAATCACAGCCCCATGCAATGAAGTGATAACGCCTATTTTTTGTGGAAATAAAGGCAGCGGTCGTTTCTTTTCAGCGGCAAAAAGCCCTTCTTCAATGAGTTTTTTCTTTAATTTATCATATGCTTTTTTTAATGCACCTTCCCCTACTAGTTCAACTGTTTTGGCATTAAAAGAAAGTTTGCCGAATGGTCCGTAATAGTTTGCCTTGCCTGTTACTGCCACCTCCATTCCTAATTCTAGTTCAACACTCGAAAGCATATAGTCACGCGCCCAGATAGTACATGGCAATACAAAGCCAGTGTCCTTATCCTTCAGTGTGAAATACGCATGACCACTAGATGCCATTTTTAATTCGCTGACCTCCCCTATTACTTGTCCTGGGAGATTGTCTAATTCAATATTAATGCGCTGAATAAATTCAGATACACTGTATATTTCTACAGGATTCATGGTGTTAGTATAGCAGTTGTAAAAGTTGACAATATTTAAATGTAATGTATTGTTAAGAAAAAATATTATAATGAAAATAAAAGACCAAAGAGATGTGCATTGGCTAGTGGCAGACTATCTTGCAGGCGATAAAAACGCCTTCACTGAAATTTATTATAGATATAAAATGTCTATAATTAGTAATCTAAGTAAAATGTTGCCTAGTGTAGAAGATGCGAAAGACGTATTACAAGATGTTATGTTGAAATTAAGTATATATATTGAAGCGAAACGCTTCGATGTTACAAAAGCCACATTTTCAACTATTGTCATCAATGTTGCAAGAAATTCCGCAATTGATTTTCTTCGTATTAAGGATGCCAAAAAACGCCGTATAACGAATAGTATCTATGGTTCAAGTATGGAAATTCCAGATGATCGAACCGCTACTCTCAATGATGTTTTAATTGACTTCGATACCATAACAATGTCACTACCGAAACAGCATAGGAAAATCCTGCGGCTTACGGTTTTACAGCAAATGACAAATGCTGAGATCGCAGAAGAATTAAAGATCCCTCTTGGTACCGTGAAAACATCCATTCGATTGGCACGAATGAACATTAAACAGCAATTAATAAAAGAGCCCACATAAGGGCTCTTTTTTATTGAGGTAATAGAATATAGTCTTTTAATAGTGTAAGCGGGATAGGAAATGCAACAGCCCCCAATGCCCCAGGACCTATTTGGTATTTATCGAAGTATATAGTTAGATTTTTATCATCAAGAGAAAAATTACTAAAAGAATCGATTGTAAGATTTTTTATTTCATCTTCAAAAATCATTGGCTGGTCAGTACCATCGGGCCGCCATGTCAGTAACTTTTTTTGCATAAATGGCACAAATGCTTTTTGCCTAGTTGGTTTTACTAGATCACGAATGGCAATAAGATCGCCGTTACTTGATCGTGTAGTAAATGCTTTGTACATACTACTGCCATTTGCGCCTCCCATATAAAGATATGAATCAATTATGAGTGATTGAGTAGTACTACTATCGATTTCTTTAGCATTAATATCAATAGTGTATTGTGCGGAAGGTGCGTCATTGCCGTATTCTTGGCGCAATGATGGAACTTCTTTGTCAGCTTGCGCAGCAAAAGTAGTAATAGAGTCCACTATATACTTGCGTGCAGTATTTGCTAATGTACCCGATCCGATAAGTACTGGTTTTGTTCCAGTGAAAGTATCTTCATCAATACGCTCTGTACTTATAGTAATAGTCTTTGATGTCTCAGGGGTATTATTGCTAATCACTGGACTAGTAGTCACTGATATATTCTTATAATGAACATATCCCACTACTGCAATTGCAATAACGATGAGTACTACTACTGTAGTAATAATTGCCTGTTTTTTCATACCTGTATTTTAGCACAGTACTTACTTGCAACATTACCCTCTTTATTTGTTTTATATAGTCATAAAAAATACCGCTATGTGCGGTATTTTTTTTAGTCATTGTATATAATTGATTATTAGTGAGCCATTACTTCAGCATCACCTGTTTCGATTGCAAGCAAGATACGTTCTGCAATGTATTCTGCTGTGTCAGCTTCAGGCATGCCTTTAAAGCGTTCTGACATATCTTGTACCGCTGTTTCTGATTTGTGAGAGTTTTTACCAAATTCAGTTGCAGTGAGTCCTGGATGCATAACATTCACAATAATATTATCTCCTTCGAGTTCTGTACGAGCAGTTAATGAAAGCGCATTAAGTGCATATTTTGTAGATGCATATGCTCCAAGCATAGGAAAATAATTTTTTGATACTAGTGAACTAATATTCAAAATATGTCCCTCACCCTGCTCTTTCATGATTGGGATAACTTGCTGCATGGCAACAAGTGGGCCAATGACGTTGAGCTGGATGATGCTCATATATGCCTCAATGTCTACATCTGCAATTGCAGCATACAATCCCTGCTCCGCATTATTTACCAATACATCGATTTTACCAAAATGCTGATGCACTTTTTGGATCATTTCCTTGATATCACTTTCTTTTGTCATATCAGTAGGTACTGCAAATGAACCAGGTAATTCTTCTGTGAGTTTATTTAGTACATCAGCAGAACGGGCAGCTAGTGCTACTTTTGCGCCATGTTGTGCCAATAGTTTTGCTGTTGCTAGGCCAATACCTGCACTGGCACCTGTTACAATAATTACTTTGTCTTGAACTGTATTCATATTTTTATTATATCATTTCTATTACATCTTCAATTGAGCGGCGAGTCTTCGGTAGAGCGGCATGTGGATCCTCGCCCCGATATCCAATTGCTAATAGTGTAGCTGATGCCAGGTGTTTATCTTTCAGCCCTAAGATTTCATCAACTTGCGCTGGATCAAATCCTTCCATCGGCCCAGTATCCACACCTAACAATGCAGCTGTTTCAATCATCATACCGAGTGCAATATAGGTTTGAGCTTTGAGGTCTGACCGTGTTGCGCTGTCAGTAGCCATTTGAGCAAGACCCGCTAGTTCTTCTATAGTTTTTCCTTGCGTGTTTGATGTTCGATCAATTAATTCTTGCGCCAGATTGTCACGATCAGTACGGTATGTGATCACTACTAAGTGTGATGCGTCAGTGATCTTTGTTTGATCGTATCCAGCAGCGCGAATTTTTGCGCGAATCTCTGGATTGTTTACTACGATGAATTTCCATGGTTCAAGTCCAATAGTACTTGGTGCCAAACGTGCGCTTTCAAGGATGGTAGTAAGGTCTGCATCGCTTACTTTCTTTTCTGTATCGAATGTCTTCACTGCATAGCGCCATTGCAAAGCCTTTGTTATTTCTTCTGATTTCATATACTATATTTATTATATTGACTAATAAGGTACTTAAGATATTATAGTACTATAGAAAGTATAGCACCATATGAAAACCAGTCAACAACAATCATCTGCCCTAGCCTGCCCTTCTATCATGAAGGTTATTGGCGATTACTGGACTATGACTATAGTCATGGCTATTGGCTCAACTAGTAGACGTTTTTGCGAAATTGAACGCATCTTGGGTGACAGTAATCCGGTAACCCTCACTTCCCGCTTGAAAAAACTAGAATCATTAGGCATTATCACTCGTACAAAAAGCCCTGAAGATAAAGTCTGTGTTTACTACGCACTTACTGCTCAGGGTAAAGAATTAGTCCCTATTGCTAAAAAAATCGAAAAATTTGCTGAAAACTTTCAATCTAAATAACAAAACAAAATTTGAAAAAGTCCATAGTTGTGCTATACTCCAGAAATGAAAAGTATTAAACAGTGGTGGTCAAATGCGAGCACAAAAAAGCGAATTATAAGTGTAATTGGAGCAGTTGTTATTATTGGTGTAATAATCTTACTATTCCGTGGTGGTCATAAGGAGGTTGTTTCAACTACAGTACAACAAGGAAATGTCGTAAGTTCAGTAGTATTGTCAGGTACCACTCAATCAGCGAGTGCTGTTAATCTTGGTTTTGCAGACCAAGGTCGTGTGGCAACTATTACTGTAAAAGAAGGAGACAAAGTTCATGCTGGACAAGTACTCGCTATTCTTGATACAGCAGACCTTCGTGCCAGTTTAAAAAGTGCCCAAGCTGCACTTGTTATCGCAAAAGCAAATAATGCGAATACTACTATTAATGTCGCTACAGTGAGTGCTCAACAAGATACCTTGGTAGAAAATGCTCACAATGCATTACTCTCAAATCATTTACAAGCTGTACCCAAAAATCTCACAGTGCAGGCGCCCGCTCCAACTGTTAGTGGCAGCTATAAAGGACTGGAAGGACAATACGTCATTCATGTATATTCATCCGGATCAAGTTCTGGTTCTTCGTTTGATGTTTCAGGATTGGAAACTGGCTTAACACAAGAAGCAGCAACTACTACTTCAGTACCACTTGGTACTCACGGTTTGTATATTCAATTTGCTGCTGGTGCGACATATGGCGGTAGCGACTGGATTGTTTCAATACCTAATACTAAGTCTCCAACTTATACAGCAGATCTCAGTGCATATAACGCTGCTGTTACTACCCGTACACAAGCAATCACTGCTGCAAATGCTTCCCTTGCTTCGAATAATGCAAACCAGTCAGTATCTGCTGCGCAAATTGCACAAGCACAAGCAAATGTAGACGCTATCTACGCATCAATTGCTAAGCGTGAAATTATTGCCCCTTTTAATGGCATAGTGGCTGCGGTAAATGTAAAGCCTGGTCAAACTACCAATTCATTTAATGCGAGTGCAAGTAATGGTGATACAGGTAATGCGAATATTTCTGTTATCTCTCAGAGTGATTATGAAGTTGTTCTTAAAACTCCAGAAATAGATGTTGCCTCGATCGCTGTTGGGCAAAGTGTTTCTTTGTCACTGGATGCATTTAATTCAGAAACATTTCCTGGTGTGATCAGTAGTATCAACCCAGCAGAAACAATTGTTGACGGCGTACCGGTATACCAAACAAAAGTTGCATTTACAAAGATTGATCCACGAATTCGCTCTGGTATGACGGCAACTGCTACTATCGGTGTTGGTCAAAAAGACGGCGTACTTACCTTGCCAGTATCATATATTCATACTGATGATCGTGGTTCGTATGTGTATATTGCAGCAAATAAAAAAACTACTCAGACCGCGGTAACCACTGGCCTTCGTGGTAGTGATAGTATTGTAGAAATTACATCTGGATTGCATGCGGGAGATATTGTAGTACTTAATGCGCAGTAATATGTCTACATTTAGCCAATCAGTTAAAGTCGGGTTGTTTCTCGGTGTACGTCAATTACGTCGCGCCAATCGTTCAACTACTATTCTAATTATATCGATCATGACATTCACCTTTTTAAACCTGGTGGTTGTTTCAGGTATCTTAGTCGGACTGATTGTTGGTGGAAATATTGCCAATCGTAATCAATACACTGGAGATGTTATCGCTACTACCCTTTCTGGTAAAACTACTATCGATCATTCACAAAACTTTATTAGTACAGTTGCTCATGACCCACAGGTTACAAAATACACTGCGCGCTTCCTAGTCGGCTCTACTATTGAGGCAAATTACAAAACTCGTACCGATTTCAGTAATAAGGCGAACTCTATCGGTGGCCAGCTTACGGGCATTGATCCAGCGCAAGAAAATAATTTCTCAAATATTTCCAAATATGTGGTTGAAGGAAAGTTTCTTGAACCAGGCGAAAGTGGCTATATAGTACTTGGGTCTAATCTGCTTGATCGATATTCGTCATCATTTGGGGATTCTTTTAGTTCATTAAAAAATATTTATCCTGGAGATACAGTGAAAGTAACAGTGAACGGTAATACTCGCGAATTTATAGTGAGTGGTATTGTTAAGTCAAAGGTAGGTGAAGTATCATTGCGTTCATTTATTTCTAATGCTGATTTTATTCAATTATCCAATCGTACCAATTTAGATGTAAATGAAATTGCAGTGCAGCATGCTACAACAATTACAGATAATGAAATGAAACAACGCTTGGTTGATGATGGATTTGATACTACTGCAAAAATTCAAACTGCTGATGAAGCAATTCCAGACTTCCTTACCCAAATCAAAACAGCATTTAGTTTGCTCGGTAACCTTATCGGAGCTATCGGTATTGTTGTGGGCTCAATCACTATCTTTATTGTGGTATTCATCAATGCTGTAACTCGTCGTAAGTTTATAGGTATTTTGAAAGGTATCGGTGTATCTCCACTTGCTATTGAGGTGTCATACTTACTCCAGTCTTTGTTTTATGGATTTTCTGGATCCTTGCTCGGAAGTATTATCCTCTATGGGGTATTGGTGCCATTGTTCAATGCTCACCCGCTTAACTTCCCTTTCTCAGACGGTATTTTAGTGGCTGATGTCCCAACTACACTGGTACGCATCGTGGTCTTACTCATTGTGACACTGATTGCTGGCTTCATCCCTGCTCGAATGATTATTAAGAAAAATACTCTCGATAGTATTTTAGGACGTTAAGAGTTTATATATGATTACTGCAACAGGTATTACAAAAACATTTAAAAACGGTGACGTGATCACTCATGTGCTAAAAGGTATTGATCTGACTATCCATTCAGGCGAATTCGTAGCGATTATGGGTAAGTCAGGAGCTGGTAAGTCTACATTGCTCTATCAGCTTGGACTGCTTGATGACCCAACGACAGGAACGATAGTTATTGATGATACTCGCACCACAGACTTATCTGTTGCTGAACGCACAGCATTTAGACTCAATGAATTAGGATATATTTTTCAAGATTACGCGTTACTCCCTGAGTTAACTGCAATTGAAAACGTCATGGTACCATTGCTCATGCAAGGTAAAACAACATCAGAAGCAAAAACTATTGCACAGGCTTCACTTACTCGTATCAATCTAGGTCATCGTGAAAATAACTTGCCGAGTCAGATGTCTGGCGGCGAACAGCAGCGTGTTTCTATTGCACGTGCAGTTGCACACAACCCCAAGATTTTGTTTGCAGACGAACCAACAGCTAATCTCGACAGTGAATCAGGGCAAGCAGTTATTGAAATCTTCAAAGATCTACACAAGCAAGGTCAGACCATCGTTATGGTAACTCATGAAAAAGAATATACAGTTTTCTGTGACCGCGTCATTCAAATTGCAGATGGTAAGGCTGTCTAAAAAATACACACCGCTCCCCAAGCCGGATGTGCGTTACTAAGCAAAGCACATTTTAGATATAACCACTGGGTATAGTTATTCCTGCTCACTATTTAAATATCTTTTATTTTGTTTCTGAACAGCTCTTACTTTTTGTTTGTGTTCCGCATTAGAGTTTACGCCTATCTTTGTTTTTAGATATTCCTGCTCGCCTTTCAGTTTGCAGTAACTAGCCCAATGCTTAGGATCTAGTTTCCCATCATAGATAGCATTTTGAATTGCACAGCCGCGGCTTTTGATGTGATCACAGTCAGCATACTTACATTCTTTCAATAATGCTTCAACGTCACCAAAAACATCCGCAGTCGGATCACCGGTAGTAAATATTGCGAGGGTTCGCATTCCCGGTGTGTCTATAAGGTACCCACCTTCTGGAAGTTTAAATAATTCACGATATGTTGTTGTATGACGACCCTTACCATCGTCTTCACGAACTTCTTGAGTAGATTGTTTATCAAAGCCAAGGAACCAGTTCATCATAGTAGATTTGCCCGCCCCAGATGAGCCAAGCATAACTGCAGTAGTTTCTGGACCAAAGTATGTCTTTAGTATATCCATATTCTGCTTTGTAGTCGCGCTGACAGCGTGTATCGGTGTGTTCGGTGCAATACTCGAGACTTCATCTATGAATTGCTGTACGTCGCTTACAGCATCCATTTTATTCAAAACAATAATAGGCTTCACATTACTTTGTTCTGCTAACAATAAATATCGCTCTAAACGTCGAATGTTGTAGTCTCCATCAAGACCCATCACAACAAACATAATATCTACGTTTACGACAATGACTTGCGGTGTGTTACCAATAGCGGCCTTACGGATAATCTGAGTAGTGCGGGGTAAAATACTTTCAACAACAGCTTGGTCATTACCAAGTTCGGTGAACTCTACATAGTCACCAACTTTAGGAAAATCTTTTTTACCATTCAAAAGAATTTTGCCACGAATAACCGCTGTATAATCTTTGTCAGCGCTCCGTATAACATATTGAGTTTTGTGCTCCTCGACAACACGAGCAGTTTTCAAGCTTTTATCCATTGGCACCATCATAGCATTATATCTACCTACTCACCTCTTGCAGCTTTTTCAATTACATCAAGGTCTATTTTCTTCATAGGCATCATTGCCGCAATTACGCGATTCTTCTTTTCAGTGTCATCGCTGCGTAATATTTCCTGCATGATGTTAGGAACAATTTGCCACGACACGCCGTACTTGTCTTTCATCCAACCACATTGTTCAGCCTCTGGATCTACTGACAATGCTTCCCATAAGCGATCGATTTCAGTCTGGTCCTCACAGTTAACCAGCAGCGATACTCCTTCACTAAAGGTGAACGCATGCTTACCCGCACTATCCATAGCTGCAAACATTTGTCCTTCGATAAGGAAATCTGAATACATCAGTGTTCCTTCTTTGTCATCAGGCATGCCGGCAGGATATCGTGCCAACATTTTCACCTCACCGTTTCGGAATGTAGAAGTATATAGATTGATTGCTTCTTCAGCTTTGCCCGCTACTCGTTGTGTATACATTAATGATGGCATGATAGTTTGAACAATAGTTCCTTGTCCGAGCATGATTTGCCATGACACTCCATATTTATCTTGCACCCAACCATACTTTTCACTGAATGGATATGCATCCAAAGGCATCAAGGTCTTGCCTCCTTCAAGTAATTTCTCCCACAATTCACCAATGGCATCTTTGTCAGTATAGTGAACCATAAAAGAAATTGAGGGATTGATGGTGAATATTGAACCACCATTTATAGTAATAAATTCAAAACCTTCGATTTCGAAATTGATACTCATTATTGAACCCGGTTTCATTTGATGAATTTCTTGGCCTGCTTCTGTATAGGCAGCAGTGCCAAGAATTTTTCCGTTATTAAAAATAGAAGTATAGAAAGCAACAGCTTCCTCAGCGTTCTTGTTAAGCCATAGATGTGGGATGATTTTTTGCATATAAGTTATTATTACTTCTAGTATGTAATAAGTATAGACTGAAATTTTATTTATGCATTAAGTCCAGCGATGAATCCAGTTGTCCAGCAAAGTTGTAATGAGAATCCTCCAGAGGGACGAGTGATATGCAAAAGGTCTCCGGTGATATACAAATTTTTAATACATTTAGAACGCATAGTCTTCATATCCATTTCGGTAAGTGGAATGCCGCCATCTGCTACCACTGCGCGGTCATATCCCATGAGACCAGTAATAGTCATTGGCAAGGCTTTCAAAAGATTTACTAACTCTTTGCGCTGCTCCTTGGTAACACTATGAACTTTTAATTCCTTATCGAGTCCTGGTAATAGTGAAAATACTGCTTCAATCATGCCGTGAGGTACGATATCATCAAAAACATTTTTAAGAATTTTATTTTTATTTGTATCAAATACTGAAATAATTTTTTGCTCCAATGCTCCATGGTCGGTATCTGGATAGGCATCAATAGTCGCGGTAACTATTCCCTCTTGTAGTAGATCATCAACATCGCCCGCTACATTCAAAATAAGCGGTCCAGACAATCCAAAGTGAGTGAAGAGTAGTTTCCCAGTCTTGGTAATTTTTTTCTTACCTTCCGCATAAAAGGCGATTTTCATAAATGAAAGTGATACTCCAGCCAATTCTTTTACCCACTGTTCTTTTACAGCTAAAGGTACTATGGTTGGTGTCGGAGTAGTAACAGTGTGACCAAGTACTTTCAACCAATTAAACCCATCACCGGTTGACCCTGTTTCTGGATGAGAAAGTCCACCAGTGGCTAGAATGTATGACTTTGCAGTGTATGTCACACCACTAGCTGTTACAACGCCTGTAATCATATCGTTCGTTCTTTCAATAAGACTAATTTTTGAATTAGGAAGTACGGTAACTTTACCTAATTTCATATATCGTTCTAACGCTTTAAATACATCAAGTGATTTTTCGGTGTGAGGAAATGCACGTTTACGAGCCTGTACAACAAGTGGCAACTCCAGTTTTTCAAAAAAAGTAAAGGTGTCTTTGTTGCTAAATTGTGCAAATGCAGAAAATAAAAATTGCTTGGCACTTTTGTAGTGATCTAAATACTTTTGTATATCTTCTTCAGCATTCGTAATATTGCAGCGGCCACCGCCACTGATTTTTAATTTCTCACCGAGGAACTTATTTTTTTCTATAATAAGCACTTTCTTGCCTAGTTCAGCAGCCTTGCCGGCCGCCATCATCCCGGATGCTCCTCCGCCAATCACTATGACATCGTATTGTATTGCGCCGTTGTCAGCTTTCTTAATCATATTATTTATCTAAGTCCAATGTTTCGTCGATACGGATTTGGTGCACGAACTCATTTACGTGAGAAACTAAAATCATCGCGCCAGTATAAGCACTCAATGCTTTTGCAATAATCGGCAAGTGACGGAAGTTAATATGGTTTGTTGGTTCATCGAGGATTAGCAACCCTGGTTCCATCAATACCAAGTTAGCAAATGCCACCATACCTTTTTGCCCTTCAGATAGTGCTCCGATACGAGTATTGATAACATCGCTAGTGATCAAGAAGTTTGCAGCAACTGAGCGAAGGCGTTCCTCATTGGGACGAATACCCGAAGCTTCCATAGCTTTTTTAAGTGATTGATACACTGTGTCATTGAAGTCTAGTGTAGAAAAGTCTTGGCGGTAATACCCTACGCGTACATCTTTGCTAATAGAAGATCCTTTTGCTGTACCATTAGCAATTGATTCGAGTAACGTTGATTTACCAATACCATTTGGTCCTTTTAGTAACAAGTGCTGGTTTTTGCGAAGCGCAATAGCTGCTTTGCGCTCAGTTACTTTGTGGTTTTTTAATACCGTAAATGAATTGATAGTGATAATCTCACCGATCAAATCTTGTTGAAACGGAATAGCAAACTGACGAATAGTTTTGTCTTCTTTGCGAACGTCAACGATATCTTCTTCAAGCTCTTCAGCTTTTTCACGCATACGTTTTGCAACTAAACGCATTTGACCTCCTTTGTATGCAAACATGTTTGCTTTATCTTTCTTTGCTTGAATTTCTTTTGCCAGCATGGCATTTTTCATATTTTCTTTTTCAATACGAATAGCGATGTCTTTCACTACGTCAGTATAGTTGCCTGTGTATTGTTCAACTTTGCGACTGAAGATATCTAAATAGAGCACTCCTTCAGTGAAGGCATTCAAGAATTCGGCATCGTGAGAAATAACCAATACTGTTTTCTTGTAATCAATTAAGAATTTGGTGAGGTGCTGGATACCAGCTGTGTCGAGGTTATTTGTCGGCTCATCGAGCAATAATAAATCAGGATCTTGTATCAATGCCGAGGCAAGCAATAAGCGAGCCTGCTGTCCACCAGAAAAAGTTTTGATGATACGGTCATGTACATCTTTTACCGGAAGGTTTACTACTTCCAATACATTATCGATACGCGGGTCGATATCGTATATCTTCTCATTGAATTGAGATTCGAAATATTCACGTACCGTTAGATCCATTTGGTCACGTGGCATTACCTGACGTGCTGTTGCTACGGTTGTTCCTTTTACAACGTTGATAACTCCTTCTTCTTGTTTATACACTCCTGTCAGCAAATTGAAGATAGTACTTTTCCCGGCACCATTTTGTCCCATAAGAGTGAGCTTTGCACCTTTACGGATTGAGAAAGTTACCTCTTCTAAAATAGGTTTCGTGGCACTATATTCAAACGAGACGTCATCGAATCGTACTATTGTTTCTGCTTTTGACATGAGAAATAAGGAGTGGCGTGTTATAATTAATCGGCATAATTATAACATTAAGTTCGTGTAATGTCTACTCTATCAACCACTTCAAAGAAGCTCTTTTCATGGTCAAACATATTCTTTTTTGCATTGTGTTGCGCCGTACTCTATATCATCATTCGTAATTTACCTCAATTGAGAACCGTTGATCAGGTGTTTAAGCAAATCGATGGCTGGTGGATCACTGTAGCATTTGCTAGTCAGGCAATTACTTATCTAGCAACAGCTACTTTGTATTACGTCCTACTGAATGGCTTTCATGAAAAAACAGGTATAAAAATCTGGCGCATGTTCAAAATGTCCATTGTAATAGTGTTCATCAATCAAATTGTTCCGAGCGGTGGTATTGGTGGAAACGGTTTTTTATATAGCGAACTATCAAAAAATGGCGTGACATCAAAAAAGACATTCTTCACGATCATTATGGAGTGTCTTTCTTTGTATATAGCAATGGCGTTGCTGTTACTATGCTTGCCACTAATCTATCTCGTAGGGCACACCTCCCTCCCTCACTTGTTTCTAATTGTTATAATTTATGGTTTTATTTTTTATGCAGTACTTGCAACCGCCATTACTATTTTTAGTAAGAGAGACACCTTACAATACCTTATAAAAAAATTATCCCGCTTCCGTTTCATTAGTCATTATTTCGAAGGAGTAACTTTTTCTCCACAAGGTACATTTACTGAATATAACGTCAGTGGTGTGTGGGACATGTACAGAAAATATCCAAAACAAATGGCAATGGTTATTGCAGGTCACCTTACAGTGTTCTTGGCAGACGGACTAACCATTTTTGCCCTAATGAAAGGGCTTGAGCTACATGCATCAGTGATTGTTATTTTACTTGGTCTTTTGTTATCAAATATTATTGCAGCATTGCCTATTTCTCCCGGATCATTACTAGTGTTTGAAGGCGCAATGACATTTTTCTATTCAGCATTGGGTATCCCATTTCAAGCAGCATTGGTTATCACATTGATGTATAGAGTACTTTCGTTCTGGATACCAGTCATCGCTGGACTATTGCTGTATAAATCAGTACAAACAAAAAACCCTGAGTAGTGCTACTTAGGGTTTTTAATTAATACTTACGCATTACTCCGCGAACGATAGCAACAATACTTAGTTCGTAATCTGGATAAATCGGTTTGTATTTCTTGTTAGCTGGTTCAAGCCATTGCTTACCACTTTTACCGCGGAGATATTTCATAGTGAACTCCCCATCGATTTGAGCAATAACAATATCACCTTCTTTGGCAGTAGTTGATCGTTCGGCAATAACTATATCGCCATCAGCAATGTGCGCTTCGATCATTGAGTCACCAGTTACTTCAAAAAGATATGTGGAGGCCTTCTTAGGCATTAAATAGTTTTCGATGTTGAGTGTATCAGTCAGTAGTTCACCAGGCGCAGGCAGGCCGGCAGTAACAAAGCCAAGCATTGGTACATCATTGAAACTATCAGATGGAATTAGTTTCCCTAGCTTGTCTTTTGCGACGATACCCGCTGCAATAAGTTTTGTGACTACGCGAGCAACTGCATTTTTTGACTTGAAGCCGAAAAGCTTCATCATTTCAGTATAGGTCGGCATGCGGCGCTGAGATTGGTAGAATGTCAGTATTTTTTCTTTGTAATCTGTTTCCATAATGGTTATAACGAGTTATCAGCTTAGAAGCTAATGCGTAAGCTGTTACGAAACAATTGTAGCAGAAAATTGCTAGGTTTTATAGGTTTAACGTAGGTATAAGCAACAAGCGAATGGTTACCTTGCGAGTAATTGTTACTAAGTCGCTCAATGCGATTGATTTCATTTTTAAGTGCGAGTTGGAATGGAGTAATTTTCATAGCAGTATAAATTATGCAAATAATGGGAAGACACGACCGATGAAGCCTCTCTTTTGTTCTCGCAATTTGCGGAGCAAAGCGTGGTGCTTGCGTGACTCTTCAACGTATTGTTGGCCTTTGATGATCTTGGCATCAATGTGACGATTGAGTGCGTTGATCTGTTTTTCTAATGTTGCGATGTATTGATTTTGTGACATATATAAACTCTTTTTAAACTAATTATTTCCTCCGTGTACTACTCTTTTAGTATATGTGAACAATCGTTCACATGCAAGTATATTCCCTAAGAAAAACTGTGGATAAGTCAAAAATAAAATCCTACACTCAATTAAGAATGTAGGATTGTTTCTGGAAGACCTTCTTTTAATAAAAGTCTTCCCTTTAAAAGATAAGAATTAGTAATACCAGGAAACCAACCTTCCCACTTTTTAAAACGATTAAACTCAGTACGTGGAAACAACGATACTATGCCTAATGCTCCATCATTGCGAATAATGAAAAAATAATTTGCTTCCGTATAGCTTAATACAGAAGGTAAGTTACTAACTTCCATATTCTTGTGTCGCCTTGCCGCACTGACAATTTGCGAATAACTGAAAGCTGAAGCAATGATAAAATCCATATCACCAATTTCTTCAATTAACTCACTTGCCGTTAAGGGGGCATTTAGCTTGTATGGAATAATGCTACAGCTCGGCTGAGCTGACTGCTTTATTTGAACAACCTCTTGGAAATTGTCGATGTGAATATAAGAAATCAATCGTCTTTTCCATAATATTCTTCTATCTGTTTCCGCTGTGGCAGGAAGTAAATAGGACTCTGTTCCTATTTGAGTAAGTGGTTCAAAATCTTTTTTATCTATAAGTGCTGCCAGCTCCTCGGGATTACGTGCCCAATACAAGACTGCTTCGGGAGTAATCTTTCGAGTAACTTCCATCAGTGTTTTAACAAAGTCGAAAGTAATCTTATCTATTTTTATTTTCATCTGTTAAGGGTTTTTGTGATTTTCCCCTACTCTACCGTTTCTTATGACAAAGTCAATGATTCTTCTTTTTTGAGCTTCTTCAACATACGCTTCCAAAATAATAGTCCAGCACTGATCAGGATAACAAATACGATGATGGAAAAGTTTCCTACTAGCTTGTTAACTGCTTCCCAACTATCGCCAAAGACATAGCCGAGTGTTCCATAGAATGCTACATAGCCGATAGAGCCGAGAACCTCAAATGCTAAATATCTTCGGTATGATACTTCACTAAACGCACATAGAGCATTTACTGATAAGGTTGCAATTGCTTCGAAGCGACTAATGAAAATAACAAAACCTGGACGCTCTTTCATTTTCTTTTGAATGAGTCGAGAATTTTCAGAATGGAGAATCTTGCGAGTAAAGGCAAATTTATCAAACACCGTTCGCCCATAGAGGCGTATTACCCAGTAACAAATATTATCTCCGACAATTGAAGCGATGGTGGCAACAAGCAGGATGATAAAGAAGTTGAAATATCCCTGACTCGCAAATGCTGACGATGCAATAAGTAGTGTTCCGGCTGGAATAGGGATTGCGAGAGATGACAAAAAGGTCAGCACAAACAATGCCCAGTATTTGTAGATCAATATGTACGGCAAGATTGTTTGGGCAAGAAAATCCATAAATTTTAGCGGTTCTGATATACGCGAACGTAATGTTGAACGGTAGTTAGTAGTAATGATTGATCGATATTGCTTTGTTTTGCATATGTGTCGATCCGAACGTTAGGATACTTCGGAGTATTGATTCCTAGAATGTCTTTGAGATAATTTGCCGGTAACTTGTATGCCACATTCACATAATCAAATGTCATCCATGATTGAATAGCATCAATTTCTAACTGTGAAGTTTTTTGTGTCGGTGTTACTTTTTTATCCACATGTTGAATTTCTGGACGATGCAAATCTCCCTCTATAAAAGATTCTTCAAAAGAATAAATGAAGTATTTGATGGCAATAGTAAGAACAACCAGAAGTACGATTAATACAATCGTTATCGAGTGTAATCTCAGAAATGCTTTTACCTTTTTCATATACATACTATACACCAAAAATCTCTTTACCTGTCATGCCTGCAGGCTTTTGAATTGCCAATAAACCGAGCACTGTAGGTGCTAACCAAGTCAGGTCACCGCCATCTTTCAATGACAATGATGCGTCAGTAATAATGCACGGTACTTTATTTAACGTATGGGCAGTGTGAGGCACACCTTCTATTTGATCAAAGTTTACTTCAGCATTACCGTGGTCAGCGGTAATAATCGCAGTTCCCCCGTTGGCAGTGATGGCGTTGATGATACGGCCAAGTTGTGTATCTGTTTCTTCAAGTGCTTCAACAATGGCTGGTACGTTAGCGGTGTGACCAACCATGTCAGGATTTGCAATATTAACAAAAATAAAATTCACGTCTTCTTGAATACGCTTGATAGTTTCATCCGCAATACTTTCTGCTCGCATCTTTGGAGCAAGGTCATGTGTGGGTACATCTTTGCGACTATTGAGTAGTACATGTTCTTCACCAGTATGAGGTTCTTCTTTTCCGCCATTCAAAAAATACGTTGCATGAGGAAACTTCTCTGTTTCTGCGACATGGGCTTGGGTCATACCGGCTTGTGATACTTCTTGTGCCAGTGTTGTCTGTAATGCTTCTGGTGGGAATGCAACGACTACATCGTACTTACTACTGTATTCGGTCATAGTCACAATGAAAAGGTTTTTGTCTTCTTTGTGTTTAAGTAATGTTTCTGTCAACATACGTGCGCGATCAGATCTGAAATTAAAGAAAAATATGCCGTCATTTTTTTGAATAGGATACGCCGTACCATCTGCATCAGTGATCACTACAGGCTCCATACGTTCATCATACACACCTTCTTTGTGAAGAGCTTCCATGATTTCAGAGGGCTTCAGGTAATGCTTCGTACCAGTGCCTTCAAATAATGCGGCTTCAGCATGTGCGAGACGATCCCAGTTTTGATCACGATCCATTGCATAAAAACGCCCAGACATAGTTGCAATACGTCCAACACCAATAGTTTGTAGTTCATGCTCAAGTGTTTTCAAAAATCCTCCTGCTGATTGAGGTGCAGTATCGCGACCATCTGTAAATACATGTAAGTATACTTTTGTAATTCCTTGTTTCTTGCAGGCTTTCAGAAATGCTACTAAGTGATCGTGGTGAGCATGAACACCCCCTGTACCAAGTAGTCCGAGGATATGAATAGCACTGTCATGTTCTTGCACATGAGCAAAAAGTTCACCAAATGCAGTGCGTTCGCCGTAGGTATCTTCACGGATAGTTTTGCCAATACGAACAAGGTCAGTATCTAAACTTCGTCCAGCACCAATAGTCATATGGCCAATCTCACTGTTACCAACTTGCCCTTCAGGAAGCCCTACAGCCTCACCACTCGCTTCCAAAAGCGTATGGGGGTACATATTCCAGTACTTATCAAAGTTTGGGGTTTTTGCTGCAGCTACAGCATTATCTGCAGCCTCTTCTCTATATCCCCATCCGTCCAAAACGATCAATGCAACTTGTTTTTTCATAGGGGTGTATTATATCCAAAAATTGAGAATAAAAAAACAGCCGAGGATATCGGCTGTTTAACTACTAAATAATAGTAATTAATGTTTTAAATAGGATTTAATGGCTTCTTCTTTAGTAAGTCGATCACTTTTTTGTATTGCGCGAAAGGCAATTAATCCCATAAGGAAAACAGGCACATTTGATGCAAAAATTGCACCAAGGCAGAACCAGTAGGATAACTTCGTATGGGGACCAACGGTAAGTCCGGCATACGCCAAAAAAATAATCATTATCGCTACAGTAATACTTACTAATAGCAGCCATCGTCTTTTCTTTGCACTGTTATAAAAAAGACCTTGATAAACAAAAACTTTCGCGTTTTTATCTAAAAGCTTTTTTACTTCAGCATGTGTACTGAATAGGGATGCGACAAACATGAAGATCCATACGGTAGTTGTGAAAGTTTCCATTTTTATATTGAGTCTTGAGGTTTTTGAATGAACTATTTTACACAAAAAATAATAGCACATTTTATACAAAAAGTCAATATATATAGAGAACATTGCTAACAAATACAATATATTGTAAGGTGTGTAAAATGTAAAACTTAATACAATGGAAAAGAAAATTTTTGATATACCGAGCTATCCAGGATTGCAATGCGATACTGGGGTATCGTTACTACACCAGCAAATAACCGAACTTGATCACCTGCTTGCTACAAAGATTGCACTCTTTAAAGAAGAAGTGGACCGCGTACAAAAAAGTTGTGATCATGTCTGGCAAAATAATACTGAAGTACAAAAAAGTTTTGCGCACTGCTATAAGGGTAATAATAGTTATCTTGGTCACAGTGCTCAAAAAATTGTTGTTTCCAGGACCTGTACTCAATGTGCAGTAACTGAAATACGTCCGCTGGGACAAGCCTATCAGATTTGTTATTTTTGCTGGTCGCCAATGAAATTTAGTCGGAAGCTGCCTAGTGAAGACCGTGAGAGTATTTATATGTGCACCAATGAAAAATGCAATCATGGCTTCTGGCATACCTAATGCCGAAACAAAAAAACCACTAATGAGTATTAGTGGTTTTTTATTTATATTATTTTTGGAATGGATTAGAGAATGATGCTTTCTTACCCATATCTTCCTCGATACGAAGTAGTTCATTGTATTTTGCCACGCGGTCAGTACGTGACAATGAGCCAGTTTTGATTTGACCAGTCCCCAGACCGACAGCAAGGTGAGCAATGGTTACATCTTCTGTTTCGCCAGAACGGTGAGACATGATAGATGTGTAGCCAGCCTTTGTTGCCATTTCAACAGCAGCAACAGTTTCAGTGATAGTACCGATCTGGTTTACTTTGATCAAGATACTGTTCCCTGCTCCCATTTCAATGCCTTTTGCAAGACGTTCTGTATTAGTTACAAAAAGATCATCGCCAACAAGTTGTACCTTGCCGCCAAACTTCTTAGTCATTTTCACATATCCTGCCCAGTCATCTTCTGCAAGACCGTCTTCAATGGAAACGATATTGTATTTCTTCAACCAGTCGCCATAGTAACTGATCATTTGATCTGTTGTAAGTTGTAGTCCATCACGCTCTAGAACGTATAGCTGTTCGTGGAACAATTCTGTAGCAGCAACATCCAATGCAAAACCAAAGTCTTTGCCAACTTTGTAGCCAGCATTCTTGATAGCTTCTGAAACAAGTACCAATGCTTCTTCATTAGTTTTCACCTGAACAGCAAAACCACCTTCATCGCCAACAGTTGTTGTGAAGCCTTTATCTGCGAGTACTTTCTTCAAAGCGTGAAATACTTCTGCACCCATACGAAGTGCTTCTGTGAAAGTAGGAGCACTCAATGGCATGATCATGAATTCTTGCATGTCAGTAGACATAGTTGCATGCTGACCGCCGTTCAAAACGTTCATCATCGGCATTGGCAATTTCATCTTTGTTTTCTTCTTAGTCAACGTGTTGAAGTATTCATATAGTGCCAATCCTTCACATTCTGCAGCAGCATGAGCGAAAGCCATTGATACAGCAAGAATAGCGTTTGCACCAAGCGTTGCCTTCATAGCAGTACCATCTAGAGCGATCAAAGCCATATCCAATGATTCTTGATCAAAAGATTTCTTCATCACTTTCTTTTTGATAATAGTGTTTACGTTTTCAACTGCCTTCAAAACACCTTTTCCGAGGTAACGGCCTTTGTCACCATCGCGTAGCTCAAGCGCTTCATGACTACCTGTTGATGCGCCTGATGGCACAGCAGCACGTCCCAATGAGCCGTTTTCTAGTTCAATATCTACCTCAACTGTCGGGTTGCCTCGAGAGTCCAAGATTTCGCGCGCGTGTACATAAGAAATTGTATGTGTCTTCATAGGGCTTCAGTATAGCAAAAAAATATATTTACGATAGTTGACGAAATATGCGGTTGGAGTTCGAATCCCAAATTACTAGCAAAAAATAAAAAAGGCCGAGGTATTGCTAAATACTCCGGCCTTTGGTCTTACATTACAAGATGTCTTACGATTGCCATCCTGCAATCGTAACAGTGCTTAGGGTTGTCATATGTACCTCTAATCGTTTTCTTTTTTTGTGATTCAAAGAGCACTACGACTTGTCCATTTTTAAGGTGGAACATTGCTACATTGTTGCCATTGCCGTGAGACCTGTAACCTGCCAATAACACTTGTGATAAATCAGCGAATTCTTTATATCCCTCTTTCGCTTCGTCGTTCATAGTTTCCATAGGAAGAGTATATGCTTCCATTGTTGGTGATATGGCAGTAAGCAGATTTCCTAATGCATTACCCAGGTGTGAAAAATTTTTTATTTCCATTTGAAAGAATATTTAACTGGAAATACTATATCACATTTATTTAATATAGTCAATATCTTATTTACTATATTAAATTGTCGTTAATGTTGTTAGAAAAGTTCCAACATGGTCCAAACGGCCAGCAAAGAAATTAATGCTATAGTATTTCCATGAAAGAAATTGAAATCCTTATCGAGGTGAAAAGCACAAAGGAAGAAGCACTCAATGTGTTGAGCCACTTTGAATCAAAAGGCGTCAAGGAAACACTTGATGTGTATTTCAACGACCCTCTTAGAAATGATCTGCAGCCGGGAGAAAACAATAGACTTCTTAACAGTTTTCGCTTGAGACAGAAGGCTGGCAAGAATTACCTTGCCTACAAGGTTGATCATTTTGACGGAGAGGAATGGTCACACTCGGACGAATATGAAACGGGGGTTGCTGACCTCGACGTTATGATCGCTGTAATTGAAAAACTTGGACTAGTTGAAATGGTACGTATCGATAACTTTAAACACACATTCATTACGCCTGACTATGAGATAGTACTAGAGGATGTGAAAGACCTCGGCTTGTTTATGGAAGTTGAAAAGCTTGCACAAGTATCTGACGAAGAAGTTTTATCTGCAAAGGAAGAGATTCGAACTTTCCTAAAAACACTGAACATTGATTTTGGAGAAGAGCAGAATGCCGGGAAGCCTGAACTAATGCTAAGAAAAAATAAGAAATAAAAAAAGCCGTATGGGTATACAGCTTAATTGGCAATCGTTACTTTGCTAAAAAATTAACTATCGCCTCTTCTAATGGAGTAAGAAATGGTCCCTATTTTGTCAATTACTTACGATAATCTCTTGTCTTCCACTTGTTACCAAGTTTTGCTACAAGCATTTCTTTTTCCAGAGCAGATTCGAAATGTTCGAAGTCTACATCTTCTTCATTTTCTTTCTGATGACGAAGATCGATGGCGCGTTGTTCTGCCGCTTCTATGATTTCAGCACTTGTGATTGCATCAATATGGTGAGCAGTGTCAGCCATTACTGTTACTGCACCACCATCAATACGTGCGAAGCCGCCCATAACTAAAAAAGGGATATGCTCCCCATCCTTGGTCGCAACGATATCACCCTTGCCTATCAATGTGATCAAGGGAACGTGCTCAGGCAAAATAGTAATTTCGCCTTCTGTTGTAGGAAGCGAAACTTGATCTACGTGCTCTTCATGCACGATTGCATCAGGAGTGATGATTTTTAGTAATAGAGTCTGAGCCATATATTATTCTTCGTCCAGGGTGTCGATTGAGCCTTTCATATAAAAGTCGTTTTCTGCACGGTGATCATGCTTGCCTTCAAGAATTTCTTTGAATGAACGAACAGTATCTGCAAGTGTTACGTATTGACCAGGGCGTCCTGTAAATTGTTCCGCAACATAAAATGGCTGTGAGAGGAAACGTTGGATCTTACGAGCACGTGATACTAGTGCCTTGTCTTCTGCAGATAATTCTTCCATACCAAGGATAGCAATAATGTCTTGTAGATCTGTATAGCGTTGCAATACACGCTGCACTTCACGAGCAGTGTTGTAGTGTTCTTCACCAACAATATTTGGATCCAAGATTGTTGAACTTGATTCAAGTGGGTCAACAGCTGGATAAATACCAAGTTCAGAAAGTGGACGACTAAGTGCCACAGTTGAGTCCAAGTGAGCAAATGTAGTAGCAGGAGCTGGGTCTGTGAAGTCATCAGCCGGCACGTATACAGCCTGCACAGATGTTACAGAGCCTTTTTTAGTACTAGTGATACGTTCCTGTAAGTTACCCATTTCACTTGCGAGTGTTGGCTGGTATCCCACAGCTGAAGGAATACGTCCCAGCAATGCAGATACTTCACTACCAGCTTGTGTAAAGCGGAAGATATTGTCGATGAAGAAAAGCACATCTTTGTTTTCTTGGTCACGGAAATATTCAGCCATAGTCAAACCAGACAATGCTACTCGAAGACGAGCACCTGGTGGTTCATTCATTTGACCGAAGACCATGGCAACCTTATCAAGTACTTTTGAATCTTTCATTTCGTGATAGAGGTCATTACCTTCACGAGTACGTTCACCAACACCAGCGAACACAGAGTACCCGCCATGGTTTGAAGCAATGTTGTGGATCAGCTCTTGAATCACCACAGTCTTACCAACACCAGCACCACCAAAGAGTCCCACCTTACCGCCTTTTACAACAGGACAGATCAAATCGATAACTTTGATACCAGTTTCAAGAATTTCGATTTTTGTAGCTTGTTCAGTAAACGCAGGTGGTTCACGGTGAATAGATTCTTTCTTGTCACCACCGATTTGAGCACCGCCATCAATAGTTTCTCCGAGCACATTGAAAATACGTCCGAGAGTATCGGTGCCAACAGGCACTCGAATTGGTTTACCTGTATCGACAACTTCTAAGCCACGGGATAATCCATCAGTAGTATCCATAGCGATAGCACGAATAGTACCTGCACCAGTTTGATACTGAGTCTCTAATACAATAACTTTGCCGTTATTGTTTACTTCCAATGCATTATAAATTGCAGGAACGTGTTCGCCGAACGATACGTCTACTACTGGTCCGATAATTTGTGTGATGATTCCTTTCATAATGGTAAATTTATTTGCTAATGAGTACTGGTCATGCCGGCGCTAATTTCTGATATTTCTTGAGTGATACCTGCTTGTCTGATCTTGTTATACATCAGAGACAGGTCGCTAATCATTTCTCCTGCTGCATCTGAGGCGTTCTTCATTGCAATCATGCGAGCGGATTCTTCAGAGGCAACTGATTCGATCACCATACCGTAGAGTCGTGTATGAATAATTTTTTCAATGACGACATCGAGAATAGTTTCAGGGTCTGGTTCAAAAATAAACTCTTTATCTATATTATCGTATCCTTCGACAGGCTCAGGACCTTCGGCAAAGGGTAATAATTGAGTTATATGCGCTTGTTGGTTTAATGCAGAAATATATTCTGTATGAGCAACAAGTACCCGTGTATATGTGCCTTTCAAAAATGCTTCAATTGCATACTTACTTACCACATGTGCATCAATAACATTTGAACAACTCTTTTGTTCAAATGAAGCAACGATGTTGCAAGGAGATGTTCGCAATGCCATAGCTCCTTTTTTACCGATACTCACCACATCACATTGCTGATCCTCGGTTGCAGTAAATGCACTTACCGCTCGAATAATTTGTGTATTATATGCACCACACAGTCCTTTATCTGAAGTGATGACCAACAACAATACTTTGCCATCTGTTGCGGGTGCTGTTAATAGTGGATGAAGTGCACTAGGGTTTTTGATTGAGTGAACAATTTCTAATGCATGTTCGATATATGGACGAGCAGAAACTGTACGAGCAACAACGCGACGCATTTTTGACGCAGAAACAAGCTCCATCGCTTTCGTGATTTTCTTGGTATTCTTTACCGATTTGATGCGAGTTTTAATTGTTTTGCTTTGGCCGGCCATAGAGGTTTATGTATTATGCGAAGTACTGTGCCTTATGATCAGTGATTGCCTTTTGCAGCAATGCTTCTGATTCATCTGTCCACATGCCTTTTTGTTCAACATCAGCAATAAATTCTTTTGCTGTAAGTTCAACATATTCGATCAAACTTTTTTGAAATGCAGGGAGCGCAATCAAAGGCACATCATCGAGGTAGCCTTTTGTTAATCCATACAATGAAATAACTTGGTGAGAAACTGCAAATGGATTGTATTGAGTTTGTTTCAATAATTCTACTGCTCTTTTGCCGCGTTCAAGTTGGCGCTTGGTATTTTCATCAAGATCAGAGCCGAACTGTGAGAATGCTTCAAGTTCACGGAACTGTGCAAGGTCAAGTTTCAATGTGCCAGCAACTTTTTTCATGGCTTTTTGTTGTGCAGATGAACCAACACGAGAAACAGAGTTACCTACGTTAATAGCAGGACGAATACCTTTATAAAAAAGATCTGTTTCAAGGAAGATTTGTCCGTCAGTAATTGAAATCACATTTGTTGGAATATATGCAGCCAAGTCCCCGGCTTGAGTTTCAATAATAGGAAGTGCTGTGATAGATCCACCCCCGTATTCTGCATTACGGCGACAGGCACGCTCTAGTAGTCGTGAGTGAAGATAGAAGACATCACCAGGAAAGGCTTCACGGCCTGGAGGACGACGCAACAACAATGAAATTTCACGATATGACACAGCATGCTTCGAAAGATCATCATAAACGATCAATACATCTTTGCCTTGATCCATGAAAAATTCAGCGATCGCTGATCCAGCATAAGGAGCAATATATGAAAGTGCAGCTGGTTCAGATGCACCAGCAGAAACGATCACTGTATAGTCCATAGCGCCACTGTCTCGCAACAGTGTTTCGATACTTCGTAGGCGTGAATCTTTCTGTCCAATTGAAACATAAATACAAATCACCCCAGTACCTTTTTGATTTAAAATAGTATCAAGTGCAATTGCTGTCTTACCAGTCTTACGATCGCCAATAATAAGTTCACGCTGACCACGGCCAATCGGTACGAGTGCATCAATAGCTTTGATACCTGTTTGCAATGGTTGATCAACTGACTGACGAGTGATCACACCAGGAGCAATACGTTCTACAGGATAGTGTGCAGTTGCCTTGTAGTCCCCGCGACCATCGATCACTGCGCCTGTAGCATTTACCACATGGCCTAGAATGCCATCACCAACGGGGATTTCTAGTACATGACCCGTTTTGTGAACAATGTCACCTTCTTTGATACCTTTGTAATCACCAAGCACAATCACACCAACGAAATCAGCTTCAAGGTTAAGTACCATTCCCTCCACACCATTAGGAAATGTTACCACTTCTGAAGCTTGTACTGTTGATAAGCCACTCACACGAACTACGCCATCAAACACTTCAAGAACTGTGCCGACTGATTCGTTTTTTGCGTCTAGGATGACTGTATCCAGTTCACGCTTGAGGCTTTCTATAATTTTTTGAGCAGTAGCCATATTATTGTTTCAGTGTGTTTGTTAGTGTGAGTAATTTTTTCTTAAGTGTTGCATCATAGAGCATATCGTCAATACGGATAGACATGCCACCCAATACTGATGTATCTATGCGTTGATCTAAATGAACTGCAGTTGCCTTATGTTCTAGTTGTATTTTTTCCGCCAACACAGTTGCCTGCTCTTCAGTTAATGCTGTTGCAGTAGTTATGATCGGTCGGAGTATCCCAGCATCTTTGTCGAGCATTTTTTCTAATGCAGCGATAATACCTGGTCCGCGACTCACCGCATGAGTTCGTTGTAATACAGCAATAAATGCATCTATTACAGCCTTCTCCTCTGCTTCGTTCTTAGCATTTTTTATTGCCGTGAATAGCAGTTGGGCTTCTTCCATATTATAACTCTTTTACTGCCTTATGTAGTAACGCCTCGTCAACAGTATGAGGAATATCTTCAAGCACCTTCTTTGTACTTTGTATAACGAGATCAGCAATTGCATTATGGGCTTCTTTGATCAATTTATTTTTTTCTTGTTCGAGCTGTGCACGAGTATCAGCCAAAATCTTTTCAGCTTGTTCATGACTATCAGCCAGCAATGTTGCTCGCTTTTCATCGATCTCTTTTTTCATTGCGTGCATGAGTTGCTGCGCCTGTTCTTGAGCTTTTATTTTTTCTTGTTCAAACAATGCTTTAGTTTGTTCCACCAAAACGGCATTGATTGCCGCGTCTGCTACTCCTTGCGAAATAGTTTTCTTGCGGTCGTTCATTAATGCCGCTAAGGGCTTTAATGCATAACGATACAAAACAAAAAAGACGATAGCGAAGTTAACTAATTGAACAACAATTAGTTTCCACTCGATATGAAATGTGCTTACAACTGCATCCACGTGACGAATTAACTAATTGAAAATGCGATAACAAGTGCATAAATTGCGATAGCTTCAGCAAAAGCTGCAGCCAAAAGCATAGGAACGAGGATTTTGTTTGCTGCTTCTGGGTTACGGCCGATTGATTCCATAGCTTTTGATCCGATAAGACCGATAGCGATAGCTGGACCAAGAGCACCAAGACCGATAGCGATAGCTTTTGCAAGAGGAATAATGTTCATAAATATAATGTTCTAAAAATAAAAGTAATTAATGTTGTTCGTGTGCTGTGTCATCATTGTGGTCATGTGCTGCAATCGAAAAATATACGGTTACTAGCATGGCAAAGATTACTGCCTGAATGAGTCCTACAAGAATCTCCAGAAACATGAATGGTGTGGGTACGATGTATGCTGCCAATGCAGTCATTGCTGCCAGAAGCACTTCTCCCGCAAATACATTACCAAAAAGTCGGAAAGAAAGCGAGGCAATTTTGGCAATTTCACCCACAATTTCAACAATTCCCACGAAAAAGTGAATTGGTTGCACGATTAATTCAGTTGGTTGATGGCGAGCGTTTTTAGCCATTTTCTTCAATGCTAACAAATTAAAATATTTATTGAATACTTTCCATGCACCAATTGTAACGATACCGAAAATATTTGCCCCGATCACAGTAAAAATTCCTAATGCTAATGTGGTATTAAGATCAGCTGTAACACTGCGAAGAAATGGGATAAAAACTCCTTCTCTAATCACTCCAAATGCTCCAAATGGTAACAATCCCAGCCAGTTATTGATCAATATAAAGAAAAACACACTGATTGATATAGGAAATATTTTTTCTGAGAGTGATCTACTACCTGTTACTTGGTCACAAAGACTGAGACCACCTTCTAATACAAGCTCAAAGGCTTGCTGAATACGCGTAGGAACAATTGTTAGCTTACGGCGCACAATCCATGCGAATACTACAATAACCAGCACTGCAGCCCAACTGGACAACATCGCATTTGTTATAGGGAAACCAAAAATACTAAAAATATGTTCTGCAAAAAGCATCGCCAACACTATACCATACTAAAAACCTCCTTGTAATAAGGAGGTTTTTAGAAGAAAACTGTCATTTATATTTATTTTTTTGAGAAGAGATTTTTTGTATGAATGTGTATAGTGGTATATAAGTTAATTCTAATAATATATTCAATTGTTAAGAACCTAACAAAAATTAATTTTAAAGCAGTGGAACGATGACTGAAATTGTCTGCATGATCGTTCCATATTAGTTCATACGCTGCGGGGAAAAAATTCTTTCATAATATTCTTCTTGATGCTGAGTCGGATACCGATAATACGTTCTGACCATATTATCATTGGTATCTTGAGTAATCGCATAAAATAAAATACCAATTACAATACTACTTGCCACACTTATCAATAGTAGCTGCAATGTAGTATGACGATATCCTGCATAAGTTTTACGTAGTAAAGAAATACTCACGATCGAAAATAGCCCAAAAGACACAACCCATAGCAGTGGGATTGCTGCAAACATGAATGTTGGGTTAGCTGACTCGCTATATTTCCCTTGTATCAAATGTATATGTAAAACCCCATACAATACTCCTGCAATGGTATATGCACCTAAAAGTGTAGTAACGGCTCCAGGTACCCATAAAACACTATTTCGCAATACGAAGTACCATTTCGATCGAGGTACCACTCGTTGTGTTTCTATAGCAGAGAGAATATTTTTTGTTGTATTACTTATTTGTTCCATGTTGTGTGAGGGTTTTTTCTAACTGTTTCTTGGCTCTATTTATACGTACAGCTACTGTTCCAGGAGGAATTTGTAGAATATCAGCAATTTCTTCGTAAGACTTTTCTTCAAAAAAACGTAAGAGTAGAATGTCTTTGTATTTTTCATCCAGAGTATTTACCGCATTGATAACGGCTTGTTTTTGTTCTGCATTACTAAATCGAGAAATATGATCTTCTTCTGTGAATAACTTCGATACAATGTCTTGTGCCTCATCATCCAGTGATAATGTGGTACGCCTTTTCTCTCGTCGATACCAATCGATCATTTCATTATGTGCAATGCGGTAAATCCAAGAAGAAAAAAGCAGCGATGTATCATACTCGTTTATATTTCGGTACACTTTTATGAAAATATTCTGCAAGAGATCTTCAATGTCGTCACTCGTTGCCAAACTACGTCGACGAATATAATGCGTCAGTTTTGGTACATACCGCTCAACAAGGACGGCGAAATGTTCCTGGTCTTTCTTGCACTCAATAACAAGCTTTTCGTCAGTAAGTGTAGTTAGTAATGGCGGCATCCTCTTATTATACGCCTTAACGTGATAAAATCTTACCTATGATTAATTATATTCAAGCCATCCTTCTTGGACTACTCCAAGGCGTTACTGAACTTTTTCCTATTTCAAGCTTAGGACATAGTGTTATTTTACCAACTATCTTGCATTGGAATATCGACCAATCAAACAACATGTTTGTGGTATTTCTCATTGCCACACACCTTGCAACAGCTATTGTGCTGTTTGTATTCTTTTATAAAGACTGGGTACTTATTATTAAGGGAATTTTTCGCTCTATAAAAGAACGTGGTATTTCTAGTACAGATACGTATGCCAAATTAGGTTGGCTGATCATTATTGCCAGTATTCCAGCTGGTATTTTAGGATTCCTTTTTGAAAAGAAGATTAAAGTATTGCTTGCTTCTGCATTGATCACTGCGATCTTTCTAGTGATTAACGGATTATTACTCTACGGGGCAGAATATCTTCGAAAGAAAAGCGCTGTATATAGACTTGGGGCGGTAGATGCAGGTATTGCAACATTAACATTACCGCAAGCAATTAAGGTTGGCTTTGCACAATGCTTAGCCCTCATTCCAGGTTTTTCACGAACAGGTGCAACACTTGGTGGTGGATTACTAGTGGGACTGACTCATGAAGAAGCGGCACGTTTTTCATTCCTACTCGCGACACCAATCATCTTTGCTGCATCAATATTGAAACTCCCCACATTGATTCATACTAGTAGTTCAGTAGCGGGTCCAATTATTGTTGGCGCGATCGCATCCGCAATTGCCGCTTTTTTCTCTATACGATTCCTGACAAAATATTTCAAAGAAAATACTCTCGCCCCGTTTGCACTCTATTGTATTATCGCTGGTTTGGTTGCTATAGCGATCATAGTGATGTGATATACTAGCGTCTATGAATAACAAAAAAGTTTTAATTAGTGCTGGTGCTGTAGTAGTCGTAGCTGCTGGTGTTTTTGGTGTTGCTGCAATGAATAAAAAGGCTCCTACTCCAACAACAATGGATTCGAATACCTCAGGGCAAGCGGATACAAACACTGCGACTACAGCAACCACTCCAATTGCTGATAAGCCAAAGACAGGTACAACTACTAATGGCTCTTCATACAAAGATGGCACATATACTGCTGTTGGTTCATATAACTCACCGGGCGGCAAAGACCAAATCAGTGTGACTGTACAACTGAGAAATGACATAGTAACTTCTGCTTCAATTACTCCAATGCCAGGTGATCCTACGTCAGCTAAATACCAAAACATGTTTGCTTCTGGCTATCAAGCATATGTTATCGGCAAGAACATTGATGCTGTTCACCTAAATGCTGTTTCTGGATCATCACTTACCGGTATTGGTTTCAATGATGCGATCACAAAAATTAAAGCTCAAGCAAAAGCATAATGCAATATGAGTGAATTCACTTTCACTGCAATAGGTACGCATTGGCACATTCAATATAATTCTCTCTATGAAAATAATGATAGTTTAATTACTGCCATCAAAGACCGTATTGAATTGTTTGAACAAAATTATTCCCGTTTCCGCGGGGATTCTTTTGTTGGGCAGATTGCTCAACAAGAAGGTGTGTACAAACTGCCCGAAGACGCAGAAAGAATGCTGAATCTCTATCGCAGACTGTATGACATTTCTGGCGGCAAAGTAACGCCACTGATCGGTAGTGTTTTAGTTGATGCTGGCTATGATGCAGAGTATTCCTTAATTCCAAAAAATGTTGTACATCAAGCTGAACTATGGGATGACGTCATGGAATACAATGTGCCTTTTTTAACTACAAAATGCCCAGTGCAGTTAGATTTCGGTGGGCTTGGTAAGGGGTATATTATCGATATCATTGCCGATATGTTCCGAGAAGCACACATATATGACTTCAGTATTAATGCAGGCGGCGATATTGCTTACAGTTCTTCAGAGGATGCAGTATTTCGCGTAGGACTTGAAGACCCAAATGATAATACAAAAGTTATTGGAGTCGCAGAAATTCTCAATAAAAGTATTGCGGGGTCTGCGGGCAACCGTCGTGCCTGGTCAACATACCATCACATTATTGACCCAACTAGCACAACATCACCACAACATATTGCCGCAGTATGGGTTGTTGCTGATACTACACTCTTTGCAGATGGGCTTACCACTGCGTTATTTTTCATGGAACCTGATGAGCTCTCTCAACACTTCTCTTTTGAATATGCGATCGTATATGCAGATAAAAGTATTACGCATTCCCCTAACTTCCCAGGATCATTCTTCACTACATAAAGTATAGTGATATACTCTACTGTATGGAACAATTTAAACAATACTCACCTATTATTCTTCGTATCGGCCTTGCATTAGTATTCTTATGGTTTGGATTTAACCAAATCAGTGATCCAGTATCATGGTATGGATTTGTACCAGCATCAGCCGCAACTCTTACCGGGTTTTCAATTGCTCATTTAGTGTTCCTCAATGGCATATTTGAAATCATTGCAGGCACTGCTTTAGCATTTGGATTCTTTACACGTATTGCTGCTGGATTACTTTTCTTACACATCTTGGACATTGCATTCATCGTTGGACTAGATAGTATCGGTATTCGTGACCTCGGACTCAGTGTGGCAACATTTGTTATCTTCTTAAATGGAATGGATAGAGCAACATTGGATCATTACATCAGAAGTTAAATTTAAACACATCCCTCCAGCACCCATGTTCCAGAGGACAAAAATAAAAAGACCTGAAACGGTCTTTTTATTTTTGTCTCCTGCACCCAGCTTTTTGTGGTGATGCAAACATGGTGGTATTGGGGATTAACGATTCTATACCAGTA
>JBDSNU010000004.1:0-28131 GCA_039915165.1 Minisyncoccota bacterium | reverse complement strand
GTGAGATTAATTTTGATAAGCCTGTTAGACACAGGATCAACACGTTAAGAAATTACAATGCTACCTCGTCCCGCAGCAATGCAGGACAAGTCAACATGGCTCCAAGAGACTATACGCCATGCTCCCGTCTCGACCAACAAAAAGTCGTTACTGGATGAAAACATAGTCCTTCGTAAGGAATAGAAGAGCGCAATTCCTTGTCAGGTAAGTTCTGACGCGTTGAATAGTGTAATGACTGGAGAACTGTCTCGGAGACTTGCTCGGTGAAAATACAATACCGGTGAAGATGCCGGTTACCTGCAGTTAGACGAAAAGACCCTAGAAGCTTTACTGTAACTTGATATTGACCGTACGTTTTGTATGCGTAGCGTAGTGGGTAGGATTTGAAGTTTACCTCTCGGGGTAGATGGATCCGCCGATGAAACACCCATCTTACAAAATGTACGTTCTAACCTCAGGGATTTAACCCCTGGGAGACAGTATCTGGTGGACAGTTTTAGTGGGGCGCTACCCTCCTAAATAGTAACGGAGGGGCCTATTAAGGTCAGCTAGCCGTGAATGGAAACCATGGCGATAGTGTATGGGCACAAGCTGGCTTGACTGCAAGACGTACGTGTCGAGCAGATGCGAAAGCAGAGCCAAGTGAACCGACCGTTCGCATTAGATGCGGCGGAAGATTATCGGACAAAAGCTACTCTAGGGATAACAGGCTAGTTCCGCCTAAGAGTTCATATCGACGGCGGAGTTCGGCACCTCGATGTCGGCTCACCTTATCCCGGGGCTGGAGAAGGTCCCAAGGGTATGGCTGTTCGCCATTTAAAAAGGTACGCGAGCTGGGTTCAGACCGTCTAGGAATTAGTAGCAATTTATTGTTTTTGATTTCTAGACCCGTCTGAATCCCGAGGAAAATTTTTTGATTATTTTTTAATGAAATTAAAAAAATATGTTTTAGTCTTTTCGTCTAAGATACTTTACAAAGATCCTGCAATTTCTTTGTTAAAGTAAAAGATATAATATGTATATGAACCAAGGTTTGTATATGTAAAAAGAGAACCATCTTATTACGGCGGTCTTATGTAGCGATACATAATGACATGCTCAACTAATATCGGAGAAACCCTCCTGCGGCCAGTACTGCAAAGGGCAATTCCGAGGGAAGCTACTATTTTAGTTTGCACCCGTAGAGACTACACGTTGAGGTACTCGCAAGAGTACAAGATATAGTCCGTTCCATACAGTAATGTGTGAAAAGAAGCGTAAGACAGGTTGGTCTCCTATCTACTGCAGGCGTCGATGATTGAGGAAATTCGCTCCTAGTACGAGAGGACCGGAGTGAACGAACCTCTGGTGTACGGGCTCTAGCGCCAGCTGGACTGTCCGGTAGCTATGTTCGGAATGGATAACCACTGAAAGCATCTAAGTGGGAAGCCAGTTCCAAGATTAGTCATCATTTGAGGGCCGTGAGAGATGATCACGTTGATAGGCATTAAGTGGAAGCGTAGTAATATGTTGAGCTGAGATGTACTAATTGCCCGACTCCTATTAGGAAATCTGGAAATCATCCCGCGTCTGACGCGGGCCAGTAACAAATCCATATCTATATTATGGTAAACAAAAAACAAGTATTCGAATCCACCGTCTTGGTGGTTTGTCGCAAGGGTCACACCTTTTCCCATTTCGAACAGAGCAGTTAAGCCTTGTAGAACCGATGATAGTCTCTTTGAGGCAAAAGTAGGTAGCTGCCAGGACAGTGGATTTGAATGCAAAAGACAGAACGTCAACGTAAGTTGGCGTTTTTTCTTTTGAGTAAAAACGTTATATATTTGCTATACTTGCAATACATGAATTGGGCCCAAAAACGCAAACTTACCTACGTACTAATAATATTGGGCTTTTTTGGTATTATCGCCTTTGCTGTTATTCATAAGGTAACTAGTGTCACTCCAACTTGTTTTGATCGCAAAATGAATGGTGATGAAAAAGGAGTCGACTGTGGAGGGGGATGTAGTGTGTATTGCAGTAATGAATTATCAGACCCAACGGTGCAATGGGTAAGAGTCTTTCCTGTAACAGATGGTATTGTTCATGCTGTTGTCTATATTCAGCACGGGTATCCTGTCTCCGCCGCGCGTACTGTAGGATATGAATTTAAATTATATGATGATCAAAATAATCTTATTGCAGATCGTAAGGGTACAACATTTCTCGGGACAGCAGGGACAAGTGCAATTGTTGAAACATTGATTCCTGTTGCACACGGCACTGTGAGCCTGGCACGGTTTTCTTTCAATGATCCTGTCGCATGGGAAAAGGTTTCGCCTACATTTTCTCAGGTAGTGATCGATACTAGTCGTACCACTATAGAGGCATTTAATACTGGTCGAACATCAGTACCAAGTACTCGACTTATCGCAACTCTGCAAAATAAATCCCGATACAATTTTACTAATGTTGATGTTGTTGCAATTTTTTATGACAAAGAGGGTAATGCCATCACTTCTTCAAAGGTATTATTACCATCCCTCCCTGCACTACAAAGCAAGCCAGTTTACTTCACATGGCCGTATCCAGTGGTTGGTGTCGCACGTACTGAGATCATTCCACGCTTCAATCCTTTTACTGCACAATCCATATAATGAATTCTTTTCGCAAATATCAATTTGACTGGATATTAATAGCTGCGATCATCCCGATTATTTTGGGGGGATTGGCAACTATGACATCCTTTAGTTTACAGGCAGGGTTCTTCTCTCGTCAGGTTATTTGGGTATGTATAGGGGCAATCGTTGTGTTTTTAATTGCACGCAGTGATATCCGTTTTTTGCGCGACTCGCGCTATATTATGCTTTTTTATATTGCATCTTTGATTATGTTAGTACTGGTATTGATTTTTGGTAAAACAATTAAAGGGGCAACAAGTTGGTTTAGTTTCGGTGGATTCTTTTCCTTTGAACCGGCAGACATTGTAAAGTTATTAGTGATCATGGTGCTGGCGAAATATTTTTCGCGTCGGCATGTTGAAATAGCTCGTGTTAAACACTTATTTATTTCTGCTGTCTACGCATTTATACCTATTGGTTTGATCATGCTACAGCCTGACTTCGGTTCAGCGCTTGTTGTTGCAGGTTTATGGCTAGGCATGTCACTGATTGCCGGTATCTCCAAACGTCAGATTTTTATTATTCTTGGAGCAATTGTCGTGGGATTTACATTGATGTGGTTGTTTGTATTCAAACCATACCAGAAAGCACGCATCCATACTTTTGTAAGCCCGACCTCAGATATACGTGGTACTGGGTATAATGCCTACCAGTCGGTGATTGCAGTAGGAAGTGGAGGAGTATTAGGAAAAGGGCTTGGGTATGGCACGCAGTCACGATTAAGTTATTTGCCGGAATACCAAACAGATTTTATTTTTGCTGCATTTGCAGAAGAGTGGGGATTTATCGGCGCATTGATTATTGTTGCTTGTTTTGTTGTTGTTCTGTGGAGATTGATAGTTCATGCACAACGAGGAGCATCAAACTTTGAAACATTATTTATTTCTGGTTTCGCATTACTATTATTTGGACACATGATAGTGAATATTGGTATGAATATTGGTATTATGCCAGTAACAGGTATTCCGCTGCCATTCATGAGTTATGGCGGTTCACACATGCTAGGGGAATGTATCGGTCTCGGCATTGTTCTGTCTATGTCACGATATGAGCGAGCAATGCACCCGGACGATATTAATAATGAATTCGTAGGATATGCCTAATCTAAATACGAGAATATTAGAGTTCGTAAATAATGCAGTAGGGTATTATCATCCACTGGATATTGTTTTTTTGGTTGCGACATCTTCGATTACTCTGGCATTTGTTGCTGCACTGGTAGGTTTTTATTTTGGCATCTATGTGCCGTGGAAAGAGAAAGGAGAGGAGCGAATGAAAAAAAAGCATGACGCAGTGTTTATTTTCGGTTCAGTGTTTGCTACGTATGTCGTTGTTGCTATTGTCAAAGCACTCATCGCATATCCTCGACCATTTAACACGCTTACTGATCTCCATGTGTTGATCAACCTGCCAAATGACTATTCGTTTCCTTCAGGGCATGCGGCATTGACTATGGCACTTGCTACCGCTGTTTATTTTTTTAGAAAGCGATTAGGGGCATTACTATTTGCCTTTGCATTTGTTGTTGGTATTGCGCGTATTTACGTTGGCGTACATTATCCACTCGATGTTGGGGTAGGGTTTTTGTTAGGATATGGCATTCCTAAACTACTCGGACATTTTTTTATAAAAAAAGAAACATTGAAACTCCAATAAATTTGAATTTTGTCAAACAGTTATTCTATTGTTTTTGAGGTGTAAAAAGTATAGAATGGTCGCACTATGCTGAAAAGAAGAATTATTGCCATTGTTGTACTTGTTATTGGAATTGCCCTCGGATACGCCGTGGTGCGCTCACAAGAGCCCAATCCGCCCCGTATTCTCGCTCATTACCCTTTCCATCTTGGTTTGGACTTATCAGGAGGTAGTCACCTTATTTATGAAGCTGATGTCAGTCAGATCCCAGCCTCAGATATTGATACCTCAATGGAGTCAGTACGCCAGGTTATTGAACGCCGCGTAAATGCTTTCGGTGTTTCAGAGCCTGTAGTGCAGGTTCAGTCAGGTGGATTTGGTGCAGCAAATAGTCACCGCCTATCAATTGAATTACCAGGTATTACAGATATTCAAAAGGCAGAAGAGCTTATTGGTCAAACTCCTTTTCTAGAATTCAAAGTGCAGTCAAACGCTCCACAAAAAGCTACTGTAGGTGCTGATGGAAAAGTTAATATTGAGGTTGCTGATCAATTCGTTTCCACTGGTTTGAACGGTAAATATCTGAAACAAGCACAACTTGTATTCGCACAAGGAACAAATGAACCAACAGTAAGTCTCAAATTTGATGACGAAGGAACAAAACTCTTTGCTCAGATTACAAAAGACAATGTAGGTAAAGTTGTTGCTATCTATCTTGATGGTCAGGTAATTTCAGCTCCTGTCGTACGTGAGGCGATCACTACCGGTACAGCAGAAATCTCAGGTAGCTTCACTCCCGAAGCAGCACGAGCATTGGTAAGTAGTCTTAACTCAGGTGCATTACCTGTGCCGATTCACCTGATCTCAACTGAAACAGTGGGCGCAAGTCTTGGTGCACAAGCAACACACGCTGGTATTATGGCTGCATTGATTGGTTTCATCATCGTGGGACTATTCCTTATCATCTGGTATCGCATTCCCGGTGTTGTAGCGGTGATTGCGCTTGCACTCTACACTATCATCACCCTAGTGCTATATAAGCTTATTCCTGTGACTTTATCAGCAGCAGGTATTGCTGGATTTATTATCTCAATCGGTATGGCTGTCGATGCAAATATTTTGATCTTCGAGCGTGCTCGTGAAGAGCGTATTCGCGGACGTGCAGTAAGTGATGCATTGAATGTTGGATTTGAACGGGCATGGACTTCAATCCGTGATGCAAATATTTCTAGTATCATCATTGCGGCTATCTTGTTCTTCTTCGGAAGCTCATTGATCAAAGGATTTGCATTAACATTTGGACTCGGTGTGATCATCAGTCTATTGTCTGCAATTACTATCACTCGTCTCTTCCTACGTGCATTACCAACACCCCGTTCGACTGGCTCAGGGCAAGCAACCCGTAGTTTTGGTGAATTCTTGTTTAGTAGTGGCTTTAAAAAATAAATTATATGTTTGTTATTCGTTTTAGAAAATTATTTATCGGACTCTCTATCTTCTTTGTCGCAGTAGCAATTGCTTCACTGGTAATTTTCAAATTACCACTCGGTATTGATTTCACTGGCGGTTCATCACTTGATGTACAGTACAGTGCTACTCGTCCTGCCACGTCAGATGTGGTTGCTGCAGTAGAAAAAGCTGGTTTTACTAATGCACTTATTCAGCCAGTAGGCGAACAAGGTTTCATGATCCAAACTCGTGAAGTAACAGATACTGAACGTGCCGCAATTGTTGCAGCTGCAGCCAGTGTTGATCCAAAGCAAACAGTTATGCAGACTAGTTTCACCGCTATTGGCCCATCTGTGGGTAATGAACTTAAGCACAAAGCGATTGCCTCAATCATTCTTGTATTGATCGCAATTATTCTTTTCGTTGCATATGCTTTCCGTAACGTTTCAAAACCAGTGTCTTCATGGAAGTATGGTATTGCAGTGATTATTGCATTGATCCATGACATCATTATCCCGGCAGGTGCATTTGCATTACTCGGACACTTCCTCGGTGCACAAGTAGACACACTATTTATCGTTGCTCTCCTTACTACACTTGGACTTTCTGTTGCAGACACTATTGTTGTATTCGACCGAATCCGTGAACACCTTCGAGGTTCAAAATCAAATATGCCATTCCCAGCATTGGTAGGGGAAAGTCTATCTGAGACATTTGTTCGCTCAATCAATACTTCATTAGTGGTATTGGTAATGGTGATTGCGCTTGCAGTATTTGGTCCAAGTACTACTCGATTGTTTGCTATTACTTTGGCAATAGGTATGTTCTTCGGAACGTACTCATCGATCTTCCTTGCATCTCCTTTGCTTGTAGTAATGGAAGGCTCTCAGAAAAAGAAATAAATCATAATAAAAAAATCCTCCTTACTTGTAAGGGGGATTTTATTTTGCCAAATTGGTTTCAATTGTGCTCGAACTGTTTTCTTATACTGCGAAGCTTTACGAATTTTATATATATGAGTATCAGCATAGTAGCAGCGGCTATCAGTGTAATGGCAGTAGGCACAATAATATGTAGCGGTTTCCAAAATGATAGGATTCCGAGAACAGCTACAAAGAAACAAAGAGCAGTTTGATGAGGTTTCATCTGTTTTTCCATTTGATTATTTCTTTAACTTTCCTTTATTAAAGCACATATAAGGATTTTTACAAGCAGTGCTTTTGGTGGTATAATATGAGCATATGACATGGATTTTAATTGCAATTATCGTAGTAATCGTACTTTGGCTATTTATTACTTATAACGGACTAGTTACTGGACGTAATCGTTCTGAAGAAGCGTGGGCTGATATAGAGGTGCAACTTAAGCGCCGCTATGATCTTATCCCTAACTTAGTTAATACTGTTAAGGGGTATGCTACTCATGAGAGCGGAACATTTGAAAAGGTTACAGAAGCTCGTAACAAAGCCATGTTGGCACAAGGGACTGCAGGTGCAGCTCAGGCAGAAGGGGAACTTGCTGGTACATTGAAATCTCTCTTTGCTGTTTCTGAAGCATATCCAGAACTTAAGGCGAATACTAACTTCCTTGAATTACAGCGAGAACTTTCTGATACAGAAAATAAAATCCAAGCATCTCGTCGTTTCTACAATGGCAATGTTCGTGACTACAACACAAAGATTGATATAAGCCCTTCAAATCTCGTAGCGCATCTTTTTGGCTTCCAAAAGAAAAACTATTTTGATCTGCCAGATAATGACGCTGCTCAGAATCCTGTTGAAGTAACATTCTAATTCATCAATGGTTACGCTCTACACACATCGTGCTCAAAATATAAACAAGACATGGCTATTAGTGGCTGTGTTTTTGGTCGTTGTAGTAGGCTTGGGATATTTCTTAAGTTACACCTATCAATCACCAGGCATTCTCGCACTCGCAATTATTTTCGCAGTGGTAATGAACATAATCGGGTATTGGTATTCGGACAGAATAGCGCTTTCAATGGCGCATGCAGTTCCTGCTGATCCATCCACTGACTCACTGCTTATTCATACTGTTGAAAATCTTGCTATAACTGCTGGCTTACCAACCCCTGCTATCTATGTTATTCCTGATATGGCACCCAATGCATTTGCAACCGGGCGTGATGCACATCATGCCAGTATTGCAGTAACGCATGGATTACTTATGATGATGACACAATCAGAACTTGAAGGAGTACTAGCGCATGAGATGAGTCATATCGGCAACAAAGATATTTTGCTGCAAAGCATGGTAGCAATTCTTGTGGGATTTGTTTCAATTATTGCAAATATTTTCACCCGTAGTTTGTGGTGGGGAGGTATGGGCCGTCGCCGTGATAACGAAAGTGAAGGAGGTAATATTTTAGCAATCGTGGGATTGGTGTTTATTGTACTTTCGCCAATTATTGCAACACTAATACAGCTCGCTATTTCTCGTAAGCGTGAATACCTAGCTGATGCATCAGGGGCACTATTAACTCGTTATCCAGAAGGGTTGGCAACAGCATTAGAAAAGATCGAAAGCTATGGTCATCCAATGAAGTCTGCAAATAATGCTACAGCACACATGTATATCAGCAATCCATTTGGCTCTCACTCACTCAATGGCATCGCTCAATTATTCATGACACATCCACCCACTGCAAAGCGCATCAAGATATTACGCGGTATGAAGTAGCCGCTTGTTAAAAGCCAAGGTTCTTGTATGATGCTGGTATGAAAAACTTTTTTAGAACTGTTAAGGCTACTTTTTTCTCACGATCATTATATGCAAAAGTTAAAGACGAAAGCGCCTGGAAAGGTGTAGGTTTCTTGGCCAAAGTCAGCCTCCTCATTGCTGGTATTGTGGGCGTGCTGATTATTATCGCTGGGCTGATATTTACTCCAAAGCTTAAGAGTGTAATTAATACCTATGTTTCAGAAAGTTATCCCGATAGTTTAGTGCTGACCATTAAGGACGGTCTGATGACTTCTAATTCTCCCGTTCCAGTAGTATTCCCTTTACCTGCCTCGCTGGAAGATAATAAAACTGACTCACCGGCACAGCTTTTTGTTATTGATACTGAGGCATCTGCTGATACTGATGTCATACAAAAATATAATACATATGGTGCCGCTACTAGTAAGGCCTTGATTATGGAGGGTGGTGCTGAGACCCATGTGTATTCATACAAAAAAGCAAATATGGTGATTACCAAAGACGCTGTAAAAGTATTTGTGCAAAAAGCAGAGAAGTTTGGAATGGTAGCATTTGTTATCGGAACTATTCCTGCATTATTTATAACACTACTCTTCCTCAGTATTGGGTATTTGATCTTCTTGGCTGCGCTGGCATTTATTGCCTGGATAATTTTCAAGATAAGAAAAATGCCAATAGGATATAAGCAGCTTTATCGACAAGGAGTATATGCAGTAGGTATGGTACTACTCTTGGATTGCGTTGCAATTCCGCTGGGTATTTCTGGAAAACTTATGACTGCTATTGTGGTGCTGGTTACCTTGTTGACAGTGAATATGAAAGAAGAAGCTGCTGTAACTTACGATTCTTCAGTAGAGTAATGTACGAAAAAGGTTACTGGTCTCATTAGTAACCTTTTTACATGGAGGATTCGCATAGCGGTCTAGTGCGCTCGCTTGGAAAGTGAGTAAGGTGTCAAAGCCTTCAGGAGTTCGAATCTCCTATCCTCCTCAAATAAAAATGCCCTCCACAAGAGGGAAGGCATTAACCGATTACTTTACTACATGGAACTCGTTTTGGTTTAAAGCTTGCTCAATGGTTATTTCACCATACACGATTGTGCCAGGAAGCTTGAAGTACATGTACGCGTTTTTTGGACCAAAGAGCCCAGAGCTGGAATTTGATATCCCGGTAATAGTATAGGCATCGTTGTTTGCAAAATCACCCCTGAGATGGTCACTGTTGGGATTGAGTTTGTTGTGGAAATTTCCCACGGCATAACGAATGTTAAAAAATCTACCATCCATTCTTGATGGAACATTGAGCATAATGTTGTCGCCAACCTTTAATTCAATGCCTCTTTTAGAAATATAAGAAGTAATAGTTTTTCCATCCATAACGAACGTGCCATATTTGGCAGGGTCGATGGTAGAAGGAGTAATGTCATCAGCTTTTGCTGATGGTGAAATGGCAGTATTGCTTGCAACCGTTTGGCCAGGCAGTGTTTGCTGGGCGTATACGATAGATGGCAGTGCCAATAATAAAAATACAGATAAGACAGCATATTTCTGAAATGTGCTGTAGAAGAATTGTACAGTTTTCATGCGATACTATTTTTTTAAATGTGTATAGAATTAATTAGTTATTTCATCTTAAAAATAGTATATCGAGAGCCAAAAGTCAATTAACTGGTTTTGAACCTTATAATAACGACTTCTGGGCTGTTAAACAAACGAATTGGTGGCCCATACGTACCTATACCATTGCTTGTAATTGAGGTAAGTGATTTGTATGTTGCCATGCCGTAGTCATATGCGCCGTATACTTTGTGAGTAATATAACGGAATGGCCATGTTTGTCCTTGGTGGGTATGTCCTGACACAATGAGATTTACACCATGTTCATGTGGAGCTTTAAATGCAGTCGGTGGGTGATTGATCAAAATAGTCGGCTTAACGAAGCGCCCAGATGTATTTGAAGCATCTGTTGTTATCAGATTTTTTAATACCTCACCCACATCCTTGCTTTCTCTACCAGTATGATAGAGTGTGCCCGCAATATTTACACCATCATAGTCAACGACTTTGTCATCAAGCACAACTGCTCCTGCTGCGCGTACTGATTCAATGAAAACGTTATAGTCACCATATGCTTCATGGTTACCAGGTGTATAGAAGAGGGGAACTTGTGCAGTGAGTTTTTTCCAGGATTCAGTGATCGGTACTGTGTCCACCATCGGCCCGTCATAAAAGTCTCCAGCATGCAGAACAAAATCAGGTGAGAGAGAAAGTATTTTATGGACCACCTTGTCGGCAAATTTCTTGTGGTTGATCAACCCAAAGTGAGTATCGGAAATCATTGCTGCTGTTTTACCTTCCCATGAAGCTGGCGCTCCGGGTAGGGTCACGGTATATCTTTTAACACGAATATATTTCGCTTGAGCAAAAGCTATTAACGCTGCAAGTAATGACAATGACAATATTGCAATAGGAAGCGAAACAGGCAGCAGTACATTTTTGATTGCATATACAATACTAATTATTCCCAGTACTAGTGCACCTAGAAAAAGATAAAATACTATTCCTGCAATTATGTTTATAATTCTATAGAATGTTTTACCAATCTTATTGGCATTGCGAGTTCCGATAAGGCTACCAATATAGAGAATTGGAATGAAGAACGCAGCGACCCAAATGCTTTTTGAGGCATGGTTTCCTGTATTGAGTCCATAAATATAAATATGTGCAGTAAAGAGACTAATCATCAGAACAAGAAATGTGCCGAAGATAACTAAGATAATTCGTGGATTCATAGGGTTAGTATAGCATTTTAAGGATTAGGCCCCGTGGTACAATATGGTCATGGATTCGTTTCAGGTTGCCTATGACAATTTAAATACTGAGCAAAAAAGGGCAGTAGATACGATAGGCGAAGGGCCGGTAATGGTTATTGCGGGACCTGGAACAGGGAAGACTCAAGTGCTTTCATTACGCATTGCTAATATTCTCAAAATCGATAACTCGCCAGATAATATTTTATGTCTGACATTTACGAATGCGGGAGTGAAGGCTATGCGTGAGCGTTTGATGAAATACGTCGGTGCGGCCGCCTCTCGTGTACACATCAGTACCTTTCACAGTTTTGCATTACATTGCATTGAAGAATTCCCACATGAATTAGGGTATGAAGTAGTACCCACACTACTCGATAGTACTGCCACAGTAATACTGTTCGACGAATTACTTCATGCTCGTGAATGGAAGTATTTGCGCCCTCGTGCCAACAAGGCCATGTATGTAAAAGATATTCAATCATTGATTTCCATATTAAAACGTGAGCATATCAGTGTTGAAGATTTTCATATTGCAATTCAACAAGATATTGAGCGATTGAAAAATGATCCCGACAGTATTTCTTCCCGTGGCGAATCAAAAGGTCAATTGAAAAAAGAAATTGAAAAGAAAATCGAAAGCCTTGGGCGCAGTGCAGAAGTCGCAGATTTTTATCAAGCCTATGAAGCACTAAAACAAGAGCGTAATGTCATTGACTACAATGATGCACTGACTCTGCTCTCTCAACTAACAGAGACATCTGAAAATGCACGCGATACAATCCGTGAACGATACCAGTATGTATTGGTGGATGAACACCAAGATTCAAGTGGTGTACAAAATAAATTCCTTTCAAATGTTTGGCAAGAAACAGAAAAACCAGAAATTTTTGTAGTAGGGGATGATCGTCAATTGATCTATGGATTTGGCGGTGCCTCATTGGCATATTTTGAGCAGTTCAAGCATACATTTGGCAAGGCAATATTAATTACACTGACACAAAACTATCGTTCAACTCAGACTATCCTTGATACAGCGGAGGCACTATTGCAAAGTACTTTAGCTGAAGGGAAATTAATAGGAAGCACTGAAATTGCTCACCCTGTGAAGCTAGTTGAAAGTAGTTATCCGCGTGATGAAATTATTACCGCTGGATTATGGTTTAAAGAACGCCAAGCCGAAGGAACCTCTTATGATCATTGTGCAATTTTAGTTCCCAAGAATCGTCAGGTAAAAGCTGCAATGCAGATATTGCGTGATATGGGGTTACCTGTGGCTGCGGCGACCGCGTTACAGCTTTTTGAATTACCCGATACGCAAGCAATAATAACCATACTCAAAGTCATCGCTACACCTTTTGATGCACCCGCCATTTCCCGTAGCGTTCTTGATCCACTTTCTAGTATTCCTGCTATCGATGCTCATAAATTTTTATTAGCAAAAGATCCACGCAAACTTACTATTGAGCAACTGCAACAAGATGAAGATCTTGCAGTGCAACAATGGGGAGAAAAACTCGCCCGCTGGCTTATTGTGTCACAGGAAACAGATGCCTATGGATTGATTCAGGTTATTGGTTCTGAGTGTTTATTTACTGTAACTAGTAATGATGAAGCTATGCGGCGCCGTGTAGAAATAGTTCGTACATTACTCCATGTTGCATTAATGCATTCAGAAAAAGGGGAGAAGGTAGATGTTAAAAGCTTCATTGATTTTGTAGAGCGATTACAAGAATATAATGAAGATATTTCTTTAGCGGTATTTGGTGCCAGTACTGGTATAAAAGTATTAACCCTTCATGCCTCAAAAGGATTGGAATTCGATGCAGTCTGGATCGCCCATATGGATGAACGATCATTTATGTCGACGAAGCGACAAGCATTTGTGTTACCGCTTAGTATTGAAGAAAAAGTAGTACAGCATGATGAAGAAGCAAAGAAACGAGAGCTCTATGTGGCAATTACTCGTGCTAAATATTTCTGCAGCATTTCTTACGGTCGACGAAGTTATAGTGGCATTGAGCAAACGCTAAGTAGTATTGTTGCAGAACTACCTGAACCACTATTTGTTCGCCAAAGTATTTCAGAAACAGAGTCAACAATTCTTGCTGCGGATGCATTGCTGTATGTTCGTGCAGATGCCAATACTGAAGTACACGACATTACTGCCGTGGTAGCAGAAGAATATACCAAGAGAACTATTTCTGTGACGATGCTCAATAACTTTTTTGAGTGTACATGGAAGTGGTATTTCAGAAATCTTTTGCAATTACCTGACAGTATGAATGATTCACTTCAGATCGGTGATATTGTGCACAAAACTATTGATGGGGTATTGAAGGGGGTGGTAAGTACTGACCCTGACGTCCTACAAGCTGTCGTAACCGAAACAGCATTTGTCGTCTCTCGATATATGGAACAGCATGCGCGTCGACTCGCGGCTCAGGCTTTACCGGTTGTCATTAATTGGTGTGAAGAATATGCAGGAAAAATTATTACACCTTTTGCTACAGAAAAATCATTACCATATCACGATGCTCAATTTGCTCACTTATCATTTTATGGAAAGATTGATTTAGTTGAAGATATTATCAACAATGAAGTGCGCGTTACTGACTGGAAAACTGGTGGCACAAAAACAGCTACTGAAATTGAAAAGCGTAATGATGAAGGGCGTATGTCAGGATTGCTGAGGCAGCTCGCAATGTACTCATACCTCATGGATGGCGTATCGCACGGAGATCGTAAAGTAACTGAGTCACGATTGGTTTTTCTGGAAGCAAAAAAGGGTGATAAAAACGGCGTCCAGACAAAACATATTACTCGCACTGAGTTAGATTTATTACACAAAGATATTGCTGACTATGATGAGTTAGTGAAAAGCGGACAATGGGTTAATCGTCCTTGTAATGCAATAAGTTATGGTACAAATGACACTTGTGAATACTGCGCAATGGCCAAACGCTTTGGTGTACATATTGGGAGCTAAGCTCTCAAAAACATATAAAACATTTAAAATTTTTTACCTATTTCTTGTTAAGGAATTTGTTATCTTTAATCGGGAGCTTAGCTCCCGGTATGAGAAAAATATCTTTCATCGTAGGTGAGTACTACCATATATATAACCGCGGTGTAGACAAGCGAAGCATTTTTAAAAATAAAAAGGATTTGAAACGGTTTCTGGACAGTATGAATGTTTTTAATAGCGTAGAAACATTAGGAGGACTTCATTTAAGTAGGAGCGAGAGCTTAGCTCCCGTTCCTAGATTGGTAACTTTTATTGCATTTTGTTTGAACCAAAACCATTACCACTTCATCCTGCGTTCCTTGGTCGAGGGCGGGATACAGAAATTTATGCACAAGCTTTCAACAGGATACACAAATTACTTTAATGAAAGATATGAAAGAAACGGCTCTTTGTTTCAAGGCCCATACAAAGCAGTACATATAGAAAGCAACGAACAGTTGTTGCATGCTTCGGTATATGTAAATCTCAACGATAGAGTACATGGCGATCTAAATGAAAAATGGTTATCAGAGTTATCTTTTTCCAGTTATAGTCAATATAAAACAGGGGATAGAAAAGGCTTTTGTGACATATCTGTGGTACTTGATCAATATGGCCATATTTCTGAATATACTAAAAATGCCGAATCTATACTGGTCGACATTTTAGTAAGAAAAGAACGGCAAAAGGCAGTACAAAAAATGATCATCGAATGACGGGAGCTTAGCTCCCGAACTCTATTTAAAGGGTTATTATGGCCTAAAATGTAGGCTAGTCAACTCGTTGAAATTGAGTAAATATGCTATAATTTCAGCATATTATGGCAAAAGAAGTAAAAAAAGCAGACGCATACGGTGCTGATCAAATCTCTGTTCTTGAAGGTCTAGAACCGGTACGTCGACGTCCCGGCATGTACATTGGTTCAACTGGTGTAGATGGTTTGCACCACTTGGTATGGGAAATTTTCGACAACTCTCGTGACGAAGCGATGGCGGGTCACGCTGACAGTATCGAAGTAACACTGCTTCCAGGAAACCGTATTCGCGTTGTTGATAATGGCCGTGGTATTCCAGTAGGGATTCACTCAAAGACAAAAGTTTCTGCATTGGAAACAGTTATGACTACTCTCCATGCCGGAGGTAAGTTCGGTGGGGATGCTAGTGGCTACAAAGTCTCTGGTGGTCTGCACGGTGTAGGTGCTTCTGTAGTGAATGCGCTTTCTATTTATACACGTGCTGAAGTTCATACTGCAAAAGAAGTATGGGTACAGGAATATTCTCAAGGTAATAAAAAAGCCAATGTTAAGAAAATTGGTACTACTAAAAACAACGGTACTATTATTACTTTTGAGCCCGATGCAAGTATTTTCAAAGATACTATCGATTTTGATTGGAAAACTGTCATTGATCGTCTTCGACAGCAGGCATATCTCGTAAAGCGTCTTCGTGTGACTGTTATTGATGCTCGCGAAGTAACTGAGAAGTTTGATGCTGACAAAGTATTTTGGTTCAAAGAATTAAATCTTGAAGCTCCATCTATTACGTACTATTTCGAAGGAGGATTACAATCATTGGTTCGTCACTACAACGATCGCCAAAAGGTGATCAATCCAACTATTTTTTATGTTGAAAAAGAACAAGACAATGTTGGTGTAGAAATCGCATTGCAATACATCGACGATATGACTCCTCGTATCGTGGCATTTGCTAACAATATCTATACTCCCGAAGGTGGTATGCATGTGACTGGTTTCAAAACAGCATTAACTCGTTTGATCAATACATATGCCAAGAAAAACAATCTCGTAAAAGAAGCTGACGGTGCATTTTCTGGTGATGATGTACTTGAAGGTCTTACTGTTATTATTTCTGTAAAGTTGGCTGAAATTCAATTTGAAGGTCAGACTAAGGCAAAACTTGGTTCAACTGAAGCAATGGGCGCTACTGCAACTGCATTCGGCGAATCCTTTGGTGTATATCTTGAAGAACATCCTGATGAAGCAAAAGCTATTATCATGAAAGTATTACTGGCATTGCGCGCTCGTAAGGCTGCAAAAGCTGCTAAGGATTCTATTTTGCGTAAGGGTGCTCTTGAAGGCATGACTTTGCCGGGTAAGCTTGCTGACTGTCAGACAAAAGATGCTTCAGAATCCGAACTCTTTATTGTTGAGGGAGACTCTGCGGGTGGTACAGCGAAAATGGGACGTGACCGCCGCACTCAGGCTATTTTGCCATTACGTGGAAAGATCTTGAACGTTGAGCGCGCTCGTCTTGACCGTATGCTTGGTTCACAGGAAATCAAAAACCTTGTTATCGCTATGGGTACTTCTATTGGTGATACATTTGACCTTGAAAAAATGCGTTACCATAAGATCATTATTGCTACTGATGCGGACGTCGACGGTTCTCACATCACTACATTGATTTTGACATTATTTTATCGCTATTTCCGTCAAGTGATTGATGCTGGATTTATTTACATTGCATTGCCACCACTCTATAAGATCAAAAAAGGTCGTGAACTATTTTATGCATATACTGATCAAGAAAAAGAAGCTATTCTTACTAGAATAGGTGACGGCGTAGTACAGGAGATTGATGACTCAGGAGATGCTCACGATGACGCTGAAGATGCAGAAGGGGAAGAAGAAGCAGTGAAAACAAAGCGTGCTGCCAAGATCTCCATCCAGCGTTACAAAGGTCTCGGTGAAATGAACTCAGATGAATTATGGGAAACTACTATGGATCCATCGAAGCGTGTGATCAAACAAGTTGTTGTTGAAGATGCCGAAGAAGCTCACAAAACCTTCGACATGCTTATGGGATCAGAAGTTGCTCCACGTAAGTCATTCATCCAGTCTAATGCCAAGATGGCAAATCTGGACATATAAAAAATCCCCCTTAGGGGGATTTTTTATATGTCCATCCCGAACGTAGTTGAGAGATGTTGTTTTATATTGTCTTTTTTATTAGTTCTTTCAATTCAGCAATTGTCTGTTCTTTTTGTTCAGCCAATTTCATCCAGAACTCTTTTAGTGATTCATCATCAGCTTCTGAGTGATACATGTTTTTAATACGCCAGAGACTTTTTGATTCTTGTGTCATCTGATTCATCAAGTTGTACAAATTGTTATGTTCCATAAGATAAGTATATCAGCTATTAATTGTTAGTACGATGTTTGATTTCACCTATCAGACGGGTAATGAACTCGTCGACGGTAATACTTTCTAGTTTCAAATCAGCACGGCCTTCTACTGTCAGTGTTTCAGAAGTTTGTTCTTTTTCACCAATAACAATTTGATAAGGAATTTTTTCAGTCTTGGCTTGGCGAATACGCTTACCGAGACTTTCTGTTGTAGACATTGTTACGCGAATGTTTGCATCTATCAATGCTGACTTAACTTTTTCACCATACTCAGCAAACTTTTCACCTACAGGGAGGATCGCAACTTGTACTGGTGCCATCCACACAGGGAATGCTCCCGCATAGTGTTCAATCATTACACCCATAAATCGTTCTAGTGAACCGGAGATAGCGCGGTGGATCACTACTGGTCGCTCCTTTTCGCCCTGCTCGTTTATATATGAAAGATCAAAACGTTCCGGCAGGTTGAAGTCACATTGAATTGTTGCCAGTTGCCATTCGCGACCAATTGCATCCTTAAACATGAAGTCGAGCTTCGGTCCGTAGAACGCAGCTTCGTCTTTTGCGGGAGTGTAAGGCAATCCTTCGGCAATACAAATATCAGTCAACGCTTTTTCGGCTGTCTGCCATACTTCGTCTGATCCTAAATATTTTTCAGTATCATCACCACGAAGTGAAAGACGTACCCAGTACCCGTCGATCATTCCCATGGTTGTATAGAATTCTTTGATGATACCAACGATTGTAGTAATCTCTTCTCCAATCTGTGAAGGGCGACAGAAGAGGTGTCCGTCATCTTGAGTGATAGAGCGCACACGAGTTAGTCCACTAAGCTGGCCAGTTTTTTCATCACGGTATACAGTTGCTGGTTCGAAGTATCGAACAGGCATATCTCGGTAAGAGAATTGGTTATCAGCGAAGATCTGCATGTGGTGAGGACAGTTCATTGGCTTCAAATAAAAATCTTCTTTTGAAGTGCCGCCATGAACAGAGAACATATCTTCCATATAGTGACCAGCATGGCCTGAAGTAATATAGAGCGCTTCTTTTGCTACATGTGGTGTCCATACACGACTATATCCTTTTTTAGCATGCAAACTCCAAAGATAGTCTTCGATTTCTTTACGAACAATCATACCATTAGGTTGGAAGAGGGGAAGTCCTGATCCAACAAGGTCAGACAGTGTGAAGAGTTTTAATTCACGGCCAAGCTTACGGTGGTCACGCTTGCGACCTTCTTCTTGCTGCCATTCATAATGTGCCAACGCTTCTTTTGTATCAAATGCTAGCCCATAAATACGAGTGAGCATGGGACGCTTTTCATCTCCGCGCCAGTATGCACCAGCAATACGATCAAGCTTGAATGATCCTTCATCGATAGCACTAAGATCTTCAATGTGCCCTCCGCGACAAAGATCCGTAAAGTGGCCCATAGTATAGATAGTAATTTTTTCCTTTGGCGCGCCAGACAGCTCAGCGGCGGCACCACGTTCCGCGATCTCATTAATTAATTCTTCTTTAAATTCATTTCCTGCAAAATGTGCCAGCGCCTCTTCTTTTGAAAGTTCTTTATGAGACACTGTTTTCCAAGTAGGGAGGATTTCACGCATCTTGTTTTCGATTGCTGTAAGGTCTGCCTCTGTTACTGATCCGCCTGAGAATTTAATATCGTAGTAAAAACCATCATCAACTGCTGGACCCAGCGTCAACTTCGCATCAGGATAAAGTTGCGTCACGGCAGCACCTAAAAGATGGGCAAGGGAATGGCGTTGATGTTCGATATTATTGGTAGTCATGTTGAAAACTATAGCATTTCTAAGGGTTTTTGTCAGCTATTGACAAATGTGGTTTTGTTTGTTATTTTTTATTAAATTAGAAAAAATGATGGCAACTGAAACCGAGCTTGTTTTAGGAAACCCTAAGCAGCTCAAAGAGTACCTTGAAACACTACCTATAGAATTTCAATTACGTTTTCCTTCGATTACTGCACTCAAAGGTCATTTTGCCGGTGTTATGGTTATCTGTGATAATCGTGCAAAATCAAAATACGTCTTAATGGGTGCATACAACACCAAACTATCTGGATTGCAAAAAGATCAAGTAGAGATTAATTCAAATGATCTCAATACTGATTTTGAAGAAACTCCATTTACATTAATTCGCTTTGGGGTGACAAAAGAAACTGGCCTTATAATGGGAGCAATAAAATTACTAGGGCTTCCAAGTCAGGTTCGAAATACCAACCCTGCTATCGATGCTGTGTATCATGAAAAATACTATGCAGTTATTGATAAATTTAAAGGCAAAGTAAGACCTCCCGATGAAGAACTTAATCCAAAAATTAAAGAATTCGTCTGGATAAAGGATACTCTCTTACATAGGATCTTTGAATTACCGCATTCGGTAAAATCACACCCACAAAAGGAAGCGTACAAACGCTTTATGAGTGATAAGAAAACTAAGCCGATATTTTTATCGCTGAAAGAAATGTTATCAAAGAGGAAATTTTTTAAAAATTGACATAGGTAGTCACAAAAGCAAATAAGCTCAACCAATTACACTGGTTGAGCTTTTTATTTTACTTTTTCCTTAACCTGTAGTACTATGTTCGGATATGGTAGTACGAATGAGACATACGCGCGCGCACACGGCTAATCGCCGTTCACACCACGCATTAAAAAGCCCTGCTCTCTCAACAGACACAGCAACTGGCACTGTACACCTACGTCACCGCGCAAGCATTGATGGAGTATACAAAGGCAGACAAGTGATCGGAGATCCAGTAAAGGCCGTGGTTAAAAAGCAACGTAAAACAACTTCAAAATAATTATTATGGCCAACCGCCACCTATCACGATCAATTGTTCTTCAAGCACTATTTGAATGGGATCTCTCTGGACATCCAGAGGAGCTTAAGGCAATTATTGACCGTGATATCGTAGAATTCGCACCAGGACACTCTGATGCGGCTTTTATGTATGAGCTTGCTGAAACAGTACAGCGCAAGCGAGCCATTATCGACGATATTATTATTAAGGCTGCGCCAGAATGGCCGCTTGATAAGATTTCAAATGTTGACCGTAATATTCTTCGTTTAGGTCTCGCAGAACTATTGTTCGGTGATCGTGAACAAGTTCCTCCAAAGGTTGCTATCAATGAAAGTATTGAGTTGGCAAAAAACTTTGGCGGTGAAAACAGTGGTAAGTTCGTGAATGGCGTACTTGGTGCTGTCTACAAAGAAATCGGCGAACCCGGCAAAGACCAAGCGACAAAACTAAAGGCGAATGGTAAATCTGAAAATCCTCTATTTGCGGAACAAGACATCAATAAGCTTCCTATTGAGCATAAGGCGGGTGCTGTTGTGTGTGCTGTACACGAAGGAAAGCACTATCTAGCTTTAGTTCATGATGTGTTTGGATACTGGACTCTTTCAAAGGGTGGAGTAGAAGATGGTGAGAGTCTAGAAGAAGGTGCTGCTCGTGAAATCAAAGAAGAAATCGGCCTTGATATTGAGGTTGGCGAAAAGTTGGGAGAAATTGAATACATGGCATACCATCCGACTGAAGGAAAAATTCGTAAACAGGTTACTTTTTTCCTGGGAAAATCTGCATACAAGAAATTAGAATTAGAAGTGGGTACTGGTGGATTAGATCGCGCACAATGGTTTCAAATGCATGAAGTAGTTGACCTTACGATTTATGATGATATATTGCCTTTGATAGCAAAAGCCATCGCACTTATTACAGCGCCTAAACAATAGGTACACTATTTACATACAATGAAAGACTTCACTCCATTTGAACAATCCCTCGGCATTGTCTTTACTGACAAGTCCTTGATCCAACGGGCATTTACGCACCGTTCCTTTATCAATGAAAACCCACGTTCAGGACTTGAACACAATGAGCGTTTTGAATTCCTCGGCGATGCTGTTATTGAGCTAATCGTTACTGATTATCTTTTTCGTAATTTTCCAACACATAATGAAGGTGACCTCACTGCGTACCGCTCAGCATTAGTGAATGCAGTGATCATGGGGGAAGTTGCTACTGCATTAAACATGAACGACTTCTTGTTACTTTCAAAAGGGGAAGCAAAAGACACGGGGCGCGCACGTCAAACTATTCTTGCTAACACCTACGAATCATTTGTTGGAGGCCTCTATCTCGATCAAGGCTATGAACCTTGCAAGAAATTTATCATTGATACATTGATGCCACGACTTGAAGAAATTTTGAAAATGAAATCGTGGAAAGATGCTAAGAGTCAGGTGCAAGAAGAAGCACAAGAACGCCTCGGGCTTACTCCTTCATATCGTGTAGTATCAGAATCAGGCCCAGATCATGATAAGTATTTCACTATCGGTGTATTTTTTGGCGAACAAAAGATTGCAGAAGGAAAAGGGAAGAGTAAACAAGAAGCTCAACAAACTGCAGCACTCGCTGGCCTCGAAAAGAAAGGCTGGTTGTAATTTACTGAAGTTGTGGTTTAATAAGAAAAACACAATTTCATATGAAAAAACCAAAACAACCGCACCCAGACCAGCATATACATGATGGTACCTGGGAACATTTTGTCGAAAAGCATAATGAGAAACCATGGACATTATTGTTCTCAATGATGTTACTCATGTTTTTAACATTACTTGCCGTGCTGTATTCAGCCCATGGCGATGTCAGTCTTGTCGGCCCCCGACTCCTCGCAAGTTTCGTCATTGATTTTATTATTATGTACCACTACATTCCAAAGTGGGGCAAAAAATATGTATCAACATCAAAACGGCATCAAAAAAAGTATCTACAAAAAGTTCGTTCGTAACACTGCGTACTACTATTTAATCCCCCCTCTGAATAAGAGGGGGTTTTGCTTTGTCGCGCTATAGCTCGTGCCGCGCCGAAACTTTGTGAAGGTGGGTTAGCATCAATTTGTTTGCTATACTTATCACATTATGCGTCTCAAACATATAGAGATTTCTGGCTTTAAGTCATTTGCCAAAAAAGCCACACTTAGTTTCACTGCACCAGTAACTTCTGTTGTCGGCCCAAATGGTTCCGGTAAAAGTAATGTTGTTGAATCATTTCGTTTTGTGCTCGGTGAACAATCCATGAAAAGTATGCGCGGTAAAAGTGGTGCAGACTTAATTTTCAAGGGTGGAACGAATGCGCCGAAACTTTCTCGAGCGGCAGTGTCTATTACGTTTGATAATACAGACAAGGTATTTAACTTCGGTGCGCCGCAGTCCTCAACGGAGGCGACTTCCGCACCTTTACTGTTCGATGAAGTAACATTCACTCGCGAATTGTATGCAGATGGCACCAGTCGGTATTTAATGAATGGTACAGAAATTCGCTTGAAACAAATGGTTGAACTTTTGTCTTCAGTGAACATTGGTACTTCAAGCCATCATATTATTTCTCAAGGTGAGGCTGACGGTATTTTGCGCGCATCATCTCGTGACCGTCGTGAAATGTTAGAAGATGCATTAGGGTTGAAAATTTATCACTTCCGTATCAAAGAAAGTGAAAGCAAATTGACCAAAGCCACCAATACATTGAAAGAAGTGCAGTCACTTCGTCGTGAACTCGCACCGCACTTAACTTTTTTGAAAAAACAAGTAGAAAAGGTGGAAAAGGGGCGTGCAATTCGTGAAGAACTAGAAATGTTGTCGCTGCAATATTTAGCTACAGAGCGTGCCAAGCTTCGCGAGGAAGATAATCGTTTGGCCCAGGCATACAGTTTGATTGCTAGTAAAAAAACACAGCTTGAACAATTGCTTGCAACTATTCCTGCAGAAGATGTCGTGCATGATAGTACTGCTGGCGAACGTTCCAACATTACTTCGCAGTTACAAATCATTCGTGAAAAACGTCGCACTACCGAAAGTCGCATCAGTCGTTTGGAGGGCATGGTAGAAGCGCAGCGACAAATGATCATTGCGCAAAGCAAGCAACAGCAATTTATTGCCAAGGCAATTACATTTTCTCCCGATGAATATCAAGCATTATTAAATGACATTGATCAAGTGCTGCAACATATCCGCAATGCTGACTCATTAGAAGTAGTAAAAGCTTCACTGGCAAAAATCGAGTCGTTAGTGAGTCGGTTGAAAGACCGTCAAGAAAAACGCCCAACACAAATAGAACAGCCAAGTATCGACACCGGTATTTCTGATACCGCATTAGAGCTAGAAGATCTTGAAAGAGAGTTGCGTGCATACATCGGACAAGAAGAAGCACTACAACAGCAGCTACAAGCGGCTGAACAGGCCCGAGACGTTGCTATGATGGCAAGTCAGACTGCAACTCGCAAACGCTATGAAGTCATCAGTGACATCAAACAGAGTGAAGCAGAGATACAAATACTCGAAGTTTCAAAGAGCGGATTTCTTGACCGCAAAGAACAATTTGATATTGAGCTAAAAGAAGCCGGCTTTATGTTTGGTGTAGGATTTACCCAGAAGTTTGCAGCCGCACAAGCCATTCCAGAATTTGATTTACATACACAAAAAAGAACCATCGATCGTTTGAAAATTCGCTTAGATGAACATGCTGGTATCGGTAATGAAGTAGTGACTGAATATGAATCTACATTTGAACGTGACGCATTCTTGGCACGCGAAGTAACAGATATTGAGTCAGGTGTTCGCAATCTTGAAACACTTATCATTGATTTGAAGCGAGTACTTGATGAACAGTTCACTTCCGGAGTGAAGGTGATCAATGAACGCTTCAGTGATTTCTTCAAGACTATGTTTGGAGGGGGAAGTGCATTCCTTTCTATTACTCTTGAAAAGAAAAGAAGAAGAAAAAACATTGATGAACAGATTGCAGCCGAAGGCGAAGACCCTGAGCAAAGCGAAGAGGAAGAAGAGTTTGAGCGTGGAATTGAAGTACACGTGAACTTACCTGAAAAGAAAGTAAAAGAACTTAACATGCTTTCTGGTGGGGAACGATCGCTTGTTTCAATCGCCCTACTCTTCGCTATCTCTCAAGTAAATCCACCACCATTCTTAGTACTCGATGAAACAGATGCAGCACTCGATGAAGCCAACTCTCGTCGATACGGTGACATGATTGAATTATTGTCACAGTATTCTCAGTTGATCGTGGTAACTCACAATCGCGAAACCATGTCTCGTGCATCTGTATTGTACGGTGTAACTCTCGGTACAGATGGGGGCTCAAAACTACTTTCAATTAAATTTGATGAAGCAGTGAAGGTGGCGAAATAATATGAAAAAGATTGGTGAAGGATATTTTTATATCGTTTATGATCTTGGTAATGGCCGGGTGATAAAAAAACGTAAGAGTGACTGGCATTTTTTTATTCATATAATGCAAAGCAGTGGTTTTTCTCTAAGTGAATATGCCAAAGCAATAAAAAATGCATATGCAATGCCTTTAGCATATAAAAAGTTATTCTCCATTCTCGACAATCATTCCATAATTGGTAACCCGACATTTTTAAATGATATTGAATATGAACAAGACAAAGTTGAATTACTAGTTCACACATTAAACAAAAAAACAGAAAAAGAACAGGAAAAAATCATTGAAGATTATATAGCTCAAATAATCTATTTATGGACTGTAGGCTGTCACGAATCCATTTTTAACCTCACCGTAAATAACGGATTGAATGAGAAAGGTGAAATCGTCATGCTCGACTTCAATGAAATTACTTTTGATAAAAAAGCTGTATATAGCGACATCGATAATAAAGTCTGGCTCAAACGCTGGTCTTTTAGCCAGCTTTCTCCAGTTATGAAAAAATTTTATGCACAGCGTATGGAGGAGGAAATCACTATTGAAAAACTAGAAGAAGTGTGGGAAACAAATAAAAAAGCTGCATCATAAAAGATGCAGCTTTGGTTTTAATTTAAAGAACAGTAATGTCTGCTCCTAACTCTTTTAATACTTCAAAAAAGTCAGGGTTGCGGCGAAGAATATATTGAACATTATGAATGTCATATTCTCCACCAGAAAGCGCACAGGAAATAAGTGCTCGTACACCCTCGATAACATTTGGTGCCGATACTTCTAACAATGAAGAGCGATATGGATTAGGATTATTAGCCCCTAATGTTGTAACGCGTTGATTATCAAAGTTTGAGATACGGGCACCCATTTGTTGCATTACGGGAACATATTTAATGCCGTCGTCATACATCCAATTGTTAATCAATGTAGAAGTGTCTGAGTTCTGGTTGGTAGTACTCCAGGCAACAAAGCTCGGAAGACAATCAACAGGAAACATAGGCCATGGCCCAGGGATCATTTTATACGTGAAAGCATCTTGTGCTCGAGGAAAGGTCGGAGACGGTTTGTAGGAAGATTTACTCCCTAAAATAAGTACTCCATTTTTCTTTAACTCAATTTCAATGCCGATATCTTTGATAAATTCATTGATATGGGCAATGTTTTCAGTCACAGGTAACTTAAGTAGTACATCGCTTTTGGTCATCGCCATAGTTATGGCAAAGCCAAAATAATCGACATGATCTGGTCCCGGGACAAATGTTGCTCCTTTTAACTTTGAACTGTTTCGAATTTTAAGTGTCGAACCTTTTCCTTTAATTTGAACACCCATTTGTCTCAGGAGGTCAATAAGTTGAGCCACATGTGGTTCTTGTGCAATACCGCTTAGTTCCGTATCAAATTGCGATTTGCCGGACAAAAACATAAGTATGTTTTCTGTTGGCGTAACTAACGCATTGTTATACGAAGCACTACGATTGTCATAAAGAGATTGTGAATCCTTCGCCACAACACGATCATTGCATGCTGGCTCATTTTTTACGAAATGAACAAAAGCTTCACCGTTCTTGTTTACCACCGAGGTTCCAACACATAGCTTTTTGAAATATCCTGCATGGTCTTCAAAACCTCTATACCCTAACTGACAACCAGAAGAGGGTGGAATAAATGCTTCACCATACCTTGCGAGTAATGGTCCAGCAAATAAGTACCCAGCCTGCATTTCTCTGATATGTTCACTTGGGACAACACAGGTTGAAAGGTTTTTACAGCAAATAGTCACTGTGCCATTGTTATCATTTGTAACTGAGGCACCCATGTCTGCGAGGGCAGCAAGAATTTTTTTAACATCAGGACTCTCAGGAACATTTTTATATGTCATAGTCTCGTCGGTAAGGATCGAGGCAAGCAGTGCAGGTAGATTAGCGTTTTTGTTTGACGCAATAGTTACTGATCCATGTAAAGGCTTTCCGCCCTTGATTCTTATTGTTTTCATTTTTTAATTTTTCTGGATTATACATTTATCGTTGCAATTTACTAGTGAAAGCATAGTATTAAACTAATTATGAAAAAAGCCACACTCGTTCACTTTATTAATAAAGAAACAAATGAAGTGCTTTTGGCTGACCAGCAGTTTAAGATTGTTGGCTTGAAAGGATTTGGCGGGAAGATCGAAGAAGGGGAAAGTGCATTGGCTAGCACAACCCGAGAAGTAACCGAAGAAACCGGCGGGATTACTTTTGATGAAAAAGACCTCATTCCTGTTGGACTAATAGATTTTTACAATGGACCAGAAGAAGATAAGGTTTTTGGAGACCCTTCATTCCGAGTGCTTTTTTACAATTGCTACCTTTTCAAGGGCGAAGCAGTCAGTACTGCCGAGATGCAAGACCCACAGTTCTATGAAATCGATAATTTACCCATAGAGCGATTGATTCCTGGAGATGACTTATTCATTCATGAAATATTAAAAGGCAATCCTACAAAAGGTTGGATTCGCAGGACTGCTGACTTTGCTATGGTCATTAATGCCGAAATATACCCCTGTACTTTGGCAGAATTAGTGATCTAAATAGCCTTATAAATAAAGGGTTTATTACATATTTTGTTGTCGGGGAAAAGTAAGAGGAATATTGCTCCGTAAAAGGTTGACTTTATATCTCATCCGTATATACTAGTGGTCGCTCACAGAGGTGGGTTAGTTATTTGAAAAATACATAGTAAATGAATGCAATCAAATGCAAATCTATAATTAACATAAACACACAATTGTACGAAAATAGAGACAAAATAAGAAGTCATTTTTATTTTGTCTCAGTCTAGTTCTCTAATATTTTATATTGGGGACTTTTAAGAAGAGTTTGATCCTAGCTCAGGATGAACGCTGGCGGCGTGGATAAGGCATGCAAGTCGAACGGACCTTGTCCTACTGATTGATAAAGTTGAGTTGAGTAGCAATACAAAGCAAAGCAATATTTTGATGTAGGACGCTGGTTAGTGGCAGACGAGGTAGTAATACATAGGTACTTACCCTAAAGTCGTGAATAACGCACCGAAAGGTGTGCTAATACACGATAGTCCCTCCGGGGTAAAGTTTTTCGCTTTAGGAAAGGCCTGTGAGATATCAGCTAGTTGGTACGGTAATGGCGTACCAAGGCTATGACGTCTAGGGGAGGTGAGAGCCTGACCCCCACCGATGGGACTGAGACACGGCCCATACACCTACGGGTGGCTGCAGTCAAGAACCTTCCACAATGGACGAAAGTCTGATGGAGCGACGCCGCGTGGTTGATGAAGTGCTTCGGCACGTAAAGACCTTTTATGAGGGAAGAAGTTTATTGACGGTACCTCATGAATAAGAGGCTCCTAATCTCGTGCCAGCAGGAGCGGTAATACGAGAGCCTCGAGCGTTATCCGGAATTATTGGGCGTAAAGGGTGCGTAGGTTGTT
>JBDSNU010000009.1:0-1605 GCA_039915165.1 Minisyncoccota bacterium | reverse complement strand
AGACAGGAAATCGTGTTCCGTATAATTCATGAGCAACTCATTGCGGAGCCAGATATCATTTCCAAAAATTATTTTATACTGGAAATAGTTCAACAAAATGATTAGGATATGCTTAAATATCATAAATGACACTACCAGTATAGCAATCTGTTTTAGCGTGTGAATATTGAGTTCGTCAAACACTTTAAGTACAAGGCTCATACTTCCATTCATTGCTGAACTTGGTGTACCACTCCCTATGAGTTTGTCACTCGTGAGTAAAGGCATAAGCAGCACAACAGAAAGCATCTCCAGGAACCCTATGAATAATATACTCATCAATATCATCGGGATCAACCTTCTTGTTCGGGGTGACAGGAGAATCAATAATTTTTTAACTGTCTTTATCATTGAATTTCTTCGTTAAAGCTCTTTTTGTAGTTACAATTAAAGCTACAAATTAAAAGCGCGTCCAGCGATACTGTCGCTTTGAATACCCTAAGGCCTGCACATAACAACGGGGCGCTGTATTGGACAACTGCCCCGCTGTTATTTTTCCAGGTGCTTTAATTATATAGAAAGTAGCGCTGTATTCAGTGATCCCGTGATCCTTGCGAGATCTGCCTCAGACCAGTTCACCATTACAGGGAGAGACACTGATCTGCTGAGTAAAGCATCCGATTGTGACCATTTTGTATCATGGTCTGGATATAATTTTGTGTTGTTCCATACTTGGCTGAAATATTTTGTAAAATGCCACCTCATTGCATCGGGAACGTTTTTTGTGCCAATGCCCTCCTTGGCCAAAACCTGGATCAGTTTCTCTGCCAGCGCGGGGGTTTCCATGTTAAAAATAATCGTATCAGCAAGTTCTGCCTCATCTGTGATACGCCTGAATTGGATCTTATCAGTATGTTTTCGTAATTCGTCTTTGATTATTCTTTTATGTTTCTGGTTGAACTTTACGATATGGCTAAGCCTGTCAACCTGCACAAGACCTACCGCAGCCTGCAACTCCATCATTCTATAGTTAAATCCAAAGAAAGATGCGGTATCCTTTCCTCTGGGTAAACTCATATCAGAATCATGTCCATGATCAATGAATTTCATGCACTTTTCGATCAGTTCGTCATTATTTGAAATAATCATACCCCCTTCTCCGGTAGTAATTGTTTTACCAAAGTCGAGGCTGAATACACCAACGTCAGAAAGCAATCCTGTAGAAATCCCTTTATAGGAAGCCCCCAAGGCCTCGCATGCATCTTCCAGAACAGGTATGCCATGTTTTTTGGCAACACTGTTAATGGAATCCATTTCAGCAGGATTTCCAAGCATATGTACCGGAACAATCAGTTTGGTTCTGGTAGTAATTGCTGCTTCGAGGCTTTTAGGGCACATATTATATGTGTCGTCAATGTCAACAACCACGGGTTTCGCTCCACACGCAAGTATTGCCTCAATAGTTGCTATAAACGTAAATGACTGTGTAATCACTTCATCGCCTTCCCCTATTCCCATACATTTCATTGCAATATATTGAGCAGCTGTTCCAGAAGTACAGGCTGCAGCCTTGCCGGCACCAAGTCTTTTTGCAAATTTCTTTTCAAAGTCCCTTACACGGAAAAT
>JBDSNU010000003.1:0-2367 GCA_039915165.1 Minisyncoccota bacterium | reverse complement strand
TCTGAATTACGGGGAGATAGTGCGCCCATACGAACGTGCCAACTTGCGGTTGTACCCTTGATTCAAACTTGCGCCTGTAGTCAATCTCAAGCCGTCATTGTTGGCGAAAGGGATTGTCCCGCCGACCATGTACCACGCAAAACTAGCATCATCGGAAACAGGGACACTGGGAAACGGGAATTTCTGAGGCGCAGGATTGCTGCCGTCAAAAACACTCATTCGAAATTGCTTCCGGAGTGCTGTTTCTAGCACGTACATCGAATATGACGCGGCGACTGGTGTGCCAATGCAAGTCGGATTAGCCGGTGGTAACGCGTTGATATGGTCAAGCACGTTGGGCGCTTCTGGGATACTGTGCCATAGCTCAATACTTTTGATGGTACTTCCCGCTGGCATAAACCCGCGCAAGCGATCAAAAACTTGAAACACAATACCTGAAATCGCGCCATGATCTGTAGCGCCTTCCATTAAGCGCCAATTGTTCTCATCGCCCACAGCACCAGCGCCCCACGAGCTACCCGACGCGAAATAGAGGCGGTATGCGTGACCGTCTGGGTAAACAGCAGTTGCGACTTTGCCCTTGATATATACAGGAGCGTGAATTTCGTTTTCTGGCATTTTTCGGTACCTCTTAGCCTAAACCTAAATGGATGTATTGGTATAAAAACCGGACTACTGTTCCCATCGAGTTGAAAGTTGAACAAAAACGTCACAGGACGCATTAATCGAATTAATGGTACTGATGGCAAGTGCTTTGTCTTCCGCGCTCAATGCTGACGCGTTGACCACTCCGATAATACTGTTTTGCCAAACTGCCAACAACTTACAAGCTTTCTTGCAAATTGTGGTAAAGGCTTGCATACCTGTGCGTCCGGCCATGACACAATTTTCCTTCGTCGGAATCCCGACATTCAAATGCGATTCAATAAGAATACCACAAAAGTGACAAAAGTCACATACACGGGGAAAACACTGTGGTACTGTATGTCTATCGTAATAACTGACCCCCCTATAAGCAGAGGGGGGTCTCTGGAGAAAACACCATGCCATTGTTTGAACATCGGTTAAACAAGTTCCAGAATAAGAAACAAAGAGCAGAGGGGAAAAATTCTTTCTTTGAATGGTTAAGACTTCAAGGACTCGAGCACGAAGGCTTTCAATTGTCTGTATCGACTGATGCTGTCTGGAAAGGGAGAAGAGTCACAATGGAAGTCGTCAGCTACGGACATTACCAAGTGCAGAACGGATGGATGATCTATATCTCCTACAAGGGCGATGTCGTCAATCAGGTGCGCCAGCACACTTGGAGATGGATTAACGGCGCTGCTGATATTTCGTCCCACAAGATCAATGAGTTTATAAACATCTAGTGTTTTACTCAATTGATTATTATTCTTTCACAATACCTATCCGCGCACCTTATGGAGTAATTGATCATGAAGCAATCCGTTCTACCGTCAACACTTTTGTCACCTTGTTGCCTGAGGACATTAGGCATAAGTTCGGGTTTGGAAGTTGGGGCATTGAGAAGGGCACTGGCTTCTACTCAACTCGCTTACGACACGAGATCACAGGTGTGGCGCTTTCAATCGGAGGAACTAATGCCCATATATTCATTGAGTTCTCTGGACGCGCTTGCTACAACTTTGAAGCCGGCGATCACTTGTTACCCCTTATTCAGGCCACACATGAACGATGTTCTCGCGTCGATTTCGCTGTGGATATTGAGACTGAAACACTCCCGACAGAGTTTTCGACTCATCGAAAGGGGAGCGCGTTTAAGTCTAATGGAACGATCAATAGTCCTTCGGGACAGACATGCTATATTGGTGCGAGAGCATCAGAGCGCATGGTTAGAGTTTACAGATACTACAAACCACACCCACGATCTAACATCCTTAGAGTGGAGGCCGAGTACAAGGGCGATGCAGCTAAGGCTTCGTCAAAACATCTTCTTGAAGTCGGTTTACAACAAGCGTGTTTGGATGCACACGCGCCATTCGGATGGCAACATATTGACTGGGACACTGAGGGAGAAACAGGGGAGAAACTCACTTACAAGTCGTACAATCCGTCTAACGCCAATACCATTCGTTGGCTGTATGGTGATGTCATTACAGCCCTTAGAAAAGCTATTGAGAATGGCATAGTCGACCTAGACGACTGGCTAGCAAAATTGGCAGGAGATAGTAAATAAAGAAACATAAAGAAAGTCGATACAGGTTATCGACTTTCTTTATTCTGAATTACGGGGAGATAGTGCGCCCATACGAACGTGCCAACTTGCGGTTGTACCCTTGATTCAAACTTGCGCCTGTAGTCAATCTCAAGCCGTCATTGTTGGCGAAAGGGATTGTCCCGCCGACC
>JBDSNU010000016.1:0-1657 GCA_039915165.1 Minisyncoccota bacterium | reverse complement strand
AGATGTTTCAAGATTAAAACTGAAAGTGAATGTAAACGAAGGCCAGGTTGCAAACCTTAAAGTTGGTGAAACAGTACAGATTAAATCAAATGTATTTCCTTCAGATAATTTCTCAGGTAAAATCACTTTCATAGCTCCTAAAGCTGATGAAACTTTAAATTTTCCTGTCGAAATTGAAGTAGAGAACAACCACAAAAATACAATCAAAGCAGGTATGTATGGAACTGCTATTTTCAAATTTCCTGCTCAGTCAGCTGCGATTACTATTCCACGCGGTTCATTTGTAGGTAGTGTAAGCAGTAACGAAGTTTTTGTGCTTGGCGAAGGAAACACAGCAAAACTACGTAAAGTAGTTGCAGGCAGAATTATCGGTGATCAGGTAGAGATTCTTGATGGATTGAAAGAAGGTGAAACAGTAATCATCAGCGGACAGATCAATTTGGTTGAAGGCAGCCCGGTTGCAATTATAAAATAATATCATATAAATCTATATATAGATGAAATTAACCGAAATATCAATAAAAAGACCTTCACTTGTCATCGTGGTATTTAGCGTACTGACATTGCTGGGTTTATTGAGCTACTTCTCTTTAAGTTATGAGTTGCTGCCCAAATTCTCTCAGAATGTAGTCTCAATTTCCACGGTATACCCAGGTGCATCACCAAGTGAGGTAGAAAATACAGTAACCAAGAAAATTGAAGATGCTGTATCCTCCATGGAGAATATTAAGAAACTGAATGCAGTCTCATATGAAAGTTTATCCGTTGTAACCATCACCCTGAATGATAAAGCTAACGTTGATTTATCATTAAACGAAGCACAGCGTAAAGTAAATTCAATTCTTAAGGATTTACCAACTGATGTAAAACCACCTTCATTAAGTAAGTTCTCTTTAGATGATTTACCAGTGATTACCATGTCAGCATCTGCTAAAATGGATGACGCATCATTTTACGATTTGATTGACAAACGTATTGCACCGATTATATCAAGGGTTAATGGTGTTGCACAGGTTAACCTTGTGGGCGGACAGGAAAAAGAAATTGAAGTTGGTCTTGATGCAGATAAGATCCAGGGTTACGGACTATCAGTTTTACAGGTTCAACAATCAATTTTGACCTCAAATCTTGACTTCCCTACAGGTAGTGTAAAAACCAAGAATCAGGACATCTTAATCCGTTTATCTGGTAAATACAAAAACGTAGATGAACTGCGTAAACTAGTTGTAGGTACAGGGAAAGATGGTGCGCAGATCCGACTACAAGACATCGCAGATGTGAGAGATGCACAAAAAGAAGTAGAAAAAATTGCCCGTATTGACCGTAAAGGAGCTATTGCCCTACAAATCATTAAGCAATCCGATGCAAATGCGGTTGAAGTAAGTAAAAGCGTCCACAAGGTTATTGAAACATTACAAAAAGATTACGCCAAAAATGATTTAAAAATAACAATTGCAAATGACAGTTCAATTTTTACATTAGAATCTGCTGATGCAGTAATCCATGATTTAGTCCTTGCGATTATTCTGGTAGCCTTTGTAATGCTTTTCTTCTTACATAGTATCAGAAATGCACTGATAGTAATGGTTTCTATTCCTGCTTCACTGATTGCAACATTTATTGGGATTAGCGTATTGGGATATACCTTAAACCTGAT
>JBDSNU010000018.1:0-292059 GCA_039915165.1 Minisyncoccota bacterium | reverse complement strand
TGAGCCAGGTGCACACTGTGGATCAAGTGTTGCGCCGGCGGAATAGGGAGATGAAGGAGGTGTCGCATAAGAAACAGTCACAGCAAATGCAACTAAAAAACCTATTGAGAGCAGGAAGGTTTTGTGTGCTCGAACAAAGTGATTCATTGTTTTTATTATAACAATAAAAAGCTAAATATTAAAATAAGTTAGAGTTCTTGTTCTTCCTGAACAATGATTGGGCGCTGTTTCCAGAAACGAGAACGAGCTGTTTCAATAAACAATGTGATGTCTTCATTTCGTAAAGCTCGTAAAACAATACCATACATCGCAGCCCCCACTGCAGTAGCGATTATAGTTTGTATTAAAATACCAAAAAAATGTGTCTGCAGTATATCTCCTCCAGTCAGTACTAATGTACCGTATGCCGCAGTTGCTCCGATAATACCAGCAGCAAGCATGTGTGTAATACTTTTTGTTAAGAGTATATTATCTGATTTCAAACCAGGCATTTTCTTTTTAAATGCTATCCATAATGCATACGCGTTGATAGTTTCTCCGATTGAAAATCCTAATGCTAACAGCACTACACTTGATCCGGTTGTACCATCAATACGCAATAGATCATTCAAGAAATCACCAAAAAACACACTGTAACGATGTAGGGCCAATAACCCTACAACAGAGCCTAGGGTAACCAATGTTGACCAGCTATTAATAATCAATGGTGTTTTGGTATTACCTGTAGCGAAGAATGCTCTCACCAATAATAGTTCTAAACATTGTGCAACGATTGAAATAGAGAACAATGCTACAGATGCTGCCACTAAACGAGTATCATTCCATGAGAATACTCCTGCTCCTAGTAGTAACCGAACTATATGTGCACGCAATACAATCATTAATAATGACGCCGGCACGCAAAAGAAAAATATATTGCGCGTAGTGCGGTGCAATACATCTAGTAATTCTTTTTTCTCCCCTGCAGCAAACATGCGAGTCATAGTTGGAAATGCAGCGACGGCATATGACACACCGATGATTAACAGCGGTGTATTTTCTATATTATATGAAAACTGAAAAATCGAAATTGAGCCTGCTGTAAGTAATGAGGCGATGGCACCAATTATAATAAAGGTAATGTTATTTAATGATGAACTAAGCGTACGAGGTAATGACAATAACATGACGCGCTTGATGGTACTCCAATCAATTTTGAGATTGAATCGTGGCAATTTACCAAGCTTAATCAATGTTGGTACTTGTATAGCAAAATACAATATAGCACCAATGGCTACTCCAAGAACAACGCCAAGCATTCCAAAGATTGGACGCAAGAATATGATACCAATTAATATGCCGGCATTATAAAGCAGTGGCGCAATAGCAAATGCAAAAAACTTTTTTTGTACCTGCGCAAATGAACTTAACAAACTGGAAATACCAAATAAAAATGGCGAGATCAGCATGATGCGAGAATACAACACCAAATGTACTTGCTCAATTCCACTAAACCCTGGTGCAACCAACCGTGTCAGCCATGGCATTATCACAATCAATACCAGTGACAGAACTGTCATACCAATCATATAGACACTGAATATACTGTCGAGGAAACGTCGAAAAGCACCATTATGACCATCTTGTTTTTCCTGTTCAACATATTGGGCAATAAATGGAATCAGTACTGTGACTGAAAACAAAATACCAAATGAGTTATAAACAAAATCTGGCACACGAAAGGCACTGTAATACGTATCAAGGTTTACCGATGGTCCAACTAATGCAGCCAATAAGTGATCACGCAATAAACCACATACTTGCGAAAGAAAGGAGAAAACAGCAAGAACCAGGGCGGCCTGGTTCATGGTGAATAGATCACGGTTCAAGAATTTAATTATTTTTGAAACCATACGTACGGATTATTTTTTCTTTGGGGTTGTAGCAGGTGTAGTTGTTGTAGCAGGAACGGTTGCTGTCTCTATAGGTGCAGCAGTTCCATTTTGAATACGTTGAATCTGTTCATCAACACCAGTTACTTGTGGGAATTTCACTTTGAAATCTTGGAGTGCTGATACCGCTTGTTCTTTCTGCCCACCAGCGATTAATGCACTGATATATTGCAAATAATTATTTGGATTGGTAGGCGCTAAATCACGAGCACGTGCAAATGCAGCAATTGCATTTGTGTAATCCTTTTGTTGAGTATATGCCTGACCGAGTAGCAAGTATCCTTGATCATCATAAGGGGCAGCTTGTACATATGCAGTCATCTCTGTTACAGCAGCCGTAGTACTTCCTCCAGCTTGTTCAATCTGAGCTTTGAGTACATATGCATCAAGATAGTCTGACTTCAGTGCGATTGCTTGAGCAATATAGTTAAACGCCGCCCCGGTATCTTGTTTAGTAAGAGCTAGCTGAGCCTGATTCAATACGAATACTGGGTTAGTTGGATTACGCTTTTGCGCTTCATCAGCTGCAGTTTTTGCATTCGTAAATGCTTGTGTATTTTGAGTACTAGAAACAAGTTGATACACCTGACTCAATGTCAGCCAGTTATTTGCACTATTTGGATCCCATGCAACAGCACCTTGCGCACTCTGCTCTGCTTGAGAGAAAAATGTTTGCAATTGACTCTTATCAGGATTTTGTTGCCCTGCTGCACTAGTGAATTGATTGGTAAACAATGCTGTGCGTGTACGCCAATAGATATCATTTGGTGAAAGTGCAATTGCTTTTTCTAGGCGTGACTGTGCTGTATATCGATCACTTGCAGCAATAGCGCGGTTATAATAAATAATACTTGCAAAACGGTTACCACTGAAATACACAGCAGAGAAACCAGCCATAGCAGCAACAACAATTGCTAAGATGGCGAAGAAGCTAGTACGAGGATCATCAAGATACTGCAGTGAAGCAAGCTTTGTTCTACCAACTAATGTAGAAACACCGAGTAGTAAACCAAGATACATGAAACCGAATGCAATCAACACAAGACCGGGTGAAGCAAACACAATCAAACAAATGAATGCCACGAGCATAATGACTGAAGTCACCGCAATGAATCGACTGAAGCGATCTGGGAACTGATAGTTAAATAATTTGAATCCGTGAACTGCAGCGAAGAGCAATGCGGCGACAAGGAACAATACCGGGAGAATACCGTTTGTAGTAAATACGGACTGCAAGAAACTATATCCCGTATCAAATGATGTATTCCAAAATACAGTATTGTTAATTGCTAGTGGATGATAGAGGTTCCACATGTCAGCATAGCGACCGGCTCCGGCACCAAATATTGGATCGTGGGCAAGAGTTGCACGCATTACATGAGTAGTAGTGCCAAATGATGGACGAATGTCTGTAAATGATACGCCAGCAAAATGAGCAAGACCTGCACCAATTGAATTACTACTTAAGAAGAAGAATAGTCCAACAAGTAGTGCCACGAATGACATGATTGGAAAACGCTGAGTGTTTTGCATTTCTTCTTCCTTTTCGCTCTCACTCGCATCACTATTTTTTAAGAAGAATTTTGAAATAGAACGCTCTACTGATGATTTGTATACGAATACGAGCAATGCTGAAACAATAGTAATGATCCATGCAGCGTTGAAGTTAAGAAACACCAATACGATCAAAGAAAGTACCATTGCTACCAATGACAATATTCGGAAAAAACCTTTTGGCATCAATACTTCATACATCAACAATGCGAGCAGGAATGTGAAAATAACAAAATAAGCAAAATCAACCCATGAACCAACCAATGTCCCTTGAGTTGAAACATGTGCAAGATAGGTAGACACAAAATGAGTACGCTGTGTTACATACAAAACTACCTGAAGAAATACAGTCAGCACTGACCCAGCAAATGCTGCGAGGAAGAGCTGCACTAAACGACGCTGATCCCGAGAGAATGATGCAATCAAAAATGTAAACAATCCGACAACCAACACTGTTGCGAAAGAGTCTACTGCAAACCCTCTGCCCCAAAGAGAAATACTAGTATTTAGCGAAGTTAATGCACTAATTAATGCAAATACTACCCACAATCCGATAAATAAAAATGTCCAATGTTTTGGAAACTTGAATGATCCATCCAAAAATTGTGCGATGAGCCAAAATGAGAATGCGAGAAATACTCCGATATACAGTACTACTGCCTTCGTTGCACCAAGTCCGCTCAATGTTGCAGGTAGGAAGAAAAATGGTAAAAGTACGCACAGTCCAGTAATAATACTAAATGATATTGTGTTGAATTTTCTAATGGTGTTTTGATACATATGTGTCTCTATAATACATTATTTTTGATTGCTAAAAAAGCTATTCGGTTGCAACGATGTTAATAACCCGCCCCGGAACAACAATAATTTTCTTTACTGACTTACCTTGCAAGAATTCTTGAATACGCGGTAGTGCCAATGCAGCAGTTTCTATATCCTCTTTTGACGCATCTATAGCAATAGTGATCTCTGCTCTTACTTTACCGTTCACTTGCACACCGACTGTAACCTGATCTTCTACAAGATACTTTGGATTAAATTTCGGCCAGCCTGCAAGGTGAATACTAGTTGATCCATTCCATAATTCTTCTGTGACATGTGGAGCAAATGGTGCGAGCAGTTGTAGAAATATTTGAAAATCTTTTTCACTTACGCCATTCTTTTCGAATTCATTTAAACAAATCATTAATGAAGAAACTGCTGTATTGAATGAAAATGTCTGAATATCTTTGGTAACTTTTTTAATTGTCTTGTGAAGTGCTTTCTGCGAAGCGCCAAGATCAGAAATATTTTCTCGGTCCTTGGTCCTCGCTAATCGCTCACCAGACGCTCGAAAATTCTCCTGATCTTTTAGCTTCAAGGCTAGGCGCCAGACTCGTTCAATAAATCTGCGTGAGCCAATGATTCCTTCCGTACTCCAAGGCAAGTGTGCCTCAAAGGGACCGAGGAACATTTCAAATAAACGTAACGAGTCTGCTCCGTACAATTTCACCACATCATCGGGATTAATAACATTCCCCCATCGCTTTGACATTTTGCGGCCATCAGAACCTCCGATCAATCCTTGATTACGCAATGCTTTAAATGGTTCTTTTGTTGCAACAAGACCCATATCAAATAAGAACTTGTGCCAAAAACGACTATACAAAAGGTGGCCTGTGGCATGCTCTGCTCCTCCCACATACATATCTACATCTTTCCAATAATCCAGTGCTTTTTTTCCGGCAAATGCTTTGTTATTTGTCGGATCCATATATCGCAAGAAGTACCATGAAGAACCTGCCCACCCTGGCATAGTGTTTGTTTCATATCCTTCTTTGATCCACTCTTTTACTTGTGACAAAGGACTTTCGCCATTACCGGAAGGTTCGTATGATTTTACTTTTGGTAATTCCAAAGGCAACTGCTTTTCTTTCAAAGGAGTGATCAATCCATTTGTTGCGTGGCGTAATGGAATTGGTTCACCCCAGTAACGCTGACGTGCAAAAATTGCATCACGCATTTTATATTTAGTAACAAGTGTGCCTGCTACTTTTTTTGTAATTTCATTTTTATCAACTAGTGGTCGATCAATAATTGCCAACTTATATGTTGTTGCAAATGCAAAGTCACGTTCATCATGTTGAGGAACACCCATCACTGCGCCTGTACCATAGTTTGCTAATACATAGTCAGCAATCCATACCGGCACTTCTTCACCATTTGCAGGGTTGATCGCAGTAAGCCCCTTTAGTTGTATACCGGTCTTAGGCTTATCGGCTGCAGTTCTTTCATTCTCTTCTTTTTGGGCGATGCTTTTTATATACGCCTCAACTTCTGTCCAGTTAGAAATAACATTTTGCCATTCGGATATGAATGGGTATTCAGGTGCAAGGACAATATATGTCACTCCGAACAGCGTATCTGCACGTGTGGTAAAAACAGATACAGAAGTTTGTGCTGCAGGAATTTCAAAAGTAATCTCTGATCCTACACTTTTCCCTATCCAGTTTTTTTGAATCTCTTTGATATTGTTTGGCCAATCAAGCGGCTGGAGATCTTCTACCAAGCGATCTGCGTATGCCGTGATACGCATGAACCACTGACGCATAGCTTTTTTGATGACAGGAAAACCGCCACGCTCAGAAACAGGACCTGTTGGACCATCAACAATCTCATCATTCGCTAGTACTGTACCAAGTTCTTCACACCAATTTACCTCCGCAAATCCTTCGTATGCCAAACGGTACTGCATTAAAATATTTTGTTTTTCGATAGCAGAAAAACTTTGCCACTCTTTTGCTGAAAACGTTGGGGTAGCATTATCAGCAAATGCAGCTACTGACTTTGTACCGCTCTTCTCAAACAGTGTTACTAATTCATCAATTGTTCGCGCTTTATTTTTCTTGCTGTCATACCATGCGTCACAGAGTTTCAAAAAGATCCATTGCGTCCATTTGTAATATTCGGGGCGGTGTGTAGAAACTTCTCGTGACCAATCATATGAAAATCCAATTACTTCTAATTGTTTTTTATATTGAGCAACAAGTTTATCCGTGAAAGGTCCGGGGTGTTTCTTTGTTTGAATCGCATATTGTTCCGCTGGTAACCCAAATGAATCAAAGCCCATTGGGTGAAGCACGTTGAACCCATCCATACGCTTCATGCGCGCATATACATCACTACCGATATATCCCCGAGGATGTCCAACGTGCAGTCCTGCACCTGATGGATATGGGAACATATCCAAAACATACATTTTTGGTTGGAGTCGTTTAGATCCTGAACGTAGTGAAGGGTTTTCAGTTTTGTACGTACCATTTACCTCCCATTCTTTCTGCCATTTTTTTTCCACCTTCAAGTGGTTATATATTGTGGCAGGAGTTCTTTGGCGCGCCGAAGCTTTAGCGGAGGTGGGCATATATATACATTTTTCCACAAAAAAGCCTTTCAAGCAAATGAAAGGCTTTTTGACACGAACTATGAATTAAGCAAATTTTTTGACTGCAACCCAGATCAATGTCCCTAAAGCGATAGCCAGAATAAATACCTTCATCAAACTATTTGCATCTGACCAATACCGAACAGAGGCAATAAACAATGAAAGGACTCCTCCCCAAGAAAATGACAGTGACAGTACAGCATTTACAACGAATGCCCCTGTAACAATACTTATTACTCCGAGGATTACTAAAATGATGAAAACGCTGCGGTCATATTGTTTTTGAGCAGCTTGATATTGCTGCTGTTTAGTAAATGTTGGGTCACAGTACCCTTCACCTTTCCGCACTTGCCCTGGGGGAATCGAGGAATTCCATTGTCCACCAGCGGCAATACAATCTTGTTCATTATTGATGTCGGGAACAACCTGAGTTTGTGGAAAGTAATTATTATAATCAGGCGATTTGTAGACTAAAGAAATTGCATAATTAAAAAATAAATTCAATACGATAACAATGCCAATAATAATAGACCATTTCATAAGTCCTGAGCGATGCGTGTTTGTATGTTCCATAAAAGAAGTATAACTTATTTTGCCTTAACAACAGATGTTACAAATTCTTGCATACTAGCTCCTACTGCATCCAATGCAACCAGGAAAGGTGAATTATTAGTCAAATGCGGATGTGTATCTAATTCTAAAAACCATGGCTTGCCTTTATTGTCGACAATGAACTCGCTTTGAGAATAATCTTTTGCACCAAAATGTACATGCAACTGTTTTGCTAAACGTGACAACATATCTCGCTCTCCTGTAGTGAAGCCACCATTTAAACGTGCGTACTGCTCTTCACCTTTTCGCATTTCATTTGTTAATATTCCCCGAGATGGTGATGCTATCTCAACTACAGGCAAAGCATAGTGTTCTTGCTGTCGAAAATCATCAATAACACCGACTGCCGCTTCCCTCCCTTGGATATACTGTTCAGCGATAAATGGCTGAGCATTAGATATACTTTCATCAACAAACTGAGAGAGTTCAAGCGGAGTGAAGGCAAAGAATGTTTGTACAGAACCACCACCAACCAAAGGCTTTAACACCCAAGGCGGTGCCATAGTTTTATAAATTTTTTGTGTCACCGCTGATACAGACTCTCCCCCCTCAGGAATAATAAGAAGATACGATGGCGTATTAATCCCTAATGCTTTCGCATGCTCTTTGGCTGATTGCTTATTGAAAGCCAGGGCAGATACATCTGCCGATGACCCAGTATATGGTATGTCATAGTGATCAAGTACTTGTTGAACTTGCCCGTCTTCACCGAAACTACCGTGAAGCGCATTCCATACTCCATCAACTTGTGATTTGGCAGTTTCTACATCTGTGGGAATACCTCGAACGTGCAATGTGCCATCCTTATCCAACAGCATATCAACTGCTTCAAGTCCGGCATCATGTAAGGCTTTTTGTACGTTTGCACCGGTCTTAATAGAAAGCGCATATTCAGGACTAACGCCCCCTCGGAGAACTCCAATTCGTTGCATGGCAATAGTATAGCAAAGATTTTTTAATTATCGCGAGAGTTTTACCAACTTCCGCCTCCACCACCGCCTGAACCACCGCCAGAAAACCCGCCTCCACCGCTTCCACTACCAGATGAGCTTGGGGCAACAAATGAACTCGTTGCTACAGAATTAAAATTTGAAAAACTACCTACCAATAAACCTGTATTAAATCCATTCATTGTTGGGTCAACATACCAATTGGGTGGAGTAGTATAAATTCCTTCGAATTCTTTTGCCCAAGCTTTTTCAACACCTAGAACCATCGCGTATGGGAGTAGTGCTTCAAATAATTCTGGCTTTTTGTCTGGAGCATTATGAAAATTTATACGGTCTTTTTCCGCAATCTGTAAATATTCTTTGAGTCCTAGAATGTATTCTTTTATTTCCACACCCTTTACTGTTCTTGCGGCTGAGCGATATTTTGTCACAGCGCATATGATGACAGCAAGTATGAGTACGGGCAAAACGTATATATCATTAAAATAATTGAATGCATATATTCCAATAAATATAGAGGCAATTATACCAATCACTCCTGTAGCAACTGCTACAGCACGAACGGAACTTGGATCTTTGGTGAAATAATTCTTACCAACCAAAAGACTGAAGACGGCTTTTTTTACTTTTGCTACAGTGGTATAAAAAGTGCCTTTCAAATCCGACAGTAATACTACTTCCCTAGCATGAGTGTTCGCCCCAAACAGCCCTGAGAGTAATGCACCATCAAGTGTGTCGCCAATATTTTTATTATCTATTAAAAGAGTCAGGCGGTAATCATCTGATGTAAATAGTAAAATCTTTGTTTCAAATTTTTCAATCTTTACATAGCCTTTTACTGCTAAATTAATTAGCTCGGCTGCAATAGCACTATTAGCAACATTTTTGTGTAGTAATCCATATACTTCACTTGGATGCATTCCTTCCGGTACATCGTATTGAGCAACAATTATGCCCAACCTCTTTCCATCACGACCATTCTTTAACCAGCTCTTGATACTATATACAATTGAGCTTAGTAAAATAATTAAAGCAATGATTAATTCAATATTATTTTTCAGGGCATGGACAAAGCGTTGCCATGCAGTTAGCTCAGTAACTACACCTTTTGGAAAACCTGCCGCAATGGTAATACCCTCATTACTTGCCAACGAATCCGAGTGATTGAAATCTATCTGAGTCGTAGTTGTGGTAGTTATAGTTACAAGGTCATTACAAGTTGTGGTTGAACCTAGAGCACCTTTATAACATGCAATCTTCAAAGCATCCTTCCCAACAATGGCAGGTAAAATGATTGTTTGATGGCTGCTCGTTATTGGATAACTCCATTGATCACCGATTGCATTCCAATATATTTCATCAAAGTCTTTATAGTTAGTAATTGCCCCAGAAACAACATACTGCAAAATATAATTATGAGTTCCTGTAACCAATGTATCAGCATCGCCAATTTTTATTGTTTCTTCCCCGCCACTTCTTGAGGCGGTAAAAAGGTATTTGGTATTGTTTTCATCAACAACGCTAATGTTACTAATTGTAATACCCTTTAGTGGAATAATTCGATAGATGCCATGTTTTTGCTGACCATCAGGAAAAACATACTGAATCGTTTCTGTTACATTAATAGTATTATTTTTTTGCACGGCAATAATAGAACTATATTGTTGAATATGTTCTTGGATATTGTCTTGCTGTGCAATAACAGTAACAGTATTAATAATTATGACAGCAATAAATGCGGTCATGCTAAGAAAAAATCTACTCCAATTACGTGCCTTCATAGTCATATGATACATCATTTAATATTCATTGCTTTACTGCGTCGATCTTTGTGGAATGTAATAGCGAAACGGTGTGCCTCATTATTTGCCAGTAAAATAGCAAATTTATTATTTTCTACAATTTCTTGCGGACCAGTAATAGCTTTGGCTTTGTGGTGCTCATCCTTTGTTACTGCGACAATTGGAATATCTAACTGTAATTCGCTCAACACCTCACGAGCAACATTTGTTTGAATGATATTACCATCAACAACAACCACTGAAGGATATGGCCATTCTGTATGCGCCAAACGTCTAACGAGCATTTCTCGTAATGCACCCGCATCATTCGCCTTATCAAATCCACGTATAATAAATTTACGATACTCATTTTTATTTGCGGCCGAGTTTTCAATGACTGTCATCACTCCTACCATTTGCTTGCCGGAAAGGTGGGCTATGTCATATGCCTCAATGCGGAAAATACTCTCTCCACTTGCCCGTTCTAAGTCGCGTTTAATAAGCGAGATGTCTTGAATATGTTCGAGGGCAAATACTTTTTGCTTCAATATGCTTGCTTCTTCAAACTGTTCCGCTTTTGCTACCCCAATCATTTCTTTTTTTAGTCCGGAAATAAGCGAACGCAATTTGCCCTGGAAAATTAATTTGATGCGAGCAATATTTTTCTTATACGTTGTAATTGCTTCCGTATTCGAAACATCAGGTGCAAGTGCTATTTGTCTATAAAACGCTTCTTTGTCTTTTTGCGCACTAGCACGATCTCTAAAAGGGAAAATTTTGCGAATGATTTTCAATGCTTCACGAATAGAAGGACCGTTAGGAAATGGTCCAAACACAGTATCGTATTGCGTATTAAATAAACCAAGACGAGGCAGTGTTACTGTTTTGTTTTGAGTATCTAGATCCTTTTGTCGAACAAGAATAATGCGCGGGTATTCTTCTTTTGTGATCACTACGCAATTGAAACTTTTATCGTCTTTTTCTTTAGTATTATAGTATGGCTTATATTTTTTAATTAAGTTTGCCTCTAAGATCAATGCTTCCAAAACAGTAGGTGTAGTGTCGTAAGCAACTGTCACTGTTTTAAAAACCATGTCTACAATATGGGCTCCGCGTGTCTTGATAATATCGGGTGCGAAGTATGAACGAACACGGTCACGCAAAGAAGTCGCCTTGCCAATATACAAGACTTCTCGCCCTTCATACCCTCCACCACCAGGCTTCTTGCCACCGAGCCAAAAATATACCCCAGGCTCACTCGGTAGTCTTAAATTGTCTAACTCTTGACGAATCATAATATAAAGGTATTATAACATATGAAATAGTTTCTATCCATTCACCTTTAAAAACAAACATATGCCCGAAGAATCAGAAAAAGTGCAGGAAGCTCGTGAAGCCCTTGCTAGTACAAACGAAGACAAGACAGTTGTTGAGCATGACCTCAAACAAGCTCTCGCAGATGACGCTTCAGAAGAAGCTGACCAACTACAAGACGATGTTGATAACCCTGATGTTCATCCTGACCCTACCCCTCCAGAAGAGGATGATGAAGAAGGAGGAGAAGAAAGCGATACATCTTCCGAAGATAGCGATGAAAAGCCGTCCGAGGATATTACTTTTTTTAGCGATGCGTTCTCTGATATTTTTAAAACCGATGAATAATGCACAAAACCCGATAACTAGTATAGCTATCGGGTTTTATTTGTTAGTGCAACATAATTATTATTTGTGATCGTCGTATTTAGAAGTATCAACGTATGCTTCGTATTGTACTTTGGTATCTTTTTTTACTGTACTTTGAAGTGTTTTACCGCTGGGCATTTGAAAATTTACAGTGTTACTATACGTTGTTGTAGTTTGACCTCCTGGAAAATCGAGTTCCATAGTTTTAACGCCAGCGACTAGATCAGGATCTGAGATACCTGACAAGAAATCTTGATTTCCTTCGCCTGATATAGTGACTTTATTTTTTTTAGCAGCCTGTTCTATAAATTTCTTATACCCTATAAAGAAGTTTTGTACTTTTCCAACAAGTTCATCATTTATATTGCTACCAGTCTCTAGGTTGTACTTTTCCATCAATCGGTGAATTGTGGCTCGTGTATTCAATGTTTCTTTTGAAAGACCTTCTTTTTTCACTTCTGCCATGTACCATGCACGATACTGAGTCCATTCCTGCTTTACTGAATCAGGTAATTCAAAATCTTTTGAAGTGATACCTGCCTCCTTATTAACCGAAGTTTTATCAGCATGAAGTTTCTCTTGACCTTTTGCTTGCTGGCTCATAAATAACCCTCCTACTACAGCTCCCCATAATGCTGCTTTTTTAAAGAATGAGCTAGATTTTTTTGTTGACTGTTCTTTTGTAGGAATAAGTGTAACCCCAGCTTCTTCTTCAGGCATAGCGCGCATGCCAACTTCCATTTTATCTTTTAATATAGCTGCCATTACTTGAGCCTCCTGATCATCTTCACGCTTCTGCTGCTCTCTGGCTGCCGCATGCATTTCATTGATATCTTCAGGCTTTTGGATAATCACATCTTCTGGAGTAACTGTTAAAAGCTCTTCATTAGTAGATTTTTCGAATGATTCTGCTGTCATATCTATTTAGTATAACAAAATATCGATTTATTACACGTTTTTTACAGTAGTAATAATTTCTTGCCAAACCTCTTCTCCACCTTTATTGTGGTTAAAAATTGCATCTTCTGCTTGTAAAAAATAATCTTCAATACTTTTTTCAACATACGACAATGCTCCTGAGTGACGCAGCACATTCATAAGTTTCTGCTCTTCATCTTCAGACCATTCTTTTGAGAAGAATAAATCAAATTCCTTTCGGTCTTCATCTGCTGCTTGATTAAACATATACCACGACAATAGCGTTTGTTGGCCTTCTTTTATATCACTGAGGCAATCATTTCTGTCATCTTGCAATTGATATGCCATACCGAGGTTGATACCATACTCTTCAACAAAATCCTTTGACTCCTGATCTGCACCTGCCAGCACTGTGCCAATATATAATGGTCGAGAGAAAGAATACTGTGCACTCTTCAAATACATACTACGCAAAATAATTTCCTGACTCGGGTTATCATTGGTGATCAGCAATACATCGAGCAATTGTCCGTGTAATACCTCTGACAGTAATGTTCGAAATTCTTTCTTGGCATCATCAATAGTATATGGTTCAACAATCTCAGTTTGCTCTAAGCATTCGACTGACCACGCCAAAAGTAGATCTCCAACAAGCATTGCGACTGATCTGCCAATCTCTCTACTCTGTTTTATCTCTGCCACTCTGCGATGCAGAGTTTCAGTGCCATGTCGAAAACTTTCATTATCAATAATGTCATCTTGCACTAAACAAAAGAGGTGCAGTAGCTCTATCGCTGCGAGTAATGAAAAAATGTCATACTCGCCGCCCTCCGTCATATATCCTACATAGACCATATACGGACGGAAGTGTTTTCCGCCCTTTGCATATGAAGACAGCTGTGAGAGTATCTCTTTTATATCTTCATTAGTACTCAGCTGACTAAATGATGTTACTTTGTATTCAATTAATGTGCTAAATTTTCCTTCGAACCAAATTTGAAATTGTTTTAATGTCATCATCCTCTAATCATAAGAAAAGGGTCATCAAATTAATCTCTACAAAATATCAAGACAAAATAAAAATAAGGGGACAGTCCCCTTATTTTTATTTACAGTATTTTCTTTAGGTACGTTCCTGTGTGCGAATGTTTATTGTTAGCAATTTCTTCTGGAGTTCCTTTGCCTACAACTTTACCACCATGCACACCTCCTTCAGGACCAAAGTCGATCAACCAGTCGGCAGTTTTGATCAAGTCTAAATTGTGTTCGATAACAACAACAGTATTACCCTTGGCAACGAGTCTGTTTAATACACCAATAAGATTTTTCACATCGTCATAGTGCAAACCAACAGTAGGTTCATCGAGCAAGTAGATGGTTTTTTCCAAGTAAGGGCGATATAGTTCTGAAGCAATTTTCACACGTTGCGCTTCGCCACCAGAAAGTGTTGTGGCTGATTGTCCCAATTTCACATAGTTCAAACCTACGTCTGACAATGTTTTCAAGCGATCAGAAATTGCAGGAATATCAGTAAAAAATTCTAATGCTTCTTCTACTGTTAATTGCAGCACATCATACACGCTTTTCTTTTTGTATTTCACTACAAGAGTTTCTTTATCGAAACGCTTACCATTACAAACATCACATGTCACATATACAGTTGGCAAGAAGTGCATTTCAACTGCAATTTCACCATTACCTTCACAGGCTTCACAGCGCCCACCCTTCACGTTAAATGAGAAACGGTTTACCTTCCATCCACGCAGACGAGCTTCTTCTGTTGAAGCAAATAATTCACGAATGTGTGTAAATGCTCCTGTATAGGTAGCAATGTTGGAACGAGGAGTACGGCCAATTGGCGACTGGTCGATCATGATCGCACGCGCAAGATATTCACTACCAGTAAATGATGCGCAGTTAAATACTTTGGCACTACGAAGCTTGCGCTCGAAACGAGCTTGCAGGTTGCTATAGAGCACATCGTACAAGAAGGTACTCTTACCTGAACCTGACACGCCAGTAATAGCAACGAGACGACCCAATGGCACATCAATGTTTAAATTGTGTATATTATGCAAATTTGCCCCGACGATTCGAAGTGTTCCCTTGTCTTCAGTGCGACGCTTTTCTGGTACTTCAATTTCTACTTCCTTACGCAAATATGCCAATGTTCGTGAACCTGAATCATTCTTTTTTGCGGCAAGCAATTCATCAAGGTATCCTGATACCACTACCTGTCCACCATGAACGCCGGCCTTAGGACCAATATCGATGATGTAGTCTGATGCGAAAATTGTATCTTCATCATGTTCAACAACAATGATAGTGTTGCCGATATCACGAAGTGCTTCCAGTGTTTTGATCAAGCGTTCGTTATCGCGTTGATGCAATCCAATAGTAGGTTCGTCCAATACATACATTGCTCCCACTAAACGTGAACCGAGTTGTGATGCCAAACGAATACGCTGTGCTTCGCCACCAGACAATGTATTTGCTGTACGACTAAGTGCCAAATATTCAAGCCCAACGTTTAATAAGAAACTAAGACGATCTTCAATTTCTTTAATGATGACATTAGCAATCTCTTTATCTTTGGCTGATAGCTTCAATGCACCGAAGAAGTTAAACGCTTCTTCAACAGACATAGCTGTGAGGTCAACAATATTGATACCATTTACGATACCATTCTTATCTTCTTTTGTTGTGCCCATGAATACATTCAATGCTTCAGGGCGTAGGCGCTTACCATGACAGGTATCACAAGGCTCGGTGCCGCCAAAGAATTTTGTACCAATACCATTACAAGTAGGACATGCTCCATACGGACTATTGAAAGAGAATAGACGTGGTTCAATTTCTGGAAATGAGAAGCCATCGTTTGGACATGCAAACTTGCTTGAAAGCAAAAATTCTTGCAGTAAATTTGTTTCCATTGAGAAATCAGGAGAGGTACCGAAACTAATCTGCACCAAACCATCAGCTTCAATCAATGCTCGTTCTACTGATTCTGAAAGGCGAAGTTCTGCATCACGAGGAGTATCAGTGAATTCATGTACAGCAAGTTCATCTACTAGCACTTCAATAGTATGCGGAGTAGTTTTGTTCATTTCGATTTTTTCACGAAGGTTTTTGATCTTGCCATCAACACGCACTGTTGAAAATCCACGACCGAGCAAATCATAGAGCAGTTGATAGTATTCACCTTTTCGCCCTCGAACAATTGGTGCGTAAATCTGAATACGGGTATCATTCCAAGCCACACCCATCACTTCTTTATTTTTTGCCTTTGAGAGGTCTTTAATTTTGCCAAGAATAAATCCGTTGATTTCTTCCATTGAAAGTTTTTGAATCAATGTGCCGCATACAGGACAGTACGCCTTACCAACACGAGCATAGAGCACGCGCAAGTAGTCATAAATTTCTGTGATAGTAGCTACAGTTGAACGAGGGTTGTTTGAACGAGATTTTTGATCAATAGCGATTGCAGGCGAAAGACCAGTGATCTCATCAACATCCGGCTTTGGCATTTGATTCAAAAACTGTCGAGCATAAGAAGAGAGGGATTCAACATAACGACGCTGACCTTCGGCAAAGATAGTATCAAAAGCCAGAGAACTTTTCCCCGAACCTGACATACCAGTAATAGCTACCATCGCATTACGAGGCATCTCTACTGAAATATTCTTCAAATTATGTGTTCGTGCCCCTTTGACTACAATGGTCTCAGCTGCGCTACCTATCACTCTCTTTCGTTTTTCCACAGATCAATTATAACACGAAAGTCAACCTCTGGCGACCTGTGCTATGATGATCTGTATATGGACATCTATCACATTGATCACGAAGTTATTCGCTTTTTCCGTCGTATTAGTATCCCCTTGGCACGCGTTTCCCTCTTCGTTATTTATTTCTGGTTCGGCATATTGAAAGTAATAGGTCTATCACCAGCATCGGGATTAGTATTTGCACTACATGCACAAACAATTCCCTTCATTCCTTTTTATGCATTTTATATTGCCTTCGCATTGTTTGAATGTTTGATCGGTGTACTCTTTTTAATCAAAGGCGCTGAACGCATAGTAATCCCCCTCCTTCTTATCCACCTCTTCACTACAATATTACCCCTTATTTTCCTTCCTCATATGGTGTGGACACAATGGTTTGTACCAACACTTGAGGGTCAATACATTATCAAAAACCTGGCATTGATCACTGCAGCAATTGCAATCGCTGCACACCTTCATCCATTACCTCATAAAATTGAAGAGGTGAAAGAATTAATAAAATAAAAAAATGGGGACAGTCCCCATTTTTGTTTTACATTATTCCGGCTGAAAGGTCGCTAGCGCTATCTCAATCAGCTCAACCCTTTCATGATTTTGTATATTTTGTTGTTTTAGTTTTGCTAAATAATTAATTTGCAACAGTTGAATTGTTTCATCTTTATAATGAATAGCATTCTTTGCCACATATAAATACGTAATAAAAATTACACCAGGTATACTACCGTACCATTTTGCAATATTAGTTAAGTCACCAATAACTGCACAGACAATCACTATTACCGCTAAATATGTTAGGCGGTGAAGCATGATAATAAAAAATTGTTTTCTCACTGCACTTCTTCTTGAATCTCTCAATAGACGATCCACTACATCACATTGTTTAATTACCATATTACTTTTCTTTTCACTGTATGCTTATTCTCCACAATGTAAAGTAATTGATATTTTACTATGTATTGATATATGTTCTCTCTCGTAATACTTTGATTTCATCACGCAAGATCGCTGCTGTTTCGAAGTCGAGCAATTTCACTGATTCTTTCATTTCATCTTCTTTCATTTTGATCAGTTTCTCAATTGGATTGCGCTTGCCTTTCTTGCCCTTCATATCTTTTTCAAGTTGAGCAAAAAGTTCAATATCCAATGCCAACTCTGCATTCACTGCTTTGGCATGCGGGCTTTCCATACCTTGAGTAATATCCAAGATTTTCTTCTGAATAGTTTTAGGTGTGATGCCATGTTTCTTGTTATATGCAAGCTGAATATCGCGACGACGTTGTGTTTCTTTAATAGCACGGTCCATTGAACCAGTCATATTGTCTGCGTACAAAATCACGCGACCGTTTGAGTTACGTGCTGCACGTCCAATAGTTTGGATCAATGAGACTTCACTACGCAAGAATCCTTCTTTGTCAGCATCCAAAATACCGATCAATGTAACTTCAGGCATATCAAGCCCTTCACGGAGCAAGTTCACCCCGATCAACATATCGAATTCACCTTTACGAAATTGCGTAATGATTTTGATACGATCGATAGTTTTGATATCACTGTGAATATATGCGGCTTTGATTTTCTTTTCTTTCAAATAATCCGTCAGATCTTCTGCCATTCTCTTTGTCAAAGTAGTTGCAAGTGCCCGTCCACCTTTTGCAATTTCTTTTTCGGCTTCAGCTATGAAGTCATGAACTTGTCCCGCGTAACCCTCTGGGTGTAGTGGGGACTTGCCCGACAATTGTTCAAGGATTGGCTTCACTTCAACAATAGGATCTACGAGTCCTGTCGGGCGAATGATTTGTTCAACAACATTTGTTGCATGTTCTGCTTCATATTTACCTGGAGTAGCTGATACGAAAATTGTCTGACCAATTCGTTCTTTGAATTCTTCAAACTTCAATGGGCGGTTATCTTTGGCACTTGGCAAACGAAAACCAAAATCAACCAGCGTTTGTTTACGTGATGCATCACCGGCATACATACCATGCAGCTGTGGCAAAGATACGTGAGATTCATCGATAAAGAGCATGAAGTCTGGTGATCCATCTTCTTTATGAGGGAAATATGAAAGCAATGTTTCTGGTGGTTCTCCTGCGGCTTTGCCTGACATCGGACGAGAATAGTTTTCAATACCGGAACAGTAGCCAATTTCACGAATCATCGCTAGGTCATAAGTGGTACGACGTTTAATACGCTCTGCTTCAAGCAACTTCCCTTCCATTTCAAAATGTTTCAACTGCTCATCGAGCTCGTGCTTAATGTCATTGATCGCGCGTTCTTTCTGGTCTTGGTTAGTGATGAAGTGCTTCGTTGGGAATATATATACAGCTTCTTCCTCATTGAGAATACGTGCTGATACAGGATCAATCTTGAGAATACTACTAACGGTCGTGCCAGAAAATTCAATCATGTACTGAAACGTGTCAGAGATCGGCATAATCTCAACCTTATTACCAAGCGCACGAAACTGTCCAGACTCAAGGTCTGCGATGTTACGAGTGAAGTGAATACTAATGAGACGCTCCATCATTTCTGTACGAGAAATCTTCATACCCTTTTCGATCTTGAAATTTTCCTTCGCATATTCAACTGGAGAACCTAAACCGTAAATACATGATACTGACGCAACGATGATTACATCTTTGCGAGTTAGTAACGACTGAGTTGTTGCATGACGAAGACGATCAATTTCTTTGTTGATCTGCGCATCCTTTTCGATAAAGGTATCTGTCACTGGCATATACGCTTCTGGCTGGTAATAGTCATAGTACGAAACGAAATAGTGCACAGCATTGTTTGGGAAAAATTCCTTAAACTCGGATGCCAACTGAGCTGCCAATGTTTTGTTGTGAGCGATCACTAATGTCGGCTTTTGAATTTCTTTGATGATATTAGCCATAGTAAATGTCTTACCAGTTGCCGTTCCACCCAACAGTGTTTGAAACCGCTCGCCGTCTTTTAGGCCTTTTAATAAGCCTTTTATTGCCTTCGGCTGGTCGCCTGCAGGTTGGTAGTGATCTGAAAGTTCAAACTTCATATACTTCTATTATATAGAAGCCGTCAAGGAGGGCAACTTACTGCTCTTTTTTGATATAGCGTGCCAAGAAATCTTTTTTATATTGATGAAAGGTATCGTCCAAAATACTTTCGCGGATTTTTTCTACCAAGCGCAAAATGAAATGCAGATTGTGAATTGAGGCTAATGTCGATGCGGTCATTTCATCGCCTCGGAAAAGGTGTGCGAGATATGCACGAGTATGATGCTGGCAAGTGTAACATTGGCATCCCTCTTCGATCGGCGTGAAATCCGTAGTAAATCGCGCGTTCTTAATATTAAGACGTCCATCAGCAGTATGTAACGAGCCGTGACGAGCCATACGAGTGGGCGCAATACAGTCAAACAAATCACAACCGGCTTCTACGGCATTGAAAAGGTCGAGTGGCTCACCGATACCGAGCAAGTGACGAGGCTTATCTTCAGGCAACAATGCATTCACCCAGCCAACAGCAGTACCGATATCATCTTTAGTAAATGATCCGCCAATACCAAAACCATCAAATCCTTCGCTATGCTCAGGACCTGCGGCCAGTGCCCCCAAAGTTCGTGCGGCTTCCTCGCGCAAATCCTGAAAGCGCCCTCCTTGAATAACGGCAAACAAACTCTGTTTCTTATCTGTATCTAATTCATTATGACGAGCAAGACTACGCTTGGCCCAATCATATGTTCGCGCCAAAGATTTCTTTTGATATTCATATGGTGCGGTCGGACTAGTGCATTCATCAAATGCAAAAATCATATCTGCGCCAAGTTTCCATTGTGCTTCCATTGAAGACTCGGGGGTAAATAAATGCTTACTACCATCTAAGTGTGATTTGAACATCACTCCTTCATCAGTTACTTTGGCGAGCTGTCCTGATGTGGCAGAAATATTTGATACTTCATCTCCTGTAGCCACCTTACTTACAGAATTGCCAAACGCTGCACCAAGTGAAAACGCTTGAAAGCCACCCGAGTCAGTCATGGTCGGACCATGCCAATCCATAAATTTTCCAAACCCTCCAGCCTGAGCAACAATATCTGAACCCGGCTGCAAATATAAATGGTAGGTATTTGCTAATACTACCTGCGCACTGAGACTACGAATCTGTTCTGCTGTCATAGACTTCACCGTTGCTTTCGTACCAACAACAACAAAAGCCGGTGTCTTGATGATACCGTTCTTTGTTTCAATTTCACCAGCACGTGCAAGCGTGCCTTCGAGTTTTTTATGTATAGAAAATTTAAGCATAAATTGTATGTAGTTTATAACATATATAATAAATTTCGAACATTGTTTAAAAAACGAGCAAACAAAAAGGTTCAGATGTAATCTGAACCTTTCATATACTTTTTACTTTTCTAAAGGAGTTTTAACACTTCTATAGTATTCGCGAAGAAAAGAAAACTTTCCATCTATTACTCCAAAAACTGCAGCCTCATCCAGTTCGATATGAAGATCTCTCTTAATATCATCGAAAGATGCATGCCATTCCGCCATAACGATATCTTCGCTGACTACAAGGTGTTTAAGAGTGAACTTGATATTATCTTGTTCACCAATAACCTTTGTTACCCAGTATTCTCTGATCGCATCGCGACCAATGTTTTCAGGCTCTCGAGGGTCGTAATATGTCGCATCCTCAGTAAAAATAGTGACAATAAGGTCAGGGTCTTTTGTTTCCCATGCCTTGCCGTAGATTTCAATAAGTTTTAGTGCTTCTTCTTTATCCATTGTTATTATGTAATTTGTTTACCATACATTAACCTGTACTCTTGCCAAAGTCAATATAGTGTTTTCTTATATAAATTTTATTTAACTACCACAAACTTCAACGCCTGTAGATTTACTGGAATCTTTGCCAACAATCGTTGGAATGGATCGCGAGGGTCAGTGATGATTTTTTCTACAATTGCCATTGAAGCAACATTTACTGATTGCAGAGAAACTAATGCGCCAACAGAGAATGGTACATCGCGCGGCAGTTGTACTTCGTATTCGCCACCACCGCGACCAACTAGAGTCACCGCTACATCACTACCCACTGCAGTACCAGAAGTCTGACGACCCGCTGCACTATAGAGAGAAATAGTTGCGCTATGAATAGTTACATCACTAACAGTACCAAGTGCAATACTGTTGAATGCATATGCAATTGATCCAACCTTGATTCCTTCTGCACTCCCTGCATCGATTAATAAGGAGTCGTAAAAACTGCGATTGGGTAATGTCACCACATGAGCCAAAATTCCTTTTTCACCTGTACTTCTTCCTAACTCTGCTTTGAGTTGAGTATTTTCATTTTGTAATTGTTGTAGTGTAGTGATCTCAGCATCATATGCGGTGAGAGTACTTTCTTGTGCTGTTACTTTTTTGATCAAAGCGTTTTTACTAAGTAATTGATCGGTAAGAACGCCTCCATAGACTGGCGGAGTTTTTGCAATCAGTTTTTTAATCGTTACACTAGCAATCGCAATAACAATTATTACGCTAGCGATGACAATACCCGCTCGCAACCAAGGGTGCATGGTATGAAGTGGTCGAACTTTTTTGGGTTGTACAGAATTATAACGAGGCATGGTCTTCTATTGATAAGAGTGTATTTTTGTAACTTTCAAATTGTTCCAAGATGATACCAGTACCGCGAGCAACGGCTGACAAAGGATCTTCGGCAATATGTATTGGTAATTTTAACTCTTGTTGCAGCAATAATGCTAATCCTCGAAGATTGGCACCCCCTCCACTTAGCACAATCCCTGTCTGCAAAATATCTGACACCATTTCTGGTGGAGCAGTTTCAAGTACTTCGCGAATACCTGTAACGAGCTGAGCAACAGTGCGTGCAAATGCTTCACGAATATCACCGTCAGTGATCATCAATGCTTTTGGTAAACCTGTTACAAGGTCACGACCTCGAACTTCGATTTCCATATAGTCTGTTTCCATCGCAGAACCGAGTTCTAATTTCACATTTTCTGCAGTGCGCTCACCAACTAACAATTTAAATTCATCACGAAGGTAATCAATCACGCGTGCATCAAAATGATCACCGGCAACACGAAGGTTTAATGAGCGAACAATTCCTCCTAATGCAATCAATGCAATGTCTGTTGTTCCGCCACCGATATCCACAATGAATGACGCACTTGAAGAAAGCACTGGTAAGCGAATACCAATAGCTGCTGCCATCGCTTCTTCGACGAGATGTACTTCACATGCACCTGCATCAATACCTGCATCATATACAGCACGTAGTTCAACATTGGTAATACCAGAAGGTACACCGATCACTAGTCGTGGGCGAAAAAATTTATTAGAAAGTTTCTCAACCTTACGAATAAAATATGCCAGCATTTCTTCTGCCATTTCAAAATCAGAAACAACACCTTCAGACAAAGGACGGATGATCTTGATATGTTCTGGTGTCTTACCCCACATGTCTTTTGCTTCGCGGCCAATAGCAACAATCTGACCTGTCTTTTGGTTTACCGCAACGATAGATGGCTCATTGATAACAATGCCCTGCCCTTTCACATAGACAAGTGTATTAGCGGTACCAAGATCGATACCGATATCATTTGAAAAACGCTGGTAGAAATTTTTGAACATAATTTAGTAAGCTTTCGCAAACAATACTCGCCCAGCTGAAGGCTCACCTGTTTTAATGCAAGTTCCGTCTTCTAATTTTTGACTAAAAGGAATACATCGAATTGTTGCTCCCATCTCTTCTTTAATTTTCTTTTCTGTTGCAGTTGTTCCATCCCAATGAGCAAGAACAAACTTTCCATTTTCAATTGCTTGTGTGAATTCTTCCCAAGTATTTGCTTCAATAGTATTTTCTGTGAGGCGCTGTTGTGCAGTTGCAAACAAATCTGTCTGGATACTTTCAAGCAATGCATCAATAGTTGTAGCGATATTTTCATCGATCATCACCACTTTCTTTTCCCCCGTGTCACGTCGAACTACGACACATTGATTTGCAGCAATATCTTTTGGTCCATATTCAACACGAACTGGTACACCTTTCTTTTCCCATTCAAAGAATTTTTCACCTACCCGCATATGGTCGCGACTATCGATACGAACTTTGTGAATATTATTTGGAGCAATCATTGTAGCAAGTTCTTTTGCTTTTGCAATAACTTCTTCTTTATTGTCTGTATTAAATACAGGCACAAGAACAATTGGAGTCGCTGTCATTCGTGGAGGCAATACCAAACCTTTGTCATCACTATGCGTCATAATAAGCCCACCTATTGAACGTGTTGAAAGCCCCCAACTAGTTTGCCAACCGTATTGTGGAGTATTTTGATCATCTAAAAATTGAATATCAAATGCTTTAGCAAAGTTATCGCCTAGGTTATGCGATGTTGCATACTGGAGTGCTTTACCATCTTGCATCATTGCTTCTGTACAATATGTTTTTAATGCACCAGCAAAACGCTCGTTGTCGGTCTTTGTTCCTGTGATAACGGGGATTGCCATATAGTCTCGCGCAAACCATTCATACACTCCGAGCATTTGTCGAGCGTATGCATCAGCTTCTTCTTGAGTAACATGAACAGTGTGCCCTTCTTGCCATAAAAATTCTGTGGTACGAAGAAATGGTTTTGTTTTTAATTCCCATCGAACAACGTTTGCCCACTGGTTAATCAATAGAGGTAGGTCACGATATGAATGCACCCATCCGGAAAACACTTCATACATAATTGTTTCAGATGTAGGACGGATCACTAATGGTTCTTCAAGTTTCTCGCCACCAGCATGTGTTACCACGGCAACTTCTGGAGCAAACCCTTCTACGTGCTGAGCCTCGCGTTTCAAAAGACGTTCTGGGATCAGTAATGGAAAGTATGCATTTTGTACACCAAGGTCTTTAAATTTTGTATCTAATACTTTTTGCACCTGCTCCCAAATAGCATACCCATATGGCTTAATGATCATACACCCCTTAACTGGAGCATATTCTGCTAAATCAGCGGCAGCAATAATGTCGAGATACCATTGTGAGTAATCTTCAGCTCGTGGCGTAATCGCCTTTTCATGCGTTTGTTCTTTCATAAATCCCTTACATAATCGCACAAAAAGACAAATAAAAAAAGCCTCTGAATTTTTTAATTCAAAGGCTTTAATGGTGTTCTTTTTTACCAAGTACGTGTTTCAAGTTCTTCAGGACCAACAGTTATTGTGTCGCCAATGGCTTTACCTAGATAAGGTTTGTTTCTCATTACTGTGTCGCCGTTTATTGCGATCCAATAATCAGCGCGTTCTCCATTTTTTTGAAGAGTGTTTGGATTAAAATCGCAGGTATCGCGGCCGCGACATAGATTAAGTAATCTATGTTGACCTTTTTTTGTTTTTATAAGCCGGTAAAAAGTTATGTGGATTTCATCACTCGTAGTATGCATATCCGGTAACATAAAACTGATACCAATTATTTTACCAACACGGTTCTCTTTTTTTGAGTTACATGCAGCAAATGCGGTTAGCGCTACGGCTAAGAAAAATACTAACTTTTTCATTTTTTATTTGGTTTTAAAAGGTTTTTGTGGATTTAATTTCAGTATTATCATAGCACATTTTGTACTAAATGTCAATATAAAAAGCCCCATAATATAGGGCTTTTAATTTTTGATTACAATAGATAATAAAGATAGAGACCAGCTAGGACCAGTATAATTGGCCATATTTGGGTCAGACTTTGATTTAATGACTCTTTGTAATCCGGTTGGAGGCGGAAATATTGAACAGAATAGTTATATATAAATAGAATAGCTATTACTACTAACAATATAACGACCATATCAGAGTAGCGTATCATGATGCTGTTTTTTTAAGTGAAACAATTGTACTTTTCCTTATTGAAAGCATAGAACATTTTATTTAAAAATCAAAAGATCATTGGGTAAATAAAAAAGCCTCTGAATTTAATTCAGAGGCTTAACTTTTTTGTTAGCCATTATCTACATACTGGTACTTGATGTACTGTAGTTCGTATATAGGATAATTTTTCGCCAACTTTCTGTTTGATGTAATCAACATGCATAACGGTATCAATTTTGCCATCATTATTTACATCTAGACTTAAAAGTGCTTCCCTTTTTGGTTTAAGAATGATGTATTTAACATTGGGTCCAATTATTACTGCAGCAAATGGTTTTGATGACCATTTCAGAATTGAATGCACTGCGTGCTCTTTTTTAGCAACTCTTACCTTTGGTGATGCAAAGCGAGGGAATGTAATTTTTTTTATTGTCCCTTCAACAAATGATTCACACCACATTGTTTGCGTTTCAACGTGTGGCTGTGTGACAATTTTAATTGTTCCAGCATTCTCTGAAGCATGTTGCGAATTATTAATATGCGTGATTACAATTACAATTACGATCAGTGACCATATTTGCAAGATTTTTTTAGTTTCCATATTGATTTTTTAAGGTTTGTACGTTTTTATTTATTATTTATATAATAGCACATTTTGAACTAAAAGTCAATATGTGCGTTGCTTAGCAAAGCACATATGCTAAACCTTGATAAAAGTAGGCAAAAATGGTACTGTAAGAGCTCATCGCCGCCTTCGCTTTCACGAGCTTCGGCGCGCTAAAAGATGAAATTACCCAGTTATTAAGGGTTGTGCGCTCGAAACGCAATACAACCCTGCTACAGATTGTTATGAAAACTATTGATCCTAAAGACCTCATGGAGGCAGGTGTCCACTATGGATACTCACGTACTCGTCGCCACCCTACTATTTCTAAGTTCATCTACGGAACAAAGGACAAGGTAGACATTATTGACCTTGAAAAGACTATTCCTCAAATCGAAGCTGCGGCTAACTTTTTGAAAGGAATGGCTGCATCTGGTAAGACAGTGTTGTTCGTTGGTGTTAAACCAGAATCACGCGGTGCAGTGCAAGAAATTGCAGAACTACTAAAACAACCATTCGTTACAGAACGTTGGATTGGTGGCATGCTTACTAACTTCACTGAAATCAAGCGCCGTATCAACAAGCTTGAAGATATGCGTGAAAAAACAGCTTCTGGTGAACTAGCAAAGTTCACAAAGAAAGAACAATTGTTGATGAGTCGCGAAATGGAACGTCTTAATAAATACTTTAGTGGTCTTGTTGGTGTATCTAAGCTTCCTGATGCTCTCGTTATTATCGACTCAAAGAAAGAACACATTGCTGTAGCTGAAGCTCGCAAGAGTAACATTCCTATGGTAACTATCGGTAACACTGACTGTTCTATTCGCGCTATTGAATACCCTATCATTGCTAATGACAGTTCTGCTTCATCAATCAATGCAATCCTTGGTATACTTAAAGACGCATTTCAGCAATAATTTATTAAAGTAATTCGCGCGAGCGAAATCAAATATATGATCACTACAGAACAAGTAAAAGAACTTCGTGATAAGACAGGTGTTTCAGTAATGCAATGTCGCAAGGCGCTTGAAGAAGCAAATGGTGACATGGAAATGGCAATCGTTATCTTGCAAAAGAAAGGCGGTGAAGCTGCGCAGAAAAAAGCTGATCGCTCAGCTGCTGATGGTATCGTAGTAATGCGTACTGATGGCAAGCGTGCTCTTACTTTAGTATTGAATTGCGAAACAGACTTCGTTGCTCACAATGATGACTTCGTAAGTCTTGCAAACAAGCTTGCTGATATGGCATGGGCTGATGGCGTTGAAAAAATGCAAGCTGACTCTACTACATTGATCAGTGACCTCGTGTTGAAGATCGGTGAGAACATCCACATCGGTGGTGTTGAAGAAATTGCTGGTGATGTAGTAAGTGGTTATACTCACTTCGACCATAAGTCAGCTGCGGTGGTAACTCTTCAAGGAGGAACTCCAGAAGTTGCAAAAGACATTGCTATGCATGTTGCTGCTATGAAGCCAGCATTCTTGAGTAAGGATGAAATCACTCCAGAAAACCAAGCAACTGTGAAAGCTGTTATGGAAGCAGAGGTTGCTGCACAGAGTGAAGGCAAGCCACAAGACATCAAAGACAAGATGCTTGAAGGTAAGATCAATGGATTCTTTGCTGAACAGACATTGCTTAACCAATCATTCTTTAAGGCTCCTGAAAAAACTATTGAACAGTATGCAAAGGATAACGGCGCTACAGTTCAGAAATTCGTATTGTATACTGTAGGAGCATAATGATCCTGACACTTGTTATCATTCTCATAGTGCTCATCGTAGCGCTCTGGATCAGCGCCATGCTAGTGTGGTGGCGTAGCGAACAGACTAAGCCAATCAAAACGATTAAGCGTCGCGATGTTATCCATTCATGGAACAAAGCCGCGCGATTGATGCGCAGAAGTGTCTATGGCAGTATGAGATATAGCAAGCAAGCAACACTGTGGGGCAATACAAAAGCTCGCAATGCATTCGTTACCATCTTCCCTACATCCAAACCAGCATTTATTGAAAAAGATATGCTTACTGGATTGGAACATGGACCTTCATCGTACTTCTTGGCAAACCTTTCCCCAGCCTCCGGTAAACCTACGGCGCGGCGAAGAAAAACGCTTCTGAATCAAGGAAAAGCAGTAGCAATGAAGATCCCTGCACGGAGAAAAAAGATAGTTGAAAATGACATAACTACAGCCGTTCATGAGGAAATCTCTGAAGCGTCAAATGAGTTGTCAGAATAAACTTTATTTGGTATCCTAGTGTACTCCTTACTAGGAACCATTTGCCGGATTAGCTCAGTTGGTAGAGCAACGCTTTTGTAAAGCGAAGGTCGTCAGTTCAAGTCTGACATCCGGCTCCAAAAATAAAAACCTCGCAAAGTACTTTGCGAGGTTTTTATTTTTGCCCTGAGTGTATTCGAATGGGCACTTACTGTTTCCCTATCAATTTTCGTATAGCAAACAGTTCTTTTAGCGTCGTGAGAAATGCAGCACCTTTAACGGTCGAATGTCCAACCTCTCGCCAAACTATAGGCACCTCTTTGAGCCTATAGTGGCTTTTGCGGGCTCGTGCCAGCAGTTCCATATCAAAGCCCCATCCATTCGTTTCAAGCTTTGAAAAGAGCATTTTGCCTGCATCCTTGGTGAAAATTTTGAAGCCACATTGTGTATCCTTAATGCCAGGAAGTAGTGTGGTCTGAACCAAGATATTAGCCATTCTACCGAGTATATCCCGGTACCAGACACGATGAATATGGGCGCCTGTGATATAGCGAGATCCGAAGACTACATCATTCCCCTGTTCGAAATATTGCCAAAATGTTTCTACTTGAGAAATATCAACAGCATTATCAGCGTCCATATATAAAAGATACTCACCAGTAGCAGCAAGCATACCCTTCTTCACCGCTAAACCTTTTGTGCCACCATCTGCAGAAAAAAGTTCAATGTCGATGATGGTTATATGTAATTGATCAGAAAAAGTTATTACTACCTCTCTCGTATGATCAGTGGTGTTATTTTCAACAACTATAACCTCAATATCGTAGTCTACTTTTTTTGTAAATTGAACAATTGATTCTAATGTTGTACCGATACGTGTAGCTTCATTGTATGCGGGAATGATTACAGAAAGATGCGGCATACTAGTGCGTAATTTTATAGATTGATAATTGGCATTGTGCTGGTGTTGTTGCTGAAAAAACCTCCATGTCATTTTTACGCAAGGTTGCCAACAATACTTCTTTATCATCTGTACAGTGAGTATTATCAGCGCAGCCTTGTTCTAGGTTACAGCTATCCAGTGCAATATAATCAATCTGATTTTTTAACGTGTTGTATTCATAATATGCATTATTCCAATCGGAATATAAATCATGTTCTAAGAATACATTGGCATACACAAAAGGAAACGGCGTTGCAGAAAGAATATGCGCTCCTTCTGTTTTATTGAAGTACTTATTGAAATCATGAAAAGCTTTATTGTCAGGAGTAGTAGTATGAAATAACAATCCTGCAGTTACCATAAATCCTGCAATCGCAAATAATCCAAAGAATAATAATTGTGGTAATTTAACATACTCTAATATATAAGTAACACCACATGCAGTGAGCATAGCGATGTATGGCAAAAAAGCCACCATGTATCGAGATTCTTTGTGTACTTGATAAGTGAAGTATCCTGCAATGAAAACAATGGCAGTGATCACAATAAATATGCCTTTTGTGCGATATTCTTTTTTCCATAACAAACCAATTGGTAGCAATCCTAGTACAAAGAGAGGGTCAGCTTTTACTACTTCTAGTACATAAAACAGCGGACCTTTTTGATATAAGCTTGGGTACAACTTGATTATTGCGGCACCTTGAATAAATGGCAAAAAGGCATTGTTATAAAAATAATAATTACCGATGAGAAATGGCACCACGATCAAAAAGAATCCCCCTCCGACACTAAACATTCTTTCTATAGCCGTAACTACACGCTCTCCTAGTTTGCCTTTTTTAAATTTCAATAGTGTCGGTTCATAAAAAATCTTAATGGCAATTGCTACCATAGCGATGACCAGCATCAACCCTTGCGGAAAACGAAACATGCACGCTATTGCAATGACAATACCAGCGATGAAATACTGTCGCGTGGTTTGTGCTTTGTATATAAGAAAGAGTGCAAGCACTGCGAAGAACGTTGAAATGATGTCAGTAATAGGCAGCGCACTGTTAGTGAAAAATACTGCTGTTGCGGCTAGTACTGTGGCAGCAATAGTGCCACTGTGCGGACGAATACGTTCTGTAAAAAAATATACTAGCACCAATAACCCCGCACTAATTATCAAACTAATTACCTGCCCCGCAACATATGGATCAATACCAATTTTCCAAAAAGCCCCGAGCATAATCGGCAGACCAACTGGGCGCAATGCCTCCCACGTACCTATACTGCCATGAGAAAATAAATACTTACCCATCCCAATATATACAGCCGCATCCCATGAAGGCAATGCATCGTGCTGCAGTGTCACGATACGAATAACAACAAAAAGCACTACAAGTGTAATGAGTTTCCAGTATGGCAAAATGTATCTCAGTTTATTCATGATTCTGGAAAACAAAGAATTTATATCCAATAAAGTTTATAAACATTCCTACTGCTACGCTTATAACGACACTAATATTACCAGCCAAAATAGCTGAAAGCGAGGTGTGGTCCACAATACCATTAAATGCGAGTGTTGATATAAGACTACTGATCAAAAATGTACTTACTGTAATGAGAGTGAAGCGCCACCACAATCCTTTTTTCTGATCATGTTTTTTAAAAGTAAAACGACTATTAAAAAAGAAGCTATTCGTCATTGCTGCCAGAAATGCTATTGATTTGCAAAAGAAATATGCAGTTGGTGACCCAAGTCCGATGACATAATATGCCAAAAGATTAAACACCAAAAAATCAATCCCGGTATTTAGCAATCCAACAAAAATAAATTTCATTGTTTGCCATAGACCTGCAGTTAATCGCTGCTTCATGTTATTTTGCAGTTGAAGTTTTAGTTGATGATACAGCCTTTGTAGCACTAGTAGTGGTTTTGAGTGGAGTTGGATTTGTCAGACTAGTCGGTAATAATTTTTTGAGCTCATCAACAACAATATAGCCGTTTTCAGTCTTGCCATTGATCACCAATGATGGCACCTTGTCACTGATTTTATAAATAGTAAGCAATGCTCGCACAGTTGAACTATCAAGACTCGCATCAAAAGAGTAGATGCGAAGCGCAGGATACTGCTGGTGAATAGTATCGAGCACATACCCTTGCTTCACACAGTCATCACAGACATCTGCGTTCTTGTAAAAATACAATATTGTTACAGTATTCTGTTTACAACGCTCACTAATACGCTTGGTCAATAAGAAGTCCTTCACTTCCAAGATACTATATTGCTGTTTCAATAAGTTTAACTGACGTTGGTCATTGAAATTTTGCTCGCCATAGGTGATCTTATCCGCCAGGTTTGAGATTTCAGTTGAAAGATAGTTATTACCAACATCCTGACATGATAATTCCTGCAACAGATCAAATTGTGCTTCTGAAGATAAAATATCAGTTGTCACTTGGTTTTGCGCTTCTTTTATTTCAGCAATTTTGCGGTTAGTAAGATATTGACTGAAAAAGAATGCAACGGCAAAAAGTGCGGCTGTGATCAATAGTGCAATAAAATATTTTCTAAATCCTTTCATATGATTAACGCCACGCTGGCTGGCCACGTCTAGCAATTGTATTCCATACAGCTTTCAAAAGCCAGAATGGTGCGATCACACTATAGATAGCCAAGTATGCTAATACATGCCAATCAAACCCCTTTCCTTGTTTGTTAAGTCGTGTACCCATTACGATAGAAAATAATAGAACAACATACAAGAAGATCGTTACAAATGTTACTGCCTCTGTATTGATATAAAACCAATCGAATTGTACATGTGGCAATGCACCGCCATGAAATCCAGCAATACTGTATTGAGTGATTTTTTTAATAACAAAGAGAATTGCATCATATACGAATACCAATGACAGATACACCACCGCAATAATTGAAATAATACCTGATGGCAAAGTGAAGAAAGAGAAATTGAGATATTCTTTCTTGAATAACAGACGACGATAATCCATAGTGTTCTGAATAAATCCATAAATCCATCGTAGTCGTTGTGTATATAATTTCTTCACAGTATCAGGCGAACGAGTATAAATAAATGCATTCACACAGTGCTCAATCTGCATGTGATGTTCTTGCATACGATATGCCAGTTCTTGGTCTTCAGTATTGTGAGCTTTTCTAAATTTACCAATTTTTTGAAAGAGCTCTGCGCGGAATAATGAAAATGGTCCAGGCGTAACGTGAATAGCACCAAGGAATGACAACATTTTTTTGTTGTATGTACTCATGTTGTATTCAACGCGTTGTGCGTATTGCAAAAGATTCTTTGGCTTATCCACAATCAGTGACGGTGTTACTGCCATAGCTTTTGGATTATCTTGGAACATACCAATCATTCGACGAAGCGCGTCAGGAGCTACGAATGAGTCGGCATCAAGGCCGCCAATAATTGCAGCATCGGTATTGTCTATACCGAAGTTAATAGCAGTATGCTTACCACCATTTTCTTTTTGAAAAATACGGACACGTGGATGATCTTTGTATTGTAAGAGTTCTTGCCATGTTGTGTCAGTACTACCATCATCAACAGCAATAACTTCCAACAATTCCGGTGGATAATCGAGGGCTAAAATTGAAGCAATGGTGCCGTGAACAGTTTTTTCTTCATTCCAACAAGGCACAATAATTGCCACCTTGGGTGGATTAACTAAGTGTGGAAGAGGTTCATTTTTGAATGTTTTAATCTTCTTGCGATGTTCGAAGTACGTAATCATCAAAAAGACCTGTACGTATAAGGCCAGAAAAACGACCGCGTACGTGAAAAATTCAGGAATCGTCATATATTTGTCATACCATACTATCACAAATGGCTTGTTTTTTCTAGCTTGAAAGTGGGTTATACTTAGACCATGGAACCACAAGAAACAACACAAAAAGACCCTCTACAAACACCCGCAATATCTCAAACTACTAACATTGCCGCAGCAATAGTCACTAGTGTAGCCATGATTGCCATTGCACTAGTTATTATTCTCCATCCCGGAAGTAAAACAACTCCCAATCCCGCCAATCCAACAACACAAGATACAACCGCGTCGGACGCGGCTCCGACCACACCGACATCGATTCCCGTAGAAATTGCTACGCTTCGCTCAAGCGATGCCAACTATATTCGCGGTGATGCAAATACGGCACAAGTATTGATCTTCGAATATTCTGACAGTGATTGTCCTTTCTGTGTTCGTTTCCATCCAACATTGCAGCAAATAGTAAGTGACTACAAAGGTAAGGTTGCATGGGTATATCGATTCTTCCCTCTTGAGTCCCTCCACCCTGATGCATACAACGAAGCACTCGCACTTAGTTGTGCTGGGCAACTTGGTGGACCAAAAGTATTTAACAACTATCTTGATAGCGCCATCAATGTAACAGTTAATCCTGATCAAAAAAGTAATGAGATCTTCACCACCTTCGCTACGCAAAATGGTCTCGATGCAGCAAAGTTCAAATCATGTATGACTTCAACGGCAACAGCATCAGCAGTACAAGCTGGTATTGATGAAGCAAACAAAATTGGTGCCCAAGGTACACCATTCAGTGTGATCGTAAATAAAGCTACAGGCAAACAAGTGATCATCCCTGGCGCGTACCCTATCTCTGACGTAAAGAAAGCAATAGACTCAGTACTCTAAGTAATAATAAAGGCCCCGCATTTGCGGGGCCTTTTCCTTTGAAAGGTTTTATTTAAATTAAAATTGAATGCCAGAATTTATTGCAAGATCAATAACGGTAACAAATACTGACAGGGACTTTTTCCATGATTTTTTATAAAACATTAAGTCATCAATGTCCATAAATGCATTACGGTACAGATCCCTTTTAGGCGATGAGTCCAGTGCGCAATATGATTTTTTTAGCCCCATCTCAAAATTGAGGAGTGTGTAATCATTGCTCACTGTTCGGAACCTTGCCTCAACTAAGTCAACGTCATTAAATTTGACAAGTTGTATTTGAAACGCATCATCATCTTTCAGGATATCGGTTTTTTTATTAAGAACAAAATCTTTAATAGTAGAGCTCTTCGGATTATCACATGTATTTAATAACAACTCATAGCCATGATCCTTGGTACCATTGTTTACCGCGGTACTAAGTTTGCTAAGAATTCCTACTACCATTTTGTAATCCAATTCAGTATACGGTTGCTTCTCCTTTTTATTTTTCATCTTCTTTTTTTTCTTTCTTTTACCATAATTATTTGAAAATGTCAAAAGCCCCAAGACTACCTGTCTTGGGGCTTTTGCTCATAGTTACAATTTAGTCAAAATAATTTCGAAGGCGTTGAATGCGGTCATTCTGACGGAGCTTCTCATGAACCTTGGCTTCGATTTGTCGAATACGTTCACGAGTAACACCGAATTCTTTACCTACTTCTTCGAGTGTGTGCTGTACACCATCGATGAGTCCGTAACGCATTTCGAGGATACGCTTCTCTTTTGGAGAAAGTTCTTCGAGCACTGCGCGGATTGCATCTTGCAACATACGGCGACTGGCTTCTTGGTCAGGACGAAGGATCTTATCATCAGGAATAAATTCACCAAACGTAGACTTGTCTTCATCATCACCAATCGGAGACTCCAATGAACGAGTTTCTTGGTTGATCTGTTCAATCACGTGAACTTTTTCAACTTCGATTCCCATCTCCATGGCAATTTCTTCCGGCATTGGATCGCGACCTAAGTCTTGTGCCAAGCGACGCATTACTTGCTTGTATTTTGAAATAGTTTCAACCATGTGCACAGGGATACGAATAGTACGTGACTGATCAGCCAATGCACGAGTGATCGACTGACGAATCCACCATGTCGCATATGTTGAGAACTTAAATCCTTTTGTATGGTCAAATTTTTCAACCGCCTTGAAGAGACCAATGTTCCCTTCTTGAATCAAGTCGAGCAAAGTAAGATCGGCAGTGCGGTTAGCATATTTCTTGGCGATTGATACCACCAAACGAAGGTTTGATCGAGCGAGCAAGTTCTTTGCTTCTAGATCTCCTGCCTGAATACGCTTTGCAAATTCTTTTTCTTGAGCAGCATTGATCAATGGGTACTGACCGATGTCTTTCAAATACATTTGTACTGAACTGAAACTGTGACTGTCTTTTACATATTTTGAAAGGTCTTCTGTATTATCAATATCGAGCAGGTTTCCACCTTCAAGAATATCAATACCTGCTGTGCTGAATTTTTCATACAATTCATCAAGGAACATAATATTGTTCTCAATGTCAGGGAATGTTTTTAAAATCTCATCATATGTGATAAATCCACGCTTCTTACCTTTTACGATAAGTTCTTCAGATTTTACTTCAAGGTCTTTGATTTTCTTTTCACTATTATTTTCACGCTTCGGAGCTGATCCGGCATGACGAATAGTAATTGGCTTAGGTTTTGCTTTTGTTTCAGGAGCGGCCTTCTTTACAGGAGCCTTTGCTACAACTTTTTTTACTGGTGCTTTCGCAACAGCTTTAGCAGTTACTTTTTTAACGGGTACTTTTTTTGGAGCGGGTTTTGTTGCACTCTTTGGTGCCACTTTTTTTGCTACCTTCTTTGTCGGCGCTGGTGCGCTTTTTTTAACTACTTTCTTTGGTTGTGCTTTTGGAGCTGGTTTTTTGTTTGGCATAAAGTTCATTCGTATCATCATGTAAAAAGGAGGAAATGTCAATCCTTCACTGCGTTCAGGATCTAGCGACCAATCAAGTCTGGTGGCGGCGCTGGTGGAGTTTCTGCAATAGTGCTAAATACTGCAATTCCTTTTCTTCATCATGCTGTTGTTTTGCTTCGTTCATTTTCATTGAGTATTCGAAACGTAACTGTTCCAAAAATTGTGCAATCAATGTTGCTGATAATTCTTTAATTATACTTTCAATGTCTTCTTCTTTTGTAGAAGCATATTGTCGTTCAACTAGTGCAACCACCCATTCTTTTTTATCATCTGCAATTGTGGGTAATATTAATTGTGATCCTTCGAATTGAAATTCATCAATATTTTTTTTATGTACCATTACAGATTCAATGGGAAAGAGTTCCACTAAGCCGATAAATCGTTCGATATGTGTTAATGCAGTTGATGCTGGTTTCTGTGCCATATGTACTGAGTTTCTTTCTGTATCATTTTTTTGATTCTCTAACATGAATGCATTGAAATCATCATTAACCTCTTTTGTACCGAGGTTGGACTCTGTGGCAATAGTATTCACATAGACTTGCCGTTCAATTGCAGATGGTACACGTAGAAGAAATGGAAACAGTTGTGTACGGATTGATTGTTTCAATTGGTGGGCTGATGGCGACTTCTTTTGTATTTCATGAAGTGTGTGAAGAATAAAGTGTTCTGCCTGCTTCAATAAATTCTTCCAATTGTCAGTCGCACCCAATCCTTCACTTTGTTCAGGATCTCCTGCTACGCCTCCGATATAGTCAGCAGGGTCTACCCCTTCAGGCAATGCTACAACTTTTGGATTCATACCAAGTGACAGTGCAACTAATGCTGCACGTTCCATAGCTTTTTTACCAGCACTATCGCCGTCAAACGCCAAAAATAAATTTTGTGTAAGTCGCGCAATAATAGAAAGTTGTGCACTCGCATCCCCGATCACGGTTTCAGAAACTGCAGTACCAGAAGTAGCGACAGTATTTTTGAAACCAGCTTGATGGCTCAATACAAGATCCATTTGTCCTTCCACCAAGATGGCGAAGTTATGTTTCTTGATGGCAAGCTTGGCCTTATCAAAACCAAACAAGACACGTGACTTGGAAAATACTTCTGTTTCAGGACTGTTCAGATACTTTGGACCTTCAGGGGTATCAGGAAACATACGTCCAGAGAAAGCAACGATACGCCCACTACTATCCATCAATGGAAACATTATGCGCCCACGAAAACGATCATAGTGTCGAGGTTTTTCTTGGGGCGCCGTAGGCCCTGCGATGGCTGCCTTGATTAGGCCAGCACGTTCATAAAAACCAATGCTTTTTTCATCGAGTGACCCTGCAATACTGCGCCATTCTGTTGGAGCATAGCCAATACGGAATGATTCAATTGTAGCGTCTGTCAGTCCTCTATTTTTTAGATATGCAATTGCCTCGGAATTTTGTAGTAAGTATTGTTGATATTTTTTGGCAGCAACTTCTAATGCATCATAGACCGTATCAGTTGGTTCAACTTTAGTATATTGATTACTAGTGAGCGGAATACCTGCTCGATCAGCCAATACTTTGAGTGCACCTTTGAAATCAAGACCTTCAAACTTTTCTACAAAAGTAAGAATGTCGCCTTTTTCTCCACACCCAAAACAATAGAAAAGACCGCGTTCCGGTGATACCGAAAACGACGCAGTCTTTTCATTATGAAATGGGCACCGAGCCTTAAACTGAGTTCCTGATGGTTCTAGCGTAATATAGGTCGACAGTACTTCGGCAATAGGCAATCGTTTTTTTATTTGTTCGATCAACCCGTTATCCATTCTTTATTGTTCTTCGTCGTACTTAATATTGTTGATATCAAGTGCAGAGCGTTCACGGAACCCAGTACCTGCAGGAATTAATCGTCCAACAGTAACGTTTTCTTTCAAGCCACGAAGTGTATCAGTTCCACCCTTAACGGCGTTAGCAATCAATACACGGTTTGTGTTTTGGAAAGAGGCAGCAGAGATCCAACTCTTAGCATTCAATGCAGTCTGAGTAATACCCAAAATAATGAGTGTACCCTTTGCTTCTGCCAATCCTTTTTCGCGCATCTTTGCGTTCTCTTCCATCATTTCAGTTGCTTCGATAGTATCTCCTGGTGAGAATGAAGTATCTCCAGCATCTTTAACTTTGCGACGTGAGAACATTTGACGAACAATGATTTCCAAGTGCTTACGAGCAATTGAAGCACCTTGTAGTTCATACACCTTGATGATTTCACGAATGATGTAGTCTTCTGCAGCTTCACGGCCACCGAATTCATACACTTCATCAATGTTTGCAGAACCGTCTGTCAGTAGTTCTCCACCCTTAACGTCTTGTCCAACCTTGATAATTGAAACACGACGAGGACCAACAACATACTCCATACTGTCTTTCTTTGCTTCTTTATCAGAAGAAAGAACAACGATAGATTTTTCTGTGCCATTGTCTTTGATTTCAGAAACAGTACCTGCGTACTTGTTTACGATTGCAGGATTTTTCACTGTTCGACATTCGAATACTTCTTCAACACGAGGAAGACCCTGAGTAATATCGACACCAGCAAGACCACCGGCGTGGAACGTACGAAGTGTAAGCTGTGTACCTGGTTCGCCAATCGCTTGAGCGGCCACGATACCAACTGATTCACCACGGTCAACCAAATGGTTTCGTCCAAGATCAAGACCGTAACACTGACGACAGATACCGTAGATTGTCTTACATACCATTGGAGTACGTACAAACACTTCTAGTACACCCTTTTCATCAACCAATGCAACGTCATCCTTTGTGAGCAAGTGACCACGCTTGAACAATGTTTCGCCTGATTCTGTAACGATGTCTTTTGCAAGCACACGTCCACGAATACTTTTTGCTAGAGGGATTTCGAATCCTGAAATAACTTCAAGCTTCATACTCTTCGCACCTTTTGTTCCACAGTCATTTTCTGTAATCACCACATCTTGCGCAACGTCAACGAGACGACGAGTCAAGTAACCAGCGCGAGCTGTGTTCAACGCAGTGTCGGCTAGACCTTTACGTGAACCGTGAGTAGTAATGAAGTATTCCAAAGGAGAAAGACCTTCCTTGAATGATGGAATGATTGGGAAATCAATAGTTCGTCCAGTAGTGTTCTGAATCAACCCTTTCATACCAGCCATCTGAGTAACGTTACTCATTGATCCACGAGCACCAGAGATGATCATGTCATACACTGATCCATGCTTTTCAATTGTGTCTGGCAAAATCTTTTCGATTTCACTTTTCGCTTTGTTCCAGTTAGAAATAACTTTTTCATAGCGTTCATCTTCAGAAAGCAAACCTTCTTCAAACTGTGAACGGATTTCTGCTTCTAGGGTACGGTACTTAGCAATAATTGCTGGCTTTTCTTTTGGCACGATAACGTTATCAATACCCCATGTTGTACCTGAGCGAGTTGCGTACTTGTAACCGAAATCTTTCACACGGTCGAGAATTGGAGCAACACGATCGATACCGTATTTTGCAATCAATGAATCAATCACTGCCACCATTTTCTTGCCTGTCATATCTTCGTTCATGTATGGGAAGTCACTTGGAAGAACAGCGTTGAACAACAAACGCCCAACAGTTGTTTCAAAGGGCTTACCACCAAATCCAGCGTACTTATCTTTTTGTGTACCAAGTACGTAGATTTTTGCACGAAGAGAAACAGCATTGAAGTCATTAGTAGTGATCGCTTCATTTGGACTTGAGAAATACATGCCTTCGCCTTTTTCTCCATCGATCAAAGTAGTCATCCAGTAACATCCAAGAACGATATCCAACATTTTTGATGAAACAATTGATTCACCATTTTGTGGCTTCAAGATGTTTTTGTCTGCAGCAATCAATGTTGCTGCTTCATGCTGAGCAAGCTCAGAAAGTGGAAGGTATACACCCATCTGGTCACCGTCGAAGTCGGCGTTGAACGCAGGACATACGAGTGGGTGAACTTTGATAGCATTACCTTCAACAAGGATAGGCATGAAAGCCTGAATACCAAGACGGTGAAGCGTTGGAGCACGGTTCAACATAACGTACTTGCCCTTAATTGCTTCTTCAAGGATAGCCCATACTTCTGGAATACCATCTTCGATCAATTTGTTAGCGCCACGAATGTTGTATGCAAGTTCCTGTTCGATGATTTTTGAAATCACGAAAGGACGGAACAATTCCAATGCCATATGTTTTGGCAGACCACACTGACTAAGTTTCAATGTAGGACCAACAACGATAACTGAGCGGGCAGAATAGTCCACGCGCTTACCAAGCAAGTTCTGACGGAACAGACCTTGTTTTGATTTCAAGTTATCAGAAAGAGATTTCAATGCACGACGCTGAGCCTGACTCATTGCTGGACTATCTTGTCCGGCGATTGAGTTATCGATCAACGCATCAACTGCTTCTTGCAGGATACGCTTTTCGTTACGCAAGATAACATCTGGTGCACCGATTTCTTTCAATTTTTTCAAACGATTATTTCGGTTGATCACACGACGGTAAAGGTCGTTGATATCTGAAGTAGCATGACGGCCACCTTCAAGTGCCACCATAGGACGGATCGCTGGTGGGATCACCGGGATAACAGTCAAGAACATCCATTCAGGACGAATGTTTGCATACATCATGCCGCGTACCAAGGAAAGACGCTTGTGGAGTTTTTCACGTTCTGCAGCACCTGCTTTTTCAAGCAATTTTTCTGTAGTAGCTTTTACTTTTGCAAGATCCATATCACGGAACAATTGGTAGATTGGTTCTGCACCAACACCTGCTTCAAACGCTGAGCCGTATTTCAATGAGTAGTGGTGGTATGAAATTTCATTCAATACTTTACCAATACGGATTTCCTGAATTTCTTTCTTTGTATTTGTAAGCAATGTGCGAAGCTTTTCGCGAGTTTCTTCATCAGCTGCACCTTTCAATTTATTTTTGAATTCTGCATCCAAGTCAGCAACAATACGTTCTCGTTCATCTTCATGAACAGTAGTAATAATGTAGCCAGCGAAGTACACCACCTTTTCCAGGTCAGTAAGAGAAACGTTGAGCAAAATACTCATACGTGAAGGAACACCACGGAGGAACCAGATGTGCGCTACAGGACTTGCAAGTTCAATGTGTCCCATGCGTTCGCGACGAACGATAGATTGTGTAACTTCAACGCCACACTTTTCACAGATAATACCAGCGTAACGAATACGCTTGTACTTTCCACAGTAACATTCATAGTCTTTTTCAGGACCAAAAATACGTTCATCGAATAGACCCCCACGCTCACTGCGTCCGGTACGGTAGTTGATTGTTTCAGGTTTTGTAACTTCACCAAAAGACCATTCGCGAATGCGATCTGGACTTGCGAGCTTAAGAGAGATTTGATCAAAATTTGTTGTATCGAGTGTTTTCATAATGTTGTTTGGTTAGGAGTTAGTTTGTTACCTCATCTTCTACAGTGTCGACCGCTTGAGTATTCTTGAGTTCAACGTCCAATGACAAGCCTCGTAGATAGTTCAACATCACAGAGAATGATGCTGGTACATTCGGCTCACCAATTTTTTCGTTCTTGATGATGGCATCGAATGTCTGTGCACGACCTCTGATATCGTCGGACTTGATAGTAAGCATTTCTCGAAGGGTGTGCGCTGCACCATATCCTTCCAATGCCCACACTTCCATTTCTCCGAAACGCTGACCTCCACCTTGCGCCTTACCTCCGAGTGGTTGTTGAGTGATCAAAGAGTATGGCCCGATTGATCGCATGTGGATCTTGTCTTCTACCATGTGGTGAAGTTTCAAGATATACATGTATCCCACAGCAATGTCCTGTTCATATTTATCTCCAGTTCGTCCATCAAAGAGTGGTACACGTCCATTTTCAGGAAGACCAGCTTTTACAAGCTCTTCTTTGATTTCACTATCTGTTGCACCTGCGAATGGAGGCACGATGGCTTGATAGCCAAGTTCGTTTGCCGCCATACCCAAGTGAAGTTCAAGAATCTGTCCGAGGTTCATACGTGATGGCACACCGAGCGGTGTAAGCACAACGTCAACAGGACGACCGTCTGCCATGTAAGGCATGTCTTCTTCTGGAAGCACTACTGAAATAACACCCTTGTTACCGTGACGACCAGCGAGCTTGTCACCCACTGAAATATTACGGAGCTGTGCAACTTCAATAACGATCTTCTTGATCACACCTGATTCAAGTGTATGACCTTGGTCGCGTGAGAATACTTTCACACGAATAATACGTCCGCGCTTGCCGTGATCCATTTTCAATGATGTGTCTTTCACATCGCGAGCCTTTTCAGCGAAGATACTTCGGAGTAGGCGTTCTTCAGGGGTAAGTTCAGTTTCGCCCTTTGGAGTAATTTTACCAACGAGAATGTCCCCTTCTTTTACTTCTGCACCAACACGGATAATACCGTCTTCATCAAGATCTTTCAGACGAGCCTCACCAACGTTTGGAATGTCACGTGTAGTTACCTCTGGTCCGAGTTTTGTATCACGCACTACTGAAGTAAATTCAGCAATATAGATTGAGGTGAACTTTGAATCTTTGATCAAACGTTCTGAAAGGATAATCGCATCTTCGAAGTTTGCACCGTTCCAACTCATGAATGCAACCATCATGTTCTGACCAAGAGCGATCTGACCATGGTCTGTAGTTGAAGTATCAGCAAGAAGATCTCCCTTCTTAACTTTTTGCCCCATGGTTACTACTGGACGCTGGTGGAATGCGTTGAAGTTGTTGTTACGCTGGAATGAAGTAAGAGTATGAGTCTTATCCTTTCCTTTTTCACTGCGAACAGTGATCTTAGAAGCATCGACATAAGTGATTTCTCCATCTTCTTCAGCCATAATCAAACGGCCTGAGTATGGTGCTGCATCTTGTTCTACACCTGTCGCAACCAATGGTGCTTCTGGGCGGATCAATGGTACAGCCTGTCGTTGCATGTTACTTCCCATCAATGCACGGTTTGCATCGTTGTGTTCAACGAAAGGAATCATAGATGTACCAACAGAGAATGCCTGGTTAGGAGCAACGTCGATATAGTTCACTTCATCTTTCTTTACGATACCTGGGTTTGTGCGAATACGAGCTTCAACATTTTCTGGAAGATTGCCTTTTTCATCGTACTTATTACTGCCGTGAGCAATAACAACTTTTTCTTCTTCAGCTGCGTTCAAGTATTCAACTTCGCCAGTGATCTTACCGTTTTTAACTTTTACATAAGGAGTTTCAATAACACCGAATGCGTTTACGCGAGCATAGATAGACAAACGCAAGATAAGACCAATGTTTGGACCTTCAGGAGTTTGAATAGGACATACGCGACCGTAGTGAGATGGGTGCACATCACGTACTTCAAGAGTAGCGCGTTCACGAGTCAAACCGCCGGGACCAAGCGCAGACAACGTACGTAGTTCTTCAAGTTCAGACAAAACGTTTTCTTGTTGCATGAACTGTGAGAGCTGGTTTGTTGTAAAAAATTCTTTAATACGAGCCTGTAGAGGACGCTGGTTTACCACCTGAATAGGCAATGCATTTGTTGCATCAATAGTAGACATACGGTCCTGAACGTTACGCTTGATCTGTGTAAGACCAACGTAGATTTTCTGCTGAAGCATTTCACCTACGAAACGTACGCGACGTGAACTAAGGTTATCAATATCGTCAGCGTGTGAGCCAGGAGTATTGTTCAAAGCAATGATGTTATTCACGATCAATGCCAAGTCAGCAGCAGACAATGTCTTGCGTTCCATTTCTGCGTCACCCATATCAAGTTCAAAACGCTTGTTGAAACGGAAACGTCCAACTGATGAGAGGTCATAGCGTTCTTCTGAGAAAAGATTGTTTACGAAGTCACGAGCGTTATCAGCAGTAGCCAAGTCACCATCACGGAGCTTACGATAGATTTCTACAAACGCTTCGCCAGGAGTTTTTGCTACATCCTTTTCAAGTGAGTGAAGAATTACTTTTTGAGCTGTTTCGTTTGTGAAGTGTTTTTTGATGTCTTCGTCTGTAGTCAAACCAAGAGCACGCAAAAGAGACACAACTGGGAATTTGCGCTTCTTGTCGATACGTACGTACACAGTACCGTCTGGATCAGATTCGATTTCAATCCATACACCTCGGTTTGGAATGATTTTAGCGCCAAAGAAACGCTTGCCTTTCACTTCGAGTTCAGTGAAAAATACACCACTTGAACGAGAGAGCTGTGGAATGATTGAACGTTCAACACCATTGATGATGAATGTTCCATGTGGAGTCATTACTGGTAAATCAGCCATGAAAATTTCCTGCTCCTTTTCAGAACCAGTTTGTTTGTTGGTCAATTTAACGCGAGCTTTGATTTGTGTTTCGAGAGAGAGTTTGTTTTCTTTGCAGTGATGTTCGTCGAACTTCGGTTCTACAAGGTGAAATGACACGAAATCCAATTGGAATTTCTTGCCAGAGTAGTCATTAATAGGAGTGAACTCCTTGAAAGTTTCTTTCAAGCCTTTTTCTACAAGCCAGTTGAATGAATCAAGCTGGTGCTGAATAAGGTTTGGAAACTCAACAAGAGGTTTCTTATATTTCGAAAAGTACTTTTTCGGACGCTGTGCGCCCAAAGGAATTGCTTTACTCATAATTTAAACGTGCTCCTTCGCCGAAGGCTTCGGCGGCAGAACCAAAAATAGCCTCAGATTTCTCTGATGGCGTTAACTATAAAATCTCTCGTAATTTACAGGTTTTTCTGCCGTAACCCTTCCACAATCTGTAAGAGTTATAATATAAACAAAATATAAAGATTTGTCAATTATATCCTTATAGTCATTAGCCTATAGATAAAATCTTTGTTTTTTCTTGAGTCTGAAAAGAATACACTTCGGCAATGAAACACGGGTCACGGGATAGTTTGCGCATGATAAAAAAATTAGTACGCAAATATTTCAATATGGGAGAAAGTGAACCCATAGAAAAGCCTCCAGAATTATTACTGTTTTTTATTATTAATAAAGTAGACCATCCACACAATGGTCTACCAGTGTATATTTCACGAAAAGCCCTTAAACATTTCGTCGAGAGGAGAAAGGCGGGGCTTTCAAAAAATAATAATCTTCATTCATTAAATGTTATTTATTTCATTATCAATCACTTATATGACAGTGTTGTTAATTTTGATTTTTACCAATTTGAGCCATATTTTAAACATTTTTATTCAAAGAAACATCCACATCTTACTAAAGGTGAATTAAGAATACTGCTGGAAAAAATAGAAAGTAGTATGGAAATAATATCTATTCACATTAGAAGATAGTAAAAAACCACCAAAAGGTGGTTTTTTACTTATAGCCAGGAGCGTTGGCGGTGCGCTCATGAGCCCGTCATTACTGACGTCCGCAGCAAGCCGTTTCTGTCGTCAAGCTATATGAATATATTATTAAAAATAGTAATGAAATGCAACTATTTGACCTGCGCTTTGCGCCATGCTTCGATCTTTTTATGGTCTCCTGAGATAAGTACGGGTGGAACTAGGTGCTTCTTGCCTCTGGTAGCCGGTTTGGTTTTAGATAAGGAAGCTTTTCCCTCTTTTGCTAATCGCTTCGGCGCGGCGATGGGCCATTCCAAAATCTCTGGACGAGTAAATACGCGAGGACTAGCAGTGCGCATTTCTTCAACAGACTCGTGAGTACCTAATACTCCCGGGATCTGACGGCAAATTGCATCAGTCATTACTAATGCTGGTAATTCCCCACCTGTTAGCACAAAGTCACCAATAGATACTTCTTCAGCTTTCAAGATTTTGCGTACACGATCATCTACTCCTTCATACCGTCCACAAATAAATACAACATCTGTGTATGACTTGGCCCATTTGGCAGCCATAGTGTTAGTGAACATCGCACCTGTTGGCGACAGCATTACTACTTTAGTTTTTCCTTGGCGCGCCGAAGCTTTAGCGGAGGCGGCACCTTTCATCTTTAGTGCACTGAAGGCGCGCAAAATTGGTTCAGGTGTCATCACCATGCCGGGACCACCGCCATAAGGACGTTCGTCAACTTTCTTATGTTTATCCAATGTATAGTCACGAATATTTTTCACATCAAATGCCACGAGCTTCTTTTCAGCTGCTCGCTTCAACATTGCTTCACCAAGATAGCTTTCGATCATCTCAGGGAAAATTGTCAGAAAGTGAAATTTCATAAGATCAATACTACAAGGAATTGATGTAAAGTCAAAAATACCCACCTTATAAATAAAGTGGGTACATGTATTTTTACAACCTATCTGTTTCTTTTACGATATGTTGCCTGAGTTGGTGTACTGTTCTTCACAGCATGTAGAAAGTTATTTCTAAACTGTGTTTTATCAACAGCAAGAGCGATACGATTTTTATCTTCATAAAAAAGAATAAAAATAATTGCGCCCAAACAAAGGTTAAATAATGCGTAAATTATTGACATATATATGTTTTTAAAGGGTTAATTTCTGCTATAATAATAGCACATTTTGTATTAATAGTCAATAGTACCTGACCCTCGGCTGCATACAAAAACCCCTTATTTCTAAGGGGTTTTTGTATGTATATATTACAGGTCTTTGAGGTCGGCCATTGCGTCGTCTAGATTGGCAACGTCAGGCTGGCGTTCATAACCGGCCGGTTCGTTGATTTTGAGGTTCACGCGGGCATTATTTTTCATACCAACGACACGGAGCAATGTTCGGATGGCCTTGGCAGTGTTACCTGCGCGGCCAATGATCTTACCCATATCGGATTGGTTAATAGAAAGTGTCAAAAGTACACCCATTTCATCAACGGTACGAACGATAACGACATCGTCTGGGTTATCAACAAGAGCTTTTATAAGCATTTCAAGAAATTCTTTGTCAGACATAAAGGTATAGAGATTAGCTGCTAATCAGTACCGAGTGGCACCTATATAGATAATAACATAAAGATTTTCTAAATAAAAAAACCAACATCAACTGTTGGTTTTTTATAGAGGCTTGTCCCGCGAAGCCCTTAGGCGAAGTGGGGATTATTTCTTCTTCAATTCCTTACGAGCTACTGTTGGAGACTTGCGTGAAAGTACGTTTTTTGCACGTCCTTCTACTAGTCCTTGCTTCACGAGCATATTGTAAGCAGTGTCAGAAACCTGAGCACCATTTGCAATCCAGTGAGTAATACGTTCTTTCTTGAGAGTTACAGCATCATTTTTGAGTGTGTATGAACCAAGAATTTCCAAGAACTTACCACTTTGAGGGCCGTTTTTAGAATCCGTTACTACTAGTCGGAATGCTGCTTCATTTTTGCGCCCAATGCGCTGTAATCGAATCTTTAACATGTAGGGCATATCGTAGCAGACAAAAGAAAAAACGTCAACGACCGTAGTGGGCCAATGACGTTTTAATGTAACTAAAATACACATTGCAGTGCTTCAGGTAGGTCTTTTCTTGTGATGTGCGTAACGATAGGGATAGAAAAGCCAGCCGAGATCAATCGTTTTTCAGCAGTTTCCCTTTCTACTATTGTCATGACATGCATCATTTCTCCTGTAATACTTCCATCAGATCCAGGAAGAAAGCTGTTACAGATAAAGGTAGTACCTGCTACCACGAACACATTTCCAAACAGAGGTATACCAAACAAGTTGGCAATACCATCGAATTTCTTTTTTGCGATAAAAAGAGACGCGGTTACTGGAATAGTTTTTTTCATTTCCTTATTAAATTATTTTTGTAAAAACTATACGGCAAAACTACCAAATGTCAAAGGTTTTCCTTCGTTCTTTTATATGAATCATGCTACAGTATTCCCTATATGGAACAAACTTCACCGGAATTGAAAGTCGGCGCAACGTACGAAGGACAGATTAATATTTCAACAAAAGGAACAGGGTTCGTAAAAGTACGAGACCTCGGCATTACAGTCGAAGTTCCCCGTGAAGCATTGAACAAAGCTTTTCATAGTGACACTGTAAAAGTAGAGATCACAGCAATGATTGCTCCTGGCTCTCGTGAAAACAATCCAGAAGGAAAAGTTCTCGATGTTACTCGCCGATCAAAAGTTGGGTACAGTGGCACGCTGACATTTGAAAATGGTAACAATGTTATCACTTCTAATGACGGCCGTATGTACACTGCTATCATCATTCCTGCGGACAAACTCAATGGCGCAGTACTTGGTAACAAAGTATTTTGTCGTATTTATGAATGGAATGATCCCATGGCAGCACCAAAAGGTGAGATCACTCACGTACTCGGCAAGCCACTTGAAAACAATGCGGAAATGCTTTCACTGGCACTTGAAAAAGGATTTGGCAGTGACTACCCTGCTGAAGTTATCAAAGAAGCGCATGAGATCAGTGACCATGGTATTACTGAGGAAGAAAAAAATAATCGCCGCGACTTCCGTCCGATTGTTACGTTCACTATTGACCCTGAAGATGCAAAAGACTTCGATGATGCAATCTCTGTAAACTTTTTAGCGGACGGCAATACTGAAATCGGTGTTCACATCGCTGATGTATCGCACTATGTACAACATGGTCATCCTATTGATAAAGAAGCAACGGAACGAGCAACGTCTGTGTATTTGGTAGACCGTACAATTCCGATGTTGCCTGAAGTGCTTTCAAATGATCTTTGTAGTTTAAATCCTAATGTAGATCGACTTACCTTCTCTGCTGTATTTACCTTTACTCCAAAAATGCAAATCGTTGACCAATGGTTCGGCAAGACTGTTATTTATTCTCACCAGCGATTTAGCTATGAAAGTGCACAAGCAGTACTTGATACAAAAGAAGGACCTTATTTGAAAGAACTTGAAGCGGCACTTGCTGTTGGTAAATTCTTAGAAAAGAAACGTTTCGAAGAAGGCGCTATTTCTCTAGAAACAGAAGAAGTGAAATTCAAACTTGATACTGATGGTCATCCACTCGGCGTATACAAAAAAGTTCGCGGCGAAACTCATCACATGATTGAAGAATTGATGTTGCTTGCTAACCGCAAGGTAGCAGAATTTATTGCAACTGGTGACAAACATGCTGAAGAAGTTTTCGTCTACCGTGTTCATGATGCACCAGATCCAGAACGAGTAGAAAACCTACAGCTCTTTTTGAAGCGCATCGGATATAAGCTCACCGTAAATGACGATGGTGTTATTCCTTCAAAAGAACTTAATGATCTCGTACAGTCACTGAATGGCAAACCAGAAAAAGAAACCGTGCAAACAGCAATCGTTCGCTCAATGGCCAAAGCTATTTATTCTACAAAAAATATTGGTCACTACGGTTTAGCATTTAAATATTACACGCACTTCACTTCACCTATTCGTCGTTATCCTGACCTCGTAGTGCATCGTCTACTCTTCGAGTACTTGCAGCACAAAACTATTCCTAAAGAAATGTGGCACTACTATGATGAGATCGCTCAACATTCATCACAGCGCGAAAAAGAAGCAGCCGATGCAGAGCGTGCAAGTATCAAATACAAGCAAGTTGAATACATGACCAGCCATGTTGGTGAAAAATTTGACGGTATTGTTACTGGTGTTTCAAAGAATGGCCTCTTCGTTGAAGAAAAAGAAACTCGCTGTGAAGGCATGGTTCGTCTTCGAGATATTGGTAATGATTATTACGAATACGATGACAAAAACTTGACCATTGTCGGTAAAAGTACTAAAAAGGAGTTTCGTATTGGCGATCGAGTGCGCTTGAAAGTGCTCTCAACAGATCTCAACAAACGATTGATTGATTACGCACTGTTATGATAAGAAAGTTTTTCCTCATAGTTATATGCCTTGTAGCCGCTGCAGCGGTGTGGCATTTTTCTGTTATTCCTAGCAGTGATCCGATCGTCAAAGTTGAATCTCCTACTGTTGCACCTGCGAAGACTCTTAGTATTGGCTGGGTTGGCGACATGGTGCCTTCTAGTGATATTGGATATAACTTAACAGTACTCAACAACGTTACTGATGCACTCGAACAGCCAGACTTCATGATGGGCAACCTCGAAGGAACATTTGCGCATTATGGCCGCAAATCAAAATGTATGTACATCAGTTCAATGTGTCACGCCTTTCAAGGCGAGCCTTCTTTTGCTGACACACTCAAAGCCGCTGGGTTTGATTTCGTTAGTTTAATAAATAACCATTCATATGATTATGGTGATGCCGGATTAAAAGATACAGAAGCTGAGCTCGACCGTGTTGGCATTGCTTATATTGCTCCAGATAAATCAACTACAAGTATGACCATCAAAGGTGTTCGTGTTGGCATCATGGGACTTTCAAGTACTGAACCTACTGAAACAATTAACGACTATGCCTATATCGCATCGACTGTTGCTGCATTAAAAAAAGATAATGACATTGTGGTAGTAATTTTTCACGGCGGATCAGAAGGGGCTACAAAAACCGCAGTAACCGGAACAACTGAATATATGGGCACAGAAAACCGTGGCAATGTTCAAGCTGTTGCACATACTGCGATCAATGCAGGCGCAGATCTCGTACTTGGTGACGGTCCACATGTGTTGCGCAAAACAGAAACTTTTAATGGTAAGCCTATTGCCTATTCACTGGGCAACTTTGTTGGCGGCAAAGGCAGACTTGCTACACCCGCTGGCAACCTTTCTCTCGGTGGCATTTATACTACAATTTTCTCAAATGCTGCAGATACATCCTCCACACGCTTCGCACCCACCAACACCGCCTTCACCTCAATAGTACTTTCAAAAGATGGTATTCCATCTCTCGATCCAACTGATCAAGCAAAAATACTATTAGACTCGTTGTCCAAATAAAAAACTCTCAGATATATTCTGAGAGTTTTTGCTTAGGGAAATTCTGTGATTACCCTTTGACGCCACCGGACAGCATTGTGTCTTTAGTACCTACACCATTTTTAATTGGCGAACTTCCGATTGGTGAATCTTTTCCAATTCCACAGTAATTTTTCATACAAAATTAATTTAATTGTTTACGAATCTGTTTATTTAGTAAAAGCATAGCACACGATAATAAAAAAACCGATCCTCTAATGAGAATCGGTTATATATATGTGTGTGGTCCTTTCAGACTCGTTGTGTGCGGGCGGGCATCTTGTGAATGCCCGTCATAATGGTTAAACATTGAACTGTTGGTCAAAGATCTCTCTTTGTAGTCCTCATCGTGGAGGTTTTAATACGCGTTTCATTTGCTTCCTTTCTTTTGGAGGCTGTAGTGTGCCCCTTCAACACTGTAGTGTCGCGGGCCCCGGCGCCGGTAAGTTAAAATATATTTTGTGTGCAGATAACTGCCATGTACAAAATACTCGTTGATGGTGATTTGTTACGCATGATTGTCGCGGATTTAATGTACACGATCTTTATGACCGGTCTGAGTACATCATAGCACCTTTATACATATTTGTCAAGTACTTTTTTCTCCCTCAAAATAAAGATTAGAAAATTGCATCCTCGCCTCTTTTCTGATATGATATCAACGTTTCACCTATGACAGCAACGCTACACAGTCTTCAATTAATCACCGGCATCGCACTTATTGCTTTGATACTTCTTCAGCGCCCTAGCGGAGATACTGGCAGTAACTTCGGCGATAGCATGTCAGCTTTTCAAACTCGACGAGGTCTCGAACGCGTTTTGTTCGTTCTGACTATTATAGTAGCTGTTCTCTTCGCTGCCCTCTCTATTTGGGTAATCGCTCTCTAACTTCCTTTTACCTCTAACAGATAAAGGTGAGGCACCATCTCTATGGCGTCTTTTTCCTCTTTTCTTATTACAAAAAAATTTCCACATGCAAAAACGCTTCGCACACTATTGCGATGGCCTTTGACTGGACTGGCAGCATTATTTTATGGAGTGTTTTTTGCACTATGTGCCACAGTCTTTCTTTTAATAATTACTATCAATAAAAAATATCTCGTTGAACTCCCTGCTCAGGGCGGCAATTTAACAGAAGGTGTGATCGGTGCCCCGCGTTTTATTAATCCACTACTCGCCACAACAGAAACAGATCAGCGGCTCATTGCTTTGGTATACGGCAATCTTACTGATGATATCGACACATATTCGTTCTCTCCTGATGGCAAAATAATTACCCTAACATTGCACCCAGGACTTCGTTTCGGTGATGGTAAGCCATTAACTAGTGACGATGTGGCATTTACTGTACAAAAAATGCAAGACGCGACTATTAGTCACTCTAGTGAATACTGGCAAAACATTACTATTGAAACGCCTGATGCTCAAACAGTTATATTTACACTTCCTGCACCAGATGTGACTTTCATCTCTCGTATGTCATTCAATATTTTACCTAAACATATTTGGACAACTATTCCTGATGAATCATTTACTACTGCCAAGCAAAATCTTCACCCAGTGGGATCTGGCGCATTCAAGGTAAGTAGTATTTCTTACACAGATGGCATGCCTTCAAGTGTGACACTCAAGCGCAACAAGTATTTTATCGGCGGACAAGCACTGTTGAGAACACTGACACTTGCAACGTATGCCAACCAAACAGAACTGCTCTCTGCTATCACAAACGGCGATATCGATTTCACCTATTCACTAACGCCAGAAACAGTAAGTCTCAATAACCTACCGACATCACTTATTAACACTACCGTAACAACCAATGAAGGTGTAAACTTATACCGATCATCAAATGATTCAGCTCTAGCAAACCCTTCTACTATCAGCACAATAAACCAATCTATTGACAAAAAAGCTATAGTTGATACAGTTGTATACGGTTATGGAACTCCGTCAGGAGTGCTTACAAATCCTGCTCAGGCAGGTACTGCAACTCGAACAAACAAGACTATCTCAATTCCGGGATTCTCTATTGCAGTCGAAAATGATCCTCAGATGTTGCTCGCAGCACAAACGCTTGCACAACAACTCCAAAAAATTGGTGCCAATGTTTCAGTGAAAGCATTTGACCCTGGGGCATTTCAAAAAAATATAACAGCAGGTGGATTTTCAGTATTCCTTGCACGCAGTAGCGATGTCACTATTCCGGCTCAATACTCAATCGCATTACCGTTATATACAGAAGCACTACCCTACGTTTTCAATACTACTACTCATACAATTATTTCTAACACATTAGAATCTCCCACAACGGAGTATGAAGATGTGAAAGACTGGTATACCAATACTGACAAGCTCTGGAAATGGTTTAGAAAAGATACTAGTACGCAACAGAAATAACTAATGAAAATTTTTAAATAATAAATTATATGGAACCAAACAATCAACCAAAAAAAGAACTCTTTACACGACCAGCACCACGTACTTCAACTCCTCCAAGCCGAGCGACTGATGCAACTACTTCAGGACAAACTGCTGCTACTAAACCAAAGCGCTCATTCGCTAACGGCCGCCGTCCTCATGACAGACAGCGTCGTCCAGCATGGCCAAAGCCAGAAGTTGGCGCAGTTACTGAAATATCAGAACGAAAAACTGCTCACATCCCTGACCCAGAACCAGGTACTATTCGCGTTATACCTCTTGGTGGCGTAGAAGAAATCGGAAAAAACATGACTGCTATCGAAATCGGTGACGACATCATTGTTATCGATGCTGGTATGCACTTCTCTAATGAAAATACTCCTGGTGTTGACTACATCATCCCTAATACTCGATACCTCGAGGAACGCAAGGACAAAATCCGCGCATTGATCATTACTCACGGGCACCTTGACCACATCGGCGGCGTACCGTTGGTACTTTCACGTATCGGTAATCCACCAGTGTATTCTCGTAACCTCAGTGTCTTGATGCTGAAGAAACGTCAGAGTGAATTCCCTACACTTCCTGCTATCAATACTGTTATTGTTGAAAAAGATGAGTCAATAACTCTTGGTAATATCAAAGTTCGTTTCTGGGGCGTAACTCATACTATTCCAGACTCAATGGGTGTGATCATCGAAACACCATTTGGGGATATTGTGAACCCTGGTGACTATAAGCTCGATCAGATCGATGGCGTAGTTAGTGCTGAAGAAGAAAAAGCATACAAGTATTTTGATACTGCAAAAGTATTGCTTTTGATGACGGACTCTACCAACATCGAAAACGAAGGCTTCTCTCTTGCTGAATCAAAAGTTCACACAGGTCTCGCAAATATTTTGCGCCGTATCAATGGACGTATCATCATTGCTGCCTTTGCATCACACATCACTCGATTGATCGGATTGATCAAGACAGCAGAAGAGCTTGGTAAGAAAGTTGCTCTTAATGGCCGCTCAATGAAAACTAACATCGATATCGCTATCGAAGCTGGTTTGTTGAAGCCTGCAAAGGACACTATTATTCCAATGACTGATATTGATAAGTACCCGGCACACAAAATCCTTATCCTTTCAACAGGTGGACAAGGTGAAGAATTTTCTGGACTTAATCGTGCAGCAAACAAGACTGACAAAAACTTTTCTCTGAAGAAAGGTGACACTGTTATTCTTTCATCTTCAATCATTCCTGGTAACGAACGTGCTATCGAAAAAATGAAAGATGGTATTGCTCGACAAGGAATCAAGATCATTGGATACCGTACTCCTGGCGAAGAATATGTTCACGCAACAGGACACGGTAACAAAGAAGACGTACGTTGGTTGCACCGCAAGATGCATGAGAAGTTCTTCATTCCAATTCACGGTAACCACTACCGTCTGCAGCTCCACAAGGACTTGGTGATGGAAATGGGTATGGCAGAAGATCATATCGTTGTGCCAGACAATGGATCAATTATTGAAATCACTGATGGTGGTACAAAGATCAGTGTCCGTAAAGAGAAAGCGCCGTCTGCACCTATGATGGTTGATGGCTTCTCTGTTGGCGATGAACAAAACGTGGTGATTCGCGATCGTCAAATGCTAGCAGAAGATGGTATGTTCGTTGTCGTAGCATTACTCGACAGCAAAACTGGTCTACTTAAAAAATCTCCAGATATTATCTCTCGTGGATTCGTGTATTTAAAAGAATCTCAAGAACTTGTTCGTCACACACGTGCGTTGATCAAGCGTACTATTGAACAAGAAACAAAAGGTCAGCAGCAACCAAACATTGATCAGATCAAAAACATTGTTGCAGATATCGTTTCTAAATATCTCTTCCAACAGACAGCAAAACGTCCACTAGTGCTGCCAGTAATCCTCTCTTCATAATATGCAGAGTAGCTCAAAAGCGTTACGACCAATATTTCTTGTCTCGTTTCTCTTTTTCGCGCACTGGTCAATCGTTATGTACATTAACTCAACTGCTTTGGAGCGGTTTGTTAATGGCGAATACACCAGTCTATTTTATGTCTTTGGAGCAATGGGCTCATTGATACTATTATTTATCTTGCCGCGTATCATCAAATCATTTGGTTTGGTAAAAACTTCAGTAACTATTTTTGCATTACTATCAGGGGCAATGTTTTTATTGGGCAGTACAGCAACACCCTTGGTATTTACTACTGTTTTCGTGCTCTACAGCGCCCTTACAAGCACTATTTGGTATTGTAGTGATCTCTTTGTTGCTCACTACACAGATGCCCGTACAGCAGGACACACGCGCGGTATGTATCTCACTATAGTAAATAGTGCAGTAGCTGTTATGCCAGTATTCACTGGCTTACTAGTCGCAAGGATTAGCATTGGTAGCGTTTACATTGTTGCCGCAGTACTACTCTTCATCGGATTAATAACCGTTGCGTATAGTCAAAGAACATTCATTGACCGGCCCTATGTAGAAGCAACCATTCCTGCAGCATGGAATGTTATTAAAAAATCTCCTTCATTGCGTCGCATACTCTCGATAAACTTTCTCCTGCAATTCTTTTATGTCTGGATGACTGTGTTTACTCCGCTATACATGTCGCGAGTATTGCACTTCAACTGGACACAGATCGGTAGCGCATTCTCAGTAATGCTATTGGCATTCGTATTGTTCCAATATCAGGTAGGCAAATTGTCCGACAAAGTTGGCGAGAAAAAATTATTGCTTTTTGGTTTTACTTTTGCCGGTATTAGTACTATAGCCTTTGCTCTCGCTCATCAACATACCCATTCCATTATCATCTATGCGGCTATACTATTTTGTACTCGCGTAGGGATTTGTATGGTAGAAGTGCTCTCTGAAACATATTTCTTTAAACAGATTACTGATCAAGATGAAGGCATTGTCAGCGTATATACAATGATGCATCCTCTTGCATATGTTATCGCTCCACTTCTGGGCTGGCTGATTATTATAAAAACTTCTTACTCAGTGCTATTTATTGTCCTAGGCATCCTCTTATTAACAGGGGCGCTTTATACAATCAGATTAATTGATATTCGTTAAGTTGACAATATTTATACTTTTACGATATTATAGAAATGTGCTTGTGGTCGTAAGACTTGTTCGGACACGAAAGCAATTTCTAAAGCCGAAGCCAAGCACAATAAAAATCACCTTTTTTAAAGGTGTTTTTTATTTCTTTGTTTTCATCACACTCCAGAACATAAGTTTGCCTTTGCCGATTCTTTTTAGAATAACCTTAATATTATGAAGTTTTTTATCTTCTGCAACGATTGCCCAATATTCTACTTCTTTTTGAGGTCTTATATTCGTCCGATTTTGTGGTTCGAGTACTTTTTTATATCCAACTATCTTTCGAGAGTTGATGATTACAGGTAGTATGTATGGAAAAAGTTTTATTTTATATAATGTATCCTCAACAGTCCTAGACCTACCACCTCCATGATATCGTAAATGGTGAAATCCTTGTCCGTTAAAAGTTATTTTTGAAAACAACACTGGACAATACGTATCTTGGATTTTTTTGTATACTTTTCTAATTCTTTCTATTTCCTTTTTATAATCTTTTTCCACAACCGACCATTATACGCATGGTAAGTAAAGAAAATCTGAAGTAACTACTTAATCGAATACGACTTCCCTTTCTTGATAATAAATTCTTCTTGCAATAATTGCTGCAGCGCATGTTCAATGCGACCAGTTTCAAAAGAAAGTTGTTTCTCTAGTTTGGCTGCGGTTGCAGATTCTTTAGTCAGAATTTTCACGATACCTCCTCGCACTTCTCGCAGAGATCCTTTGAATGATTTCTGTTTTTTATATTGCGCACTAGTGCGATGAATTTTAACGCCGGTAGATTTTAAATATGATCCATAGTCCATCAATGCCCAATACCATTCCCGGGGGTTTTTGACATCGAGTGTCTGTTCGATCAGTGGTAATAATTCTTTGTCTGATATTTCATTTTGCGCCGCAAGTCCTGAGCGTAGTGAAGGAGTAAAGTGGTGCAGATACACTGTACGAATATTTGTTTCGATAATAGTAATTGGCTTATTGTATGCAAATGCTGAGATTGCTCCCGCCGTATAATGTCCGACACCCGGAAGTTTCAATAGCTCTTCGAATGTTTGAGGGAAAATACTATTATGATTTTCGATGACACTCTGTGCCATGCGTTGCAAAAATCTAGCACGGCGATTATATCCAAGTCCGCTCCAATGCAGTAATACTTCTTGCAAAGGTGCAGTTGCTAGCTTTTTCACTGTAGGGAATGCCTTTAAAAACTCGTGGTATTTTTCAATCACACGAGCCACCTGAGTTTGTTGCAGCATTACTTCAGACACAGTGATCTTGTAGGGATCAATGGTCAGACGCCAAGGCAAATCATGCCGTCCATGTTTTTTGTAATATTCTTTAACAGTCTTAATAAAGGCTGTTTTTAGTTTCGAGTCCATATAGACTCATTTTATCATAATCGTTATTCAGCAGGTGTTTCTTCAACTGTAGGAGGAGTCACTATAGGTGCTTCTGTTGCAGGAGTTTGTGTCGCAGTTGAATCAGGTGTAGGAGAAATAACGGTTGCTTGCGGTGAGCTAGTCGAAACCGTGGTTTGTGGTGCACCACTATTTGTCTGTTGGTGAAGCAACTGATCGAGTTGGGCTTTGGTAATACATGTCTTGTCATCAGTTGTACCAACACATAATGTTGGAGTAATAACTTGTTTACTAAAGATACTGGTAATACCGTTCTTACTATCAGCTAGCCAAGTAATAATTGAGTCTCTCCAACTATTAGTTTTTGTGAGGTCATCAATATTTTGGATATTGAGATTCATTTCTTTTATTGCCTCAATAGTATAGGGAATCATTCCTGTGTAATTCAAAGATTTCAGCCCTGTTATGGGATCAGTTGAGACGAGTTCTGGAAATACTTGTTCAACTTCTTGGGCAATAAAACCAGGGTGACGCGTAACACTATCTGCTTCTGTTTTCCAGTTATAGTTTACCGGAGTAAGCGCAAGTAATTTATTGAGCACGCTCTGATTTGCAAATGTAATATTAGTATTAAAATTCCAAGCAGAAGTATTATCCGCGAGAAGAGTGATGTTTTTCTTCAAGTTCATATCAGAAGAACAGACTAGTGATGAAGTGGTTGGATTAATATCACAAGTACCCGTACTGTTTTCAAAACGAGCTACAATACCAGCAACGCTACTATCACCTACCTGGAGGAGGTATGCTGGAGCTGTAGCCTTAATACCCAAATAACCACTTGGCAAAAGAGTAACTTGAGCAGCAGAGCTTCCACCAGCAGCTAATAGTATTTTTCCTCCTGAATAATCATTCAGTACTGTTATATTTCCTGCCTGTGGTGAGTTATAAAAACCGAGATCGTTCGCCGCAATAGTTTTGTAGGCGCTATATGTAGAACCGAGCTTGAATAAACGACCACTGTATCCGAGGTCATTCTCAGAACGGAATTCAGAAGTTGAAGTAGAACCTGTACTCTTAACTCGAATAGAGTTTTCACCAACTGTTCCAGATGTTGTGTACACTACATCTAGCTTGTATGCAGGTGTAGTAGTACCAATACCGAGATTACCATTTTTCAATACCGTTAGTGCATTAGATTCAGACCCTACATCAGTACCATTACCAATTTCAAACAGAGAGTCTGTTCCGACCCATGTTGTTGCACTGCCACCACCAACGTTGTATCGACCAATAGCAACACTTGCGAACGAGTTTGCATTCGTGAAAACTCCATTAGAAGTAGAATAGTCTCCAGTAGCATTTGTTGTATAACCGGAAGCAACAGCATTTAATCCTGATGCTGTGGTATTGCTTCCAAATGAGGTTGAGGCAATACCTGAAGCAATTGTAGTAAAACCAAACGAAGTAGCATAGGAAGCAGAAGCAGTGGTTGTATTTCCAAAAGCGGTAGAAGTAAACCCTGAAGAAATTGTATTAGCCCCAAATGCTGCAGATACTATGCCTGAGGCTGTTGTCCCTGCCCCTAAGGCAAGTGAAGCAGCACCAGACGCTGTAGTATCTTGCCCCATTGCAATTGAATAATTCCCCACATTTGCACTATCCCAATTATCCCCTCCAACATTTCCTACACGAAAAACTCCATTACTTGGTATCCACATCATTCTTGAACCTGCACCAAAATCAGGCACCGCGATACCAGAACCATCGGTCCCTGTTGCAATGATTGCGCCATCGCCTGCGACGTTCAATGCAGCAATTGGCGTCGCCGTGTTGATGCCGGTATTACCATTCTTTAGGACTGTAAAAGCATTAGAGCGAGTAGGTGTACCACCAACCGTTGGGTCTCCGTTACCGATTTCAAATAATGAATCTGTTGGAACCCAACTACCAGCATTACCTCCAGTATTAACATTATAACTACCAATAGCAGTGCTGTTACGAGAACCAGCAATCGTGTGGTCACCAAAAGACATTGAGCTTACCCCTGAGGCTGTGGAAAGTGTTCCGAGAGCAGTAGAATATTGACCACTTGCTGTAGTACCATGACCAAGTGCTATTGAAGAGGATGCTGACGCAAGACTGAAATCTCCAAATGCCAAAGAGACACTGCCTGAAGCCGTACTAGTATAGCCACCTGCGTAGGCATATGATCCTGACGCTATAGTGTTGTATCCTGATGCAGTAGCAACATAGCCACTTGCAGTTGAACTTAACCCAGAGACAATAGAATTAACTCCTGATGCAGTAGTAGTATTACCAAATGCAGTTGCGTAATTGGCAGAAACAGTTGCATTTAAACCAAATGCCGCAGCAAGAGCACCTGTTATATTTGCACTTTCTCCAAACGCAACAGATTCTCCGCCTGATACAGTATTATTGTAACCAAATGCTACAGCCAAAAGACCTGATGTCGTATTGTCAGCTCCAAAAGCAGTAGAGTACTGCCCAACGTTTACATCGTTCCACTGAGCACCGTTAACCCTACCTGCACGGAAAGCTGCCTTACTTGGTATCCACATCATACGAGTACCAACACCGAGGTCAGGTGTTGCAATACCTGAATTAAAAGTTCCAGTTGCGACGATCGCTCCATCACCTGCGACATTAAGTGCAGCGATGGGAGTAGTGGTACCAATCCCCACTCTGCCTCCTGCATAGTTAATACCATTAGTGACATCATCCCATTGTGAGGTTCCACCACAGGTACCGCCACAAGTGATATTGCCTGCGGCATACAGATCACCTCCAACTGTAGTGTTACCATTCTTGAGAACACGAAGAGCATCAGAGCGGTTTTGAGCTGATGTTCCGTTGCCTATCTCGAACAGAGGATCGCTTGGTAAGTTTATAGTACTATTGGGATTCCCTCCTCCTTCATTTAAATATCCTATGACGAATGAGCGCGCTGAGTTAACAATGTTAGTATCCCCAAATGCCGTAGCGAATGAAGCATTAACAATATTGCCACTATTAAATGCTGCGGAATATCCTCCAGATACAGTATTGGAACTACCCATTGCAGCAGACCCCTGACCTGAAACTGTATTTACATCCCCAGCTGCAAAAGAACCATTCCCAGAAGCAGTATTTGCCTCACCTAACGCTGTAGAATACAGTCCTGATGCAGTAGACCCTAACCCCATTGCAACTGAATATTGACCTACATTGGCATTATCCCATTCAGAACCACTTGCTGTACCAACTCGAAATGATGAGTTAGCTGGGTTCCATACCATTCTTGTTCCTGCTCCAAAATCAGGAAGTGTTATGTTGTTTGTGTCAAAAACACCTGCTGAGACTAGATTTCCTCCCACAATATTTGTGTTACCACGTATCGTCAGGTTACCGCGAATGTTTGAGGTATTGGTGTAATTGGTATATGAAGTCGGGGTAACAGTGCTATCGCTTTGGGCAGATACATATCTGTTGGTCTCCGAGTTGTTCGAGGCATCCTGACTGTGGTCGTAATCAAAAATTGGAGCATCGCTATCATGCTGAATATATTCCAGCACACGGTATCCGTCTACCCCCGTGACAGCATCCCATGTCAGGTCAACCGCGTATGTGCCATCATTGGTATACGGAGTGGCAAAAGTAGCATATCCTGAGGAATAAATGCGACCAGCTGGCGTATTCTTATAGGCATAGACGCGATAGTTGTACGTATAGGTGCCCGTGCCGAACGTGGAGTTAATGAAAGTAGATTCTCTACTTTCACTCCCTTGCAAATTGGTCGGAGCATCGACAACCGTAGCTATTCCTACACCCAAAACATTCAGGTTATTCATCCGCACTTCTCCATTCACATCCAAGGCACTCTGTGGTGTCGTCGTTCCAATACCTACATTACCACCAGCGTAGTTAATGCCGTTGGTGACGTCATCCCATTGAGATGAGGCGCCAGCACTGATAAGAACAGTACAGTTTGAAGATCCTGGTGCACACTGAGGATCCAGTGTCTCGCCTGCTGAGTACGGAGATGAAGGAGGAGTAGCATACGCGACAGTGATGGCGAAAACGGCAAGGAAGCCAATCGCTAAGAAAAACGTATTATGTTTTTTTACATAAATAAATAGCGATCGCATTGCATACAGTATATCACTAAAGAAATAAGAAACCAGAGGATCAAGAGCAAAATTGCAATATCTACCAACATAGCAGTTTATTTCTTAGACTTACTAGCTGCAGCGCGTGCTGAAGTTGGAGTACCTTTTACTTCTTTTTTTGCAGCACTAACAACTTTTTTCACAGCGCCTTTTACAGCAGAAGTTTTGTTGTGAGCTTTTACGATACCTTTCCATTGCTGTTTAAGGATACCTGCAAATAAACGAATCTCTGCCTCACTTACCTTGCCTGCTTTTGCATATTTTGCTGCAACAGCGTCAACAATCTTTTCGTACGCTGCTTCAGACATGTCCTTTGCATCTTCCATTTTTTCAATAATTTCACCTTTCATTTTCACCATCCAGCCCTTGAGACTGTTACGGTTCTTTTTTCCTTCAGGACCGAAGAAAAAATACGAAGCTGCAGCAAGTGCAACCACTCCCGCGCCGACTGCTACTACTGTACCTGTTGATGAACCTTCATCTTTTTTTGTTTGTTTTGCCATAAAATTTTTGCACTATTGCTGATAACCCTTTAAGTATAGCATCCTGATACTACTTGCAAAGGTCTGCGCTGCTAGTCTTTAGCATTTTTGCTTTTGCGCTTTTTACCAAATATCCAAGAAAAGACACTACTGTCCCACAGTGAGACTACGAAATCTTTTGCGGTGTCACCAATAGTATCGATATTGTTTTCAATTTTTTTAGTAATACGATTAACGCTTTTAAAGAGAGAAATAATATAGATAAGTACAACAACTAATAACGCGAAAATTATAATAAAGCCTATTGTTGCGACGAGGAAGAAAACGTCGGCATGTGGTATTGAATTCATACTTATTAGTATACCTCAATACTTATATGTTTCTACTATCATATGCCCAATGCAATAATGCTTGACGTTGTCGCGGTCGACAATGAATATCATTACGGCGACAGTTATGAACAATCTGACCGACATGACGACGAATCATTTTCCATCGCTTAATTTGTCGCGAGTCTTCATGAGGAATACGTCGCCCCATATAGTAACGACAGTACCACTGAAACCAGCCACGAGGATCGTCAGCATATATCCATCCTTTTGCTCTCCACACAGAGAGTGGCTGACTGGCATTGACTCCGAAAAAATTTACATCTGCATTGTGTTTAGTTGGTGAGAGCTTGGCATGAGTAAACCAGGTCGACGGAAATTCATCTCGACAATCCGTCATATATTTACCGCCAAAAATGCCCATTTCGAGCATTTCTTTGGGGGTGAGATCTGGTGTAAATTCTGGATCAAATGATTTCCCTACTGGTGCAGTACAAGTATACCGATACCCTTGTTGCATGATATCGTTAACAATAACTTCGCGCTCACTCATAGTGTTATTGTGGGAGAAAGGCGAAACTTTTTACGATACCATCAAGTACTTCATGTACCTTCTTTTGATCAAATGCTTTGATACCTGAACTTGGATCGTAGTTTTCTAGTACTGCATAGTGAATAGTATATTCAATCGTATAGCATTGCTGATTTTGAATTGCGCGGAAACTATTAGTTTCATATCTATTGCCTGCACCTGCATCAACAGAAACAAATTTGGTATAAGGCACTTTGTTAATAACAACAGTAGACTTGACTACCCCTTGCCCTGAAGTATCAACAAGACATCCTTTCACTGCTTTTGGATCACTTGATGTTCCAACAGTAAATTTTGCGTCACCAAAATTTGTTTTTGGTAAATAATCCGCCGGAGAATTCAATGCAATAAGAACCAATCCTAATGTGCCATCAGTATTTGTTTTCCAATTTTCTGTATACCCAATACCGCCACCAGCAAGTGTAAATGCTTCGGGATAGGTGAAGATAAATGTCTTACCTTGGTCGGTATATGTTTTATAGCCATTTACGGCTGTTCCAGTAGTAGTATCAACAACACAATTTTCAAATGTGGTCGCATTGTTTTCTTGTAAAAATGCTTGGTTTCCTTTAGTAATAAAAGAAATGTTGTCTTTTGTATATTGAGCACCATCAGCAGAAACTGTTTGCGCTAAAGAAAAAGCTCGGCCGTCAGAAAGAGTAATAGCTGCTAGCTGGTCACTGAAGTTTGCCGCGATTGTTTTACCCATACTACAAGAATATTGGGCGGTAGAAGTTACGATGGGTGTTGTGACTACAGGTGTAGTAACTACTGGGATTTGCGATGTTACTGGCTTATGGGTGAATTGATATGCTGCAATAGCGAGCAATACCAACACTGCTATGTAAAATACTACTTTTTTGAATGTCATATCTATTCAGTATATACCCGGAAATTGATATAACAAGGCAATTATTGTGCGTTGAGTACAGGAGAAGGATTGCCAGTAACAGTCAACTGCACAGTGTTACTTACAGTACCATTACTGTTTTCTACATACACTGGATAGGTACCATTTGTTACTAATTGAAGATACAGTGCACACACTTGTGTCGGCTTACAGTATGGACCAATGCCATCAGGAATAGTAAATGATAGTGTGGTGCCATTGTTACCCACAATAGTTTGATTCACTGCTCCAATTGAAAAGTGAACAATTGAGTTATTGGTAAAACCAGAGCCGTTGAGGGTTACAGATGAACCGACAGTAGCAATAGCAGGATATATACCATTGATCTGAGAAAGAGTACCAGGAGGAGTATAGTCACCACACCCTTTTGCATAAATTTGTGCACGAGTTTGTACACCAACAATACCGTCAGCTCGCAATCCATTTTCACTTTGGAATGCTTTCACTGCTACACGAGTAAGTGGTCCGAAATATCCTGTTGGATTAACAGAAAGATAGTTATTTAGATGGAGAAAATTTTGCAGTGCTGAAACTTGCCCATAACTAACAGCATCGGACTTTCCATATGATAATCCAACAGTTAGATTGGTACACTGAGTTGTTGTTGCATATTGAGTGGCACTGATAACCGCAGCCTGTGCGGGTAACGCAAAAAACCCAAAGGCAAATGCGGTAATAAGTACAGAGGACAATGTTCTTTTTATACTATTCTCATTCATACTTATATAGAGACGCTTCAGAGTATGGATTCTTACTCTGCTTTCTGCGGATTATTTTTTAATAGCGTAGCGTAGTACACGAGGTTTTTTGCTGTGTTTTGTGCCATATGTTCTACTGCAGGATTGGCGCGGCGACGCTCTGCATCAGTCTTTGGATCCATCCCCACTTCTCCAACCCAATAGGTACAACATTGTGGCGGCAAGGTGAAATTCATAAACGAAAGTACTTCCATCATACCGGCCATAACAGCTTGTGCCCCATCTTCACTTCCTGTAATAACAATGCCAGCCACTTTGTTCAGCAGACTACCACGACCGCCCGGAACGGTTCCTTCATCAAATGCATCCATTCTTTCAATGGCACGCTGTATCAAACTAGATCTACTACCCCACCAAATCGGTGTTGCAAAAATTATCACATCGGCTTTTTGAATCTGAGCCACAATGCTTGGCCACTCATCGTCTTCGCCAATGTTGTATTCTAATCCGACAGGAATATTTTTGTCAGCCAATCGTATGGTAGTTGCTTCAATAGGTGCAAATGATTTCATGTGCTCCAAAACCATAGCGGTTACTTCTTCTGTACTTGAAATTGTTTCTCCGTGCTTCAATGATCCGTTCAATACTAAAACATCTAATGTATTCATATGTATAGTATACAACTAAAGATGCTTTTGTATTTCACCATACCAGATACCGTACCCCGCTCCAGTAAGGTGGAAATTGTCGGGCGCATAAAACTCTGGCTTATGCTGAAATGGATCATCTTTCTTACTTTTAAATAAATCAATATATGAAACTGTTGGAAACTGCGTGACCGTTGTCATAAACACCTCTCTCAACATCAGAGAACCATTATGCAATGCAATCGTGATTGGCCAGTGAAATAAATTAGAAATCCCCATATCACCTGCAGTTAGGACGATAGTTTTTGCACTTATTGCTGTTGCTAACTCAAACGTTTTTTGTATTTCATTCGTAGCTGTTGTGCGAGAAATAAGATGAGTTACATCGTTGGCACCAACCTGCAACAAGATCAGGTCGTAGCGCTTACCTTGTTGTGATTGTAATTGCACTATCGCATCTTGTAAGCGAGCACCACTGACTGCAATATTTATAATATCAGCGTTGGGAAATTGCTTACCCAATCTTCCCGCTGTACTGTCAGTGTTATCAATCGCACCAACACCAACAGCAGTACTATCCCCTGCAATCAAAATAGTTTTATTGGGATGAGTTGGGTGTTGCTCATACGGGATTGCTGCTGCAATTAATTTTTTAGAAATTTGTACAGAGTGGTAAATTGGAAAAAATAAATAGATAAGATATCCGACAATAACGACAATGACAACAAGTGCCGGTGAAATATGCATAGCTATAGTATACCTTTATTTACTAATGCGATCTTGTCTTGTCGTTTCAATCTCTTCAACTCTCCCTCACGCTTACGTACTTCAGCATATGTTTCAAACGTTTCGTTATACATCAGTACAACTGGACGACGAATTTTCGTATAGTGCGCTCCATTTTTGGCAGTATTGTGTTGGTGCACTCTGCGCTCCAAATCATTGGTGCTACCGACATATAATGTATCGTCATTACACTTAAGAATATAGGCGTAGTACATAAAAAATTTAGAAAACGTCGAATTGTAAGGAAAGTGGCGCGTGATCAGAAACAACATCTGGCATCACTTTGAACTCTTCAACAAGTACTTCAGGCGAAACGAATACATAGTCAGAGTGCTGATCATCTCCAGTATAGAGCACAGTACGAGTAGAAGTGATGCCATGCTTGGTGATCAAGTTTGTAAAGTTTTTTTCTAACAACTTAATACTTTCTGTTTGTGCATTAAGATTGAAATCCCCCACCATGATCTTCGGTGTCATCCCAACTGAATCAATAAATTCATTGATGCGACGTGATTGCTCCAAACGATTGGGCGTATCATCTCTGCCGCGCATATCCCAGTGCCCATGTACGTTCATGATAATGACATCTTTGCGACCGGACTGAATATGCATCCACTGCATCTTACGGTCGTGGTCATTGTTATCATCATGCTTATCGTAGTCAGGATTTTCATACAGCATGACTTCTCCACTAGCAATCAGGTTAATCCCTTTTTTCAAAAAGATGGCAATACCATAAACATTTTCTGCGATTGGACAAAAGTACTGATCGAAATCAACAAGTATATCTGTTACCTCTTGGAGCAGGTTGCGGTTACCTTCATCGTGGTTGATATAGTCGCCAGTCATCCCATCATAGTTATTAAAAATTTCCTGGAAACAAAAAATATCTGTTTCTGCCATATGAGCCTTAACAAAAGCATCAAATTCTTCCTTTTGTCTCCCCGCCCATGTATTTAGTGTGATCAATTTCATAGGGGTATTTTACCATATATAAATGAGATAAAATAACACAATTTACTTCGCCTCCTTTTTATTAAATGCAGGAACCACTAGGAACAAAAACATGAATGCTGATATCAATACCAATGCAGCAGCAGTTAGTACAGGGGCACGAGCACTGAGAGTTGCTGCTAAATATCCTGAAATGATTGGAGGGATTGCTTGTCCCAACGCTTGTACACTAGCAGTTATTCCTAATATCTTCCCTTGTTCATTGTCAGCAGACTGATTGCTTACTACCGCTGTAAGGTTAGCCATCACCAATCCAATACTAATACATTGCGGGATAGTGATCACATACATCAACCATGGAATAGTATTGAGACCAAGTGCCAACAATGTTAATGAGAAAATAAATAATGCAACAGGAATAATTTTTAATGAAGAAAAATGCTTGCCGATAAATCCTGTCAGTATTCCTTGAGTCAATGCAATACAAATACCAACAAAAGCGAAGTACAGCCCGATATCTCCTTGATCATACCCAAAACGTTGAATCAGGAATACTCCAAAGAATGTTGTGAAGAAGGTAAATCCGGCAGTGTAAAGAAACGAAGTAATGAAAAATCGTCGGAACTTTTCTGATACCAGTGCCGCCTGAATATTTATCAATGACTGCAATGCGCGAATTTTTGCCTTGGTCTTTTCTTTCAGTGTTTCGTTGAAGAAGAAAATAACAGAAAGCATATTCAAGAAACTAAGCCCGGCTGCAAACCAAAACGGTGTCGTCGCATTGAACCATGACACCAGGTGTGGATTTGAAAGTTCGCCACCAAGAAATGGTCCAATGATAAAGCCGATACCGAAGGCAGCGCCGATCAATCCAAAGTTTCTGGCACGATCTTGTGGTTCTGACTCATCGGCGATAGCAGCTTGCGCTACAGCAATGTTCCCTCCGGTGATACCATCAAGTGCGCGAGATGCAAAGAGCAATGGAATGTTTTTAAAAATAATACCGATAGCAAATACCACATACGAAAGCGCGGTGCCTCCCAATGAAAATGCCAATACTTTCTTGCGACCGACATGATCAGAAAGCTGTCCGAGAATAGGCGTAGCGATGAACTGCATCAATGGGAAAATCGCTGTCAGGAAACCGAGAACGATATACCCACTGCGTACAGCAATTGGTAAGTGGTATGCATAGGCAGGATCTGTGAGCAGTAGTGGAATAACTGGGATCAAAATTCCGACACCCAACATGTCTACAAGAATAGTGAAGAATACGATCCAGATGGTTGAAGATTTTTTATGCATATATAAATAGTAGTTATTTTTGAGGAAGGGTCAAGTATATTCTATATCTATTGACTTTTCTTAATAAAAGTGTATAATGTAAACAAACTTAAAACCCATAAATATGAACTTTGTTAAAAATTTAGGAATATCTCCTACCGTTTGGATTGCAATCGCAGTAATTATTGTCATTGTAATAATCATTATCGTAGTCATTGTAAAAAGAAATTCTGCCCAAAAAGCAGAGTCGGCCTTCCCTCTTACTTACAAATCTCCCGATACATCGAAGGGACCAATAGTAATTGCAAAACGTGACATGGAAGCTGAAATAACAGACCCCATTGAACAGGTAGCGGATACATTAAATACCAATACAGCAGAAGTTAAACTGATGTTAGGTATTCCAATCCTGGAAAAATGTACCGCTGAAGACACTGATGAGGCTGAGGATGCATTCAATAACGCTGACAGTTCTGAGGAACAATATGTGGCATTGATGCGCTGGGTGGAATTAGAAAATGACGTGGAAAATATGGAAAACCTATATGATACCGCCGAAGAATTCCCTTCTGTACAGACACTGATTCAGGAGAAGTGGATCGTTCTTTCCTTAAGAGAGATCGATGCTGCAGAAACAGAAGAGGAATTAATCTATGCCGATGAAAAGGCTCCGTGGGAAAACACTGCGGAAATTGCAAAAAAGTTATATGCACTTTATCAAAAAGCATAACCATGAGGAGTGTCTAGCGAAAGCTGGCACTCTTTTTTATTTTGCAATCTTCCTACCCAAAGTTAAAGACATGACAAGATTGATTGTTACCATCCCATCATATTCTTTATTGGCCAAGTCTCGTGTTTCCTTTAAAAAATTCTCTTTGTCAATTGGATCCATTGCAATGATAAAAGAAAAGGTGCAAATGAGTTTAATGTAATCGTCTATGGTGTACTGCAATACTTCAGGAAATGTCTTAAAAAGAACTGGTTCAAAGAGCTCAGTGTCGAGAGGTATTTCCTTCACCTCATCTGAGGGTAGTATCGGCGACTTTCCATTAACAACCGTTTTATTTTTGTCATGCTTTTCAAAAATATTGTGAGCTTCTTTGAAAAATACATCATGGCTCTCATCTGAAACATAGAGAGTGTAGATAATCGCTAGATATCCTTCATCCTTAAGCAAGGCGTGAGTCTTGGTAAATTTCACTTCTGGATTAATCCAATGAAAGGCTGTGGCACAAAAAATTAAATCAAAAGAATTTTCTGGCAACGCGACCTCCTCAAAAGAACTAGTAATAACTTTTACACTATTAAATTCTGCCAATTCCCTTCTCGCAATCGTTGCCATTTCATCACCAAGCTCCACAGCAGTAATGTTGTAACCTTTTTGTGCCAATGGTTTAGTGGCCTGACCTGTCCCTGCACCGATCTCAAGCAACTGTGCATCTTTTGAAAGCGCGGTTGTTTTTACTAAGGTATCAAATAGCTCTTCGGGGTATCGTGGACGAACTTCATTATATAACTCAGCCTGTTCATTAAAAGTATTCTTTAGTAGGTCATTCATGATTTTATTATACCAGTTCTAATTTTGATCGCTTCGCATGTAAAAAGCTAAATTTTGCTGGGCTGCTGGATCATATTAGAACTGGAGGTGCTGATTTATAGACTCAGCAATTCTGAAATAGTAATCCGAAACATTTCGTCTTTTACTTTTTCTCTTAAATCTTTTTCTTTAACATGTTGTTCATCTCCAACTATTTGACCCTTGATCAGGTTGTCATGAACGTATACTAATCCTGCTGAAGGAATATTGAAATGATTTGATATCGCAAAAATGGTTGCAGTTTCCATCTCGACGCCGTAGTATCCTTCATCTGCCCAATCTTGAACGTCTTCAGCAGTCTCTGCGAGCATTGCTTGAACAGTCATGATTGGGCCTTTGCGTATTACAAAAGAGCTGCCTGCTCTATTTTTTAAGCTTTCACCTAATGCATCATTTGGAAAATGTCTGTGATCCGGATTTTCTCTCTCGTACATTCTTGTAGTACTTTCGTTGCCATAACTAAACGTAGCAATGATAAGGTCGCCAGCATTTGCCTCTTTGTTCAAACCACCACAACTTCCGATATGAATGTTCTTTTTCGAGCCAAGCATTGAGGCGACATGAAGGTTTTCAGATAAGACTGTTGTTCCGTATGCGACAATAAACCAGTAGTTCTTGTCATTGTATTTGAACTCAAAAACATTTCCCAACAGTCCTGTTCTTACCAACTCACCCTTGATACCAAGGGCATCTAGCGAAAGGATAAATTTATCGGCATACACTTGCCCTCCCAATGCCCCATATATTATTACTGCTTCGACTTCATAATTTTCTGGAAATCCGAAACGAGTGCGAAAATGATTGGCGTTGAGTTGTTTATACATAAAGTGATTATATCAGTTTTCTCTCAAAACCTGTCTATTTTAAATCGCCACCCTCGGTTGATTTTTTGCTCAAAAAACGCTATTCTACTTGAGCCTTAATAGGTCATATTGTGGAATCGTCTAATGGTAGGACAACGGTTTCTGGTACCGTTTATCTTGGTTCGAGTCCAGGTTCCACAGCAGTAAAGTAAATGCGTGTTTTCATCCACTCTTGAGGTGGATAACCTTATGCTATATGTATAAAATTCGCATCAAGAACTTCCCACTTCTAGGAAGTCTTACATTTTTAAAAATCTACTTAAAAATATTAGTCATTGATTATGAGGGTAATGTGCACACACTTATGGCGGTTTTCGGATATCATCCGAATATGACTGTATCTATGGCTAAAACAATCAAAGAGGAACGACTACCGTTACCATTAAATACAAGCATCTTGGGAATAGTCAAAACCCTCATATCACTTCAGTTGATTTAATTGGTATTGATGATAAACAGACTGAAGCCCTTCTTAACGGACGGTTGAAAGTTGGCGCGATCCTCCCAGATGAAATGCGATTCAGTGCAATCAGAAAACCCGGAGCTGAAGTACAAGTAACCATAAACAGTAGCGACCTCTTGTCGGCATCTGCAAACTCAGAATTTGACGATCAAGAAGGTTTTAGCACTACTCCAATAGGTACTGTTATCGCTTCGGTTGTAGACTTTGAAACATTCAGTGCAAAAACGAAAAATTTTGGAACATTAAGAATTTTTTCACCTATTAAAAGTAAGTGGGCACCGTGTGATGGAAGAAATGTAGTTGGCTCTAAGTATCAAATTTACTGGTCTGGTAATCTTGGTTCCAAGCTTCCTGATTTAAGAGGACTATTCCTAAGAGGCCTAAACAAATTTGCTATGGATGAGAAGACGAGCGGTGTTACCGAAAGCAGTCAAAATCCTGATGAGCCGTCAACAAAATTTTCGGTTCAAAAAGACATGGTTGGAGCACATACACACTTAGCAACTATAAACACCTCGGTAGTAATTAGAACTAAAGGTGCAGGAAGCGGCGATAGTGGTGACCAGACTGCACCTATAAATCCAACTATTACCATTAAGGAAAATAATGGAAAAGAAACCCGCCCTAAAAACATTTCCGTGTATTATTACATCCGGATAAATTAATCTACTATGCGCCTTAAGTGTAAGACTTAGGGCGTTTTTTATTTTCTTCTTTTTGCACGAAATAAGCTTCTATAATGAGTTCTGATAGCTCATTTAATAAAATGTCTGTGTCCGGTTCCCTGGGACCAGATTGCCGCATCGGATTCGATACGGAACCTCGTTGTTTGACCTTTCTCATCTTTTGCTTCAATGGCGCCACTAGCTTGTCGATAGAGGTATTGTACAGCTTTGCCAGTTTGATGAGGTTCTGAATGGAAGGGGTTGCGGTTCCGTTCTCCCATGTTGAGAGGCGATTGGCACTGGCATGATCCAGATAGTCCGCGACTCGTTGTTGGGTGAGTTTTAGTTTTATTCTAAAAAATTTTAATCTGTTGGGATATGGTTTGTTGGGCATGGGAACTATCCTACCAGATAAAGACAAAAAGCATCTCCTAGGAGCGCTTTTTTATCGCCCCGATATTTTAAACTGTAGCTCCTCCAATTCATCCGCAATTTCCTCCCAAAACTCCATTGTTTCAAAGACGTATTGCTCGGAGTGAGGCGAGGGGTGGCTTGAGACGTTGTTTTTACTTATTTCGTTAGTGTCAGCCAATTCGAGCGTGCTCGAGACGCTTCATTACAGTGGTTTTTACTCGCACTGTGATACAATTTCAACATATGAATAATAACCAAAAAGGCTCTGCGAACGCACTTCTTATTATCTTAGTAGTGATACTAGCAGTAACGGTGGTTTATTTCGCTTTTATAAAGAAGCCACAGACGGTGTTTGAACAAATCCCTGTTCCTGTCACTACTCCTACTACAACAACGTCACAACCCGTAAAAACTCCTGTGTCACAAACTTCTGGACAGCAAGTTCAGACAACAATTTATATACCAAAAAACGAAACTGCGTATAATCAGATGGTAGACAACGGTGAAGCTGGCACTAAGCCTGATACTACATCTTTAACAGCTGCTGACTTTAAGACACAGCAAGTAGCTGTTACTACGACTTCATCATATGGTATTGAGCAGGCAAGTGCAGATGCGGCTGCAGCAACAGTCCAAAGTCAGACAGTTATCAAGACTATCGGCTTTAAGGTTGTTGGAAGTACTGCGTATGTAGTCCTCAATATTAATGTAGATGGATGGGCTGGAGTTTCATATTCAATAGATGCCGTAACACCAATAATCAAACAGACTCTTCTGCAGTTCCCAGGTATCAAGAATGTTGAGATAGGAACAGACAAAGCCTTTAGTGTGACTGGTGTACCGAGACCGTAAATAACTGCGCTCGAGTTGCGTCGTTTTGAATGCGAGACCCATTTGAAACCAACCTTGCAGGGCTTGCCTGACCAGGGTTCTAGCTCGAGTACCACAGCAAATAAAAAAGACCACTTGGTAAGCGGTCTTAAGATTTTTATTATTCATTAAATCATGTCTGGCAGGCATTCTATCATGCCGTGATCGTGGACAATGTGGCCCCCGTCACCATTAGGAGGAAAAGCGATTATTTCTGTTTTGTTTTCAGGTCGCATTGTGAAGTCAAAATTTCTCATGATTTCGCGTTGACGCATCTGATCTTCCCAGTCGGGAACAAATGCATAAAAGATCCTACCAGGACTATCAATGTTTTTCAAGATTACGAAAATCTTTCTGTCATTGATTATGACGGTGTCTCCAAAATGCAGCCAGCATTTCAGTTTCCCTTCATAATCTAAAGCTTCAGATGTTATTCGAATACCGGATTTTTTGGCTTCTGCAATTCCAGGAAAAAAACCTTGTTGTCGAGTGTTGTCGTTAGTGCGCGGCAGCCTATTGTTTTTTCTAAGGTGGGGGCCGCAATGGTATCCCATTTCAGCTCCCAAGTCTTCCTGATACCTGCTAAAAATTTTTCTCATGAGTCCAGCAACTGAAGCGTTGTTCTGCGGTGTAAGTTTGATTACTTTCATTTTCAATTTTTTATTTACTTTACCTTATTATTGATTATTGTCAATATTAAACGTATTAAGGTACCCACTTCGTCCCAAGTGGTCAGCAAAAAAGCCAGGCAATGATTTTGCCTGGCTGTAGTTTAGTCTAGGCGACTGTTTGCTCGCTACTACATTTCAAGTTTATGAGATAGGCGGCCATAACGTTGTACACATCATCTCCCTTGCTTATTCTTTCGAGTTCCGACCAGGTAAGATGTTCCGCGAAATAGGTCAGCAGCACCTGCTCGGCAATGACTTTTAGTCTTGCATTTCCCTGCCCCGCAATGAATACCTTGAAATCAATGTAGTTATGATCTTTATCGGGAACCCTTAAAAGTTTTTTCCTTACAAATATAAGGAACTTGTCATCATACGAGACTCTGTACATAAAATCGTTCTGGTGAAGTAGCTCATACACTTCCACGAGCGACGAGAAGGGCTTGATAATAAGGCTCTCGCAATAAGAGGAGTACTCCTCGTATTCCTTTAAAAGATTTTCCATATTGATGTTTTTTCTTCATACTACGTTTTATCTACATCCTGTCAACAGCGAAGTTCCAGAATTCTTCAATCAGTCAGGTCGTCTGGGTCTAATGTGATCCAGCAGCCTCAGCAACACTGCAGTAATTAAAAAGACCTCATAGTGAGGTCTTTTTAATTACACATTCAGGTAACGTCTTACTGAGAGCAGACTAGAAATCAATCCGAGTAGCAATCCAATCACGAGAACTAGACCACTTACTGAGAAGAAGTGACTGACATAGTAGGCATAAAGGTCGATGCCGATTAGGCCGCTGAGCTTCACGCTTGCTAGGTAGGTTAATGGGAAGAAAATAATGTTCGTTACTACCCAGGCAAATGCACCGTAGAGTAACCCTTGAACAAGGAATGGTGCGCGTACATATGCACCACTTGCACCCACAAGTTTCATGATACCGATTTCTTCACGAGCCATATAGATAGCCAAGCGAATAGTAGTAAACATGATAATGATCGAGACAAGAGATAATACTAGTGTAAGGATCAATCCTACGCGACGTGCATTGAAAATAAGTGAGTTCAAACGATCAATCACCTGCTTGTTTTGAGAATAGTTGATACGTGAAATGATCTGAGAATTTTCTTTTGCAATATCAGTAGTACCTTCGAGTACCTGAGCAATTGACTCATACTGACTTGAATCCTTGGCTGTGATTTGCAGCAATCCACCAAAAGGATTATCTCCCAACTCGTCGAGTGCCTGCAGTGTTAAATAGTCATTGTTGTGACGATCACGGAATGCCAATACTTGCTGATCAGCAGAAACATAATTCACTGAAGCAACTTCAGGAAGGTTTTGTAATGTGGCTTCTAGGTTAAGAATCTGATCTTCAGGAGCATTGATAGTGAAATAAACAGCGATATCAACTTTGCTTTGAATATTTGCAATAGATGCATTCAAAATTGCTTGGAATAAAAATAGTGCAGTAACCACAGTAAGCGTAATAGTTGTTACCAAAATTGCAGCATACGACACTACGCTGTTACGACGGAAATTAATCCATCCTGCTTTTATTACTCTTTTTAGTCTGATCCAAAACATATGTATAGGTATTATATAGTAGTTTGTGCCTTTGAGTCATCCCCAACTACACGCCCTCGCTCCATACTGATAATACGCTGCCCTACTGCTTTAATCAATTGTGGATCATGAGTAGTAAGCACAACGGTAGTTCCTAAATCGTTAATCTTTTTCAAAATCTCAATCACCTCTGCAGTATTGCGAGAGTCGAGGTTACCTGTTGGTTCGTCAGCAATCAACACCTCTGGTTGATTGATAATAGCGCGAGCAATAGCCAGGCGTTGTTTCTCACCACCGGATAACTGTCCTGGGAAATGGAACATACGATCTTGAAGATCAACGAGCTGTAACACATGAGGAACATCAGAAACAATTTCTTCATCACTCTTACCTGCTGCCTCCATAGCGAATGCAATATTTTCATATGCAGTTTTATTGGGCAATAAGCGGAATTCCTGGAAAACTGTACCAATGCGACGTCGTAGGCGTGTGATTTGTCCACTATTAAAAGTATTGATATCGTCATTCTCAAATAAGATAGAGCCTTCAGTTGGTTCTTCTTCAGCCAACATCAATTTGTTCAATGTGGTTTTTCCGGCACCAGAAGGTCCAACAATAGTAACGAACTCGCCTTTGCCGATTTCAAGATTTACATTTTCCAATGCTACTGAGCCGTTGGGATATGCCTTTGATACGTTTACAAACTTAATCATGAGTTTTCATTATAGCACGGCTCATAAGATCCTGAACACTAAAGGAAGGATTCCGCTTCGATAAACTCATCAATATCCCCACGTTCAAGCACTGCTTCTGCATTATTTATTTCGACACCAGTACGGTGGTCCTTCACTCGCTTATCAGGATGCAGTGTGTAGGTGCGGATCTGACTACCCCATTCATTTTCTGTGGTTTTAGAAATCTGCATACCTTGTTCTGAAGCCTTACGGATTTCTTCTTGTCGCTTATACAATTTACCTTTCAATAAATCCATTGCTTTTTCTTTATTTTGTTCCTGACTGCGTTCGCTTGTAGTATGAACAGAGAGCCCTGTTGGTTTGTGTACAATACGCACGGCTGTTTCTCGCTTGTTAACATTTTGTCCACCGGGTCCACCTGAACGAGCAAATGAAAATTCTAAGTCATCAGCCGGAATAATTATTTCCGTATCAGCTTTTGAAAATTCAGGAATCACTTCCACCATTGCAAAGGATGTCTGGCGTTTACCGTTTGCATTAAACGGTGAAATGCGAATCAGTCGATGTACTCCTGATTCATTTTTCAGCGTACCGTACGCTCGTTTTCCTTCAACAGCAAAAGTCATATTGCGATACCCTCCTTGATCATTGGCATGTTGTTCCATTGAGGCAATGTGCCAGCCCTTTTTTTCTGCATACCGCATGTACATCGTAAACAACATACCAACAAAATCTTCAGAGTCATCGCCGCCTGCACCGGCATAAATATTTATGACTGCATTACCTTTGTCGTACTTACCTAACCCTTCCAAAGAATCCTTTAGTTCTTGTAACTCTTTGATCATAGCCTGAGCAGCATTTTTGTCATTCCAAAAATCTCCGCCGGCCATAGCAGTTTCAATTGTCTCAATCCGTTCATTTATAGCCTCTTTATTCACCTCAATACTGTACCAAATAAATCACCGCTGGAGTTCTTTACTTTGAAACTGTTCTGTTGCATACTGGTAAAAAATTCCTTAATCATGAGAAAAAACTATTTAGATTACGAGAAAACAAACATCGCTTTTTCTTCAGAAACCATTCTCAAAACGGTAAGCATGGTCGATTCAATCTTTGAATATGACAAGAGCCAGCCATATGTTGATTATCCATGTACGGCAATAATTAAAGTTGCGCACATGAGGGTGTGCCCATCACGCTTTTTTCTGTTAAGAAAAGATCTTTCTAACAAATTGGTTGTCGACCATCGACTACATCAAATGAAAAACATTCCTGAAAACCTTTTGATTGAAGCGCAACAGTCTAAGTTTTCCTATGTACATCTTTTGGTAAAACGGAGGATCTACTTCAACGGCAAACAGGAGTTAGAATTAATTATCTCTCCACATCAATCTCAGCTTGGCTATTTTAGTAACAAGACTTTTCTTACTAAAAAAGGCCTGGCATTTCTCGAAGGGAGAGAAATTCTTTCTCTGCAAAAAAAGATGTTGCTTAAGTTGCATATGTTGGTTGCAAAATTTCCCCACCTTGCTCAAATTTTGCAACTACCGATTGTAGTACAGAGCAAACAGGCTGCATGACCGTACCTCCTTCCCTTAACCATACAATGTGGTTAGGGGCTTTTCATTTGTTGACTTTATTTAATAGTTCGTTATAGTAAAGAAAACTTAACCATCATGAGAATATATTCATTTCGCGACCGAGGATTACTTAAAAACCGGAAATTTTTAAAAACATTATTTCTCGCCGGTATCGAGATTGTTAATGGCACCACAGAGCCGGTAGCCTGCGAAGGATGCCCTGAGTCCGGTGTAGTCATTATCACCAATCAAGAAATCGACCTGTTAGATTTTGTTAGAAAATGGCGAATGTACCTTTCCTTACTTAAAAAAAGATTGGTATGAGAACACAAAAAAACACCTCCCGTAATTGGGAGGATTTTTATTTATACGCCTACGCGGATGTAGTATTGATAGGTGTAGTTTGCATCTGCAGGCCCATTCCAGTTACCAATTTGTGTACATCCTGAATGATCTTTCATTTCTTGCACTGCACCAAGTAAATAATTGGTACCATCAGACCAATAAGAATAAAATTGCGCACCGCCACAACCACTAGGTCCTTTGTATCCATTAGTACCCGGGTCATACGGAAGTTTAGGAATCATTGAATTGTCTATCAAAGCACCGAGTGGATTGAGCGCGCCGTATCCATTACTGTTGATCCATTCTGATCGATCACTGCCCGCATTACCGACTGGATATACACCATATTGACTATAATACATTTCAAGTGCTATCTGTAGTTGATGCATATCTGAGAGCCTTCTGGCATCTCGCCCCTTGATGCGCGCTGTACTAAGAGAGCTCAAGACTACCGATGCCAAGATACCGATAATAGCAATAACTACCAATAGCTCAATGAGAGTGAAGCCGCGACTGTTTTTCATGTGATTAGTATACCACGAGGCTTTTTATTTCTTTTCGAAATAACACACTACTGATCGACGCTTATTTGGCTTGCCGCGAATATTGTGTTTATGAGAAAGTTCGCGGTGCATCATGATGAATTGATCACCAAATGTTTCGTGCAATGCTTCATCAGTCCAAACATATTCGTACACTTTCAAACGTGGGTGGATGTAGGCATTATGTTCGCCAGCACTTTCATTTTTTACCAAGTCCTTGGCATGTTGATCACCCTCCATAAAGAATGATTTAAAAAATAACACACCTTGTGGTTTCAATACGCGAGCAACTTCTTTGAAATAAATCGCGCGTTCTTTTTCTTTTAAAAAGTGAGAGGTCATCATATCGAGCACGAAGTCTACAGACTCATCTGGCAATGGAATATCTAGTGCAATAGAGTGCACCTTAAAAATGAGCTTGTTGCCAAACTGCTGAAGCTCAGCATTCTTTGCTGCCTGTGCGATCGCTACTTCAGAGATATCAAAGCCAGTACCCTTCATGTGGAACATTTTATTCATCCACAGCAAATTGCGACCATTACCACAACCAGCATCAAGCACGGTAATCTCAGGGCGCAACACATCTCTCCCATATTCTTTCATCGCCCAACGAGTAAACTTCTGCAAATCAGAACTAGCTTCTTCCGACAATGCGAAAAATTCCGGGTCTCTATATTCTCTATTCCAAAATTCTTTGAGTCGCTTCTCGTTCATAATCAGTTGACATACTAGCAGAAAAATTGTAATGTTGCAAAAAAGAAAAAATATGGAAATATTACGTTGGATTAGTATTGCAGTACTTATAGTAGGCATAGTGCTCTATATTACTATTCGATCATTTCGTACCGCTGTAACCCTAGATGTATTCATTGGTATATGGGTTCCTTATTGCCTTAATAATGTAGATAATGACCATGCCGCATCAGCAGTGGAAGCTCTCATTATAAAACACGGCTATAATAAACATTCGTATATAGTATGTGTTCATCCGTTCATCCCGGCTGTTAAATTACAAATAAACAAAAAGGATTACTTTTTTAAAAAAATTAAAGACCGCTGGCAACGCAGTACAGAAGATCACTATCTTATGTAATGTTTCTCACCCACACAAAAGGCCGACATCTGTCGGCCTTTTTCTTATTGTTTTGGACGGCGAGCTTTAAATTAAAGATGTACTTTATCTTCTCTTTTATTATTCTTAATGAGCGAAGAGATACAATCTTAAAATGACCGAAAAGGATTTTGATTCTTGGAATAAAAAGAAGAAATATATTAATTCTAGAAAAACTAAATTTTATCATCTCCGCGACATTTGGTGGACATCACTTGGCATTAATATCGGAATCGAAATAGACGGTAAGGGTAGTAACTATGAGAGACCTGTTTTAATCATTAAAAAGTTTGGGCCCGATATGTGTTTTGTAGTCCCTCTTACAACGGCTGGGAATGAGAGCTTTTACCGCATCTCAATTGGGATTATTGATAGAAAAGAAACATATGCTGCTATATCTCAAATTCGTCTCATTGATGCAAAACGATTTACCAACAAAATAACAATGCTAGATAAAGTTACTTTTGAGGTAATAAAAAAAGCTGTTAGAAATTTATTCTAACAGCTTTTTTATAATTCTCCCTGATGTTGTCAGGGCAAACCCGAAGGTGTAGTACGTTGAGAGTATATTTCCTCTGCGACGAAACGTCAACCTTATTGTTTTGGACGGCGAGCTTTTGTGCGCTCTGTATCGTTCAAGAATTGTTTACGGAGACGAACTGACAATGGAGTAACTTCTAGGAATTCATCATCCATCATTACTTCAAGTCCGCGTTCGATAGTCATGATCCATGGTGGAATGATAGTCACCGCTTCATCAGAACCTGATGCACGCATGTTAGTAAGCTGCTTACCCTTAGTTGGGTTCACTTTCATTTCTTCACCCTTAGAAGTGTTACCGATCACCATACCTTCATACACTTCTGTTGTAGGAGTGATGTACAGTACGCCGCGATCCTGAAGACCCCAGAGTGCGAAGGCCAATGCCTTACCTGATTCCATTGAAATCATAGAACCAACCTGACGACGAGTAATTTCACCAGCGTATTTCTTGAAGCCAAGAACACGTGATGACATGATACCTTCACCCTTTGTGTCCACGAGGAACTGGTTACGGTAACCGAGCAATCCACGAGTAGGACCAGTGAATACCATACGAACTGTTGAGTTCTTGAGGTTCATGTCAGCCATGATGAATCCGCGCATACCAAGCTTTTCAATGATCACTCCTTGGTGGTCAGCGGGAGCATCGATAGTAACTTCTTCAAACGGTTCACTCTTCACACCATCGATATCTTTGATAATAACCTGTGGCTGTGAGATCTGGATTTCATATCCTTCACGACGCATTGTTTCAAGCAATACGGCGATGTGCATTTCGCCACGTCCAAATACTTTGAACCCTTCAGCAATACGGTTTTCATCTGAAGAGAAATCAACCTTCAAGCCAACGTTCACTTCAAGCTCGCGTTCTAGACGTTCGCGGATCTGACGAGAAGTAACGAACTTCCCTTCTTTACCAGCAAATGGAGAGTTGTTAACCAAGAAGTCCAATACGATAGTAGGTTCATCGATAGTAATCGCTGGAAGCAATTCCATTTCTTTTATAGTACTGATAGTTTCACCAATAAAGATGTCTGGAATACCAGCAAGCATAACAATGTCGCCCGCTTCTGCTTGTGTTCCTTCTTCACGAGTAAAGCCGTGGAATGTAAACAATTTTGTAATTTTTGCAGTACGAGTTTCTGCGCCTTCACTTTGGATGTATACAGTGTCTCCAGCCTTCACGATGCCTTCGTACACGCGGCCAACAGCCAAACGTCCGAGGAAGTTATCATATGCAAGGTTAAATGCCTGCATACGGAATGCCTTTGAGGTATCATTTGCAGCAACAGTAACTTTTTCAAGAATAGTATCGAACAAAGGACTAAGGTCTTTGCGTTCGTCTTCTGGCTTGATCATTGCAACACCATCGCGACCGATAGCATACACAGTAGTGAAGTCGAGCTGTTCGTCGTTCGCACCAAGTTCCATGAACAATTCAAATACTGCATCATGAGTAGCAGCAGTGTCTGAACCTGGCTTGTCGATTTTGTTGATCACTACGATTGGCTTAAGACCGAGTTCGAGTGATTTCTTCAATACGAAGCGTGTTTGAGGCATTGGGCCTTCTTGGGCATCCACGATCAACAACACAGAGTCGATAGATCGAAGCACACGTTCAACTTCTGAACCGAAGTCGGCGTGTCCTGGTGTGTCCACAATATTAATTTTTGTTCCCTTGTACGTTACAGCGGTGTTTTTTGCATAAATAGTAATGCCGCGTTCACGTTCAATTTGGTTTGAGTCCATTGATCCGCCATCCAAGATTTCACCACAAAATGCGAGCATTTTGTCAGTTAATGTTGTTTTGCCGTGGTCAACGTGCGCAATAATTGCAATGTTTCTGATTTCCATAATGAACCGCAATTATACATGAAATTTGAAAAAAATAAAGCCCATGTAGTAAAAAGCCCCTTTTACGGGGCCCATTTTACATTTACAGTTTCAGTAGCGGTGATTGCAACAAGTCATCGAGCAAAATGGCATCGTTTTCATCACCCCAAGAGGTAATCCTGTAAACGCGATAAAAACCAATGACAGCAGTCCGTGCATCCCCTGATGACATAAAAACCTCAGATACCAATAAGGACTCTTCATTCCAGTAAATGGAATCAATCTCATCAAGCTTGGCATTTTTTGCTACACGATTGAGCACAACAACAATTTCATTAAACTTTTTTTGCTGTGCTGCATTACCAGCATTGTTAAATCGTTTATATGTCGAATAAAATTTCAACAAAAAAGATTTGAGCTCCGCTGTGGTTTTACTTGAACCGGGCAACCTACTTACAGTTTGTACACTACTCATAATTATTATATTTTTCTTAACTTTACCGTGATCAATGCTATCTGACAAATTTTATTGACAATAACGTAAAATGTTGTAATCTTAAGAAAAAATTACCGCTTGAAAAAAACCTATATTCTTCTTTATGGCGGGGATACCTGCTATAAAGGAACCCGTTTGGGTCTCGAAAGTTTATTCCGCAAAAAAGAGCTACGGGGTTTCATCACTACTCATACTGAGTATCGATTCGAAATTTTGCTTGCTGCGGGCAGTCATCCTATTTACGCCAGTTATCCTCAATTGAAAGCACTAACGGGAGATCGACTACAATCTGATCTGACGGCACTGTACAACAATGGCAGTATTAGTTACATTCCTACTATCACTCTAATCGGACCTGATGTGTGGAACACCTCAAATGAAAGCCTTGCTACTGCCCTATTCCTGGAAGAGCTCAATGTGGATGAATTATTTGTTGTTTCCTCAAAAACACATCAAATAAGGATTGAGTACATTTGGTCACTGATTGGTGGATTTACTATCCACTTTGTTGGGGCACCGACTAGAAAGTATTGGCGCTCTGTGGTATATGAAGCATTTGCGTTAGTAAAAGTTTTTCTAAAAGACCGGAAACTTTTACAACGGCGAAAGTATTCAGTGTTTCAGGCCGCAAAGTCCTTTGCTATCGATTATTAAATCGTTAGCTAAAACAGACAACGCCACTTATTAAAAATAAGTGGCGTTTTTTATTAGTCGTGGTATCTTTTAGGAGCGAGGAAGTAGGTAGTATTAGTCTGCCGTTGTAGCTATCACTGCAACGGCTTCGCTCTGATATTCCATGAGCAAGCTCCTGAATATCTTTCGCTCGCCGTTGTAGCTCAGTTGGTAGAGCACATTCATGGTAAGAATGAGGTCATCGGTTCAATCCCGATCAACGGCTCAATAATAAAACCCCCACTACGAATAGCGAGGGTTTAGTACACAGTTAACTAGCAAGACCTTCAGTAACTACTTCCTTGGTTAAATGTATCACCAGCATTTTGCGACCAGAACCATTACTAGGCATTCGTAATTCTCCATTGTGATTAACTTGGACAAAACATTCTCCATTGTTTGCCAGAATAGCAGCAACGTCTGCTGCGGTAATATTTCTGACTTTTACACTATCTTCCAACCCAGGATCATATATAGATTCACCTCGGTACGTTTTTTCGTGTACAACAACTTTTGTTTTTTGATCTGGGATGATTTCACTACATCCATTGATTTCATCCGAAGGAACAAATTTTATAATCCGATCAGAGTATTCTTTCAGTACTACTTTTTTCAAGTCTGCCATAGTGGTAATTTTTTGTTTTCTTCACCTTACCATTGTCAGTTTTTTAGTCAAGAAAACAAAAACCTCCATAGGATGTGCTTTGCTTAGCAACGCACATTACTCTTTTGCGGGACTTGATTCAACAAATGAATAGTATGCGCTTTTAAGATGAAATTGATTGAGGATAACAGAGAATAATACAAGCTCGCCAAACCGATTAGTTCCACAATAATCTTGATAACTAGACCATTCATACTGCAATTCTTTTCCATACCAAAGAGATAGCGAGCGAGGATTTCTATGAATATATGCTGTTAGGTAGAGCAGTTGAATATTATTTTTTACGAGTACAGATTTGTATGTTGCTTGAAATATATGCCCAGTTGTACCATATTTATTGTTATAGTATCTTGAATACCCTCCCAGTACGCGGTGCATATATGATGAAGTACCGTCATCTTTTAATTGTTTAATCAGAATGTGAAAATGATTTGGCATAATACAAAATGCAATTATTTCAATTGTTTTATGATGAAGTATTTCTTGTAAATCTTTATTTTGTATAGAAAAGTACATATTTTTCAAATATCCAATAATCATCCTCGAGACATTCTTTAAAATTACTTCTGATTGAAAATAGAGCACAAGAAAAAGAAAGCGTGCATAATCCGAACGATCATGAAATATCGTTTGTTTATGTATACCTCTATTATAAATATGATAATACTCTCCTGTTGTTATTTTTTCTTTTCTCATATGTGCGTTGCTAAGCAAAGCACATTATTGTAGAAAACTACCCATCAAATATATATGAATATTTTATAAATGTGCTTTGCTTAGTAACGCACAATTGTTCCATACAAAAACACCCCGGACAGTATCCGGAGTGTTTTCTATTTGTATTAGCGAACGAATGTTAGCGCAATACCCTTTTTGTTACCACGACCAGTACGGCCGATTCGGTGAACATAGGTGTCGTATGTTGAAGGTGTATCGAAGTTGATCACGTGAGAGATATCTGGGATATCAATACCACGAGCTGCAACGTCAGTTGCGATCACTGCTTGGATCTGTCCTTTTGACAATGCTTCCACAGCACGAGAACGTTCACGAGAACGCATGTCGCCGTGCAATGCAGAAACTGCAAACCCACGATCTTTCAATTCACGAGCAAGTTCATCTGTGTGATGCTTTGTTTCGCGGAAGATCAATACTTTTGTAAATTCTGGCAAAGTAAGCAAGTCATGAAGTTTTTCAACACGATCAGCTGGGTGAGCACGGATGATATCCTGATCAACGTTTGAAGCAGTATCACGAGTCTTGATTGCTACAGTTGTAGGATTATTCAAAAAGTCATTACAAAGAGTACGGATTTCTGGAGAGAATGTTGCAGAGAAGAAAAGACTCTGACGATCTTTTGGCATACCACCAAGGATCATGCGCATGTCATCAATGAATCCCATATCCATCATACGGTCAGCTTCATCAAGAACGATAGTACTGTACTGAGCCATGTTGATTTTATTGCGAGCAATAAGATCTTTCACACGTCCAGGTGTACCGATCACGATATGCACACCCATTTCCAATGAACGGATCTGGCGCATGATAGGAAGTCCACCAACTGCAGATACTGACCATAGACGCATACCAACAGTCATAGAACGAAATTCTGTTTCGATCTGTTGTGCTAGTTCACGAGTAGGAGTAAGTACCATTACTTTGTGGTTCTTATCACTTACCAATTTGTTGATGATAGGAATAAGAAACGCTGCTGTTTTACCAGTACCAGTGTTTGCAATACCAATCACATCACCACCCTGCAATGCTACAGGGATAGCCTGATCTTGAATTGGTGAAGGTTGTACATAGCCTTTTGCTGCTAAGTTCTTAGCAAGCATTTCGTGTACACCGAAGTCAGCAAATGTGTGTTTTGCAATGTGTGCAACTTCTTCTACGTTATCTACTGCGCGATTAACGAAACGTGTTTCGTCGATGTTGTCGCCTTTAAATGAGCGACGCTTGTTGCCACCAAAAGACCCGCCTCCGTTAAAACTACGGCGAGGCGAAGTGTTCGAACCTCCTCTATTAAAACCGCCAGAAGAGTTGCCTCCGCGATATCCACCGCCGTTACCGCCACTATTGCCACCTCCACCGAAGCGAGGTCGTGATGAAAATCCACCACCGTTACTGTTTGAGCGAGGAGAGAATGAACCCCCTTCACTGCGACGCCCTGAAGAAGAACCCTCAGAACGAGAAAAATTATTGCCCCGAGGAGCGCTAGTCGTTGTCATATATATTGTTATTTATTTTCTATTACTGTGTCATTCAGACTTCAGAAATAGTCCATCAACACAATACGTATAGTAATACCACTATGATAACACCATTGCTTTTAATTGTCAACCTTATTGGTGATTTCAAAACAAAAAGCCGCCTCACAGTATTGAGACGACTTTTTACAGAAAAACTGATATTACATCAAATTTTTCTTTTTTTCTTCGAATTCCTTAGTATCAATCTCCCCTTTTGCATAGCGTTCCTTCAAGAGATCAATAGCACGAGTATTGCCATGTACTGGGTGGTTACAGCTTGTGCCATCACACCATCTACTATGGTGACGTCCGCGAGCTCCGCGAACAATCCACACGATAAACATAATAAACAATACCCATCCCAAGATGTGGTACATAGAATCAACGAGGTCAAAATATCCGTAATACATATACATTAATTAGTTATCTGCTAATACTTCTATTATATCACTTTTTACTTCGAGCACGCAGGGGTTACTACCGTATTACCACCAAGCAATGTAAATGAATTCGCAATTGTTTTTACATTTGCAGTGATCAGATTTGAGGCAGTGGTCTTTGTGCTTGGTTCATTATTTTCTGTAACAATAATAATGCTACCGTTCTTTGTTAAGATTGCTGCATCACTATATGCTGGCGTTGCCATTAAACTACCTGAATAAGGAATTGTTTTGATTGCAGTAGTAATCTGATGGAGACCGCTTAACAATGTTGAAGTGTCGAGACAACGAACTGGAGATGATGACACATCTACGATTGCTCCCTGCTTGTCATCATATGCAATTTCTCCGTACTTTGTACCGAGGTGGGGAGTGAAGAATGCTTTTGTTGTTGCTTGGAATGTAATTGATTCGTAATCAATATCATTTTTTTCAACAGCAGCGCTATATTCTACAGTTTTGATTGTTACACTTTTCTTTGTTTTATCTTCAGATAATTTCCAGGTACTTGGATATTGAAAACTGAAACCGTAATCAGCGTTTGTGTATGTTAACCAAGACACTGAAGGCGTGGTATCGGTCGTGGCTGGAGTAGGATTCTCAATTGGAGTAACAGGTACTGGCGTAGTATCTACAATAGTGGCTGCAGGTACTGTATCCATGGTGTCATTTTTTGTAACAAGATACGCTCCAGTTCCGATAATGAGAATAGCGAGTACGATTAAAATTATTTTATTCATATGAAAACTATACGCTTTTAAAAAGTTTTGGGAAGGATTATTGCATCCTTAAGTATTCAGAATATTATTTCTTACTTCTTTTGAGATCTTATATCCACCCATCATTGCAGAGTCAGCCGCACTGATTGATGCCTTAATGGTATTAATTCTGTCTTCAGCTTTTGCCTTATCTTGTTCTAGGCTTATTATTCTTGCGTCTTTTTCAGCAATAAGTGCTTGTTGTTTTTGCAATTCAATTTCTAGGGTCGCTTTTTGACTGTGTACGGTATCAAAATTATTAGCTAAATTTTTATTATTTTTTTGCTGTTCTTCCAAAAGAGTGGCGGTGTTCAATCGTGACATGATTTCTGAAATAGGAATGTTTTGCTCTGCTAACATTTTACGTAATTCATACAAAGCTTTTTCTTCACTATCCTTCCCCTCTTTCATTATTTGTAATTCACCAGATTGCTCATTGAGAGTAATTTTTTCTGCGACCTTTTGACCTAATGCATCTGTATATTCAATAACAAGTGCGCCGTCTTTGAATGTAAAATAGTTTAATTTTTCCGGAGCATCTTCAACTGTATAAGGAATATCATTAATAATAATTTCTGTCTTATTACGAGCACCAAATTTTGAACCATATGCAGCAACCATTCCTGTTACTTCATCAATAGCAATATCTTTTACAAATTGTAATGGGTGCTTCCATTCGTTGCGTGCACCTTGTGTATCTCCAGTGATAATATAGCTACCAATACCATCACGACCTTCACCTCGAGTGGTATACAGTGCTGCTGCAACTTCACCGTTTTTACCAATTCGGGCCTCAGATATTGTGTCTAACCCATTCCAGTTGAGACTGTAATTATCTTTTTTCTGCTGTTCAGAATATTTTGGATACAACCATTCTTTATCTTCAATAACCAATCTGCCATCAGCCAAAGCATAGGCTGTACCATATTCACTGGTGGCTTTTTGAATCTCACTAAAGCCAGTATTCCATTCACGGTTGTTAACTATTACTGCTGCTTTGGAACCGTTTATAGCATGATCTTTGTGTGCTCTAAATACTGTTTTATTACCAATGGGATCATGCTCAACGTGATAGCCACTAAAGTATATATTTTTGCCTTGCAATGAATTCCACTCGTTACCATTAACAAAAAATTTTTTACTATCTCTATAGTTTCTATTGTCAGAAGCTGTAATAGTTACTAATTCTTTTTCGGGGTTGTTAATGTCGATGATACGTCCAGTGTTATAACTACTTTCTTCCCCTTCTTTCACTGCATTAAAATACACTAAATCTGAATTATTTTTTTGAGGACTGACATCACTCACATGTTTATATCCACCAAGCACTTCGCCATTAATGAGCAGCTGATTGGATTTAACCCCAACTTCAGGACGCTGCAAATCTTCAATTTTCTCTACTGAATATGGGAGAGCATTTTCTTGGGCTGAATGGGAACCTTCTGGTGAAGTCATAAAATAAAAGGCTAAATAATAATTACTTAAATTATAACATTTACCATAGAAAAACACCCTTCATTTGAAGGGTGTTTTTCGTTGCGCGCCCTGGTAGAGGCTGTTGGAACTAGGATAAGGGAATATAGAGGTTTTGTATATGTTCCAGAATTGAAAAAATCCTCACAAAGTATTGTAAGGATTTAATTTTCTAACGTTAGACCAGGCCATTGCTCAAGCCACTTCTTCTTTTCCATTCGTTCTTTTACCCTCTCCATTCCCTTATTAAATTTTGGACACGGTCGCACAATAAGATTTACAAGATCATGAATTCCATAAGAAGCAATAAGTTTTAATGTTCCATCTTCAATAGTTACAGCAATAGCGGTAGCCGTTTCAGGCCAGTGAGCTAATGCATCTACTGTAGAAGAATAGGGTTTTTCATTATCAACTAAATACATTCGTGCTTGGTTTTTCGTAGACCATTCTACGTTTATAATATCCCTTAGCAGTCGGTCATAATCCTTTTCTACTTCCTCGTTAGTATTTGTAGGATCAAAATAGATGAGATCAATATCTGTAGAATGAACTCTATTAGAATAGCTAGATAATTCATTCCAGACTTTATTACGGACAAATCCTGCACCGATCGCCCATTGTGGTAAATGAAGTGTTTCCGCAGCGCGAAGCACTTCCATCATCCATGGATCATTTGAAATAAGCGTTAGTACGTCTTGTTCGGTCATTAGATTATTTTTTAATTGTACGAAATTGTTTATTTCCATTACACTATAGTAATTTTGCAGAAAGTCAAAAGGGTCTACTTAACCCAATAGAAAAAGAACCCTATTCCTAGGGTTCTTTTTCGTTCCTCCTTCGTCCTTCGTCACGTCAGACGTGACTATGGCGGACAATGTGCGCGCCCTGGCGGAGGCAGTTGGAACTAGGATACGGGAGTATAAGGGGTTTGTATATGTGCCGAATTTAAAAACTACTTCCTCAACGGCAGTATAGCGTTCGGCAGCTGCTCCTTGAAAAACGTAAGGTGCGCCGTGCCTGCAATCACAAGGTTCTTTCCCTCGATGACCTTGTCCTTGATGTTTTGCAGCATTGTCTGATTCCTTTCCTCGAGCTTTTCACTGTTAAAGTATTTTTCCATTATAAGATCATTTACTTTAGTATATTCTGGAGTCTTCCAGGCATTCTCGCTGTTCTGCTCTTTCCATGAATGCACCTTCAGTAATTCCCCCATCTCGGAACCTAGCTGGATTAAACCTACCTCTCTTCCAGTAAAGCCATCCTTAAGCGTATGGTTTTCGATATCGAATACGTCTACCTGCTTACCATTTTCAACGGCCCAGTCGTGGGCGAAGAACATCTCGTCACGGATAGAATCCTCTCGAGGCCGAAGCAACTCCTCCGGAGACAGTTCGACAAGAACCTTGTCCGGATTGATTCCCTTGATGATTTCCTCAAGCTCGGCCTTTGGGGTAAATTCGTGGTGAAGTGTTCCTATAATAATTATTTCTTTCATGAGATCATTATATCAGTTCTAAGTCTGTTTAAGTATTGACTCATTCAATGCCCTTGAGCGATTCTCGGGCAATTCTTTTTTAGAAAACCAGCGAGCATCAGAAACCTCCGTGCTGTTTGAGTTAAAGTCCTTACTTGAAACTTGGGCATGAAATAAATAAACAGTATCTTTCTTATATTCAATAGTGCTTTCATACTGTCCGATCTGCTTTATAGAACCAACCTTAATTCCAAGTTCCTCATTTACTTCCCTAATTGCAGCAGTTTCAGGACCCTCGTTTCTACCCACACCCCCTCCGGCCAACGTCCAATACTTTCCTGAATAACTTGTTTGAATTAATAGATATTCTCCATTGCATTCAATAAGGCATTTAACGCCTTGGGTATGCGGACGGAAAATGTACCAATAGATACGACGAATTGAGTTGGCGATTTTATAAATAGTTTTCATAATTAACTTTGAGCTTCCATATATTCAAATAGTTCTTTTGCCAACCCATTCATTTGAAAGAACTTTCTAGGATTCATCTGCCTTGAGAGCGTAAAGATTACAGCAACGTATTTCGAGTTCTTCCCTTCTATCACGCCCGCATCATGCATGTACCGCTGGAACGCCCATCCTTTGGTAACAATGTTTTTAACAAGCGCACCGAATCCTTTTACCATATCAAAGCCAAACCCGCTCTTTCTGTAAAAAGAAGTATATAGATTTGTTTCCAAGTAGCCGCCCTTTCTGTAGCGCAGAAATTCTGGATAGGAATATCCGTGCCTTGAGGTGCGGTCAAACTTAAGCATATATTCCTTCAACTTTCTTGAAACAAATGGGCTTATCAATTTTTCCTGCTCCACCAATGCAAAGAACTCGGCAACGTGCCGCGCATTCGTCTGCAGCATCTCGGTATGGCGATATGGTTTATGCTGTTTAACCTGATCGATGAAGTACGGGGTAAGCCCGGTACCTTGCCATCCATTCGGCTCAACAATATTCTTAATTATACTTTCCATCCCTACCAGCTCATACAGGCAGTTCGAGGCGGTATTGTCGCTGACGGCAAGCATGAGATAGAGCAACTTATCAATCGCTACCTTGTCTCCAGTCTTTAGGGTTGTTCGAGGATCAGGATAAAGCCTCAATTCTTTCGGTATTTCGTTCAAGAGTTTTACTAGTATCTCTTGAGCAAGAGTATGTTTTCCTTCTTCTACTTGCCTGAGTACTTCAGCCCCAATGAAGATCTTAAACACGCTGGCCGGATACATAAAAGCATCAAGGTTTGCTCCAAAAATTTCTGATGGATTCTTTAGATCAATGACAGCGATTGACAGTTCGCTGACTTTTTTATCAAAGCCTTTGGTTTTGACTATGCGTGCAATGGCTTCAGATCGTTGTGTGTTTTCAATGAAACTACTCATCTATTTCAGCATTCTATTAAGAGCTTCTAGACACTCGGGCAATGCATGCCAACCGGCAGAACCATTAAGGTGCCCTCCCTCTTTTATAACAAAATATTCTGCATCAAGCTCTTTTACCAAAACATCACCATGTTTTTCAATAAGCACATATGGATCATTACCTCCGTGAATAACCACTTTCTTCTTTACTTTCGTCTTGATAGCTTCATAGTCAAATGAAACTTGAAAGAAATTATCAATCTTTCTATTAAATGTTTCTTGCACAGGAGCAGAGACAAGAATGACTCCACTAAACATTATCTTTGTTGTTTCTAGGTATCTCAAAATAGCGGTTGATCCAAGGCTATGCCCTACCAAATACAATTCATCGTCCTTGCTGTGCTCAACAACTCTCGCTATTTCATCAACCCATTCCTTTTGGATCGGTGCCTCAGGATTCGGCATAGGTAATGCACAAGCATAGACATCATCCTTCTCAAGCTCAGACATGAGCCATCCTCGCCAAGCGCCGTTTGGACTGCCTTCGAAACCGTGGATGATAAATACTTTTTTCATAAGCACAGTATACCAGTTCAAATTCCGCTTTACCTACAGAAAAAGAACCCTATTTCTAGGGTTCTTTTTCGTTGCGCGGACTGGTGGACGAAGTGAGAACTGCAGTTATTGATTACCACACCAGTGTTTCTTGAGCTCTGTCCTAAATTATCCTTTTTTGTTGTTAAATATAATGCCCTTACCTCGAACTATTTCTATTAATGGTCTTCCATTATCTTCATTTTCAGGTATCTTCGCATATCTCATAAATCCATTACTATTGCCAGTAAGGTTGTCCTGAATGTACTTCCGCATATCTTCCGAGCTTTTACCTTTGGTTAGTGGCAAGCGGCTCTTGATCTCATTACCCATGGCATCATAGGTAATTTCACCGCCCTCTGGAAGTTTGGCATAAAGAGCGCAAAAGATTGTGTAGTAAAGGGCTGTTTTTGAAAGGCTCAGGTACTGACCTTTATAGAAAAAATCGTCGCCCTTTTTTGTAATATAAAATGACTTCTTACCAGTATCATTGTCATGCTTATGATGTAAGTCAATCGGTTTTTCCTGAATGCTATTTTCAAAAAAATGTTTGACTTCATGCCTTACGACCTGTCCATCCTTAGAATTGGAAGAGTTATCAAATTGCTCCTTCGTATTCGGCATTTCTTTTTCATAAAAATTCTTGGTTTTTTGATTTAAATACTTTTTTAAGGTATCAATTTCTTTTGATATTTCATTCAAAAAATTGGAAATCCCCGAACCAACTTTATGTATTTCAGAATTATTTTCAAATAGATCCTTGTCGGCTATTTCTTCTCGTAAATTGATGATTGCGGGATACATAATATCCCATGTAACATCTAAAAATTCAGCACTGGAATAGAGGCTGGTCATAGGATCAATTACCTCTTCATAAAATCGGCCATTTTTTATCTCTGAAAAAGTGTCATCCATATCAACCAGTTCACACAGTCTTTTTCTTAATATCTTGAAATAATCATTAAGGTTATCAATGCCTGAACTCACAAAAAATAGACCAGAGCCGTAATAGGCGGCAACTATTGCCTCATAGTATGAATAAAAAACCTTAAGTAGATATATTCTTTCATCTGTCTCCAATGACTTGAAATCGGTGGCATTGAACTCTTTTATGAGTTGAGACTTGTTTTTCATTGCCTGAACTTCTGGTCGAGAATCTTCTGAAAATTCAGAGAACAGCATGGTGAGCCCAATGTCTCGAGCTTTGTTAATTAGATCTTTCTCAGAAGACGGTATTCCTCCTCCCTTTGTTAACAAGTCGCTCTCCGCGCACCCTACAAGGGATAAAATAATAGCACCTACGGTTTTATCATCTTCTTTTTTCCATATGCCTCGTAGACGATTTGCCTTTGACTTGCTAGAAAAATCAAAATTATATTTTTCATCATATACGGCAATCTTATACTCATCCTCAAAGAATTGAGCCATTTTTTTGTCTGAAAAGCCAAGTACATATCCCTCTTCCATCTTAAAGAGCTTTTCAAGTATTTGTTTGTCGGAGGCCTTTATGATGCTCATAGTAATTGTAATGGTCCATTACTGGATGAGGGTAATTTAACACCTTTACGCTGTTTTTAATACCCCTAGCTTAGGATGCACACAAAGACTGTTGTTGAGCGTCTTAATTGACTATTTCAGAAGAATTAACTAGAGGAGCGTTTGCTGCCATACCATTTGGCATGATTTCCTTAAAAGGAACGCCGATAAACTGCGCGACCTGATTTGATATTGCGAACATTGCTCCCCTGCCACCCATCAATACGGGGGTGCTTGCGCCCATGATATTTATCGTATTGGAATTTGACGATGGGTTTTTAATGTTTTCCAAGGGTACCTCTGTTCCATCTTTCATTACGAGTATGGTCTGATACGAAAGTCCCTGCTGTGCAGTTGATTGCATTGAAAATCCCTGTTGCTGACCATTGTTATTTTGAATGATATATGTACCCTCGCGAAGCTCCACGGTCTGAACATTTGTTAGATCGTATTCACTGTTGCTGCCACTTATCATGGTCTTTTTCTTGATAACAATTTTTCCAGCAGACTTATCGATAGAAACATTTATAAAGGGTGCATTAACCGCTGTCAGCAAACCTATCACCGCAAATACAGCTGAAAATATATATGGGAAGAAGCCGCCAGTATGATTTGCATATGCAACGTAGCTACTGCCGATACCTGCAATAACAAATACGAGCCCGAAGAAAATCCTTCCTCCGCTTCCATCTTTCAATTCCATCCGATCAACTGTCTGATTTATTATTTTCATATTGTTATTATAGTTGGTTTACGGTTATCGTTCCGATGTATTCATCGTAGTCATACTTAACACCAGTCAATGTAAAGCTGTAGCCTAAGTATGATTGAGGAACATTGAGCGTAAGAGTGACAGTAACAGAAGGAGGAAGCACATTGTTAACCTCTGGGCCCGTCAATTTAATAGTAGCTGTATTACTTGTTACTGTAGATACATAAAACTGGTATGCGTTTCTACCGACAGAACTGCCCTCGCCCAATCCCGTGAATGTCTCGTGGGCAGTATTGGCGTCAGGCTGCGAGTCAACTGGTGTTGTATTGTCTTGCTTAGCCATTGCATCAATCAGCGCCTTTGGAAGAGTGGTCTTGCAGTTATATCCATCGAAGTCTTCAGAACTGAAAGTGCTTTCATTCCAATTGGTAAGGATTGCGGCAAGTTTCGCCGATGGAATAGCTGGACAAGCTATTGTGGTCCCTACTGTAGAGGTGTCACTCTGTCCACGCACTGTAACCTTGTCAGTCCGCTGGTTAAATGTACATGAGCCAGCTTTTGTACTTTTACCAATAACGATATGGGAAGTTCCTGTTAGTCCCTTGAGAATGGTAGCGGTGAACTCCACGGATGCAGGACCGCAGGTATTCGCCTGAGCAATAAAACAACCCATGTCAGTACTGCAGTCTTTTGATGAAGCTGTGGCTGAGGCAACGGATTGTGGTTGGTTAGGGTCTGTTGAAGTAGAGGCAGGAGATATTGTAGAAGCAGTCTCTGCTGTTGGAGAATTTACTGTTGGAGACTTCCTCAGTATGGAAGCGTACGCCATCCCTCCGATGATAATAATACCGATAAGGACGGGCACAATGACTTTGTTATTCATGCCAAAAGTATAGCTAACTTGATAAGCTTTTGTTCTATTGACTTTTTATATAAATTGTGTTAATATAAAATCAAACTTAAAAACAATAAAGATGAAAAGAACCCTATTACTCGCAATGGTTGTAATGACCACCCTGCTGTCTTGTAAGAAAGAAACGATTATTAACCCAGCGATTACACCTTCCATAACGATTAGCGTTAAGGATATTGTGTACCATCCGCATGGCGCAATCTCGATTACCTGGAAGACGGCTGGTATGCCCGAAGGGAGCTCCGTAACGGCTGAAATGTATACAACATATGGTGGATACATCCCGTTAGTACCACAGACTATTTATGGTCCACCAGATGGTGACGGGACTGCGGATGATGGCGCGGAGACGTTTACGCTGCCTGGGTTTGATAACCAGAATACTGGCGGATACACTCAGTTTGGAAAGGTATTTCAAATATACGTCATCGTTCAATATCAGGACCAAAGCCAGACCAAGTCCTCGACATCGTATATGTATGCCAGTCAGTATTCCCAGCTTATCAACATTCAGCCTTAGTAATCAGATCAAAAAAACAAAAAGCCCCTTGCTTCATAGCAGGGGTTTCTTTTTATTTCATTGCACTATATTTGACTTTTTTAATAAATATGCTATTGTGATGAAAACAATAGTTACTTAAACCATAAAATAAAAGATATGAAAAAAGTCTTTATTCTTCTCTCTGGCTTGTTATTTAGCCTTTTCTCTTGCCATGAAAACCATGAGCAACAGCAATCAAACGACTTTCAAAATTCCCCGCACGCAACCATAGCTGCGGAAGGTGCGATTGGAGAATTACCCCAATGGTTCGGTGCTTTTTCAGAACCAGTACTTGCTACCCTGCTCGACTCTATTAAGGCAGATTATCCGCACTTAGTAGCAGAAACAAAAGTGCTTGACTCAATTAAGGGAGTAAAGATTGATTTCATTGGTATGCTTCATAGCTCATTTGGTATGCAGCAGCCTGTTAGTGACACCGTTATTGGCAAATGCCAATGCGCTATAGGCAACCTTATTGATACAAGCAAGTATCTGTTTATCGGGGCCGAGCACTCTACCGCTCACGGCAGGATTAGATACCAGAACCTTGTACAGGAAACTGTTGCAGACGTAAGTAAGGACGCGAAGCTCAGGTACGGAATCGATACGATCATCCCAGCCCAGCGTGCGGTTGCAGTGTTTGAGCGATTTCGTAAGTATGACTACGTTGTAGACAGGCTTATGAAAAACCAGCAAAAGCCCTATGTTATTGGCACTAACCCGTATTGGATAAACTTCGCTGAATCAGAAATCCTTAAGATGGACGAAAACAGCGTTTCGAGTAGTACTCGGTCCAAGATTATCAACCAGTTCGTTCCGCTTCTGATTAGATGCAGGAACGAAATCGCCCTTGCAAGAACGGCAGAAGAGCTTTTGAAGAAAGGCCGCAAGAAAAAAGCCGTTGTCCTCTATGGGGCAGACCATCTTGATGACTTTAAGACACTCGCCCTAAAGTATGGGCTTGTGAGCAAGTTTATCCTGCTAAAGGAGTGTGAGCTAAAGTTACCAAATTAAATCACCACTCAAGAGCCTTCGGGCTCTTTTTTTATTGCAGTGACTTTTCTTGAAAAAATCTCTATTGCTTCCATAAAACACTCTTGAATAACAAGGGTGTTTTTTTATTTCCAGAAATCACAAGAAATACGCAGAACATTGTTAGAAGACCAAGATTAATACAGTGCATAGTCGTTATGCACCCTATTACAAATCCCTAACAACATTACTATATGAAAAGTAATAAAGTATCGTCATCGAGCAATATACCGCTCGATGACCCATCGTTTGTATGGACTACCTACGACCTCGGTGTATCAGCCGCACTCCTCTGTGCGGATTTTGAGCTTCTCACGGTCCAAAAAAGTGACCCACGCAAAGCACTGTTTGTGTTTAAGAAAGAAGCTGGCATTGAAGAAGTAGCCAATAAATATTTCAGCGACAAATTGGAAGTCAAAGCCAGATCATACTTTGACCATCTGAAAGCCCTTAAGAACAAGCTGTACAGCGAGTAACTCGTGGTCCTTTCAGACGAACATATCAAAGAGTTCCAACAGTTGTACAAAGAACACTTTGGAGTAGAAATCAGCAAAGAAGATGCCTATGAAAATGGCACGAAGCTTTTGCATTTGATTTCTTTGATATATCGTCCGACGGCTCAAAAGAAAGACCGAACGATTATTATTCCTCGCAAATAATCCGATGACAAGGATTAACCGTCAAAAAATCTATGGCTCAATGAGCTATACGATTAAACAAATGTCAGAGAGCTTGGAGGTCAGTGAAAAGACTTGCCATCGCTGGATAGAAAACGGCCTCCCAATCATCACTAACGGTAAAAAGCGGATCCTCATACTTGGCTCGGACATAAAGGAGTTTCTAAGAAAAAAGGACTTGAAAAAGAAAACCAAACTGAAGCGGAGTGAGTTTTATTGTCTTACCTGCAAAGCCGCAAGAAGTGCGAAACGGGGCTCACTCAGAAAGCTGCAGAAACAAAAAATGGCCCTATGTCGTGTCTGTAACGGAAGAATGAGTCGGACAATCTAACTCTCCCAAAAGGACTATATGATATTCTCCCTTCCCACTTAAATGTCCTCTATAACCACTAATCATGCATCTTATTACGATGACAAAATACCTTACTAAAATAATCCAAAATAATTTATGGAAATAACACCCATTGAGGAAAAAATACCTCTCAATATCAGTCCTAAAAATGTCCCATTTGTTACGTCAGCACTGGAGTCAGAAATAGAACATCTGAAAAAAATACAGAAAGCCTGTATCAAGAAAAAACAGCTTCAGGCGGCAAATGATTTACTGCCTGGCATTACATTACTCGAAAACATGGTAAGTGCGTTGAAACCATTTAAGCCAACTCCCTTACCCTTCAATAAACCTCTATGACAAAAACAACCTATGAAAATGAGCGCATAAAAAGAGAGTTCTTTGAACAGTTAAAAGGAGCTCGTGGTTTTGCCAAAAGTTCCGTGATTACCCATGCTGATGCAATTAACCAATGGGAAACTTTCACCAAAAATGAAGACTTTTCCGCTTACGATAAGTCCAGGGCAATTGGATTTGCAGACTGGATCAATACTCGACCTTCAAAAACAAAGTCAGGGAAAATATCGCTTGTTACTCAGTCCAACTACCTGCGCCGTGTAAAGAAGTTTTTTATATGGCTATCAGAACAACCAGGCTACAAGAGCAAGATACTCAAAAGCGATGTGGACTATTTACGTCTCTCAAAAGCTGATGCTCAAATAGCACGATCAGGGACCACAAAGAAAATGCCCACATTTGATGATGTCAGAAAAATAATTGAAGGTATTAATGGGAAGTCAGAAATTGAAATGCGCGATCGAGCTCTTATCTCCTTCGCTCTCATCACTGGTGCTCGTATTTCTGCCATCATTTCACTGAAAATGAAATCCTTTGATAAGGAACTGAAGCAAATAGATCAGAACCCAGGTGACGGAGTAAAAACAAAGAACTCAAAAAGAATACTCACTACTTTCTTCCCTATTGGCTGGGACGATCCAGAAAAGTATTTTATGGAATGGTATGAATACCTTGAGTCCAAGGACTTTCAGTCTGATGACCCAATCTTTCCGATAACAGAAGGAGCTTTTGTCGATGGAGAACACAGCTACAGTAAACAAACAGTCGGGCAAAATGCTTGGGTGGCCACAGGAGCAGCACGCAAGGTTTTTGAGAAACGATGCAAGAACGTATCCCTGCCCTATTTCCATCCGCACTCATTCCGCCACTTGGTCGTAAACATTCTGAGCAAGAAGCGACTGACTGAGGAGGAAAAGCGAGCAATCAGTATGAATCTAGGACATGAGAATGTCGGTACCACTTTTGGATCATATGGCTACGGCAGTATGAACAGTGAAAGTGCCGTTAAAATCGTTCAGAAATTGAAAGATGTCCAGGAAGGCGCAAGCAATAGCCTTATGCTCTCAGAACAAGAAAAAGCTATTTTGGAGAAGTTAATGAAGCGTATTTCATAGACTTGCAATGTAAAGAATAGTAAAGTATTATTAAGATATGGAAAAAGACTTTTATACCGCCAAAGATTTGGCCGACAAACTAGGGATGAATGTTATGACGATCTATCGATGGATTGGCGCAAAGAAGCTCAAGGCCTATAAGCTCGGCAAAGAGTTCCGCATTGAGAAAAAGGATTTTGATGCCTCCTTGAAGAAGGCAAGTAACAAGTAATATGACTAATGATTATTCAAAAATTAAATACTTCATTTATGCTCGCAAGTCGCAAGAAGGAGATGAAAAACAGGCTCAATCTATCCCGGACCAGCTCCGAGAAGACGAAGCGGTTGCAAAACGCTACGGTATAAAACCAGTAGATGTTTTGACTGAAGAAGGTTCGGCAAAAGAACCAAACAAACGACCAATCTTCGATGCCATGCTTGAGCGTGTTACCAACGGTGAAGCAAACGGCATAATTTGTTATAACTTAAATCGTCTCTCAAGAAACCCAGTCGACAGTGGCAAGCTCCAATGGATGCTCCAACAGGGATTGATACAATCAATTCTTACGCCGAGCCGAGAATATAAGCCCAATGACAATGCCATTATTTTCAGTGTGGAAAGTGGCAGTGCTAACCAGTTTATTTTGGATATGAAAGTGGGCGTTCGCCGAGGAATAAACAGTAAAGTCGCAAAGGGTCATGCTCCTATTCTTGCACCACTCGGATACTTAAATACAAAACATGAGGTCCGTGGAGAAAACTATATCATCAATGACCCAGAGCGTTTTGAATTGGTTAAGAAAGCCTGGCAGTTAATGCTGACTGGTGAATACACTATTCCCAAGCTTTTGAAAATAATGAATGACGATTGGGGCATGAGAACACGACAAACACGACATCGCGGCGGTAATCCAATTAACAAAAGTACGATGTACGGTATTTTTACGAATATCTTTTTTACGGGTATGTTTTTATACAGAGGCGAGCTCAGTAACGGTGAGCATGAACCAATGGTAACAACTGCGGAATTTGATAAGGTCCAAAAACTTCTGGGACGATATGGAAAACCTCGGGCTAAAACGCATGAGTTTGCTTATACAGGAGCCATGCTTTGTGGTGAGTGTGGTAGTAGCATTACTGCTTGTGAAAAAACCAAGCTTGTAAAAACTACCAATGAGCTCAAAGATTATACGTTCTATTATTGTTCCCACCGCAAGAAAGGAGCCCAGGACTGCACCCAGAGAAAATACATGCCCGTGGGAGATGTAGAAACGATGATTAAAACAGAAATAGATAAGTACACCATTTCAGAGAAATTCCGAGACTGGGCTTTACGCATTTTACAGGAAGAATACTCCGAGGAAGCAGAGGAACGAGAAGCAGTGTACCAATCACAAATAAGTGCCATAGAAACCTCCCAGAGGGAGCTGGACAGCCTTATAACGATGCGAATGCGTGAGCTTATCAATGATGAGCAATATGCCACGAGAAAGAAGGCTTTGACTGACCGAATGGCAGTCTTAAAGCAAAAGGCTGGCGAAACACAGGATTCTGGCCGTAACTGGCTACAGCACACTGAAAAGGTCTTTAACTTTGCTCATACCGCCAAAGCCAAATTTGATAACCCTGAAACATCCCTAGAGGAGAAGAAAAGCATACTTATGGATCTTGGTTGGAACCACACCATAAAGGACGAAGAACTCTTTATTTTACCGTGTATATGGCTAGAACCGATCAATAAGAAGCGTAAGGCCGTTGAGAAGGAAATAAATCGGTCGGAACTGAGAAAAACCTTTGCCATAAAAGGACAAAACACCCGTTTAGGGGTGCTTTGTCCAGTTCTGCGCGATCGAGCGGACTTGAACCGCCGACCTCCCGCGTGACAGGCGGGCGCTCTAACCAGCTGAGCTACGACCGCAATTTTTCTTTCAAGAATCTTCGACCAGCAGAAGTTTTAAAATAAACTTCTCTGGTACGAGCTTCTTGTAATGTCTCGTATTCTTCAGTGTATACAATTTTTAATCCAGACATCTTTCTGGTTGTTTTGGTTTGACCAGTTACATGCTCACTGAAACGTCTAGCAAGATCATTGGTGAATCCTTTATAGAAATTACCTTTGTCATCTTGTAAGACGTAGACAGTATACATATATTGATCGCTCTAACCAGCAGAGCCCCGCCCGTACCGAATATTGAATTGATCATTTAAATCGATACGTTCGGGCGGGTACGACCGCATATTGAGGACGGTACGAATGCATTGCTGCAGTGTACTTTTTTAATTATACCAGGAAACCCTGGTATGGTGTCGATGGGAGGGAACGATCCTCCGACCTTAGCTTTATGAGTGCTACGCTCTAACCAACTGAGCTACATCGACAATTTTTACACCAATTTACAGGCGTGCATCAGTGCCAAAAGACTATAGCATATTTGGGCTATATTTCAAGAAGAAATAAGGATGGCTTGCAATAATCCTCGTAGAATTGTACAATCCAAACCTAATACCCTATCGCGGGGTAGAGAAGTGGTATCTCGTAAGGCTCATAACCTTAAGGCCCAGGTTCGATTCCTGGCCCCGCAACAATAACAAAAACCAGACAGCACTGTCTGGTTTTTGTTTTACGCTTCCCTCTTATAATGCCTTGAGATCAGTATAAATAATTTCGTAATATGAAATCAATCGGCGGGCCTCGGGCATTGTCAGTACAAAGTCGGCGCCATCATGGGCGATGCGATTACGAATCTTGTGTACTTCCCAGGCAATTTGAATTGAGGGCAGCCTATCAGGAGTGACTTGCTTCAATTTATCTCCAGTAGTGTCGCCATGAAAGCCATTGTCATCCAATAGCTTATCCATATAAATATCACCTTCAATAACAGCTAACTTCCAGTCACTAGTATTTTCAGATAGTAATCGTTCGCGAATATGTTTCCACGTTGGATTATCTTTTGCCATTGGTAATGGGATGGCATCAATTGCATTACTACTTTGACTTACAGTAGGCATTGCCGCTGGAACAACAATAGGTTTCTTTTTTAACTCAGCCTCGCGATGTAATTCATACATGCGAACAATAAGAAATAAGATCAAGGTGATAAGGCCAACAACGAGTATTGCCAATACAACATAAATAATTGTAAGCAGTGTGGTAGAAAAAATACCTCTCGTCACTCCTTGTGCGGAGTTGATAACTGAATCGAAACTGATTGAACTTTGAGCGACGTTTTGCACAACTGTATTATCGTATATTCTCTATGGTCTTGCCAAGCTCAAACAAAATATCTTCAGCAAATCGCGCACCGATGAACTGCACACCAAATGGCAAACCTGCACTACTCTTGCCTGATGGAACTGACAAACCAGGATGTTGAGCGATGTTTGCAGGTACAGTAAACAAGTCAGAAAGATACATACTTACTGGATCATCGACTTTCTCACCAATACCAAATGCAGGTGTCGGCGTTGTGGGAGTAAAGATAGCATCATACTTTTCTAATACAGCTTCAAGTTCTTTGCGAATAGTTGCACGCAATGCAATTGCCTTATTGTAATAAGCATCGTAATACCCATGAGAAAGCACATAGGTGCCGAGCAAAATTCTTCGACGAACTTCGAGACCAAACAATGCGCCACGAGTGTCTCCATATACATCATTGATAGATTTACTCTCAGCACGGTCGCCATAACGAATACCATCAAGTCGAGCGAGGTTTGAAGATACTTCAGCTGGCATCAAAATATAATATACTGCCAATGAATCAGCGAAGTGCGGTAAATCAATTTCATCAATAACGAATCCTTCTGTTTTCAATTTCGCTACGGTATCATTAAAATTCTTTTCAAGCTCAGGATCAAAGCCGCCGCCATCAAAAATTCCTTTTGGAATAGCCAGGCGCTTTTTTAAAGGCTGACTATCAGCTGTTTGGGCAAGACTGGTACCATCATATTTGTCATCACCCTTGAAGGCATTATAAAAAACTTCAGCATCTGCAACGGAATGAGTCATCGGACCAATTACATCGAGAGAAGAACCCATTGCCATTAAGCCGTGACGAGAAACAGAACCATATGTTGGAAGCAGTCCGACAATACCGCAGTAGGCAGCTGGCTGTCTAATAGAACCTCCGGTATCTGAACCAAATGCTGCTACACACAAACCAGCAGCAACAGCTGCAGCAGATCCCCCTGAAGAACCACCAGGAACTTTTGTGGTATCGCAGGGGTTTTTTGTTGGACCATAGGCTGAGTTTTCAGTTGATGACCCCATAGCGAATTCGTCCATGTTTGTACGGCCGATGATCACTGCGCCTTGTGCCTTCATTTTTTCAATCACCGTTGCATCATATGAAGCAGTATAGTGTTCAAGCATTTTTGAACTGCCACTTACAATATGCCCCGCAAATAAAATATTATCTTTGATAGCGATTGGCATACCAGTTAACAGTGTCGCTGTTCCCGCTTGTACCATTGCTTCTGCAATAGCAACTTGTGCAGCAATGTCTTCTGCAGAAAATAATTCACGATATGCATTCAAGTCGCTTGCTTGTGCACGATCATAATATTCTTTCACAAGATCACTGATAGTAATTTCTTTGGCAATAATTTTCTTATGTAATTGTTCAATAGTTGGGTATTCCATATTATTCTAAAACTTTTGGTACTTTAACAAAGTGATCCTGATGCAGTGGAGCTGCTTCGATAAGGTCATGTGCTGGTGTAATAGGAGCAACAATATCTTCACGGAAGACATTGGTCTTATCAGAAGTTTGTGTAATCTGACCATCCAACTGCACTGCTTGAATAGCGTCAACAAAGCCCAAAATATTGGCCACATCTTTGCCTACTGTTTCTAATTCAGCCTCTGGCACACTCAAACGCGCCAGATTTGCTAGTCTTTTGATCTCGTCACCAGTCATTTCTGTTGTCATATAAACACTATACCAGACCGTCCGCCATCTTCAAAAAGTCATCTTCTGACAGGATTTTCACATTCAATTTCTGCGCATCAGTAAATTTACTACCCGGCTTCTCTCCTGCAACTACAAATGAAGTGCTGGCAGATACACTACCTGTTACCTTCCCTCCTTGTGCTTGGATAATTTCTTTGGCTTTCTCGCGACTCAATGTAGTAAGTGTTCCCGTCAGCACTACAGTCATACCAGAAAATACTCCACCCTTTGTTGCTGCCATATCCTTCGGCACTACCCCATTATCAAAAAGTTTTTTTATAAGATTGATCGATGAGTCTTTGCAGCGATATTGATCAATGCTTTCAATCACAGCTGGACCGATATTTAAAATACTTTCAAAACTTTCAGCTTTAGCATTCCAGAATTTTTCAAATGTACCAAAATGTATAGCGATATCACGAGCAGTCTCAACACCAATATTGGCAATACCAAGTGAAGCGATAAACCGATCAAGTGGTGGATGTTTCTTTTCAGCGATTGCAGCAATAATATTTTGCGCGCTCTTCTCACCAAATCGCTCAAGCCCACTGAGATCTGCCTCTGTTAATGCAAACAAGTCTGCAGCATCAGCGATCAATCCTTCTTCTTGCAAGCGATCGATAATCTTTGGACCTACTTCATAAATATCGAGCATATGTACAAAGTGAATAAGTCCTCGTGTATGTTTGGCTGGACAGTCATCATTGGTACAGAAAAATGCAACGGTTTCGTTTTTTGTAGAAGCGGATTGTTGTGCCACAGCGAATCCACAAACAGGACATTTTTTTGGCATAACAAATTTCTTTTCCTTGCCATCTCGAAGATCTGTTAACACTTGCACTACTTCTGGAATCACATCCCCTGCTTTTTGAATAACTACTGTATCGCCAATACGAATACCGAGACGATCAATTTGGTCCATGTTATGGAGTGTAGCCTTTGAGACAGTGGAACCAGCAACAACAACTGGCGTAAAGTGTGCCAGCGGTGTTAATACTCCTGTACGTCCAACATTAACAGTAATATTTGTGACCACAGTAGTAACTCGTTCCGCAGGATATTTATATGCAACAACATATCGAGGAGCCTTACCAACGATACCAAGCGTTTCTTGCAATGGTAATTCATCTACACTGATCACAATGCCATCAATATTAAATGCCAGGCCATCTCTTTTTTTGGCAATGCTTTCGATATATGGAATAAGTTCAGCAACTGTAGTGGCAATTTTTTCTTCTTGTACCACAGGCATACCGATCTGTCGTAAGAATGCGTGTTTTTCGGAATGAGTACCAACTTCTGCTATCGCGTCAAACGCGACTATGTCATATGCGAAGAAATCTAATTTACGCTCTTTCACCAAAACAGGATCAAGTTGGCGAATTGAACCAGCGGCTGCATTACGAGTATTGGCAAATGGTGTTTTACCATTGTTCTGTTGAATAACATTCAATCCTGCCAATACACTTTTGCGCATAATGATTTCTCCTCGCACTTCAATCACTGCGAGAAATGTTCCTGATAGTTGCAAAGGAATGGTGCGCACCATTTTGGCGTTTTCTGTAATATCTTCTCCAATAAAGCCATCGCCACGCGTTGCTGCTTGAACAAGTATGCCATTTTCATATCGCAAAGAAACAGCCAAGCCATCCAATTTCACCTCAGCAAAATAATGATGTTGTAAACCCTGAGCCTGCCGAAGGGCCGATCCCCCTAACAACTTCTCCATACGATCGCTCCATTGTTGTAGTTCTTCAACACTAAAAACATCATTGAGTGACAGCATACGTGAACGATGTGTTACTTTTGTAAAAGCACTCAATACTGATCCGGCAACGCGATCAAATTCTTGTGTCACTGCAAACTGTGGAAATTCTTTTTCGATCGCTTTGGCTTCACGCAACAAAGACTCGTACACATCATCGGTGACAGTGGGGTCATTTTCTACATGATATCTGTATCGCAAATCTGCAATCTGTTCTTTCAGCTTTTCTAATCGTTTTTTTGCTTCTGTTGAGTTCATATTAATACGATAAATTAAGTCCGCGTTCTACTTGTTGAGGAGTACTGAGACAAGTACTGAAGCCACGAGAGCTCACGCGGTTTTTTTCTGTGGCAGTATAGGTCTTATCAAAAGTAATGTTGTAACAAGGACTATTACCACTTATATCTTCTTGGTATACAAAATAGTTGGTATGACTTTGTGCAGGAACTAAAGAAAGTGTATTGCTACCGCACGTAAGTTGTTGGGGCACCTTATCTACTGTAGTACCGTCAGGGTTTTCTTCAGTTGAAGGTGGGAACTGCCCTACTGTCGTATCATAATACATACCGCACTCAACCCCTGAGTCTGCTTGATAAAATGCGAGTTGTGAATTTTTGGCTAAGTTTGAAAGAATTGTTTGTTTAAAAGTGATATCAGAAATACCGAGTGCGATCGCCAAAATAACGCTGATCACTAATACTGTGAAGAGCATTGCAAAGCCCGCCTCCGCAGTACTACGGCGCGGCAAAGTCTTTTTCATATACTTATTACTTTTTGAAATAAAATTTTTCATATTATTGCCATCTCGTTAAAAGAATAGATTGAGAAGTACTTTTCTGCGCTGAGCCATTCAACCATTGCACTTTGGAAACTATTGTCACCTGGTCTGGAGATGATTGCTGAAGAGTAATGGTACGCACATATGTTGTAGGAGAAGCAGTATTAAGTGTCTGACCATTTTGTGATGGATATGTGGAACTCGTATAGCCATACAAATCATTACTGGTATAAAAAACAATTGGTGCACAAGTACTACTACATGCTTTTACTTTTTGATTGGTAGCATACGGATCTACAATACAACCGTTGCTTGAAAAACATCCTTGTCCAGCTGAGCCTTGTATTTGGGTACCACTTGAATCAACATTGAAACTCGCAAGCCATGTTGGCCAATCAATAGTGTTTTGTACTGCGGTATCACGACTGTTGTGGAAATATTCTAATGACTCTTGAAGCAGTGCATCTGCAACAAGCTGGTTGCGAGCATACCGCACAGAATAAAATCCTCCAGCTGCAAGTTCAAGCAAGCCGCCAACAGTGAGCGTCAGTAAAAAGATGGCGATCAATGTTTCTATTAAAGTAAAACCTTGTTGTTGTTTCATATTATTCTACGGCTCGTTGAGAGATTAATGTTTGAATGGCAAATGGAGCAGTATTGCCAGCACCAGCATTCGCTTCACCCTCTATTACCATCATAACACTTGGCTGCTTGGAGTCAGAAAGATCTGCGCCGTCGACATAGAACTTAGTTTTTGTAATATTGATATTTACTTCTGGTGCAGTGATCGCAACACAACTCGTTGAAGTGACCTGACCATTTACCAATATGCACTTATCGATTTCTCCGAGTCCTGTTTGAATATTGTTACCAATTACATATTCAATAGCGGTACCATCGATGGTACTATTCATTGAAATTGCATTGCCTCCACCGTTAACATTACCGAGTGGGCAGTTTTGTGAGAGCCCACTGTTATTTGCTACGCCACCACACACAATATGCTGACTAGTACGAATAGTACGACTCATTGATTCTGTTGCAAAAGTAAGGTTATCAAGCACTGTTCGCATAGCATTCACCCGAGTTGAAGCCTGGTTCACTGTATAGAGAGAGCCGATCGCTGCTACTACAACAACAGTAAAGAGCGCTAGTGAAACAAGCACTTCAACTAGTGTAAAGCCGGACTGCCTCGTCGCGCCGTAGTGTATGAAGGTGGATAGTTTTCTATATTGCATATTAATTCACACTGATCTGGCCAGTACTCCAGATAGTTATTATACGATTAATTCCCTTCAATGACTGCACAGTGATTTTCACGTATGAAGAAAGCTGGCTACTACAGTTACCAGACTGGTCAACTATACAGATTATGGCGTCGGGGTTTGGGCGGTGAAAAACAATATTTACCTTTCCTGGATGTTCAGCAGTGAAACAAGTCCCAGCAGATGGACTATCAGTACAGAGTGATACAATTTTATTACCATTAGTAATGCTGAAATTTTCTACACATTCTTGATCTTGTCCTGGTGCACCACATGAACCATTATTATCAAAAATATTATTCGTTATTGTATTATTTTGTGGAGATACATCCGTGAACAGTGTGAAACTGCTGTCAGTCGGATCGTAGAGATTTTGTGAAGGATATCCTTCTGAAAAGGCAATACCGTATGCAGGAAATGTATCACTCATCAATCCGCCGGATCCAGAAATACTGCGCACACTTGTTGCATAACTTTGTGCCTTACGAATACTGATACCGATCTGTTCTGAGAGATTGCGTACCCCGACACTAGTACTGAAGCTTGAATAATTAAAAAGTAAGGTTGTTGCTACTACAGCAAAAATGCCGACCACGACCAGCATTTCAATAAGAGTAAATCCCGCCTGTTTATTAATTATTGCCATAATTGTAATAGCGAGAAAATAGTTACTCCCCATACGCCAACAATAAATGTTCCCATGATCAAGAACGGAGCAAATGGGATCTCTGAGCGCATATGGTATTTACGAGAGAGTGCCAACATAAAGAGTCCGACAATACCGCCAATCCAAAAAGAGAATAATAATGCACTGAAGCCGCCTGTTAACCCAAGTAACCAACCGATACCAAGTGCGAGCTTCACATCACCAAACCCCATGAAGCGGCCTTTTGATAATGCCCACAACAAGAAGAAAGGCAATGCCACGAATACGCCATTGAATATCGCAATACCAGCACTGAATCCTGACACAGTAAATGTACTCCACAATATTGAGAGCAGCGCCATAATGATAAACAGGTAGACTATAGTATCTGGAATAATGGTGTGGCGAATATCATATACAAAAATGATGATAAGCAGAGCGGCAATAATTGTTGAGAATACAAATACTATAGCGGTCATCGTAGTGAAACCATATGTCGCCAACGCTGTAGTGTAGATAATAGTAAATACAATCGCTGTTAATAATTCAACTATAGGATATTGAAATGAGATGTGTGTATTACATGTTTTACACTTCCCTTTCAATCCGATATAAGAAAATACTGGAATGAGTTCATACCATGAGAGCGGCGTATTGCATCGTGCACATTTTGAACGTCCTTGAGCTGGACTGCGACCAGTGTTTAAACGCAAGATCACTACGTTTAAAAAACTTCCAATAATTAGTCCGAAAATAAATATAAAAATTGGAAGTAATATCATGTCTCTATTGTACCAACTATCGGGCATAAACAAAACACCCCTCGACGATGCTCGGGATGTTTTGTGAATAACTATTAGTTTATAGATTAACTACAAATAGTAGCGCTTGCAGCAAGAGGACTTGTAGTCTGCTTACTTGTACCAGTACTGTCTACACAGAAGTATCCAGTTACTGACTTAGTAGGAACAGAAGCAGCCCATGCAGTTGCAGTATCGTGACATGCTGTGTGAGTAGTATCACTTGCAGCTGTAGTTGCAGCTACAGTTGTACCAGACTTTGCAGCAGCGTCCGCAATCATAGCGATGATACCGTTTGTTGCTGTTGATGCAACACATACACCAGCATATGAGTTTGGAGTAGCATTATCATAAAAGATTTCTGCCTGTGCGCGAGCATTAGACAAATCAGACTTACTAGCAGCATCAGCACCTTTTGCACGTGCAGTATTTAGAGATGCGAGGATCACAGATGCGAGGATACCGATGATTGCAATAACAACCAAAAGTTCGATCAATGTGAAACCTTTGTTAAGATTTTTCTTCATACAAATTTTTCTTGAGAACGAATTAATAAATAATAATCGATTATTACAATGACTTTGTAATGCCGAAATTATAGCATTTATTGAATGCCTCCAGCAATGTTGTAAATGGGTACAAGTACTGAAACCAATAAAATACCAACACCTAGACCAAGGAAAACGATCATAAAAGGCTCGATCAGACCAACTAATGTATCAATAGCCTGGTCAACTTCACGGTTATAAAACTTCGCCAACATTTTCAAAATAGACCCCACAGAGCCGGTTTCTTCACCAACGCGGATAATTTGAGACATGAGTTTTGGGATTTCAGCATGCTCTCCTAGTGCTTGTGAAAATGCCTTGCCGGCTTTTACACTTTCCATTGTCGTACGCATCACTGCCTCATAACGCTTATTGCCAACTACCTGTCCAGTGATCTCAATCGCGCGCACAATTGGAATACCTGAAGAAAGCATAGTGTCCATGTTATCGGCAATACGAGCAAGATAGAGTTTGCGATATAGGTTACCAAATACAGGCAAGCCGAATTTAATATCATCAATAAGCTGCTTTCCTTTTACAGTACGAGCAAGGTAAATAACATATGCAACAAATATAGCCACAAAAATTAACATAAATATACCGTAATTCACAAAGATAGTACTTATAGCAAACACTACCTTAGTATAAATAGGAATATCTTGTCCGGATTCTGTAATAATCGCAGACAACTTCGGTACGATAACCGTGAACATCAAAATCATCACCACAAAAAACACTCCGATCACGAATGCTGGGTATACTAATGCATTTTTTGTTTTTGTAGTAAGTGCATACTGACGATCTAAATAATCAGCTAGGAACGCAAATACCTGAGTGAGCTTACCTGACTCTTCGCCTGCCTTCACCATGTTTACATAAAAGTCAGAAAAAACATCACTTTGTTTTGCTAATGCACCAGCAATGGATGATCCTGCCTGCAAATCAGATACAATAGTAGTAAGCTTGCGTCCCAATACTTTGTTTTCAGTATTTTCTGATAGCAATGTGAATGCTTTAAGGGCAGAAACCTGTGCTTCAAATAATGTCGACATCTGACGTGATAAAATCACTACATCTTTCAGTGGTACGCGTTCAAATAATGTGATTTCAAACCACTTCTTTGCAGCTTCTTCGTTCTTGATAGTAGTAACAATCAATCCACGTCGCTGTAGACCAGCTATCGCCAACTCTTGATTAACGGCTTCAATAACCCCTTCTCTCTTTTCGCCTTTATCTGTAACAGCAGTGTAAACGTAATTCATATGGTTATAGAAGTCGCTCTAAGTTCTTAGGATTGTTTGAGTATGCATACGCATTTTCAATAGTGATCTCACCGCGACGAACAAGATCGATCAATGACCGATTCATATCGATCATACCAAGCTCTGAACTAGTTTCGATAACCATATCTATTTCATGTGTTCGCTTTTCACGGATAAGGTTGGAAACAGCATTGTTGTTAATGAGTAGTTCATATGCAGGGATACGTCCACCGGCAATACGTGGGATCAGACGCTGTGAAAAAATACCGAGCAATGAGCCTGCGAGCTGAGTTCGGATCTGATCCTGCTGTCCTGCAGGAAATGAGTCGATAATACGGTCAATACTTTGTGATGCATTGTTGGTGTGCAGTGTAGATAATACCAGGTGTCCGGTTTCTGCAGCAGTAACTGCTGTTGAAATTGTTTCAGCGGTGCGCATCTCACCAATCAAAATAACATTTACATCTTGGCGAAATGCTGACTTGAGGGCAATAGGAAAATCTGCAGTATCAATACCAACTTCACGCTGATCGATAATAGATTTGCCTTGTGGATATGTGTACTCAACAGGATCTTCAATAGTTAAAATATGAGCGGCACGCTCTTCATTAATCAAACGAACCATCGCTGCCATTGTTGCAGACTTACCTTGCCCTACTGGACCAACGACTAGAAAGAACCCTTGTCGCTTGCGAGCGAATTCAGTCAAAATTGGCGGGAGGTTAAGCTCTTCGAAATTTTTTACTTCTGGAATCAAACGCAAAACAACACCAAGATTCCCTTGTTGAATAAATGCATTGCCACGTAGTCTCATTTGTGGCTGATACTGATATGAAAAATCTAATTCTTCTACTTCAATGAAGTGCTTATAGTGATCTTCTGACAACACTGCTTTGAGCATGCCTGAAATATCTTCTTGTGTCAGCACCGAATGATTAAGCAAAAAAATCAATTCGCCGTTTACGCGCAATGCTGGGTAACGACCAGATGAAATGTGTAGATCAGAACCGTTTTCTCTTACCAATACATCAAGTAGTTCATCAAAAGATTTTTTGTAATCCATAATGGTTATAGTATATCTTAAATGAATTACAATCCAAAGACTTCTTGCATGGTAACCTGTCCATCCAATGCTTTAAGTAATGCATCTTCACGCATAGTGAGCATTCCTTTTGCTCGAGTGATTTTGTACAGTTCTGGTTCTGTTGGAGTTTTCAAAATAACTTGCTGAATTTCTTTATCCACACTAAACATTTCAAATACAGCAATACGTCCACTGGTTCCAGAAGGTGCTTCGGATGAAGGGCGTACTTCGTACATTTTGTCAGAAATATTGAGTCGAGTAATTTCCTCTGGAGACAAATCAATAAACTCTTTACTGATGAATTCTTTTGTTACAGCATCCATTGGCACCTCATGACGAGCACTAGGGTGTACGCGACGTACCAAACGCTGCGCAATAGCCAATACTAATGTCGGCGCGATCAAATACGGATCAACTCCCATATCTACCAAGCGAGGAATAATACCAATCGCACTATTGGTGTGAATTGTTGAAAGCACTAAGTGACCAGTTAGCGCGGCCTGAATGGCTAGCTGCGCTGTTTCTTTGTCACGGATTTCTCCCACCATGATAATATTCGGATCCTGACGCAAAATTGAACGCAACCCTGATGCAAATGTGTAGCCTATCTCTGGCATAACTTGGGACTGTGTTACCCCTGGGATTTGATATTCAACTGGATCTTCAAGTGAAACAACGTTGCTTCCCTCGCGATCAACTGCTGACAACATAGAGTACAATGTTGTACTCTTACCAGATCCTGTTGGTCCAGAAATAAGAATGAGGCCGTATGGTTTACGCAATCCTGCTTCTACTGTTTTAAGATTGGCTGGTGACAAATCAAGATCTTCAATTGATTTCACTCCATGCTCTGAGTCTAAGATACGCATCACTACCTTTTCACCGTAATATGCTGGGAATGTCGAAACACGAAATTCAATTTTTCTTCCCGATACTTCCGTAGAAAAACTACCATCTTGGGGTTTACGTTTTTCATCCAATCGCAATTTTGCCAAAATTTTGATACGCGCAACAATGGCATCAAATGTAGTGATCGGCAATACTAATGTCGTATGCAATGTTCCATCAACACGATAGCGAACCTTCACAGAAGTACCACTGTTTTCAATGTGGATATCAGAAGCTCCCCCTTCAACAGCATGTTCAATAACCACAGCTACGATTTTGATTATAGGTGCGTCTTCAACAATCTTTTCTTGTAATGAAGGATTGAGTAATTGTTTTTTTGCCAATGACGAACTTACTTTTACATCTGGAGTATCCGCAAGCTTGAGCTCATTATTTAATTCATCCACTTCAGTGTCTACTTCTTGCGTACCAGCCTTGTATCCATCAATCATTTTATTAAAATCAGACGGAGAAATGAGAAATACCTTAAAAGGAATGCCGAGCTTCACCGACATGAACTGCAAGGCATTCATTGCTTCAAGGTTTTCTGGCTCTGTTACTCCGATCGACAATACTTCATCAGTAAATGCAATTGGCACAAATCTATACTGACGAGCAGCCTCTTCTGGAATATATTTTGCGGCTTCAGTAAAAATTTTCCCTATCTTTACATAAGGCAAGCGATAAAACATTGCCTTTGATTGAGTTACTGCGTCTTCAGTTAACCCTAATGCAATTAGCGCAGCAGTAGTATCACCATGATATTCATGGTTCAGTTCTGCCATAACACGATTGTATTGCAGTTCGGTTATTACATTTTGAGAAAGTAGGAAATCAAGAAACATTATTGTTTCTGCTTTGGAGCAGTAGTGAATGACATAATGGTACCAGTAGCAGTAGTCGAACCTTGTACTGCAACAGCTTCAACATAGTACGTAGTGGCTGGTGTAAGTCCAGTAAGAGTATATAACGCAGTACCATTTTGTGTAACCTTAATTGGAGCAGATGAAGAAGTTACTGTATCCGTTGTCCCATATTGAAATACTACAGTACTTGGACTGGTATTTGCAGCAGTAACAAGTGCTCCTAGTTCAGCCGTAGTGCTAAGAATTTTACCTGGTGCAAGTGTTTGTACTTGAACTGCTGTAGCAATTGAAGTGCCAGTACTATCTACCCCTAAAGGTGCGAAAGGATTTTGACGACCAATAACTGCAGTGCCAAGTGAAAGTGGGTAGTCGCGTAAGGCCTTATATCCTGGATTTGAAAAAATAGAGGTATCAAGTGTAATGCCACTAATACTTGAAAGTAGTGCAGTGAAACTACTACTTGATGCCGAAGTGCCAGTCGCACCAGTGGCACTTGGCGAGGTAGAAGTACTTACATTACTAGCGATGCCCGCTGTAGTAGTTGAAGCAGGTGTATTATTTCCAAAAAAATTAAAGGCAAAAATCAACACTGCGATGATTCCGATTACAATAATGAAGATTTTGACTTTTTTACTCATATTATTTTTTTAACCAATAGGTTTTAAGGGTTACTTTATAGGTAATACCACTTGCTGCTGTTTGTGTGCCTGTACTTGAAAGAATTGGAGTAAATTGTACATTTGTTACATCAACTAAGCGAAGATTTTGCTCAAGATCAGAGATAAATGATAGTAAATTGGAATACTGCCCCGTTGTCTGAAATGCGATAACGAATTCCCCGTATGGACGCTGGTCAGCTTTTGCATCTGTAGTACGTGACGTAGCCCCTGGAGCTGTTGTGGTTGCTTGGCTCGGATTGTAATCAACATTTCTCAATGATGACAATCCATTTTTTGTTGCAAGTGAATCGAGTTGAATAATCAAGCGAATATTATCAACACTATCGGGGAGCAATGTTTTAATATTATCCAAATCAGTTTTGGGAATATTATTATATTGAGCAATCAACGCATTACGGGACTGTTGTAGTTCGTTTGCAGTTACTAAGTTTGCTTGATATGCAGCAACATCGGCGCGATCACCCTTGATCACACCATATCGTGGAATAATAACCGTAACAAATATTCCGATTGAAGCAGCTATTAGAAGTAGTAAGAAAACATATCTCATATTATTGTGTAGTTGTTATTGGTGCATTACCCATGGTTTGAATAAATGTTTGATATGACAAATTATTTGGGTCAACAGTAAATAGTAGCTTAAATCCTACCTGCTGTGTCTTGTCATCAACAGTTAGATTGGAGAATATTGGATTGTTGATGAGATTACTCTTTGCATACGCATCAGATTGCAATGCAAGTGTTGCGTAGTTTTTTGCAACACCAGTAATAGTCACCTGTACCATCTTGGCATTTGTACCAGGATCAGTCGTGAAATCATAGGTAAAGTTCTGATATTGAACAGTTTGCAAAGTAGTTGCCTGTAATGCTGCAAAAATTGGCGACACTACAACATGGTTTGCGATAAGCGTCTTCACACCATTGATACGCTGACTGAGCTGCTTCATATCGGTAACAAAACTGGTACCAAGCCCCTCTTGTGCTTGGGTGATTTTAACTTGCAAATCTGCTTTTTGTTTTTCGAGTGCTTGTTTATACAAATAGACACCAGCAAATGAAAGGCCTGTTGCTAAAATAATTACGAAAGTAAGCAGTGACAATACACCAACAGATCCGCCAGTAGTACGCGACTGAGAAATAGGCTCCGATGAAACTGGACGCTTAGGAATGAACGAAGTTGATACGATAGGTTCCATTAGTACTGAAAGTATAGCATGCACACATATATATTGTGCAAATTTTTATCACAATCAGGTGGATTACTGAATTTTTCTTAACGCCAAACCGATTGCAATAGAAAATTCTGGTCCAGTTTTTTTCAATACACCTGCAAGAAACACTGGTGCTTCTACTTTTACGAAAGGATCTGCAATCGCTAGCTCAGACGCAAAGCTTTGTTTAGCATAATCAAGTAAACCGTGAGTCATTGCCCCGCCGCCGGTGAAAATGATTTTGCCAATATTTTTGTTATAACGCTTTTCATATCCAAGAATGGCAGCATTTGTTTCTTGAAAAATATCTGCGAGCTGTATTTTGATTGGCTCTGCAAGTCGAGGATATTCTGGAGGAGATATCAGTCCATGCTCTTTTTTAAGATTTTCTGCCTGTTCAAAGGACAGCTCTAAACTGCGACTGATAGCCAATGTCATATCTTGTGAGCCTTTGTTTACCAAACGAAATGTTTCAACGATACCGTGTTCAACAATAGTAAGCTTTGTTTTTGAAGCCCCAATATCAACAATCATTACCGGGTACAATTCGCGAGTCATAACAGAGCGAATATGACTGAACACTTCAATCTCTAAACTATCTACTGGCAATCCTGCTTTTTGAGCAACATCAACATATTTTGTTAATGTGTCATTAAGTGTCGCTACTACAAGCACTGACATTGTTGCCGCATTGCCTGTTTCAGCAAGAGCCCGCAATTCAGTCCCAGAATCTTCACGTCGTGGGAGTACATACCAGTCGAGAGAAACATCTGCCAATGGTACGGGGATAAACTTTTTTGATTCACCAGGGATAACAGTACCGAGATCTTTTTCTTCAATTTCACTAGGCAGCTGTAGTATAAAAATAATACAAGAAACAGAAGGAATACCCAGAACAACATTTGTACTAGTAATTTTTGTTTCTTTGAGTACATCGATCAATGCTTTTGTTAGAATTTCTGGACTGAGGTTGGTTACTTGCCCAATATGACCACCTTCATTGTATTGACCTAGCGCCAATGCACCATAGGTATCAAGCACCACACGGCCACCTTCTTTTTTGAGCTCAACAACTTTGATTGATGAGGTGCCGATATCGATACCAACTACGCGGTTATCTTTTGTACCTCCAAATCCAGAGAAGACACTTTTTATGCTAGCGAGTATACTGTCCATATATTTGATAGTATAACGCATAAATTCAGAATTCCTATGATTGACACCTTACTGCAATTGTTATTCCCCGAACGATGTACTGTATGTAATACACCTGGATCTGCGCTTTGTAGAACATGCTGCGATACCCTTCCCTCAGCACAACCCATTATGGGAGAGGTTATTTCGTACGCATTATATAACTATACAAATCCGACTGTGCGTCAAGCAATATGGCACCTTAAATACTATCGTCGTAGCAGTGTAGCCAAGTCGATGATTCAATATCATGGAGAAGACATAATGACTTTCCTCCATGAGCTACTGCAAACAACAACTCAAACAAAAGTGATCCTGGTGCCTATTCCTCAACACTTCACCAAAACCTTTCAAAGAGGATTCAATCAAAGCACAGAGTTGGCACGATGGGTACAAAAAATTATTCCAGGGTCTATAGTCTCTCCGCTTTTACGAAAAACAAAAACAACATTGTCACAGGCCCATACTGTGAACAAAAAGCAGCGACAAGATAATATGAAAAATAGCATGTCGGTAAAACATTCTTTGCAACCAGTATATGCCGATGCACTGTATATAATAATCGATGATGTAATCACTACAGGTAGTACAACAAACGAAGCCAGCCGCGCATTACGCGCGGCTGGGGTAAAACATATATGTGCAATTGCATTGGCACACGGTTATGCTGGTTCCTGACGAATTGAGTGCTTTACTTTTATTAGTTCAGTCAACATTGCCATGAGCTGTGCTTCCTCTTCTTTAGAGATAGTGTCAGCAAATGCAAAATGTGAGAAGCGATGAATAAAAACCTGATAGAGATCATTGAAGTACAGTACTAATTCTGCTTGCTCACTATCAACTGGGCCATCTTGTAATACAGCTAAATTTTCTATTGATGAAAGGTTAGTGAAATACCCTGGAACAACTGGAGTACGATATTTTTTGTTAATTGCCATATATTAATACTCTGCTTCTATACTAATAAAAGAATCTCGTCCGATCACCACATGATCCACTAAAGGAATGCCGATGATCTTCCCTACTGAAATAATGTGGTTAGTAATATCGATGTCAGCCTGACTTGGTGTAACTACGCCTGAAGGATGGTTGTGCGCCAAAATTATTGCGGCAGCACCATGTTCAATTGCTGGCTTGAATACTTCGCGCGGGTGAATAAGATTGCCGTTGATTGTACCGATGGAGATTACTTCATCATGAATAATGCGATGATGAGTATTGAGATAAATACCCCGTAAATGTTCTTTAGGGAGTGCGCGCATGTCATACAGATATTCATAGACATCTTTTGCTGTACGAATAGTTTGTGGACCATCTGTACTTTTTTCAAAAAACCTGCGGCCCAGCTCTGTACAGGCAATAATTTGAGTTGCTTTTATTAATGGGATATCTAAATCTGTTGCGAGCTTTTGAGCTTTTCTCTGACCAGCCAGTGCTCTCGGTCCATAGTCTTTGATAATGCGTGCAGACATTGCCAACACATCCTCCTTTTTAGTACCGGTATTGAGTAACACAGCCATTAGTTCCTGTACAGAAAGGGACTCCGGACCATAATTAATAAGCTTCTCACGAGGGGTGTCCTCAGAAGGCATATCCTTTATGGTGAACGAGTAGCGCTTGCTACTTATCTCCTGCGGCAGGATGTCGTCAATCATAAAATCGCTCGCAACAATCTTGTATGAGGTAGTCATAGCTAAAGTGTAGCACACCTTAGCCCGCCGTATTTTGCATAAAAAGAGGATAAATACCCCTTTTTCTTTAGAAAGAATTGACTTTGATATCTTCTATATCCTTCACGACTAACCATGCGGCCGGTGCACCGAACCCTTTTTTATTTATCATAAACGGCTCCTCAATCTTTTGAACTTTTTCTAAGAAAATTAGTATGCAATATTTTGGGGTCTGACCCCATTTCTTTATGTTTAATTGATCTTCAGTAAAACCAATTTGCTTTCCGTACTTATCTAATATAGCTTGAGCCTGCTCATGGTCTTTTATTTCAAACTGTAAAACCGTCGAGGCCTGTCCGCGTATTGTTACTTTTTTGCCACTATCTTTAAAAAATACTGTGTCCCCTTTTTTGATCTGGTCCCATGGTGCGCGTTTTGTTTGATACCAACGAGACTCAATCGTCTTCTGACCTGAAAGAATTTTAGGGATCATATTCAAGACTGGTTTCATTATTGCTACATGATGCATGATATACTTATAGCATTACTCACTTTAAATATAAATAACTTTATGGAAAAAGAAATGAATCACGACCATGACCACAAGATGTGTGACTGGTGCGGCAATGAAACTGGAAAGAAATACCGATGGGCACGTCTTATTATTGCAATCGTAATCGGACTATTTATTTTCTCAGCTGGATATCACCTAGGAGAATTAAATGTATTAGTACATGGTCAATATGGTCAGATGTCAGGAATGATGGAAGGGCACGGTGACCGCATGCGTTCAGGCTGGGGCCAGACAATGATGATGGATGACCAGACTGGATATTCAGGTACAACTACTACTGTTGTAGTACCTGCTATGCCTGTTGCTCCAACACCAGCACCAACTACTCCTGCTCGTCCATAGTTCTCAATTACATTAAAAAACTCCCCGAACAAGGCCGGGGAGTTTTTTATTTTACCAGTTTAACCTCTGAATATTTTGTGCTAAAGTAACGGCACAGCATACTGCTGTATATATAAACATTGGAGACGTGTCAGAGTGGTCTATTGTGCTTCCTTGCTAAGGAAGTGGGTGTCAAAGCCCCGCGAGTTCGAATCTCGCCGTCTCCGCAAATAAAAATCCCCGAGTTATACTCGAGGATTTTTGGAACCATAGTTAGCGATAATCAAGCGATTTATTTAATCGACTTGTTGCAAATTTGTTCCAGGCAGAACATATAACAATAAAAGTAACATTTAAAAACAGAAAATAGCAGAAAAAATGTAGGTACTGCTCTATTTCATCTGTTTGATATCCTTCACGCTTAAAGTATATTGCAACGGTATAAAAAATTATTATGCCGTATGCACCTGCGAACGAAACTGCGAACAATATGAACCCTATCCACTTAGTCTCCGCATAAAACTCAACAGCCTTATCTGCGGCGAAATTACATATCAGTAATATCACAGTAACCAATACGCCGGTGGTAACCCAATCAACAATATTTAGGTGATAAACAATAGCGAGTAAAACAAATGTTGCAACAGCTACAATGAGCTTTGCACGCGGGCTAAAGAGTTTTTCCATGTTGTAAAGTTTTTAAATTAATGTGTTTATTCACACATTACCACTATTGTACTAAAAGTCAATCAGTGTATACTTTGATTATGACAAAAATAGAATCGTTCTTCGCATCAAGAATTAACATGGGATTATTATTCATGCGACTTATTGTCGGTGTAATTTTCTTCTTACACGGTATCATGAAGTTTAACATGGGTATTAATATGACTGCTGACTTTTTCACTCAAGCAAACATTCCGGCAGCACTGCTCTTTGCATGGATCGTAACACTTGTTGAAACATTTGGTGGGCTAGCCCTCATTCTCGGTGTTGCAACTCGTATTGTTTCATTACTATTGATCATTACGATGTTTGTTTCAATTTTAGTAATAGTGCATTTCGGCATGCCACTCATCAGTACTCAAACTGCTACTGGCTATGAATTGAACCTTGCATTGATCGCTGCTCTTATCCCTATTCTGATCCTAGGGCCAGGACGATACTCATTAGCAAAATATATTATTACTAACGAACAACAACATACGTACTAGTTAAAAAGAAAAAACCACCCTGAGCGTAGTCGAAGGGTGGTTTTTTCTTTTTGTAAACGTGTCCCGCGTAGCCTTTAGGCGAAGTAGGATTATCGGTGCATCCAACAATGCTTGGATTCAGAGTAGTACCAGTTACCATTTTGATTTTGGTAATTGTTATATCCGCCATTGTTCACATAGTAAGTTGGTGCGATCACAGTAATGTTTACTGTTGCACACTGACTGCCATTTGTTCCACACACTGTAACAGTAGTGTTACCAGCATTTGTACCGTAGATAGTTAGTATATTGCCGTTTACTGTGGCAGTAGCAACTGAGTTGTTGTTAGTAGTTACATAATAACTACTTGTATTGTAGCCAGTGTTATACCCACTATTGTATGGATATACATTGTTGTTGTAATTGTTAGTATCACCTCCGAACAAATTTACTGTACCTGTATTTCCAACTGTAACTTGTACAGTACTATTACTTACACTGATTGGTGAAGAGTAGTTGTAATTAGAATTATAGTTATTGTAATTATTATTGTTGTTATATGGATATGTCGGGTAAGTTGGATATGTAGGGTAGGTAGGATACGTTGGGTAGTTATATACAGGAGGAGTATATACAACTGGTGGGTTGTAATAACTACCTGTAACAGTTACATACAATGAAGCACATGAGCCTGTGTAATTACCAAGGCCATAACTAATTGTATTTACTAAACTGTTTGAACAAATACTGATTGTTGTTGTACCAGTATTCACCGCATACACACTTACTGTATTACCGCTGATAGTTGCATTCGCAACATTGTTTGAACTGTTGGCGATGTAGTACTGACCATTATTACTGTAGCCATTACCACTGATAGTCACACTGCCATTCTGCCCTACTGTCATATTGAGACTACTCTGACTAAGCAATGGAGTAACGGTATTATTGTTGTAATTATATCCGCCATTGTTATAGCCGGTTGTTGGCCATGTTGTAGTAGCAGACTGCTGTCCATTAACTACTACCAATACAGGGGCACCACTTGGGATGTTGTACTGATAAGTATTAATAGTGCCGTTGAAGTATCCACTATAGTTAGTAGTACCTACTACGCCAGCTCCCATTAATTGTCCGCCTGAATAATAATCCAAGATCACACTTGCATTAGCATCAGCATAGACTGTTGTTTGAATTGTCCCGTTGCCATTTGAAACTAGGGTTAAAGTTGGGGTCATTGCAGACACTTGGGTCGCAAAAACCACCGCCATAACGATAGCTAGCACTGGGGCCAAAATTGATTTAAAACTAAAATTCTTCATATATTCTTTGATTAACCTACTTATTATTACGATTTACCCACCCAAATCTTACATTTTAGAGATTCTGCCATTACAGAAATTGGGCTGTTATCAACACCATAGTACATATTCGTCAATATTTCAAGGGGTAGGCGGTTTTGTGCTTATATACAAAAAAGAGCCTGGCATATGCCAGGCTCTTTCACGTCGACTGCTATATAGTCGCGATAATCACACCCATTACAGCGAACACTACCATTGAACAAGCAGATTCAAATAACCAAAGCTTGGCAGACTGCCCCATCCAGATTACACCTATTGAACTACTACTAACAGTGAAGCCGAGCCAAACAATGAGGCCGCAAATAATACCGTTCAATGCAGTACTTCCAGTCAGCAATCCTGAGTGAGCAGCAAAAAGGTACACAATAGCTAATCCTGTTGCACATACAATATTTGCCACAAAGTTCCATGCCATTTGAGGAACCATATCAGAAAGTTTTTCATTGCCAGTTGGATGAATATCAGCCAACTTCATCCACACCTTTCCCAAGAGTGGACCATGAGCCATAAATCCTAAAATAAATGCAGCAAGGGCAGCGAGTAAAATTACGAAAAAATGTATTGAGACCATAAAATATTTATATGCGAACTATTATAATAATATAACTATATCACGCTTTAAATAAATATCCGTTATGTGAAATAACTACATTAGGGTTTGTGTGTAAAAAGAACTACACTTGTTATATGAACAATTCAATTGAAGCTCTTACTGCTGCTGTTAAAAATTTCAACACTCATCTTGGAATAATTAGTACTGTCAACACTACTGGGCACCCAGAATCTGCTGTGGTGTATTTTTCTCATGATGACTCTCTCAATATTTTCTTCACCACTAGAAAAAATAGTCGTAAGTACAAAAACCTAGTACAGACTCCTACAGTAGCATTTGTTGTCTACGATGAAACTACCTATCAAACAGTTCAAATCGAAGGAGTTGCAAGTACTATTTCTGATCCAACTGAACAAACAAGACTCTTTGCTACTGTTGTTGAATATGCCACAAAAAATGACGCGGTTCCCCCTATTGATAAAATAGGCGATAGTGAGATTATGTTTATAAAAATTACTACTTCATGGGCAAGATTGGGAAATTTTGAACTATCCCAAAAGGATGGGATTTTTAAAGAAGTGAGTACCAATTAATCGGTGCTTACGATAATCATCGCTCATTCTTTAGTGAATCGCTCGCTGTATTTTTTCTAACACTTCTCTCCACGATGAAACGCGTGTTATCAATGGAGAAACGTCTGTTCTATTCCATGGTGTATCGAAAAGCAATACGGGAATACCGGCAGCCGCAACGTCTTCTGCATTGTGTAATGCATCGTCAATAAAAACCTTCACTCCGAGCTCTACACATACAGAAGACTTAGTTCGCTTCAATGCTGTATCGAAATAATGATTGGTAAATATCACTTCATCAAAAATTCCTCCACAATGTTGAGCAAGCCATTCTTGTACGACTTTTTCCATTGACTCTGGGCGCGCAGTAATAATAACAAGCTTGTATTTTTCTTTTAGTATAGTCAACGCTTCTTTGGCATCGCGTAATGGCAAAGCATTATTGCATTCATCTGATTGGTAAAAAGCTGATACTCGCCCTACTGCTTCATGCGGGAGACATCCCCAGACTTCATGCAATTCAAAAGTAATATACTCTTCAATTGTATGCGCGGTATTATACGTCTGATTGTGCCAACGATTCAGTGTCGGCATGAAATCAAACAATACATCATCAAAATCAAATCCGATTATTTCTGTAGGTTTTTGCATAATAGTTCCTACAGTATATACCACTCACCCTACCCTCTCTCAACAACATCTTTCAATGCATTCAGGCGAGTATCCCACTGTTGTTCTAGTGAAATAATAAATCGACGACATGATTCCAATGCTGCTGGATTCAATATCACATTCACCTCACGACCTACTGGTTTGAGTCGAAGAACTTTTGCTGTAGCAAGTACTTGTAATTGTTTCCGTGCGCCCTGCCTCGAAATGCCTAGATCTTTTGTAAGAGTAGTTATTGTATAGTCTGACCCATGTGAAAGTCGCTTAACGATTTTCAATCGCAATGGATCGCCAAGCGCTTTAAAAATCTGAGCTTCCATTTTTATTCTTGTCCAAAATATTTTCCTAGACGACCAAGCATGAAATCCCATCCGCCTGAGTTTTGTCCAAATGCTTTTTCTGCAAGCTCAGGAGCCAGTGCGGCAAATCCTGATTCAGTAAGAGTCACCTTACATACACCGTCTTTTTCCTCAATGGCAAATTCAACTAGTGTTGTAGCAACAGTGGTAACATCACCGATAAAGTGTTCACTGCCTGGCACCCAACGATATGAAAAATAATCATACGGTTTTGCTGCTACAACATAAATTTGTGTTCTGCCATCTTTACCAAAACCTAGTACAGGCTGTTCACCTACGACATATTCCCCTTCTATAGTATCGGGAAACCACAATACTACTTTCTCAGGATTGGTGATTGCGTCATATACTTTTTCTTTTGTCGCCTTAATTGTAACTTCTCGTTGAATGATTTCTTGCATAAATATTTTTATTATTACTAATGTATCTCTAGTAAAACATATGTAAGATACATATGCAACTAAATGGTTGCTTAAACCAAAGTGGTAACATATTCCCAATAGTGATATAGTCAAAAAAATCACATTGTAAATATAGAAAAAATGAATATAAAACAAATTATTCGATCAGGTATAACCAAGAAATACCTTCTTGAAACAAGAGATGGATATGTGGTTGAAACAAGCTATATAGACAGACCTAGTAAACAGATCATATGTATCTCAACTCAAGTGGGTTGCCCACTAAAATGTACTTTTTGTATATCAGGAATGAGGAAATTCAAACGATCATTAACAGCGGATGAAATGATTGCAGAATTTATCACCGTATTTGATAAAGAAAATAAATCCGGTAACAAAAAACCTTTTTTACTTTCTTTTATGGGTGAAGGTGAGCCATTTCTTAATTTCGAAGCTTGCCTATTAACAATGAGGGCTTGCTGGCGATATATGAGAAACAAGAAAGAAACTATTTCATTTGTAATTTCTACGTCGGGAATAAAAACAGAACTATTAGAAAAATTAGGTGATGCTGCAAAAACAATGCCTATCAAACTCCAAGTTTCTTTTCACTCCCCACTTGATACAATTCGCAAAATGATTGTTCCTGTTTCTGATACATTAGAAAAAATACTTTTTGCAGTAAACAATTATCAGCATATCTCACAGTCAGCAGTGGATTGGAATTATGTTTTATGCAAAAATATTAATGATGATGTGGAAATCGCAAAGTTGATTCCTAAAGTATTACCCTTCGGGTCACATGTAAAATTTAATCAACTGAATCCGAGTGATGGAAATCCCCATACTAGGATAGATAAAGAAACAGTGCTACTGTTTCAATCAATAGTTGAGGCTGGCGGATGTACATCTGAATATTATGAAACAGACGGTACAGATATTTATGCAGCCTGTGGTCAATTGTCGTATTCTTATGAAAAGATAAAAGTCTAACTTATTTATAGTTAGACTTTTTATTTTACAGAAAGTGGACAAAATCATTTTTTGGCGTAAGGTAAAGAAAAGTATTCATACCCACAACCGACGACAGTAACTATAACTGTCCTGATCGTACCTATACGATCCATCAATAGAGAGTCCGTTGCGTTTATGATGAGGTCTCCACATTTGTGGGGGCTTTTTTATTTGTGAAAGTAATGATGGGGGCTGTGGCAGGATGTTGGAACCTTTTTATACAACAGTTATCAATATCGCCCCAATAACAATAAAAACTAGCAGAGCAGCCTTTTTCCATATTGTCTCCTTCCGTATTTGTTCATGAAATACGGCGTTTCCATTCTTTGCAAAGAAAACAGCAAAAAGCAGTACGAAAATTGATTGCGTACTTGTTATCCCCTTAACCACAGATACTGGAATCAAAAAGATTGCTAGCATATATACCGCCTCTCCACCCCAACCAAGAAATTGGTTTAAAAAGAACAATCCTTTTCTTCCTTTCAGCAACTGTACTGACCCTTTTAAATCTTTTCTGTTTGATTTCGCCAACATAGGAACAGCAATGAATATTAGGTGATATAGCGCCATCCATACAACGACTGTTCCCCAGCTAGCCCCTTGATTGAAGACATACTTATACAGGACACCTTGCGCGGTTAGAATAAGCGACACTAGCAACATAAAAAATAATGCCTTATCAAAACGAAGTTTTTTTATATCCAATGTCAAAAACACGCTGGAAATGATAACCAGAAAGAAACCAACATATTGCAACGAAAGCAACCTTTCTCCCGCAACAAAGAATGCGAATAGCGGAACAAATATTTTCCCAATTGAGAAGAGCGACGTAATAACAGAAGTGTCCATTCTCTTTAATGCCCAATAATATGGATACGTATATAAAACATCCATAAGAGCAAGGATGGCAATGAGCCCAAATAGCTCAAGTGACACTATTTTTGGAAAATCAAATATCAGCACAATCGGAATGAATACCAATTCTGTTAGGGCTGAGAAAAACTGCAATACGGTCAAATTCTTGAAGACAACCCCTGAGAAGAAATTATCAAATATATTGCTCCAGGCATGAAAGAAAACAGCAACAAATGCTGCAAAAACTCCGATAAGGTATAAAGACATTCAGATACTTTACAGCATTCACAAAAACAAATAAAGCTCTTAGCAGCGGGCACTGTGGCAGGATGTTGAAACGTATTTAGATCAAATTACAAATATTTTTTTAACACGACTATTTGCTCGGCCAAGTGCTCTGTGTCTTCCATGGATGAATCGCGAAGTATTGCGAGCATACGCTCAATATCATTAATTTCATCCTGAATTATTTCCTGAATATCTTTTATTGATAATTCCTTCCTTGAAACTTCCGTTTCGCGACTATCACTTGAAGCTCCTGCAATTCCTCCAGATATTTGCATTGGTTTTGATTTAGGGATCAAAGGTGCTTCCGCATTATCAATTCTTCCCCTTAGGGTACGAATAGCATTAACAGTTACGAAATCTTTTTGACGCATTGCTATCTGCAGGTCTTTTGTGAGAGCTTCTTTAATATCATTCATAAATTAATTGTACCAGAGTTATAGTTGCAGGCGCTGTGGTAGAGTATTGGAAATTTTACTTCTTCTTCGTGTTACAATTATTAGGTCTATTAATTAATGACTTTTACAATTATATGAAAATTAGCAAACTTATACTTCCCATTTTCGCTATTACCACTTTGACCTCTTCTTCTATTACTTTTGTTTCAGCTGAATCAAACAATATTACTGCTCAGCAAACTGCTGCCGTACAACTCGATGCAAAAACAATTCTAACACCTGTCGTGAATGTAAACGCTACAACATCAGCAAATACAAAAGCACAGAATGATCGTGCCAAGACTGCTTCCCAAGCAAGTGAGGACAGAAAAGATGATGACCACAGCAGTATGGGCGACTCTCACAGAAGTATCGTTGCAACGTTTGTACAAAATTTGCTCGAGGTTTCTGATCGAGAACGTAGTATTGGTGCTCAGGTGAAAGTTATTGCCCAAGCACAGAATGATTCCGAAAAGGAAACAACTGACGCCATCGTAAAAATAGAAAATCGTAGTAGTTTTAAAACATTTTTCTTGGGTTCTGATTATAAAAACATCGGTACACTTCGTAGCAAAATGACTACTACTGCAAACCAGCTCGCTGAATTGAACAAACTAGCGGAAAAAGCAGTTACTTCTGCAGACAAAGCGGAAATTAAAGCAGAAATCCAGGCAATGGAACAGGAACAAGTAAAAATTGATGCATTTATCAGTGCTCATGAAAATACCTTCAGCCTCTTTGGTTGGATGTCGAAAGGCAAGACCGAATAACATCTTGCGAACAAAAAACACCAGATTACTTATCTGGTGTTTTTTTATTTTCAATTTAGACTACACAATTAACCAGCTAAATTGCTAGGAAAATATGAAATACTGCTCATTATTTTGTGGGCACTGTGGCAGGATGTTGGAACCTTTATTTCAAAAATTGAGCGATTTTCATAACAGCATCTTCAACAGGAATGCTCGTGTCTACGGTAAGCGAAGTGCCCGTGGAAGTGCCCTCTCCAGGCAACTCAGCCCAATGAGCTTGTGCAAAACCTACCCATTCCTTATCAACCCCCTGCCTTTCACCTAGGTGTCTCTGCACGAGCCGCTCCTTTCTCAGGTCAGATGAGGCCATCAGTCTTACAATGATATCTGCCTTGTCGTACCCCCAACGATAATTATTGGGGTGACTATCAAATGCTTTCCTCCGTCAACGGAAAGGCGGCTGAAACTCTCAAAGCTGAACTCGGGAGTTCTTATAACTTCCCCTATGGGAAGACTGAGATGCTTTTCAAGCAGTTCCCAGTCTACTGGATTCTGGAGGTATTCTATGACCGTACTGTTTTCCGTCTTGGACAGGAGGTATCTGTCGAGCGAAAGGCGCACACACTTATCAGCACCGATATAATCAACCAGGGCTTTTGCTATGGTGCTCTTGCCAACAGCGGTTGGTCCGTACAGGCTGATTATTTTCTTTTTCATAAACGAATTGTAGCAAAAAGTAGCAGCGGGCGCTGTGGCAGGATGTTGGAACCTATATGCAGAAATAAAAAGAACCTTAGTTTGATACTAAGGTTCTATTGGGCCATAAAAACAAATGGGTCTTTCTGAATAGACTGCCCACATTCGGTCGCCGTAGCAATAATGCCACCACTCTCCTGGGTACCAGACAAAATCTTCTTTTTCCATTGATTCTCTCAGCAGCTTCCTATTGTCTTCCTGCTCTTTGGTAATTACCTTGGAGAGGAAGGCATTTGGAAACATGGGAAACTTGTTTCTGATATCGGTACCGTATGCCTCGGAAGGATACGGGCTTCCCATATCGAGAAGCTCTCCGCTTTCATACGCGAGCGTTACGTCAATCGCACCTCCGCAATGATGGTTTGCCAAAGGGTGTGGTCTTGCAATAACAAGCCTAACCTTCTTGTCGATTTCCTCCTCGCTCCAGTCGGGGTTGTCCTCTTTTACTCTCTTAAAGTTCCTGTCCCATGATTCTTGCTGATGCTGCATGGTTCTGTATCCCTCGATAACAACCAATACTATTCCTTCTGGGAGTCGAGCAGAAACAGTATACAGTTTTTGGGCAACTGCTTCTCGCACCAAGAACAACGGCTCATACTGCTTATGAACGCCGCCAAGTTTGAGTTTTGCGGCTTGCTCGAGGTGTACAAGAGGTTCCTTGTTTTCCTGAATGATGACATGTTCCCAAGCGGAACGCGGTAAGACTTTTGTTATTTGTGTCATATTATTAGTTTTGTATAAACACTACCATATTGAAATAATATGTACATTGCGCGGCGGCAAACTATTGAGGCTATTAAATATCAAAATGCTTTTTACAAAAAGCTCTCCCCGACCCTGACTTTAAATATTTTTCAAATTCGAAGGCAGAATATTTTGAAGTGAAGGCGATGTAGTTTTTTAGTTTTAACGGCAGCCTATCTTTTGTTGCTGGGACGTGACCGTTCTGATGTCTTTCAATGCGAGATTTTAAATTATCCGTACAACCGACATAGAAGCCGTCTTTGAGAATTAAAATATAGACGTAGTACATCTACTTGGTATAGCAAATGTGCGTTCAAGAATATTTAAAGGAAAGCTACGGCGCACTAAAAGCAGCGAAGCCCGCTTTCGCGACTTGCTACTGGGCGGACTTTGTCGCGCCGAAGCTGTGGCGTGGCGAATCTCGCCTGCGCTCTCTGGCGAGAGAGCTACGGCGCAGCGAAGGCGGGCGGTCTCGTGTTAGAACCAAGGGCGGACAAGACCTGTAAGGTCGGTTTCTGATATTCAAGGATTGTATCACGACGCGTCTCGTGCGCTTCAAAAAGTGACAAAAGTGACAAAAGTGACACGGATTGCCTTGTAAAAGTTACAGCTCGGTGTCATCTTCCGTAAGCCTTTCATTTGATTTAATAATATCGTCTGAAAATAACTGCCATTTGCCCTTTCTTCCTCGCACCTGTCTCTTCAAGATAATATCGTTTGCTTCTTCCAAATCAAATTCGGGCGGAAGGGGTTTCCCTTCCTGTTTCTTTATTTCACTGTATGCCTTTTTTATGTGATCCTTTAGTCCGTCAGGAATATTCATTTTAGGCTGCTTACCAAGCTTTGCAGGGTTATCACTCAGTCTCCATCTTGGTCTCAAACTGTCCCACATTCGGGTAGTTAAAAATCCATCATTGTCGGGTGGATACCACGCAAAACCAAAAACACCTCCTTGTTTTTCTTCGTCAGTCTTAGAATGAAAAAAGTGCTCGTCTAATTTCTTAAGATCTTCTTTCAACTCTGGCCCATAAATAAACCTCTGGTCTGAATCAAGAAACATTGGCACAACCCTTTTGTGTAAATTGTCGCCCGATGTGAAAATATTGGTAAACGGCAAATAGTAAAGATAGGCAATGTCTGCTCGGTTACTTTTTCTTACACGTGAGATTAAGCCTGAACTTGTAGACAGAATATAAAATATGTCTACTTTCAAGACATGGGCTGAGTAGGGCGCAAAATCAGATATCGGGATCATTTCTTTCTTGTTCCATCTACCCACAATCTTTTTGAAAGTATCGTCATTGATATTTATCAGATCTTTTAAGAGCTTCATTGCTTTATATCTGTTGCCTTGCCCGCTTACAATCTTTGAGGCCATGTCAAAGGCCTCTTCAAGCGATTTCGGCTTTTTGAAATCCATTCCCAGTATTCCTTCAATCGCCGAGATAAAGTAATCGTAGTCAAATTCTGCGAGCGACTTCCGCCACAACGACGCTATCCCTCTTTCGATTTCAAGAAATTCCTGTTTTTGCCATCGTTGGAACGCCTGCATTTCTGGATGTTCATCAAAGATGACACCTCTTTTACTATTTAAGATATATGATTTTCCTCCAGTAAGAATCGGTCGTCTTGAAAAGCTTACGTCATATCCAAGTAGATTTCCTATGCAAAGCTCTCTGTGATGAGTATTGGGACTCGAGCTCATTTCTGGTACTTTGCTAGCGATCATGCGCACAGTATCTTCGGGTGATCTGGTTCCATTTTCTTTTGACAGGTCTGCAAGCGTTTCAACGTAGAACAATGGCGTTAGAATTGTATGATAAAAAGCATCAAGCCAAATGGACTCGTCCTCGCTTAGAGATTGCAGTAATGACTTGTCGAAAATAATTGTTGGGCCAAGGGATGACATACGACCGATTCTATCATTTTTTGAATGAAACTATGATATTATTTTTAATATGGAATATAAGCTACAAATCAAACCTTTTGAACATACGGACGGCGGAAAGTATAAAATTATCCAAATTACGGATATTGCCCTTCATACTGCAAAAAAGAACCCGACCCCATCAGTTGGCAAAAAGATACAGAAAGCTTTTGACGCCAACAAGCCAGACAGGATTTATTCGCGTATTGAAAAGACAGCGGAGTCTGACGACAAAAAAATCACCCTCGAATTGTTGAAAATGGATCCTGATTTCGTAAGAATGGTTGAGGAAGAGGAGTCAAAGGGCTATAAGGTCTTAATCGCTCTACCTAATAAAGGTATTCCTGTCTTTCCAGGTAAAGATACCGTCGAGTTTATGAACAGTAAAAACGGCAAGAGGCTCATTCGGGGGCTTGCAAAAGAAAACGACAAGGAATAAACTGCTATTGTTAGTTTCTGCGTAGTAAAAAGTAGAATAGCGTATCGCCTTCAAGCCATGCCTATTCCGCGCAAAAAATGATTCAAGGTTTCGAAGCCTTATCGTTTTGTGTGTGGAATGGGCTTTTTTTAATGCAATTTTCCATGCATCTTATTAAGCAATTAGTAATAAGATATGCAAAAACTTATTTGGACTACCGAGGTTCGAGAGGTAAAAGACCTGCTCCCTTGGAAAGAAAATCCAAGAACAATATCAAAGCAAGCGTTAGGTAAATTAAAGGACAAGATCAAACAGAACGGTTTCCACAGCGTCATCGTCATCGATACCGATAATGTAATTCTGTCAGGAAACCAAAGAAAGACTGCGCTTGTTGAGCTTGGCATTAGCACCGTAAACGTAATGATCCCCAGTCGCAAGCTTACGGACAATGAGCGACGAAAAATCGGCATCGAGAGCAACGTCAATGACGGAGAATGGGATTTTGAAAAGCTAAAATCCTTTGACCTGGAGTTGCTCCAATTCGCAGGATTCGACGAGAAAGAACTGGTGAAATTCTGGGACGAGGAAAAGGACACAAAGGACGACGCATTTGATGTCGACAAAGAGACAAAGAAGATCAAGTCACCGCAGACGAAGCCTGGCGATTTGATCGTCATGGGCAAGCACAAGCTACTCTGTGCAAGTTCGACTGATATCAATGCTGTCACAAAACTGTTTGGCGATGAAAGAGCCGCCGCTATCTACAGTGACCCACCGTTTAATATTGGGCTCTCGTACGACAAGGGTGTAGGCAATAAATCCAGTTACGGAGGCTCGTTCGACGACAACCAGTCGCCAGAAGCATACAAGGAATTTATCCGTAAGGTTCTCCAGTCATCACTTGCGGTATCTACTAAGGATACTCATGTCGCATTCTGGTGCGACGAAGCGTGGGTGTGGGTTTTTCAGACCCTCTACATGGAACTGGGCATAAAGAATCGCCGACTGAACATCTGGATCAAGAACAACTCGTCACCTATACCGACCGTTGCATTTAACAAGTGCACGGAGTTTTGCGTATACGGAACCAAAGGATCTCCTTACTTGTCTGATCTTGTTAAAAATCTCAACGAGATTCAAAACAAGGATTGCACGACAGGCAACCAGCTTCTTGAGGATATCTCAAACATTTGGGCGACCAAGCGATTGCCGTCAAACCAGATGGAACATCCGACCAGTAAAAATCCTGATTTACACCATAAGTTTATCATGCGTTGCACCAAGCCAGGCGACATTATCTTTGACGCGTTCTCTGGCTCGGCCAGCACCATGATCTGCGCGGAACAGCTTGACCGCAAGGTGTACTCCCTTGAAATCGAGCCAGTGTTCTGCGACTTGGCAATAAGAAGATATGAGAAGCTGACTGGTCGAAAGGCGGAAGTAATCAAAAACTACTATGAAAAAGAATAAGTTTCAGGAACAGTTCCTCGCCGAACTTGCGAAAGTGCCAATCGTGCAAGTCGCGTGCGAGAAGACGGGACTGTCGCGCAACAGCGTGTACCGCTGGAGAAAGGAAGACAAAGATTTTCTCAAGAAAATGGACGCGTCGCTTGCGGAGGGCGTCGCCCTCGTGAGCGACATGAGCGAGACCCAGCTGCTGACGCTCATCAAGGAGAGGAGCTTTCCCGCACTGAGCTTCTGGCTTCGACACAGAAATGATAACTACAAGAACAAGCTTGAGATTACCACCAACGAGGACAGCGAGGCACTCACGCCGTCGCAGGCAAAGATCGTTCGCAACGCGCTCAAGCTCGCCTCGATCACCAAGTCAAAATCCATTAAGAGAATTAGCAAGAAAAATAAGCATGAATAAAATTATCGAAACAAGCCTGATAGGCAAAATGATGAAAGACAGACTGGTACGAACGTCTATTACCAAGGACAGCTTCCTGTACTTCTTTCACTTCTACTACGCGCACTATGTGAAATACGAAACGGCTGACTTTCAGAAGGAAATCATTCACAACCTCGAAAAGAGCGCTACTGAAAATTTATATGTCGTCGCCTTTCGTGGATCGGGCAAGTCTACCATGGTGACGACCGCATATCCGATCTGGGCAATCCTCGGAAAGCAACAGAAAAAATTCTGCATGATCTTCTGCCAGACCAGAACCCAGGCAAAGCAGCACATGATGAACATTCGTGGTGAGCTTGAGGGCAACGACCTGCTACGGCGCGACCTCGGACCATTCCAGGAAGAAAGCGACGAGTGGGGCTCGTATTCCCTTGTCTTCAACAAGAGCGGTGCCAGAATCACCGTTGCATCAAGCGAGCAGAGCATCCGAGGATCGCGACACAACGAGCACCGCCCCGACCTCATCATCTGCGACGACGTTGAGGACGTGCAGTCGACAAAAACTAGAGAGGGTCGGGACAAAACCTATCAGTGGCTCTACGGAGAAGTCATCCCCGCTGGCGATCGGAAGACGCGGGTCATCGTCGTCGGCAACCTCCTGCACGAGGATTCGCTTCTCATGAGAATCAAGGACGACATCGAGAACAAGAGATCGCGAGGCACGTTCAGCGAATATCCCCTGATTGACAAGGACGGCGCGTGCCTGTGGCCTGGCAAGTATCCAGAAGCAAAGGACATAGAGGAAGAGAAGATGAATGTTGCGAGCGAGATATCGTGGCAGCGCGAGTACCTGCTCCGCATTATCCCAAGCGACGATCAGGTGATCTATCCGGAATGGTTCCAGTATTACGACGAGCTGCCTGGTACGGGACATCGAGCATACCGAGGAACATACGCGGGCGTAGACCTTGCGATCTCATCCAAGGACGCGGCCGACTTCACGACAATCGTTTCCGCTCATATCTACGGTCGCAAGGAAAAACTGCGAATCTACATCCTGCCGAACCCCATAGCCAAAAAGCTGAACTTTCCCGCACAGGTTGACCTCATGAAAAACTTTAAGACAACGCAAATGCCCAAGCGTACCGACAAGCTGTTCGTGGAAAGCGTGGCGTATCAGGAAGCATTGCCGCAAATGCTGGAACTGCACGGGATACAGGCGGAATCGGTCAAGCCGAAGGGAGACAAGCGAACACGGCTGTCGCTTACTTCCACATCAATCAAGTCGGGAGTCATAAAATTTCCAAGACAAGGGTGCGAGGACTTGATACGGGAACTTGTCGGATTCGGGGTCGAAAAGCACGACGACCTCGCGGATGCCTTTTCGCTGCTGGTAAATTCAACCCTTGATCACCACTCGAAGGAATCGACGTGGATCATGGCGTTTATCGGTGACGGGAGCAGCAATGACGATACGATCTACCATAAAGACTACGTGGACGTTGGATAACAAGATATCTATTCGATACTTATGTCAATATTTTGTATACCGCTAAAATCAAGCGGGTTGGGTACATTTCTCAGTACATAAAACAATACATTCCAAATATACGGATTGACTACCGTAAACGAAGACCCCTTTTGTCTTCCAGTAGAAGCAATTTCGATTGCGTCAGAATACCGCTTCAATCCAACTATATCTTTTAGTTGGATTGTTCGGTTTTCCTTCGATCCTCTAAATATTATTTTCTTGTTAGTAAGCGTCACCACGCCTGAATCAAGCTCTCTCATTTCCTGATGGCTTTCTGACTTACCCTTGTATCCTCCGACGCTCACCCCTCTCATTACGCGAAACCTTACACCTGCACCAGAGCTTTCCGTAATAGATTTGGTTTCGTATAAGGCCGTATGCTCCTCAAGAAATGGATACTCGCCGTTTTCAAGAAAAGCTGAACTTGATACCTTTTCAAGACTCTTGTTCTCTTTGATTACCTCAACAAGATTTCGAGCCTCACTCTTCAGCACCTCGTCCGAACGTTGAACTTTCAAACCTTTTTCCTCTTCATACTTGCGCCATGCGAGAATTCCTCCGACGAGGAAAATTGACCAGGTCACGTACTGGGAAGACAGTATCCCACCGAGGACGAATCCTCCGATTACCGTCCAAAGCAGGATCTTGCCTGAACTCATGTTTTTCATAAAATCTAGCGGGATTTAATTAGCGAGAAGCCCCAGATATAACAAAAGGCTCCTCGCCATTGCGATAGCCTTTCGGCTACCCATACCCGTTTCCAGATACGACCCGCTAGAGTGACTCTGACGAGGAGTCCTTTGTTCTCTAGCGGGAGTTTCGACCATATCCTTTATTTCTAAAGGGGTTAGGCCTCTATTAAGTTATTACGTTGTAATGATACAGCATTTGCCGCATTACTTCCACAGCCTATCGCAGTTCACTAGATTTGTTAAGGCTAGTTACCAACAAGACTTTGCCTTTACTTTTGAGGTGATCCGCGTCATCAATGGTTGATTGGATGATATAGAAGAAGTTATCAAAAGAGCCGACCAACTACGATTTGAGGATGAGCGAATTGGAATACTTAATCCAATCTCTAGCCTGCCGACTTCTAAAGAAAAAATCAAGAAATCATTGATTGAACGAATCACCATGTTAATTGGAGCGTATGTGTCACTTGCCACTTTCATTCCTGATGAACTGATTGATCATTCCAACAAGGAAATATATCTCAGGATTCTTGAAGATATGAAAAAGCTTAGGATGGAATTAAATGAAAAATTGAATTAAAAAAAACCGCTCCATGGGAGCGGTTTGTGCGTAAAATCTAATGAACTAAAACTGAGCAAGTACCCTGTCTCTATCATTAACCAAGTCCATGAAGTTTCCGAGGTAAGGCGTGGCAAATTTTAACACCTGCTTTGGCACCCAGAACAGTATTGCCTCGGGCAATTTCTCAATTATCAGATCGTCTGCCTTGGTTGAGAATTCTTCAACAGAGCCGAACCTTTGCAGATATCTTTCGAGGCTAAGGGAAATTAATCCGCTAAGCGAACCCGCACATAGTGCGACTACCCATATTATTACCTGATTCTCGAAGAGGCTTCGGAAAACGAAGTACGAGATGGTCGTAATAAACAGCGTCGTCACGAAGGTAAGGAGCGTTGAGTATTTTTTCAGTGCCTTCAGGTAGGATACGGTCGCGAATCCAAGGATCGTAACAATAAACGCTGTCGCCCCGAATGACATCATGTAGCCAAGAAGAGAGGCAAACAATGCGAACAAGAACAGTGTCATCACTTGGGCAAACAGGAACATCACGCAATCGCTGGCCAAGTTCTTCATGATCATGGAAAACTTTTGGTTGTACTTCTCATACTCGCGGAAAAAGTTAGACTGATCCTCGTAGGTATTGGAAATGTTGGTTACCACTGACATCAGGCAAGTCACAGTAACGCATAGCAGTGACAGTCCGACATAAAGTCCGAATATTCCAGGATCTGCCTTGGTCTTTGTTCCTATGACCGCGCTTATTTCTTTAGTGCCGATTACTTTCGTAAACCACATCCAGCCCGCAAATGCGAAAAAGATAAGGCTCATGACAGTTCGTATGGTTAACGCGCGATTCACGGGATGCATGTTCGCCATCGCCTTTACCATGCTGGAAAGTTTCTTACCAACCCATTCGATCATTTCAAACGTGATTGGAAGGAATGCCTTCAAACTTCTTTTACAAGCACGATAGAATAAAACTGCGTTTGCTTTCGCTTGTACAGTTCCATATCGCCAGCCCTGAACGAAAGACGCTTTCTTTACGCGCGCATGAGTTGCTGCACGCTCGAAGAACGCCTTGGCGTTTGCAATGGAATAGCCGATTGCCGACCCGAGGAACACGCCGATTGGCAGAAGCCAGTAGTGCTGTTCGCGGGTGAAATAGTACGCATAGCCACTGAGGAGTATGCCTACCAGTCCGCCTAAAAATGCGGTGAGGAGTTTCTGATTTTTATTCATTTTTTGTCAATTTATGTTTGATCGAATACTACCATAATATTCAATTTTGTAAATGTTTTTATTCTTGCGACTATGCTACGAATTTCCTCCTCTGCATAGCTATGCACCACAGGTGGGTGTGTCATTAATATAAGCATGGAAACGACATATACAACCGCCCGCATTGGAAAGGAAATCTTTGCACCAGTGGAGAAAGTGAGATATGTGCTATATGCCAGAAAATCGACCGAGTCTGACGAACGGCAAACCTTGTCCATCGATTCGCAAATAAAGGAAATGCTGGCGATAGCCGAGCGTGAGGAAATTGAAGTGGTAGAGATTAGGCGAGAATCACACTCCGCCAAGGAGTCAGGGCAACGGCCCGTCTATAAGGAAATTCTTGAAGACATACGAAGAGGAAGATTTAACGGAATACTAACGTGGGCACCAGATCGCCTTTCTCGTAACGCAGGAGATCTTGGAAGCATTGTCGATCTGATGGATCAGAAGTTGCTCATGGAAATCCGTACCTATGGACAGCATTTCAGAAACTCTCCGAATGAAAAGTTCCTACTAATGATTTTATGCTCTCAAGCAAAACTAGAGAATGACAACAAAAGTATTAACGTGAAGCGTGGACTAAAGACGAGAGTTGAAATGGGACTATGGCCTGCCCCAGCTCCAAGTGGATACATAAAAGAGAAACGAATGGATAGAAAATGCGAAACGTTGATTGACGAGGAGCGCGCACCCGTGATTAGAAAAATGTTTGAGAAAGTTGCATACGAACATTGGAGTGGTAGAAAATTATTTAATTGGCTGAAGTTTGATTTGAACTTCAAAGTACTCCCTACGAAGAAACATATTGCCCTTGGCAACATTTATACGATACTGCAAAATCCCTTCTACTACGGGGTTTTTGAATACCCTAAAAAGAGTGGCAACTGGTATACCGGAAAGCACGAACCTCTCATTACAAAAGAACTCTTTGATATGGTTCAGGCACAAATGAAAAGCCAGATACTAAGAGTCGAGAACAAGGAATTCGCCTTCACGAAAATGATGACCTGCGGACTATGCGGATCAGGCATATCGGCAGATGAGAAGTTCAAGAAACTGAAGAGTGGCGAAGTAGCACGGTATGTCTATTATGGTTGCACAAAAAACAAAGATAAGGATTGCAAGTGCGGATATACAGAAGAAAAAGATTTATTAGAACAGTTTGAATCATTACTTCAAACTGTTAAATTAAATGAACTTGAACTTAAAGACAAAATAAAACACGAAGTTGAACGGTTCAAACAGTTTAATCGTTTAGTGCTAGAAACAAAAGGGAAATTGACGGTTGGAGATATTGATATCAGAAACTATGCAAAGTATATTCTACGAGGAGGTAGCGATTTGGAAAAAAGAGAGTTACTCGGTTGCTTGAAAGCAAGGATATTATTAAAGGAAAAAATAATATCCTTGGAATAGGATTTATTTTAATTAATAAATTTTTCTATAAACATTCATTAATACAGCTTTTGTATGTTCTGGGATAGATATATCTTTTATAGCATCCTCAAACCCTTGTGGACTTATCCTTCTTTCTGTCAGCAAGCTAACTGCCAGCCCGCTATCAGGACCGTTTTGTTTTGCAACAAGAAAATGATTAGCGGCAACTAGAAACTCCTCTTTGGATATTATTTCAGACGCCCGATAGTCATCCAGATAATCTGTTAGGTTTATTTCCAGTGACTGCAAGCTCGTATATAAACTGTCTAGGAAATCAATATCTTCTTGTGATAGTTCACCGCCCTGTAACATCTTTTTTGAAATATCATTTAGTTCAAAATGAACTTCAGGTTTTACCATCGGAGTCATTTCAATCTCTGTTTCTAATTTTTTAAATTGTTCAAATCTTGGTTCCATATCTATGCTGCAACTAATTGATTATTTTCAGTATTGAGTGTTCGTGATTCGCCTTTAAGCAGTAGTTCCATTTCTTTATTGAACCTGTTTAAAAGGATCTGCACCTTGTGGCTGATCATTTCTTCTGAGGCTCCCTGAACAACATAATAGCCCTGACGCAATTCTCCTCCATTTTCAAATATTGACTGAGTGGGTCTTCCTTCTTGGAAACTTCCATATCCTTCTTCCTTCACCACATCAAGCATAGACTTTGCATTTACTGAACTATTTTCTTCACCCTGAGGGCCTTTCAGAAAAATGTTATTAGCCCGTATCAAAGGATTTATAAGTGAAACCTTTTGATCTTCAAATAAGTCGTTCGGGGGGATGTGTAGTTGTTGTATAAGGGTATTGGTATCGATAGGCTCTCCGTTGGATGAGATTAGAAGCTTCTTATTTCTGCTTACATCAATGTGATCGGTACTATCAATGTACTCACCCTTATTGTCTAAAAAATATCCTACGAATTCACTATCAATGAACGATTCATTATGCTGTTCTACAGCTTCAAAAACTGTTTTCTTCAAATTGAGCCATGCAAATGCAATATCTCTTTCTACATTATTATTAAATGGGGAGTGATTTGGATCTATCGAAAGTTCGTACTCAAGTCCTTCAACGTCTTCAGGGATATCGTTAATAGTTAAACTATTAAGACCGTATTTGTCACATACCTGAATGGCGATTCCCGCATGATGGGAAGTGACAACAGCTTTCTCGAATTGCTCTACGGTGTCACAGCCCATGCCCTTTATTTCAACGCGCTCGCCCTTTTGCTTGCGACCGTCAATCATTTCAAAATCCTTTGTATAGATACCTCTTGCTCCTTTCACTTCCTTACCCGCCAGCACTCCCGTGAGTTCTGACATCGTCATAAGGTTATGTAAAAAGCGAGTGTCTTTGTTCGCGTGCAATCCATTTTCGCCTACCAAGCTTAAGTGATACCCTCGAGGTGCTTGAGGATATTTTTCAAAATTAAAATCTATGAATCCAATCTCTTTCAGCAAGTGCACTTCTGCGAGCATGATATAGGGATTGTAAGTCGGCTTAAGTGCTATTTCATGCATGGCATCCCTGCCCTTATTAATACCAGCGGCATAACTTACCAATTCAATATCTTTTTTATATCCCAAGATACTGTCTTCATAAAACTTTTCCATCCCCCATGTCGCTTCATATTCTATCCCCATAGAAACATGTGTACCCTCGGGAATCATAGTAGGGTCGTATTTTTCCAAGATCGTTTCAATGCTTTTCATGTGTGTGGAAAATGTTTCCAAGTTGCTTGTGCCATATGCGGCTATGGCCAATCCTATGAGCCCCTTTCCTTTGTTTCCGAACTTCTCCTCAAACCGATCGAGGATTTGCAAGATTTCATCAGGCAATTTTTCTTTGCCCTGTAGAACCATGAAAGACTCTTGAATATGCTGCAATTTTTCAAAGCCGTTTTTTTCAATTCCAGGCTTTTCCTTTATTTTATCAAAAAGTCTTCCTTGAAAATCATCATCCAGAAACATTTCATGGAGACGGCTTGACGGCAAAAGAGTGAAGTCTAGGTCAATATTATTGAGGATAATCACTTTCAAATCATCAGCGGACATGTGCAGGAATACTTCCGCCATCTCAGATTGATTGTTCTCAGAGGAGAACTCCAAATTGCCTTTGGTTAAGATCTCCTCTTTCCATCGACTGACAAAAAAATCTTCCATCTCCTGAGACATGTTTTTTGGAAGATCCTTGGGTAATATTTCCAGAATAGACACGCCATTACTCAATATGTCTTCAAAGTCACTCTTGTTAAAAACTGATAGGAAATTTGATTTTCTCTCGCTACCGCGTAATTCGCGATAGTGTTCCTTGCCGAGGGCTTTCATTGCTTTAGTGATTTCGACTATCTCGTTATCGTCAAGACCGCCTAGCATGTCAGCGTCAGCACGGTTATCTTTTGCAAGATCTGAAATCTTCTGCTCGAAACCAGAATTAATCCCATAATCTTTAAACAGCCCCAGTCTATGCATTCCGTCCGCGTCAGATAAGAGTCTTCCCAAGAAGGCACGGTTGTAATGATTTTCTGGTATGCATTCACGGGTAAATTCATCTCGCTCGAACATGTCTTTATATCTTTTAAAGACCCAATAGGGCATTTTGCCGGAGAGTATTTCCGCATGAGTATCCTTAGAAAAAGAAGCATCACCTGTTTTTGGTGTGAAAGTGTAGTACAGGCTGTCCTTACTCATCACCTGTGAACTTTTGTCTAGATTGCCTAAAAGATCTCTAACAGTATCAAATTCATGTTTCTGAATAAGATTTTTAAAAACCTTTTTTGTTAGTTCTCCGATCTGGGACTCTTCATTTCTGAAGTAATTATTTTTTTCCTTGTAACCCTCGCCTGAGAGAATAAGTGCTGCCTTAGCCTTCAAGACGAAATCGCTACTTGATCCAGTTTCATAAGTTCGATCCCTGTCTTCGTCTTCGATAGCTGCTTGCAACCGTGATTTCAATAAATTTTCGATATCGTTGAAGGTACTTTCCTGATCATTGATCAGCGTTCCTTTAGCCATCTCAATTTTCTTTGCATCCTCAAAGAGAGCACTGATCATATCATCTTCATACTGATCCATTGGCACATCTTCCGGCTTAAGGATTTCCAGTAACGGAAGGATTTCCTTCTTATACTTTTCAGAGATTCGCTCAGATTCAATCAACTGCTCCTCGGTTAGGGCAAAATCTTCTTCGTCGCTAATTCCTTCAATAGATGGGGATACTCCCTCGATGGACATATCCTTATATTAACACATTACTTTTATACTGCTCATAGCAAAAGCAACATTTTAAGACTTGAATATAAGTTCTAGCGCCCTAGATGGGTCAAATTTTTCTTCCTAAATGACACTTATTTTGTAAGCGTCTCGTGCTAGCACGAAGTGGCGGAGGATGTGAGATTCGAACTCACGGACCCGATTAAAGGTCGACGGTTTAGTAAACCGTTGATTTAAACCACTCATCCAATCCTCCAGGATTGTGAAATCATCATAGCGCAAAGTAATGAAAATTAAAAGAGGTTGCATGGTACTATATATGCATGTCTATGGAAGGTATGCCTCAACCTGAACAAAACCCTACTCCCCCTCAACCAGAGGTGGCCAAAGATCAACTGACACTTGACCTAGAAAAGAAAGAAGCATTTGCTGAAGCGTGGACGAACGTCGCAATAGAAAATGGTTATACTCAAAAAGAAGACGACGGTAAGAAAAAAGTATTTGAAAAAGGCGATCAAGTAATGACTATCTTTGTTTCTTCTGTTGGCGGTGGATTTGCTACATTCTATTATCCTGAAGTACCACTCATCAAACCTGCCAGTATTAGTTTTACCTATAACGGTGATACGAGTCCAGAAAATACCAAAAAACTTTTCCAAGAAAGTCAGAAAAAATTTAATACGCGTTACAATCAAATTGGTTTTGATGAAAAAGATAAAGAGCTTAACTCAGTCATTATTAAAATGGGTGAACTAGAAGGATATAAAGTAAAGAAGGTTAATAATGGCCGATTCATTCTATCAAAAGGTGAAACTATCGTTACATATCAACATATGGGCCACATTGGCACAGCTGGCGAACGATTCATCTTAATTGAATCTGTAAAAAATGGGGTGACATCTACACAAGCACTTGAATGGGGCCGCAGAACTTCAGAAGAAGTAATTCGAGAACACATTCCACAGACTTCAGAAACAGAAGGTGATCAAAAAGAAGCATAATATAAAAACTCCCTCATCGAGGGAGTTTTTATTAGAACCTGTCGTCGCGTCAAACGCGATTCGATTATTGAAATTATTTACTAAATCCAAAGATTCGTGAGAAGAAGTTTCCGATTTTTCCAAAGAAACCTACGTGCAAGCCATTATTACCGTTAGCATTTGCAGATACTGCACCGCTGTCGATAATATTTACTGCTGCTACAGAAGTACCGTTGATTGTACCCTGAGCAACAAGAGTATCTCCTACTGCAATATTTGACGCTACTGCAGTTGTGCCGCTTTTAGTTATTTTTGCATTTGTTGCATCAATAGTATAAGTAACATTACTCTTGTTTGTAATAGTAATAGTGTTACCACTTACTGCTGTTACAGTACCACCAACGATTGGCTGGCCATTTCCATTTGGAATGTTCATACCAGCAGTACCAGGAGTTTGTTTCCCAGCACCTTTTGCCATAACACCATCATGGATTTTAGTAGCTACAATGTTTGTACCAGTGATTGTTCCTTGAACCATAACACTGTCACCTACTGCAATGTTTGAAATAGATCCAGCAGTAGTATTCTTGTCGATTTTTGCACCACTAGCATTTACAACATATGTTGTTGATACTTGAGTAGTCGCATTCTTGTTCATAGACTTACTACTGATAGTAATAGTACTACCATTGATAGCAGTAACTGTGCCGAATACAACATTGTGCATATCATCTTCCATTTCGTGCATCATGTTATTATCGTCACCTCGCATCATCACATCAGAAGAAACATGCGTTGATTCAGTATCAGCTTTTACGCCAATAGTTGAGCCCAATGAAGTTGCTGAAGCGATAGTTGAGAATCCAAGTGCTGCAACCACCATAAGTGATGGTACAGCGATTAATTTTTTGTTCATATAGATATTCAATAATTACTGATAATTCTGAAACAGGCACATAATTGCCTGCTTATACATTACTACGTTATACATGGCATTATTCTTTCACTGCCGTATTTAGTATACTACTCTTATATGCAACCAACCAATAAAATTCGCTTTGAATCTTTCAGTGATGGAGTATTTGCCATCGCAATGACATTACTCGCACTAGAACTTCGAGTGCCAGGATTACACATCCATAACTACGATCTTTCTCAGTTCAAACCATTGGTACCGCAAATGCTGACCTTTATTCTTAGTTTCATTACCATTGCAATCTTTTGGGTAAACCATCATCAATTAACACAAAACCTGGCAAGCATCAGTCGACGGCGTATCTTGTGGCTCAATGTTTTCTTCCTCTTATTCGTTGTACTTGCTCCCTTTGCAACACAGACACTTAGTCTCAATATTCCCTCTGCTCCGGCTATGAGTATCTATGCATTAGTACTTTTTGGTGCATCTGCCAGCTTCAGCCTGCTCAGATATTGGATTCATCGTTGTGATGGGCAGATCCGTATCCCTATGGATCGTAGTCTCATTGGGCCACTTATCTACTTTTTGGCGATATTTGCCCCTATTGGGTCAATTACTCTAGGGTATATCCTTTTGGCCCTTCCACCTTTGTTTTACTTCCTTCCTAAGAGTTCTCCCCTGTCTTTATAGTTTCCTTATATCTTTTTGAGGAATCTGTGCTATAGTGAAAGTATTGTAATGTGCTCTAGTTTCGAATAGTGCGTTGCAACGATAATAAATAAGTAATATACATAATGAATAATAAAGTTTTCGTTGGTAGCCTTTCATTCGGCACCAGCAACCAAGGTTTATCAGACTACTTCGCTCAGGTTGGTACTGTAACAAGTGCAAACGTGATCATGGATAAAATGACAGGCAAATCAAAAGGATTTGGTTTCGTTGAATTCTCAAGTGAAGCAGAAGCTCAGGCATCTGTTGATAAACTTAACAACACAGAACTAGACGGACGCACTATCTTTGTTGACATCGCTCGCCCTAGTGAAAAGCGTGAAGGTGGAAACCGCCCAACAGGTGGATTCGATCGTAACCACAACTAACTCTAAATAATTCTTCGGAATTATCGAGTACGCAAAAAGCCCCTCATTGAGGGGCTTTTTGCTATAATGAACGAATGATCACTTTGCAATCTCCAGTCGACCAGCTTATCCGTCTGAAAGATGATATTCGTATAGGACTTAAAAAACTCGGTATCCATACTGTACAAGATTTGTTGTATCATTTCCCGTCTCGCTATGCTGATGAAAGTCAGTATGTTTCTATTCAAGGATTGATCGAAGGTGAAGTAGCAACAGTACGTGCAACTATTAAAAAAATCGCTGCCAAGAAATCGTGGACCAGTAAGATGCCCATGAGTGAGGCAACCATTGAAGATGTTAGCGGAACAATGACAGTGATCTGGTTTAATCAACCCTACTTGGCCAAGATGTTACAAGTTGGAGGAACCATTGAACTCACCGGTAAAGTAACAATGCACAAAGACAAGCTGGCACTTGTAAATCCTGTGGTGAAGAACCCTTCGAATACCTCAGGGCCAGGGAGCCTATTACCTATTGATAGCCATGACTCCCTCTTTGCTAGTACAGAGCATGCAACACTGACACCTGTCTATCAAGAGACGCGTGGAGTATCGAGTTTATGGTTTCATCATGCTATCACTCGTGCACTTGCCACTCTCGAAACTATTCCTGACCATATCCCTCCTGAACTATTGGAACAGTATTCTTTACCAGGATTAAAAACCGCATTTATTTGGATCCATGGTCCCAAGACAAAAGATACCGCTATTGTTGCTCGTAAGCGCTTTGCATTTGATGAAATTTTTTCAATCAATGTAGCTCGGCAAAAAGAGCGCGTGACGGTGAAGAAACAAGTTGCGTATGCAGTAGATACTACAACCCTTCGACAAGCTCAGGGCAAGGTACCTAGCGATATTGATAATTTCATCTCACGTTTCGGCTTTCCACTAACCGGTGCACAAGAAACTGCTATCGATCATATCTTGCATGATCTTGAGCAAGAAGTTCCTATGTCTCGACTGCTCGAAGGTGATGTTGGGAGTGGTAAAACTGCGGTGGCGGCAGTAGCGGCATATGCAACGATTATGAATCGGCCCTTCGCCAAGACTCAGGGTCTGCGACCAGAACAGGCGTCGATGACAAAATCCGCCGTCACCTTCGCTGAAGCTTCGGCGCACCAAAGCAAGCCTAAACAAACATTTGGCAGCCTGCAAGTTGCCTATATGGCACCGACAGAAATATTAGCGGCACAGCATTTTGAAAGTTTCATTGAACTTTTTCGCCATACTGGTATTTCTATTGCATTGATTACCGGTAGTGGCTGTCGTAAATTTCCTAGTAAGGTTGCCTCTCAAACTCAAGCATGGACATCAATTTCTCGACCCCAGCTTTCAAAATGGATTGCCAATGGAGAAATCCCAATTGTTATCGGTACACATGCATTAATTCAGAAAAGTTTGACCTTTAAACATTTAGCATTGGCTATCATCGATGAGCAACATCGTTTTGGTTTGAATCAGCGAAAAGGTTTGGCCAAAAAAGATACTCACTTCCCTCACTTACTTTCGATGACTGCCACTCCTATTCCGCGAACATTGGCACTCACTATTTATGGAGACTTGGACTTATCACTACTTGATCAGCTGCCTGCTGGGCGCAAACAAGTAAATACAGTACTTGTGACACCTGATAAGCGTGAAGAAGTATACGAAAAGATTCGTACAATCCTCAAGGAAGGCCGCCAGTGTTATATTATTTGTCCTCGAATTAACCCGCCTTCAGAAGAATCCTCCGGCGCGGCACGTGAAAGTTCAAGCTCTTTACTTACAATGAAGAATGTCATGAGTGAAGCAAAAAGACTTCAAGAAAAAGTGTTTCCCGAATATCGTATTGGCATACTGCATAGCAAAATGACAAAAGATGATAAGGAAAATGCCATGATGTCATTCACCAATCATGAGACTGACATCCTTGTTGCAACCTCTGTTGTTGAGGTTGGGGTGAATGTTCCCAACGCAACTGCCATCATTATTGAGGGCGCAGAACGTTTTGGTCTATCTCAATTGCACCAGTTACGTGGTCGCGTGCAGCGTTCTTCACATCAGCCACACTGTTACTTATTTGCTGAGATTAAAAAGCGACCCCCCTCCGCCCAGGCTACGGCGGGACAAGGACGCACACTTGAGCGTATGAAATTATTCTTAGCCGCAAAAAATGGTTTTGAATTGGCCGAGTACGATCTGCAACTGCGTGGCACGGGTGAACTAACCGGTACGCAGCAATGGGGTATTTCTGACATCGGCATGGAAGCATTGCGCAACCTTAAACTAGTTGAAGCTGCACGACAAGCAGCCATCAATATTGTTGCCGGTGACCCAACACTCAGTCGCTACCCTTTACTCGACGAACACACGAAGCCGTTTGAGAAAATTCACTTCGAATAAAAAAATACCCTGACACGGAAGTATCAGGGTATTTTTTATTTTTAAGGTTATCGCGTCAGACGCGATTGAACCACGTCAGACGTGGTTATAGTACTGCAACAGGAGCTTTTTCTTCAGCTGGTATGAAACCGAAGTATAGTGCAACAAGTGCCAATACTACGTGCAAAATGTTTGTCGCAAGGTTAGCAGTGAGTGTCAGGTTAGCAAAACCAAGAATTGCAACAATAAGGAAAATTACACCCATAATTTTGAAATATAACTTTGCAGCACCAACTGACATTGCTGACTCAATACCAACAAGCCCACCAGCGATGTGAATAATATTAGCTAAAATACTTACTAAGAAGATTCCGAACAATAGCCCAGTTCCACTTACAATTCCTGGAATAAAACCGAGAACACCAAGCGCCAAAATTACCATACCGTACCACTTAACACTTTTTTGTATATTCATATATAACAGTATACCAGAAAGTAAAAAGCAATTGCAGCTGCAATTGCTTTTTACTTATACACTATTGACTATTTATTACATAGTAACAGTAGTAGATTCATTGCGGAATCCAAAGTACAGTGCGAAGAGCGTAATCACTACATGGAGAAGATTATCAGCGGTATTCATCATCATACCAAGTACCATGCCATTACTACTCATTAGTCCAAGAATGGTAACGAGGGCATAAACGATACCAAAAATTTTAAAGTATAATTTTGCACCCTTGAGTGTACCCGCAGATGCAAGTGCCACTATGCCTGTAAGAATGTGAATAATGTTGTGCATTGCATCAACACTAAAGATTCCGAGAAGGAGCCCACTTGGAGTAACAATTCCTGGAATAAATCCGAGAATTCCGACTGCAAGAATAATCCATCCGAACCATTTTGCTGCTTGTTGTGTATTCATATATATATGATTATCGCTATTTATTATAACAATAACCTTATTAAGTATAGCCTTTTTAGCATAAAAGTTAAGTAGCTTATCCACTTTTTTATTCATCATAGTTGACAAACCCTTCTCAAAGCATAGAATCCTTAAAAAAGTAATCATGAACGAAAAAACTACCTTACCTGTATATTCTAAACGAAAATGTTCAGGAGAATTTTATCTATCATTTTGTGCTGCCAGCACCGATAGTTCTATTACCTGCATCTGCGGGCGAACTCATTTTTCTGAAGAGTTCCCTCTCGAGGAGAAAGAGGATGAACTAGAAAAAGAGGACCTTGAAAAACTCTCTCAGGAAAACCCGGATGCATACATTGAGCACAGCGGTAGTGTAAAACACTTCAGCTCAAATAATCAATCTATTGTAATTGAATGTAAGTGTAACTATGCTGGTTTTTTAGAAAGCCAGATCAAAGAACATTCTTCCCAAATTATTAATTACCTGAAAGACACTTCCTTAAAAGCAAAAATAAAGGCTGACACCTTCAGAAAAAATGTATTGGAATTAGATGAAGCCGCCAAAAGCTAAATCTCCTCTCGCCCCTTACCGTAAATGGTATGGGGCTTTTTATTGTCCGCCCTCATGGATTCGAACCATGGAGCGCAAAGGTATAAGCTTTGTGCTCCGCTGTGCGGGCCGCTAACCAAACAGCTAAGAGCGTACCTGACATATTCAAACGGGTGGGAGTAGATGGATTCGAACCATCGACCGCAAAGGTATAAGCTTTGTGCTCTAACCAACTGAGCTATACTCCCATGCGTTTACTTATGTCCTAGCCCTGAGATTGTACCAGCCTTGTGCAAATACGCAATTTCTATTGTAGAAGACGCTTGGTAAGCTCTTTTCCAATCCATACACATGAGCGAATAGCTGAACCGCAGTTGGCAATAAATAATGATCCGCGCTGATCTACGCGGAGTGTTTTATTTCCCGCATCATTTCCCCATAAGATCTTTTCAACTTTTGCTTCTTTTAAGAATGGCATGAGATCTCCTAATCCGGCAGCCATCAATTCAGAAAATTGCTGATCGGCTTCTATTTCTGCGGAATTCAAAATATCTTCTTGTCCAACTACAAAACGCATTCCTTCGGGAAACTTTTTTATAAAAATATACACCACCCCTTCATTGATCGGGATGATAGTATGTGGAAACTGTTCTTCAGTAGCAGTTACAGGTAGGTCGAGTACAAAAAGTTCTCGTTTCTCTACTTCCACTTCGTAATCAGCTATTACTTTTTTATTATTTACACCAAGTGCCATGAGTACTTTCTTAGCAAGGTATTCATCTGTAGCTGTTTTAACATGCCACATCTCTTCCTGTTGAGTAACAGAAATAATTTCTTGTTTTTGATGAATAGCTAATCCGCTCTCTTGTGCCTGCTGCAAAAACCATTCAACTAACTTTTTTCCACTAACATTTATTGATGGCACATATTTGCCACGTGCCATAAAAAGATAGTTGTCATTGAGCAATGATAAATCAACCCCTTGTGCATCAAGATTTTTAATAAATTCAGCAGTTTGAGTAGTCATCTCAGTTTTGAGTTCATCGGGCCAGAACCAGCGAATAGAACCTCCTGCATATTGATATGTTGCACTATGACTATCAGTTGGCTCTTGCATCAGCAATCCAATATCTGCAGTTTTTTCTTGTGTTAAAAAATACGCAGTACTTGCTGCAATTGGTCCGCCGCCTAATATAAGAATGTCATATGGGTTATTCATAGTTATGTGTAATTATTTCAATAATAGATTTGCCGCTGTTATATTCTTCTACCATACTATCGGCAGGTGTTCGGCGCAAGTCTAACATTGGTCGAAGTACTTCAATTTTTTCTTTTAACTCAAGGGGCACAACAGCTATTGCTGCTTCAAAAACTCTTAGCGCTTCCTGATAAATACTTTCATCAGCAAATCCTCGTAGTGCTGACTGCTTATGCATTTTTTCATCTGGAGTACTAGCACTGCCGGGCAATGTTTCATCCATTGCTATGCCAACTACTAATGCCAGCAGTGATCCATAGAGTGTCACATCCTCTATAGTATCAAATGCTTTAAATTCAATTCTACCCACCTCACTCGGCAGTCGTGCTTTCTCCGTAAGAGTGGGTACTGTTTTTAATAACTCCTCATCATGCTTAACGAAAACCATACATGCGGGTCGCTTGCCTGTTCTATAATACGTTCGATATGATAAGCCTTCCCATAATGCATTATTAAAAAATGGTGAAGAAAAGCTGAATGGCACAATGAAGGGACTGTAATAAGTAAGTTTTTTACCAATCGCAATAATCTGTTCAGTAGTTAGGTCAGGGTGAGAAAAACTTACATCAGGACCATACGTGAGCATATGCATAAATGCAGTCTGTTCTTCAGGTGAATGACGAGCAGCTATTTCCCATTCATTCAATACAGGCTCTGGTATAAATGCAGTACGAAATGGATTGAACGCTGTAGTAGCAGAAATATATCCGTATTTTTTTGCCTCTTTTTTCCATAAAGAAAAACTGTCCTGTAGTGTTGTTACCGCTTCATCAATCGAAGAAGCGACTGGTGTCCGAATTTCGAATCCTTTAATAGCGGTATACAAATATTCGCCTGTCTTACTAAACCGTTCAAACCCTTCTATATACCAGCGTTTTTTCTTTATACCAAGATCGCCAATACGTAAGGTGGCATAATCCGATTCATATACCGGCAAAATATCAATCACTTCATTAAGTGACTCAAACGTTGCGGTTGAGAAATCAACAAAAGCGCCATTTTTTATACACGGAAATTCATGCTCAATACCGTATTTAAATTTTGTGGGATCGAGTTTCATTAGGTTGATTCTAGCAGTCTTGTATAAATACGCAATTTCCCCTACTCTATAGAAAGGATTATCAGTTAAGTCTAAAAATATATGAATGAATTTGTAGCAAAAAAACTTGGAGAATTATTAGCATTTAACCGTGTGGGGATAGATACCTATCAAAAAGGTCGGGCAACTTTTATTACAGCATTAACAGAAGAAGCTGTTGCTGATATTGAAGACAAGAACCGTATTCATGGCGAAGAAATCATGCGATTAGCAACTGAAGGTGGCGTTATCGAAACAACACTTGCTCAGTCTGCAATGGATGAAGACAAGCTAAAAAAGATGCGTGATCTTTATATTGGAGAAAATTGGGATAAAGATGCCGAACTCATGGAATGGAGCGGCTTCTTTGAAGGTGCTGCGATCGTGCACTGGGCATCGGTTCGTGGTGCAGCAGCAGGTATGGAACATGATGAACTACTCGCACTGACAGAAGAAGGTGTGAACTGGCATTATGAAATGATAGAGCTAGCTGAAGGACATCTTGAATCTATTGGGACTGATAAGGTTTCGGTGGAATAATAGTTGCCTTCGGGCATACAAAGTAAAAAGCCCTGCAGAGTAGTCTGTCAGGGCTTTTTTGTTTTGATTACTCTATTGGGTAACCGCCGCCATAATTGAGGCCGAATGCGATGTTATCCTGGTACATCTGCTTTCTTAATTCCCTGCTAAATTTATCAGCGTTGAAATGCGGTGGAAATAATGTTTGCATAACATAATTCTTATGCTCAACAGTGACACTGTCAGTAGATCCGAGCGAATGGAGTATTCGCTTGAAAAATGAAAGCGGTTTCTTTTTTGCAAAAATTTGATCTGTTTTAAGCAAAGGAACAGTTGCCGTAGTTTGAGAAAAAACACGGGTTGTAATACTCATCCCGAGCACTACCACCATACACAGTACGATTTTCTTCATGGTCTGTAAGTTTAGTTTCCTTAAGTCTACGCTTACGACCACCGAAGTCAAATAAAAATAAACGGGGTCTGACCCCGTTTATTTTTTCTTTATGTAATTAAGTCGCATTTGACGCGATTATTTTCCACTCACTGAAAAGTGTTGGTAGTCCTTTTTTATAGTCCAATCACCTCCCCATTTAAATCCTGCTTCTTTCAATATCTTTGCGGTAGCAGGAGTAATAGTTCCCTTACTTTTTGCAGTCTTCATAAAGGCTTCGCCCGCCATAGCTTTAGCGAAGGAGGGATTTTCTTTTGGATTAATATCAATTGCAGTTCCTGATGAATGTTCAGAGAATGTAGTTGAACCTGCTACTGGACGGCAATTAAATGCAGAAGTGTTGTCGGCAGCCATTGAGATAGTATCCATTCCTTCATAACTATCAATAGATTGAATTTGCTTGATTGGGAATTTTGCTTCGAACAATGCTTTGAATGCTGCTACTGTTTTATCAGCTACTGACTGATTCACAATGAGTGTGCCTTGCTGTGTTACGCCACTGAAATTACTATATGAAACATTTACTGCGCGAAGATCATCGAGTGAAACAGGACAACCTGCACGATATGAATAATTTTTCATCACTGCTTGTTGAGCAGGAGTCAATGGATTGATCGCGCTTTGAAATATATCTGCACTCAATGTGACTGGCGCTTCAAATACTGTTGTTGCCGGCTTGAATACTTCAGAGATTTTTGAATAATCAAAATTCCAGGGATCAACCTTTCGTACAGGTGCAATTTGTTCATGCCCCAGTACGTATTTAATGGTGTAACGTCCTTCAATATTCTTTATCAAATATTGCAGAGAAGCATACTGAGCAGTTGTTGGAGTTTCTTTATTCGAATATATCAATTCAATACCTATTGATCGAGTGTTAACGTTTGTGTCACCATTTGGCAGTGAGCTTACACCAGCATGCCATGCGACATTTTTTTCTTGTACTAATTGATAGATAGTACCTGCCTTATCAATTGCATAGTGTGGTGAAACTTTTGCGTCTTTCCATTCAACCAATGCTCCTGCAAATGTTTGCGTCTTCAATGTTGGATTGTATGTGGCATGAACAATGATAGTATCAACCGCGCGAGTAGGTGTAGTAGTTTCCTGAAAACCAAACGTTACAGGATTTTGTACAATCTTTGGGGTAGTTGCCGCCGCGTCAGACGCGGTTACACTGGCTAAAAATACTATTATACTAACAGCTAAAAACTTTTTAATTATACTTTGCATTATTTATATCTCTAATTTTTTAAGAGGAATGTTATGAGCAGTAAGGATCGCTTCGTATTCAGGTTGCTCAATGGTCTCTACTTCTATTAATTTATTTGCAATATCATCCAATACTTTTCTGTATGTAGTCAGTGTGTCTCGTGCACGTCCGAGTGCTTCAGTCATAATACGCTGAACTTCACTATCGATCAATGAATTAGTTTTTTCAGAGTATTCTTTATCTTTCACTCCTTGACCGAACATTGCGCGACCGCCATCATTTTCAAGTGCTACAGGACCGATAGCGTCACTCATACCCCAGCGAGTTACCATGGCACGCGCCAAATTACTTGCAACCTGAAGATCGTTTGAAGGACCAGTGGTTACATCATTGAAGATCATTTGTTCTGCAGCATAGCCACCAAGTGACATGGCGAGATCATCAAGATATTCTTTCTTTGTTGTTAGCTTTCGTTCTTCAAGTGCAATCTTCATGGTGTATCCACCTGCACTACCACGAGCCACAATAGAGATCTTGTGTACTGGATCTGCATCAGGCAATACTGAAGCAACGAGTGCATGTCCTGCTTCGTGATAGGCAGTGATCAATTTTTCTTTCTTAGTAAACAAGTGACTCTTACGTTCTGGTCCAATCATTACTTTTTCAATTGAGCGAACAAGGTCAAACTGCATAATAGTCTTGCGGTTTTCACGAGCTGCCAAGATAGCACCTTCATTCATCAATGAGAACAAGTCTGCACCAGAAAATCCTGATGTGCGTTCAGCGATCACCTTAAGATTCACATCTTCATCAAACGGCTTAGTGATTGAGTGCACTTTCAAAATTTCTTCACGATCACGTCGGTCTGGTAGGTCAAGCATGACACGTCGATCAAAACGTCCTGGGCGAAGCAATGCTGGATCAAGTACATCACTACGGTTTGTGGCTGCCATAATAATCACTTTATCGTTTGGTTCGAAGCCATCCATTTCAACAAGGATCTGGTTCAATGTTTGTTCACGCTCATCATTACCTCCGCCATAACCACCTCCACGTACGCGTCCTACTGCATCAATTTCATCAATGAAAATAATTGCCGGCGCTGCACGCTTAGCCATTTTGAAGAGATCACGTACACGAGAGGCACCAACACCAACGAACATTTCTACGAATTCTGAACCAGATAGATGGAAGAATGGCACACCTGCTTCCCCTGCTACTGCACGGGCCAACAATGTTTTACCTGTACCCGGTGATCCAGCCAGCAATACTCCTTTTGGAATACGAGCACCGATATCTAAAAACTTTTTTGGATTCTTCAAGAAGTCCACAATTTCTTTGAGTTCTTCTTTTGCTTCGCGAGCACCGGCAACGTCTTTGAATGTTACTCGATTATTTTTATCACTTGGATCTGTTACTCGTGCTTTTGATTGACCAAAAGTAAATGCTTGCATGCCTCCGGCTTTTGACTGACGGGTCAGCATCCAGAAGAAGAATGCGATCAATAGTATTGGTAGGATGATTGGCAATAAACTAATCGCGTAGTATGCAAATCCTGATTGCGCTATCACACTGATATCTAATGCATTCAAATGTGTACTGTCTACACCATATGCAGAAAGAGTTTGTACCAACGAAGCATCTGGTTCTTTTTTTGACTTAACGATTGTATCGTCAGCCTTGGTGATAGTAAGATCTTGATCTTCTACTACTATTGTCTTCACCTGCCCTGCTTCAGCCAGGCGAGCTACTTCTGATAATGTCACTGTCTGAGTTTTGCTTCCTGCTCCTGCAAACAATGAATAAATCACAACAATCACTGCGAATACGAGCAATGTTGAAAATATGTATGAAGATAGGGGCTGTTTCTTTTTATTATTCGGTTTATTATCTTGATTGCCAGATTCAGGAGTTGGCGGAATAGGCTGTTTGTTTTCTTTTTCTTTTTTCGGCATAGGGTCATTATACTACAGAATATCTCCATCATACTCGCCTCGCCGAAGCTATAAATAAAGCTGGCATTGCCGTGCCATAGCCATAGCGAAGGCCGGGTGGTACCATATTCACTATGGAATATGTACGCAACAAAAAAGCCACTTTTGACTATGCCCTGCAAGATACTATTGAAGCAGGCATTGAGCTTTTGGGCACTGAGGTGAAATCCTTGAAAGCACAGCATGGCAGCCTTTCTGGTAGCCACGTTGCCCTCTTAGGAGGCGAATTGTACTTATTGGGTGCACATATTCCCGCTTGGCAAGAGAAGAATGCTTCTTCTGCCTATGACCCATATCGTACTCGAAAACTCTTAGTACATAAAAAAGAATTAGTAGAACTGGCTAAGCAAAACAAAACCAAAGGGTTGACTATTGTACCAATTTCATTGCATAATAAAGGCTCTCTTATTAAGCTCACTATTGCAATTGCAAAAGGTAAAAAAGTAGCTGATAAGAGAAATACGTTGAAAGAAAAAGCCGATCGTAGAGATATGGATCGAGCGATCAAGGAGCTTAAATAGATATACAAATTCGCTCTCGAGTTCTTCCGTCTTATGACGTCAGAATGTCTCGATGCGATTTTTTCTGGATATCAAATTAGCCCGACAAATTCTTCCATCTATGATGTCAGAATGTTGCTGGGCGAAATTTGTGATATCAAATTTCGGGGATGTCAGGTTCGATAATCGTAGTTTGAGCAAATATGCATGCTGGGCATGAGTGTACTCCCATAACCGTCACTCACAAGATACCTGGAAACAGCCTATCTAAAGTAGCATCACCTTACTTCGCGTTTGGAGGTGCTATTCCGATCTTCGCCTAACTTAGGTCAAGCCGGTGTCGCAGTCTAGATTTCTGATAAAGACTTCGCGGCAACATGCATCAGAATAGGCAGCTCTTCTTGCTTCTGAAGAGCACCGAAAAACGGGAAGCTCGAGTAATAATTATTTCGTACTGCTTTAAGATTATTCTCTAAACAATTAAGCGGTACTACGCATGGAGACTTATTTGTTCACTATGTTTACACGGGGTTTCGATACCCCCATCTCCACAAAAATAACAAGTGACGACGTCATGACTATATTTTTGTAGGACCCAGCGGAGCTCTGAGTGCTAACAAAGAGCGGAGTCGTGTAACACATCAATATAAAAATAGCCTTAGAAATAAGGCTTTTTTGTATTGCGATTACTCATGAAACTAATAACTATCTCTTGACTTTTATAGTATTTTGTGATATTATAAAATTTGATTTGAACATTAAAAAAATAAACATATGGAACAAGATACTGAAACTTTATTGGTAAAGCTCGACAAAGAAGCCGAGATACCCTACCTTGGATGGGCTGTGCAAAGTCACACAAAACAGGAACCATTTATATGGGACCCGACTAAGGTTGAGTTGTTCTTGCACGACAAGCAAACTGGTGCTGTGAACATCGATGGAACAGAGCTGCTTAAAGAGCTTGCTCATCTGCCGGTAGCAAATGCTAATATGCTGGACTTTCTTACCAGAAACATTGACCTCATTCCTCAGGAATGGCAAAAAGATGAACATGGTAAGAATCGTCAGATTTATTTCTGGGGTACTATTTATCTCGGTCACGGTTGGGCAGTGTCTGTTCGCCGCCTTTCCTTTCGTGAAGGACAGTGGTTTTCAGGACAACTATGGACCGGCAACACTTGGGACAGCACGATGCCCTGCGTTATCATAAAACCGTAATACTTTTTACATCTTTTTTAAGACTTAGTTAACTCTAAGTCTTTTTTATTTCTTATCTTATTTAATATCCTCTTGTTGTATACCTTCGTGCTTCAGCCAGCATTTCCAAATGCTTTCTGCTTAAAAAAATGCCTTTAGTATAACTAAGGGCATTTTGCTTTTAAAACTCTCCGATGAAATTAATTTCTGGTTCAAGCACATAACCTGTCTGCTTTTTCACTTTTTCGTGAATCATGCCAATCAATTCCATAACCTGTGCAGCAGTACCGTTTCCAGTATTCACTAAAAAATTTGCATGCTGTTCCGAAGATTGAATACCGCCAATGCTATACCCCTTCATACCAACCTGTTCGATTAGCCTTCCTGCTCCAACACCTTCAATCTTTTTAAACACTGAACCGCAAGATAGATATCTAGTAGGGTGCTTCTCATTTCTCCAGCGCAGGTTTTCTTCAGATTGTTTTTTTACTAATTCTTTCGAAGACCATGCGAGACTAAACGTCGCCTCAAGAACCACCAGTGGTCTTTCGTGAAGAATGCTGTGGTCATATTTGAAGTCAAAATAGTCCCATCCCACAGTAAGGATTTTATTGTCTTCATTGAGAATTTTTGCACTTGCAAACACTTCATCAATAAATACAGTTCGAGTCCTGTCAGGAGAAAGGAAGTGCAGGTTTTGCCACAATGCTCCTCCAACCGTGCTTGGTATGCCAGCATAGTGTTCCAAACCTGAAAGACCTCTTTCTTCTGTCGCTTGTATAAGCTCACCGATCAATGCCCCGCTTTCAGCAGTTAAGTACTGTTCTACGAAATTAAATTTTCGCGCTTCGTTTTTTATTACAAGACCACGAAAGCCTTTGTCTCCGAAGAGGACGTTGGCACCCATTCCAAGAATAAAGTATGGAATATTATTATTCCTCGCCTCTCTAATTGCTCTAGCTAGAGCATGCTTGTCTGTTGCTCTGAAGAAATAATCAGCAGGACCTCCAATACCATACGTGGTATGCGGAGCCAGCGGTTCTCCATAATTAAGGTTTTCTAGTTGTATCATGTGCTTTTGTTTTTCTTCACTATACTTAAAAGCACCACAATGTAAACACTGAGGATTTAATATCCTCTTGTGGTACTTGTCTCTCATTCTAACCAACACATTCAAGGACTTTCTGCAACGAAACGCTGCTTTGATAGTAATCCCAGAACCCTGAAAGTTTTGCCCTCATCTCTACAAAAATAACAAGTGCCGGCGTCACGACTATATTTTTGTAGGACCCAGTGGAGCGATTAGCAAAGTCGGGTAAGGCATCGATATAATTACAAAATAGTTTCCTATTCATAAAAAGTCTAACTATTGACATTTATTTATTAACATGCTATGATATAAATACTGATACGCCGTCTGACAGGCCAGTTACCAGATAGTCAGTCTCCTGAAAAACTGTTCCAACTGAAAGGAGAATATAGGAACTTCCCGATTGTCGTTACTTGTTTGTTGAGACTTAAGGGTGATAGATACAATAAACAAAATATTTGACCTGGACACGCGATAGTGTGCCAGGTCTTTTTTTATTGACTTTTTAATATTTGATGATATAGTAAACAAAATTAAAAAGGAGGAAATATGCCCGAAGTAACAGTAAGATATGTCAATTCAACATTGACCAGTCATACAGCCAAAATGCTGGCCGCAGCATTGCAAACCATTGTAGCGGAAGCGCTTAATGTCCCCGGTGACGAACACGGCGAAATAACAAAGAATGATATCGTAGTACGATTCGTGGCACACAACCCATTTGATATTGGGGTAATGAATTTCGAAATTGATATTGTAACAGTCGATATTCCTGCGAGGAGAAAAAATCTGCAAGAACGAACTGAAGCAATCGCAAACAAAGTTCGAGCCCTAACAAAGGACAAAGACGACGGCCCTACAGGAACCCATGGATATGTGTGGATTATCCTTACGCAAAGTGGCTTTAAGACATTCTAAAAACAAACTAACTTCCCCATCTTTTATCGGTGGGGATTTTTATTTGACTTCCCTCCCCAAACCCGTAGTATCAAGAAAAAACGTAAATAATGAAAACAACCATTTGGCTCACTACCAACGATCTTTCCTCTCTGCATGCAGGAGGAATAGATCGGATGTATCTGTGGTTCAAGGAGCCAACCAGACACATTGAAGCACGCGGATTAGAACACATCGGATACACTCACTCTTTCCTTTACAAAGATACCAATCGCAAGATTTGTACTAAGCGAGGCATTACTTTCATTTATCATAGTGGATGTCCAAAACACTTCCCCATTAATTTTGAATCGACCATTGAAAAGCTTGGCGGCAACATAAAATTTAATGAGGACGGAAATAATTTTGGATACTATATTGAAATACCAAATAGGAATTGGGAGAAAAGACTTGCCTTACTTATTGAGGCATATAACGTAAAAGAGCGTGCTCTTGAATATTTTCACAACATTGCATTAGGTTGGCTCAGTAGAGAAACTAATGAGACTGCCGATGGTTTTATTCGTGAACACCTGGCGTACTATCTTTTAAGAACACTGACCAATAAAGAAGTTGTTACGTATAACGATATGTATGGTCATATGTCATACCCTTCACAAGATAGTCCATTGCATTCTTCTAATATTCTTTTGAACATGGAAGTTGAAGTTGGCATCGGAGAGAATGAATATTCATATCCAATCTGGATTGTGAAGATGAGAGATCCTTGCAATGTATTTGGTCGAAAGAATATATATGTATGGTTTGAACCTTGTAGATATCACCCCGGACAAATCTGGATCGGTGGTGATAACCCATTTAGTGAAGAAGTTAAGCCACCTACTCCGCAGCGACTACTGGGTAATTGGACCAATACCAAAGGTAGAGGGTCAGACAAAGCAGTAACACTGAATTCACTACCTGACGAAATTCAGCAGATTATTCAAGGAAAAATTAAAGAACAAAAAGGTGTGCGCTGGGAGAAGATGAAAATCGAACTACCCTTTTACATCAAGCCCGTTACTCCATAGTATCGGGCTTTTATCTATCTTTTATATTTAAGTGTTGACTTAATTATCTTCTTGCCCTACTATAGTCATATGGATAAATTTTATGCAATTGCCGACCCGACCAGACGAACCATAGTAGAAATACTTGCTAAAAAAGGCCGATTATCCGCAACAGCTATTAGCGATAAGTTTACGATGAGTATGCCTGCTATCTCTCAGCATTTGAAAGTACTGCGCGAAGCCAAGCTAGTTCGCGTAGAAAAAGATGGTCAGCACCGCATATATCACCTCAACATAGATACGATGAACGATATAGAAAAATGGAGCCAACAGATGTCACATCTTTGGATGCAACAATTTGATAAGTTAGATGCACTATTAAAAGTAGGAAAGAATAAACAAAAATAATTATATGGAACCAAAAGGACAATTTACAACAGAACGCGTATTCGATGCCCCCCTCTCAACTGTATGGAGCGTATGGACTGATCCAGAAATGTTGAAGCAATGGTGGGGCCCACACAATGTAAGCATCCCGGAATGCGAAGTTGATCTTCAAGTTGGTGGAAAGTTTTATATTGTAATGAAAGCCGGTGAAGCAATGGGACCTTATGCAGGAACACTGTGGCCAATGATGGCAACGTTCACTGCAGTAGAACCAGAAGCTACCCTTGCTTACGATGCAGAAGCATGGACTGAAGGACAGAAAGAAACCACTACCATTAATCAAACTACAGAGATCACCTTTGCCGAAAAAGATGGCAAGACTGTAGTGAACATCAATGCAGTGATTCATACTGCTGGATCTGATGCCGGCATGGCAGTACAAGGAATGGAAGCTGGCTTTAACCAGCAGCTCGACAAACTTAACGAATTCCTATCAGAACAGAAATAACCTCTTAATAATAAAAATCCTCCATTGGCAACGGAGGCTTTTTTATTGACTTTCCTTGCCAAGCGAGTAATCTAAAAGAAAACTAAAACATTATATTATGGGAATATTAGGAATTATCTATGCCCGGCCATATGAAAATCATGTCGGCAAAATGCAGATTGGCCAAACAGCATATATTGCTGCCACCTCCCTCATCATTACACGTCAAGTAATTTTTTTAGACCTCCTTACACGCATTGTTCTTGAAGAAGATTTTTGAAATGATGCCAACACTGAACATGTGGCAATTACCAGAATAGGTTCTGGAACATCGGAAGCAGATTACGAAATTGACACAAGTACTGATGACAACTTCAATTACAAAATTCATGGGGACGGCGTATTTTATGACTTGATGGATCGAGAGCAAAGTTTTATTGTTTTCAATCACTCTGAGTTAATCATATGCTTAAACCCAAATGTCATCCTTGTAGATGAAGATTCAGTGCAAACAGAAACAGAGGAGGATCTTATCCTGCAACTCATAGCAGCAGAAAGAGATCAACGATTTGAAGAGGCGCGCGCCTTAGCAAATAGAATCGAAGCTATGAAAAACAAAAAAGCCCCATAAGGGCTTTTTTTATTTACCACAAATAAAAATTAATTCTTATACAAAAAATACTCTTTGTATCACCCAGAACAATGCAATGGCCGCAATAAGTATGGCGAAGATTTTGATGAATGTTGGATACCATGGTTTGTTTCGGAAAACATAGATAATAGGTAGTGCGATTGCAATGATCACCAATTGCCCCATTTCAATACCAACATTAAACGAGAACAATGATGAGATAAATTTATCCGGTGGGATCTGAATTTCTTTGAGCAATCCTGCAAAACCGAGTCCGTGGAATAGTCCAAAGAAAAACACACTTGCAATCTTGCCTCGCTGTCCACCAATATATTTATTATTTCTCAGGAAAACACTGGTAAGTGCCACATAGACTATGGACAGCGCAATTAACGGCTCGGTAATACGTGGACTGATAGTCAAAATGCCTGCTCCTGATAATACCAAGGTGATACTATGCGCCACAGTGAACGTCGCAGTTAACCGCAAAATATCTCTAATACTTACAAATACCAATAGTAACGAAAGTACAAACAAGATATGGTCAACGCCTGAGAGAATGTGCCCCACACCGAGCTTGATGAAGTCGATAACGTTATCAAAAAAACTAGTCTGCTGGTTACGTACAATATTTACTATTGCAGCACCATCTCTAAACTTTTTGGCAAATTCTGGAGACTGAGTATCTGCAAAGGCTTTCACTTCTTCTGGTGTCGCATTGGGATGTTGTTGTATATAGGTGGCAAGTTCAGGCGGGATCAGGTTATGAGCTGAGGCAGTGTGTGCATATACACTGAGTAGCGACAAAGACAGGATTGCTGCGATGAGAAATTTTTTCATGCCATTATTTTAGTGTTGCCAATGTGTCTTTCAATGTTTTCTCGTACTGAATAGAGAAATGAGGGCTTAGCGCATATGCTTTTGCAAGATAGCGTTTTGCCACTGCAGTATTATTATTTTTTACAGCGATCATACCCTGGTGAAACAATATCAAAGGATCAAATTCTCCGAGACGAAATGCTTGCGTGGCATACTTCCCCGCTTCTTCATACTGGCCGTTTTTATACAATGCCCAAGATAGATAATCAACAGCATAAATATTAGGACGGTCAGCATAGGCTCGTTGCGCCATCACGATAGCTGTTGAGATATTGGTATCATGGTCAGCCAAGAACAAAGATTCTTCTAGATCAGTATCTACTCCTGAGTTTGCGAATAAATCAAATGAAGCTTGTGATACAGCGATTTCTTCAGCGGCTTTTTGTGTATTACCTGTTGCAGTATATACATCAGCTAGATCAGTGGAGTATTGTGTTAAGGCCAGCCCATTAATTGCATCACCAAGGTGCGCAATGGCTCCCTGTGTATCTCCTTGTGCAAACGCTACTTTGCCAAGTCCTTCCATAGCTTGAGTATATGTTGGCAATACAACTAATGCTTGATTGAAATCTGCCTTTGCATCTTCAAGGTTGTCTCTCATTGCTAGTTTTCCTAATTCCACATATGCCCAGGCAATATTTTCCTTGAAATTACTACCCGAACTAATTGCCAAGTTAAGCATCTCTTTTGCACCTTTGATATCACCATACAACTCACGGATATAGGCGATGCGACTATATGCAGTAAATCCTGGGTGAATATCTACCATCTTTTGAAATGCAGCTACCGCTTCATCGTATTGCCCAAGCTCAATTTCTGCATCTCCAAGCAATCCATAATAAATTTCACGATGATTATTTTTTGCGATTGCTTGTTCAGCAAACACTTTTCCTTCTTTGAAGTGATGACGGCCGATTGCAACACTAGCACGAGTTGCAGGAACGTCAGCATTTTCAGGATCGATACTTGCTACAGTATTCATCAACATATCAATCTTGTCATAATAAGATGAATCCCCTGTTTCTCTGGCCTTCTGAAGATATGCATTACTGAGGTCAAAATAGTTTTGTGCAAATGATGGTGATGTCTTTATTGCCTCCACTAACTTAGTAATACTGTCATCCAACTTAGGATCAATACTCTGAGTAAGAGGCGTTGCTGCGCTGTCTTTTTTATGGCTGATAAAAATAACTACAGCACTGACTGCAAACAGTGTAACGATAAGAATTATGGGTAGATATTTTGACTTGAAGATTTTTTGCATATTCAGAAAAAGAGAATGGTTATAGTAATAAGACTTCCCTCAGTGTAACAGCAATCAATTGATTGCTGTTACTAGAGATAAACCTTTTATTGAGCGTTAAATTTTGCTCGAGAAGCAGGTCCGAATTGTCCGTCCGCAGAAAGACCAGCAGCTGCTTGCCATTTCATTAGACCAGCCTTGGTCATTGGACCAAAACTACCGTCAACAGAACCCATAAGGTATCCGTGAACGATCAAACTATTTTGTAAACAAGTTACATCAACACCATGTGAACCAATAGAAAGACTTGAGTTAATCATACAACCTGCAGCAGGAGTCATAGTTCCTGTGTTTGTGGTCATTGAAGCAGTAGTGTGAGGCACACTATCAAATCCTTGGTTTGGCAATGCCATGTAAGGGAATGAAGAACGGAAGGCTAGATCATTTGCATCTACACCATCACCGAGCATAACTCCGGTTGCATCAGGAGTAAATCCTGGGTGGAATAATGGATATGCTGCACCAGCAACTGCCTGGAGAGAAATATCTATTACGTCATCACCAAGACGGCGTCCGTTTGGATACCCTTGCTTATCACCACCGAGCACGCCCATTTTATTAGGATTTGCTGTAGGTGGAATAGTTACGTTCAAACGAAGCTCTTCAGCAGGCACGCCTGATGTTGGCTTAGTAAGACCAGGAATACCAGTAAGGAAGATTGCTTCTAGGTCATCGCGCTGTGAAGCAGAACCAAATGCACCTTGTGGAGGAACATTGATACCATAGATACCCTTAAGTAAGGTTCCCAGTTCTGGATTTGCTACCCCTTCAGCGAACTGAGCATCATCTTGCGGCTTTGAAGCGTTGAAGAGATCCTTAGCGCCAACTGGAACTACCACTTCATTAACAAGGGGTGAACCGAGACGAGAAACTTGCACCCATTCTCCACTTCCTGTCTTTGAGCCATTAGTGCTCAATACAGATGTAGCCTGACGTGATGCAGTTGTCCACACACCGATCACAGCACCATCACTCGTTGCAGATGCAGGAATGTTATGAGTACTAGTTAGATCAGCGATAGGCACTTGCAGTGCGAGTGAGTGAACGTTGTAGCCTTTTGTTGTATTTACACCACCGCCATTATTTCCTGGAAGTTTGCGTACTGACAAAAGATCAAAAAGTCCCCCGAGGTCAACGAAGAAAGGATCGTCACTTTGACCTGCAAATACTTTAGCCCCTCCTGGAAGACCAGTAAGTGCCTGTGCTTGCAACGCAGCATAGTTTGGAGTTGATTTTGGACCAACGTTTACTGGAGGCATTGTAAGATTTGTACCTAACACTGTTGATACGCCATTAGCGATCTTAGTAAGTGTATAAGTCTGTTTTACATTCCATGTAGCATCTGTGTCTGAAGTGATCGGACCAGTGTTATACAAAAATGTATTTGGATTTACGCGTGTAGTTGTAAATCGGAACTGATAGGTAATATCTGGCATTGCATCACCATTGTTATCAATATTGATAGCATAGAGTGCATTGTCATCGAATGAATCGAAGTTTGGTCCGCCTGCAGGTTCCTCAAAAGGAATGTAGTTTGCAATTAGAGTAACTGTATTATTATTTTCCGGACTTACGAATGCATACAAGTCTGTTGCATCCACTTTTGGGTCTCCACTGATAAGCGGAGCCTCACGGTGACTTGATGCAAGAACTGGCCCAGCGACGACACTTATCATCATCAATGCACTAAGTCCAAACATCAGAAATTTATTCTTGTTTTTCATAAGCTATTTTTATTTTACTTGTAATTTGGAATTTTCAATGATTTTTTCCAGCACGGTCAGATACCCTACAATATCTCTTGCAGAAACATCTGCGAGTAATGGTCTTGTTGCAACCAAGAGATGCTTCTCTGTGTTTTCAACAAATACCTTTCCATACGGAGTAATGCAAGTAATTTTTGCACGACTATCTTTCGGTGAGTGCTTTTTTTCTATTAATCCTTTTTTCACCAATGACGTGGTTAAAACGGTAATAAACGGAGCTTCAACGCCGAGTACTTCAGCGATTTCGCCTTGCAGCATCCCTGCTGGAGTACTGTACAAAGCTCCTACAAAGCCCCACTCAAGTGCTGAAATATCATATTTCTCTAATGATTGTGTAGTGGATTGTTTCAATGTTCTATATGCTTTTGTTTGCAACAACCCCACAGTATATGTAGTTCTATTATTCAGTACTGTTTGAATTTTATTGAAAAAAGCAGACATATATACAATTCACTATACCCATTAAACGTCCATCCTTAATAATCTTAACTATAATTACCCTCTAGCAATATAGTTAATTAACTTAACTATATACTTCTGGCACTATATTAACAAGTGCAGTATCCCCCTTTTCTGTTTTAGTGCTATATCTCCCGCAATTGACAACATCTACCGGTACGCTACTCTTAAAGAAAAAGTTATGAGCATAGTAATTATTACCATTAAACAAATAGTAATCGGATTTTTAGCATTCAGTGCATTCTGCATCGCAGCAGGACAGTATATGGGCTGGAGACAACGCAAAAACAAAAAAGCCCCATAAGGGCTTTTTATTTTATTATTAACGAGACAGGATCATGATCAGATAATACTGGATCGATATACAACGGGGTATAAGAAGTCGCCACTGCGTCTATTTTATTAAGATGCTTAGTTAGAATATAGTCATACGTTTGAGAATGAGCGATACGGTTGATCCAATTATTAACAAGATTATTTTCTTTGCGGTAAGTTGGCTGTACTGTTTCAATATCTCCATGGAAGACAAAGTTATGACTACCAAATATTTCATTAAATAATTTTTTGTTCGCCATATCGTGCTGATTGAAATCCCCCGCAAGTACCGTGGCAATCTCTTCATCATCTTTGATAAGAGTGAGTAGTTTGCGTAATTGTCGCAAACGAATCCGAGTACTATTAAATATCTTACTTGACTCATGATGAAGGTGAATATTTAATACTCTCAATAATCCTTTTGGTGTTTCAACAATTGTTTCAAGCGCGCCTTTATTACCAATAAATTCACTGACGGAAATACCCCATCGCCCAAAAGGAATGAAGCGTACTGACTTTATTGGAAATGTTGAAAATGTTAACAGTCCGCCATTCCCTCTTTTTATACCGGCTTGAAAAATTGCATCATGATACCCTTTTTCTCTCATGAACTCCGATAATGCTTTTCTGTGTGACAAGCTCCATGATTCTTGTAAGCAAATAATATCCGTTCCTCTTTGAGATACATACTCACCTATTTTCAGTAATCGATTCCTACGATCTCTCACAAACCATAGCGGCAAGTCCCAAATATTGTAACTAATTATTTCCATATTATAAGTTCAGTGTATCATGAGCGAGTGTTGACACTTTCAAAATAAAAGGTATTATCAAGAAAACACACAAAAATGAAGAGAGTAGCTATTACCCAACCCATTCATCTATTCCTCCACTACGAGCTATGGAGAGATACATTAAAAACCCTGCACAACGATCATTACTTTCGGTATGTTGCAGCAAGCAAGGTACTGTCGGCCTGTGCTGAAATCTACAACAATGAGTACCATCTTTTGCTGGGTGAACTATTTCCCGCGGATGAAAAACTTGAAATCGCACTGCAATCAATCGCAATTACTGCAGCCTATAGAAACGTTCATGCTTCGACCATTGAAAAAGCTGAAACGTTACTAAAAAGCGTGACCGACGAGCCAGCCGGAGAACGAAGAAGAGTTCAAAAAGCTAACGTAACGTTAATTTTTACGAACGATCAAAGTATCCGATCAATTGTAGGATATGTGAAAAAGTTAACCTTTAGCTCAATTGCCGACTTTACCCAAATAGCAGCGATGGTGAATACCAGGAACTCCCAACACCAGCTCTTGAAACCACTTGAACTGGTATTAGTGTAAATGAAAAGCCTGATAATTATATAAATAATTATCAGGCTTATTTTAGTTTTGTTAACTGTTACGCAATAGCAAAGGCTCGAATACTATAGAATGTTTGCATGATGTCTTTTTGTGCAGTTTGTTTTATCTGAACAGAAAGGTCTACAACACATTCAATGAAGACTTGTAATGCGGGCAACAATTCCATGGCGGCAGCTTTGCGATCTCCAGGATCAGCTATGGATTTTAATCGACTTACTGTGGTGTAAAAATAAGCCAGCTTAACAATGCCTGATTCTGGATTTTTTAGTAACACACCCTTAAAAGGAAGATCTGTTTCTGCTGTATCACAGATAGATGACCACTGTGGAACCATAGCGGGGCGAACTTTTGACAATATGTCGTCGCCGAATACATGCCTTACCACTAAATACGCATCATCAATAACGTCATCAGACCGCATCTCATCTGGAATGTTTTTCAAAATCCCTTCTGGTGCCCCGTTGACAGCACCAGATAATAACGAAGCTGTAATGATAAAAGGGTCTGTAATACCCGAATCAATCAAGAAGTCAGTGGTGGCCAAAACTGAATTGAGTAAAGCTGCCTTTGTTATGTTTCCTTGTCTATCACTACATGCTTCATTGGTGAAATCTAGTGCACGAATAATGAGCTTTTGTTTCTCATTATCTGCAAAACTTCTAGCAAATCTTTTTATATTTGCGCGAATTACTGAATCAACTTTTTCTCTTACCATGTTTAATTATTTTCCTCACTCTACCTTATTTTCAGGTGAAGTCAATAGCTCCCTTCTCAATACTTCTATCTTCTCTATATCCTCTTGAGAAGGTTGGTATGTACCTGGTAGTGCTTTAATTTCTGACTCTACTGTTTGCTGAGAAAATACTTCCCAGGCTTTGTATCGGAAATCCTCCCCTTCTTTGGCAACTAGTAACGAATATCCTTCTGAATGAATACCTGATCTCTGTGCCTGCAATGCATGCTCGGTACCCATACCAATAATATTTTTCAAATGCTCTTCATTGAGCGCAACTTTTTCCATTAATGCTTTAAAAGCTGTTAGGGTTTTAACCGTAATAGTACTTTTGTCTAATACTGCTTGCAGCTCTGCAATATCATGACCGTAGTCACCCTCCGTTGTTTGCAGTGTTGCTATTTTTTCTTCGATCCCCCTTACTTCTTCAAAAGGCAGTGCATGTTCTTTGATATCAGTGAGCACTGATTCAATATCATTCCCTCTAACTCTTTCTGGAGTAAGTACTTGTGGTAAGGGAGCTTTTTCCATGTCGGTAGTATATACCTCAATTCATTTGACAATTTATCAAATTGTGCAATAATAATAAAAAATACTTATACAAATGATAGACGTACTAGAAAAAACACCAGCAAAAACTCGTTATTCTGATTCAGAACTACAAGAGTTTAAAGAGATCATTTTTAAAAAAATTAAGATCAATGAAGATGAACGCGATGAAGCCCTAAGAGAGCTTCAAAACACCAGCGATCAGAGAGCCTCGGTTCAGGAGGGCGGCTCACTAACGAGCGAAAAAGAGTCCCTGAGCACCATTGCCTCACGCGCAACAACTTTTATAAATCAACTAAAGGCGGCACTAGTCCGTATCGAAAACAAAACCTATGGTATTTGTAGAAAGAGCAATGTGTTGATTCCTAAGGAGCGTTTGATGGCAGTACCGCACACTACACTGACAATGGAAGAAAAGGTGAGAGAGAACTAACAGTACAAAAAGAGAAGAACAAACCCTTGAACAACAGTTCAGGGGTTTATTGTTTTTTAATCTCCGTTCTAACTATTCGTCCCGCCAATGCCGGCACCCCTAATAACTCCCCCATTTTTTCTGCCAGTGAGCGCATATAAGTCCCAGATGAAACAGTAGTGACAATAGTAACAACTTGGACCATAGATGAAGTTCCTAATAACTTGGTCCAACTTTGTACAATTTCCTGCTGACGAAAATCTCCCTGTACTTTATTAATAGTCTCAATTGCACCATATAACAGACTATTTAGGGGAACTTCTTTTATTTCCTTAAGCTCTAATTCATAGATTGTCACCTTTTTGATGGGCACCGCGACTTTCTTTCCGGCGCGGGCATGCATAAACAACGGCTTACCATCTACGGGCCGAGATGAATATTCGGGATATGGCAACTCCTTAATTTCTTTTAACGATAAAATAACTTGTTCTATGGATTCAGGAGCTACGTATTCAATAGCCATCTTTGTCAGTATGCCCAGCAAATCCCCCGTGTCTGTACTCAACCCTAAAACAATATCAACTTCATAGGTTTTACTGGCCCCCATCAGATGATCCTTCTGAAATCGTGTTTCTCCTACCAATAATGGCACAATGCCCTCTGCCATTGGATCGAGCCGGCCGGCATAGGTGATCTTCTCATCTTCGCCATATCCTTGGTCTTCACGGAACCGTCTTAACATCACTGCCAAAGTCTCGCCTGAGTGCTTCCAAAATTGAAATATCCCTTGTGGGGCAAGGTTATTTGATTGACTGTTGTCTGTTTTTTTGGTATTATTAGTGTTCATTAACTGTTACATATTACCTTGAAGGAACGAATCAACAAACAAATACGTGCCGCTGAACTTCGTGTCGTTGACGATGAAGGAGAAAGCGTAGGGATTCTTCCTTTAGAAGAAGCGCTTGCTATGGCAGAAGCGCGTGGTGTTGACCTTGTAGAAATCAATGCAATGTCTAAGCCCCCTATTGCGAAACTGATTGAATACGGCAAATATCTTTATGAATTAAAGAAAAAGAATCAAAAAGCCAAAGCAGGGGCCAAGGCTAGTGAAACTAAATCTATTCAGATCAAAGTTGGTACTGGTGACCACGATCTAGAGCTCAAAGCTAAGACCGCATCTAAGTGGTTAAAAGAAGGACATCGCATTAAAGTAGAGCTTTTCCTCCGCGGTCGCTCAAAAGGCATGGATGAAGCTTTTTTGAAAGAAAGACTTGACCGGGTCTTGCATTTTGTGACAGAACACTATAAGATTGCAGAGCCGCATAAACGCTCTCCAAAGGGCCTCGCAATTGTTATCGAGCGAGACAAAAGTGCAAAATAAACCAACAAATACACCTTTATGGCTATAAAAACCAACAAATCATACGCAAAACGCCTTAAATTGACTAAAACTGGCAAAATCCTTGGACGAACACCAGGATTTAACCACTTCAATGCAAAGCAGTCTCGTACCAAGCAATTGGCAGGCAAAAAGAGTCAGGAATTCGCAATGACAGCAAAGAATCTTGCTCAATTCCTTCCTCACCGATAATATAATTACTTAATTTTAATAAACTACCATGACACGCGTAAAACGAGGAACAATAGCAAATAAGCGCCGAAAAAACATCTTAGCTCAAGTTAAGGGGTATCGTTTTGGACGTAGTACAAAGGAACGAATGGCAAAAGATGCTATCGCTCATGCTGGTAACTACGCCTTTGCACACCGCCGAGACAAGAAAAGTGATAAGCGCCGAATTTGGCAAGTGCAGATCAATGCTGCAGTTCGCGAACTAGGTTTGACTTATTCACGATTCATCGACGCTTTGAACAAATCAAGTATCCAGGTAGACCGCAAGATCCTTTCAGACATTGCATTCTCAAAGCCTGAAACATTCAAAAGAATCGTAGATAAGGTAAAATAAATAAAAAACCTCCCGCTCGAGAGGTTTTTTATTTATTTTATCCTGAACGCAGTTGAAGGATAGTGTGCTTTAGTGTGCGTTGCTAAGCAAAGCACATTTCAAAAATTCTAAATCTCTGTACGAAGAGTTATTTTGATATATCTCCCCAGAAACAGGTATTGATTCCATCAGTTCAATTGCTTTTGACAGCGGTACCCAGATAACAACAGCACTTTTTTCATTGTCGTTTTCATCCCCTACTAGAATAGGTATTCCTTTTTTATCAATTAGTTTTCCAACGAATCCATGAGATTCATTTATCATTGTATTTCTTTTTCTATATTCCAAAATTATTCCTAGAGGTTTTTGTATTGCGATAGTGCAGCCAATTTCTTCTTTGCATTCTCTTATAGCACCTTCTTCATATGACTCATTTGTATCAACGCCACCGCCTGGTAATTCATAAAAATCTCCATTGGTTATATGGAGTAATGCGACACAGCTCTCTTCATCAAAAACAACAGTGCGTACTGCTCGTCGGTGACGTAGTGTTGCTTTTTCAGTTTCAGAAATTTCTTCTGGATTAAATATTTTTATTATATCCATATGGGTTATTCTATAGTCAAAACTTCCGGATATCCTTCTGCATTGATATATACAGTATGTTCAAAGTGGGCAGAGCGAGAGTTATCAATAGTCTTTAAAGTGTACCCATCTTTCATTTGGATTACTTCTTCTGCACCGCGAGTAAGCATTGGTTCAATAGCGATCACCATTCCTGGAACGAGTTTTTCACCCTTGCCTTTTTTGCCGTAGTTTGGGATATATGGATCTTCATGGATAGCACGGCCAACACCATGTCCTGACAAGCCACGCACTATTCCTAGGCGATATGGCTTCACAAAGGTCTCTACAGCATGACCAATGTCTCCTACTGTTGCTCCAGGCTTGATTGCCGCAATTCCTTCATCCAATGCAGACTTAGTAATAGAGAGTAGTTGTTTATCCTTAGGAGCAATTTCTCCTACTGGCACAGTGATAGCATGATCAAGAAATACTCCTTCGTAGTTCAAGCCAAGATCAAGGGCAATAGTGTCTCCTTCTTTCAATATCTTGTCACCTGGGATACCGTGAACTACTTCACTGTTCACAGAAGTAATCAGACTTGCTGGATAAGGACGGTCTGCGCCTTCAGGTTTGTAGTTCAAAAATGCCGGAGTACAACCAGCCTCAGTGATCAGCTTGTGGGCATATTCATCTAAAGAAGCAGTGGTAATCCCCGCTTTTACTTCCTTCGCCACTTGTTGCAAAATACGAGCAAGTATTGGACCTCCTTTCTTCAAGCGTGCTATTTCACTGTCTGTTTTTATAATTATCATATTGTTTAAAAGAATTTAAATAACCCTGCATTCTCTCAAATAAACATACCTTTCGCCGTCGCATAAATTTCTGCTGAAATTTTGCTCCACCTCGGACCAGTCGTCCTGCGATAGACGGCTCAAGGCATATTTATGCTCGCTCTCTAGGGTTAATTGTATTTATTATTCTACATTTAAAACCTTACAGATTTCTTCATGAACACCCTCCGGACTCTGTTCTCCGTTTATTGTATGGAACTTCACAAACGTACTAGCCTTCAGGAGATCAATGGCTGGAACCACACTATCATGAAACCATTGGATTCGTCCACGGATAATATCATCACTATCGTCTGCTCGCCCACGGCCTTTCAAATGTTCAAATGCCCACTGATCACTCACATCTAAGTGAATAATATTGATAGTCCAGTTATAAAATTCTGCCGCTGACAACAGTAGTGGCACCTCTGTATCTACGCGAGGAGTACCATCTATGATCACCGTAGTCGTACCGTCGTAGTTTTCAATCAAAAGATGTGACCAGATATGGATAGCTAGGAATGGTGGCGGTAATTTACCTACAGCGATGAGCTCTCGGGTCAACTGACCAGTATAGGTATCGCCAGCAATCAGCTCCCGAAACTTGTCACCTGTCTGCAAGAAGAAGAACTTTGTTTCAGCATTATTTTTGAGTAATCGTTCTTTTAGCAGGGATACCTGGGTGCCTTTACCGGCTCCAGATTGACCAATAAAGAGGTATACGGGATTCATACGAGTATTATATCAAATAATAAAAATCCCCGCATATATGCGGAGATTTTTACGTGACCTTCATAGCTTTATGCGACGAAAGGTTTAGATTTCTTGCATCTCTACTTGAGCTTCGACACGTCGGATCAAGTCGATGATAACTGAAACAGTGATCAAGAGTGATGTACCGCCGATAGCGAATGCAGTGATCCCAGTAGTGTTTTTAACCACCAATGGAAGAACTGCGATAACTCCCAAGAAGAGTGAGCCGACCAATGTAATGCGAGTTACTACTGCACCGATGTAGCTGTTTGTTTGTTCTCCAGGACGAGTACCGGGAATGAACGCACCGTTCTTTTGCAAGTTTTCAGAAATCTGAAGTGGATCAAATGTAACTGCAGTGTAGAAGTATGTGAAGAATACCACTAGCATGAAGTATACCGCTGCGTACCACCATGTACTCTGAAGGAATGTTGTAAAGAATGATGAGACACTCATCAACCATGCGTGTGATGAGTTTTGGAAAATACTAATGAAGAATTGTGGGAATAGCAAAAATGATGAAGCGAAGATGATCGGAATAACACCAGCCTGAGTAAGACGAAGCGGTAGATAGGTATCGTCGCCACCAAATGCGCGGATACCACGAACTTGACGAGCATAGGTGATCTTGATTGGACGTTCTGCTTCGTAAATGTATACAGTACCAGCAATAACTAGTAAGCCTGCAGCCAAGAACAAGAGCACGACTGGCAATTGATCGATGGTGAAAGTAAAGAAGAATTGTGAAATCTTTGGTGGGAATTGTGACAAAATACCAGCCAAGATGATCATAGATGTTCCGTTACCAATACCAAACTCTGTGATCAATTCACCGATCCATAGCAAGAGCATTGAACCTGCAGTGATGATAACAATGTTTGAAATAAGTGTTGGTAGTGATAATGCACCGATAGCGCCCTGTGATTGCAAGTACTTAATGAATGCAAAACCTTGCAATACAGAGATAGGCACAGATAACAAACGTGTGTACTGGTTGAACTGACGACGGCCGATTTCACCACTTTCTTGCATCAATTCTTTCATTGAAGGCACCATCATACCGATGAGCTGCATGATAATTGAAGCAGTGATGAATGGACTAACGCCCAACATAACGATTGAGAATGTTGAAAGCCCTCCACCAGAAACAACGTTGAAGAGACTGAGGAATTGGTTACTACTAAATGCTTGTGCCAGTGAGCTAACATTTACACCTGGAACAGGAATAGTTGCAAGGAAACGAAAGACCGCTAGCATTGCGATAACAAAAAGCACTCGATTGCGGATAGCGGGATCAACAAACATCATTTTGAGCTTTTTGAAAAATGTATTCATAGGGATAGAGATTTTTTTAGAGAGAGCCTTTTACTGAACCACCAGCTGCTTCGATCTTAACTTTTGCAGCAGGAGAAACTTCTGAATCGTACACAGTTACTGCGTAAGCGATTTCACCACCAGCAAGCACTTTGATTGCAGGAAGTTTGCCACCAGTGCGGCGAATCAATCCTTTTTCAAATAGTGCTGAAGGAGTAATACTTGCGCCAACAACGAATGCTGCTGAGATCATTCCAACGTTAACTACTGTTGGCTTGATACGGAACGCTTTGTTCATGTTCTTGCCTCGTCCTCGGAGCTTAGGAAGCTTCTTGATACGATCACGAATTTCTGGACGGATCTTGTGACCAGCACGAGCCTTTTGTCCTTTTGTACCGCGACCTGAAGTTTTACCACGTTTTGAACCGCGACCAACTGTCTTTGCTTTCTTATTTTCTGTTGTTCGTTTTAGTAATTCCATATATTTATTCCTTAGTTACTGCTGGAGTAGTTGCTGGTGCTCCTGTCTGTACAGGCGCTTCTACTTCAGTCTTTGGTGCCCCGAATACGTATTTAGTACCGATTGTTGAAAGTGCTTTCATTGTTGCGCGAGCAGTGTTGAGCTTGTTCTTACTTCCTGAAACGATCTTTGCAGATACATCTTTCAATCCACCGATAACGGCGATATCACGGATAGCTGCACCAGCTACAAGTCCCTTACCGTGGTTTGGGAAAATGATAACTTTTGATGAAGTAAACTTTGCAGATACATCGTAAGGAATTGAGTGCTTATCAGTCATTTTGATCTTGATAGCGTTTTTCTTTGCATCCTTAAGCGCTTTTGCAATAGCAAGAGCTGTATCGTTACCTTTACCTGTACCAAGTCCTACTACTCCTTTCTTGTCTCCGATGATCATTGAAACAGCGAAACTCATACGGCGACCTCCGGCTACCACACGAGTAACACGACGGATATCAAGAATCTTTTGGTCAACGTCTTTTACGCGATCAGCAAAAGCTTTGTTGTCGCGACGAGGGCGACGGTCTCCACCTTGTCCAGCACCTGCACTATTGCGGTTGTTAGAGTATGGCTTTTGAGTTGTTGGTGTTGTTGTAGTCATAATTAAAATTCAAGTCCTCCTTCGCGAGCTGCATCAGCGAATGCTTTGATGCGACCAGCGTATTTGAAACCGTTACGGTCGAACACTGCTTTTGTTACGCCCTTTGCCTTTGCGGCAACTGCTAATGCTTTACCTGCAGCAATTGCTCCTTCCATTTTAGTACCTTTTGCCTTCATATCTGTTGAAGCTGCAACTGTTACCGCCTTCACGTCGTCAATAAGTTGAGCGTACATGAAATTGTTTGAACGAAATACTGAAAGACGTGGGCGAACATCTGTCCCAGAAATAGTAGCACGGATTTTGCGCTTGATGCGAAGTTTCTTTTGTAGTGGTGTTTGTTTTGACATATATATCTTTGATTATTGGCGTTATGCGCTCTTCTTACCTGCCTTACGACGTACAACTTCTGTATCGTAGTGGAATCCTTTACCTTTGTAAGGTTCTGGCTTTTTCATTGAACGGATAGATGAAGCGAACTGACCTACTGTTTCTTTGTTGATACCACTGATAACAACATTGTTCTTTTCAGCAGTTACTGTCAAACCTTCTGGAATCTTTACGATAACAGGGTGTGAGAAACCAAGAGCAAGGTTAAGATTGCCACCTTCTACTGCACTTTTGAAACCAACCCCTTCAAGGATTAACTTCTTTGAGTAGAGAGTATTTACGCCAGCGATCATGTTTTTCACATGTGAAGCATATGTTCCCCAGATTGCGCGTGCGAAAGCATCAGTACCTTTTTGTGCAAAAGTTACCATACCATCGGCGATGTTAATTGTTACTACATCTTTGAAAGGCTTTTCGAGTGTGCCCAAAGGACCCTTAACTCGCAAAACACCTTCTGTGTATGTAACTTCTGTATTTGCTGGGATTACCAGTTGTTGTTTTCCTACTCGGCTCATATAATTTTTACCACATTGTGAATAATACTTCCCCGCCGACCATTTCTTTGCGAGCTTGTTTGTCACTCAAAATACCTTTCGGTGTTGAGAGTACAGTGATACCGTGACCATTTTTCACTGGGCGAATTTCTTTTACACCAGTGTACATGCGGCGTGACTGTTTTGACATACGCTTTACATCATGAATCTTTGAAGATCCGTCAGTTGCGTATGCGAGTTCGATTTCTAGTACTGAAATATTGTTCTTTTCAGTCTTCTTTGAAGCATTAACGATAAAGCCCTGGTCTTTGAGACACTGAGCGATAGCGTATTTTAGTTTTGAAAAAGGAATAACAATGATTTCTTTTGAAACCATTGATGCATTTTTCATTGTGATTAGCATGTTTGCGATTGGGTCTTGCATATATTTACTCTAGATTACCAAGAAGATTTACGAATGCCCGGGATCATTCCTTCGTTAGCTAATTCACGGAAACAGATACGACAAAGTCCGAAGTCACGCATATAGCCATGACGACGACCACAGCGGAAGCAGCGGTTTACCTGACGGGTACTAAATTTAGGCGTTTTCTTTGAACGCGCGATTGTTGATGCTTTTGCCATATTTTGATTATTTAGTCCAAGGGAATATCGCGTAGGATTGTCTTTATTGACTAATGTTTGCCCACAAAGAGAAAACTACGGATTCATCAAGAACTCACGGATAGTAACAAATAACAACCCTTTGGTCAAGCTATTCTTGAACTGGTTCAGCAACTGGAGCAGGCTGGGTCTCTACTGGTGCCTCTGGTTGGGTTGAAACAGGTGTTTCAGGCACTACAATAGCTGGAGTAACCACTTCGGGTGCTGACACTGTTGGACTCTGAGCCTGCGGCACTTCTACTACTGGCGTAGTGCTTCCCCCACTAGTGGTAGTGCTGCTGCTAGACTGCTTATTTTGCAGCACTCGTTGGAAGTCTTCTTTTGTCAGACATACTCCCTGTAAACAGATTTTATTAGCTTCAACAGTATCCACCCGAGCGGTGTTATCCAGGGCGATACCGCGAAGGAATGTCGCGACTTTATTGGCCAATGTTGGATCTGTAAATGTTGGCAACGCCTGCAGTGTCACATTCATCTCCTTAATCGCCTGAACAGTGTATGGCACAAGACCGACATAGTTCATTGTTTTTTTGCCAAACTTGTCAGTACTTACGAGGTCAGGGAAAATTTGTTCAACATCTTGAGCAATGAAACCGGTATGCTTCGTAGTGCCATCTTTTTCTGCATTGAAGAGATATTGTACAGGGGTCAGTGCAACAATCTTTGCAAGTATAGATTGATTGTTTGCAGTAACATTAGCAGCAAATGACCATGGTGAACTATCTGAAAGTAGTGTTATATTCTTTTTTGCATTCATGTCTGAAGTACAAGTCAGTCCACCAGTAACAGAAGGGTCGACATCACACGTCCCTGAAGCAGTTTCAAAGTGAGCGATAATGCCATCCGTAACTGTCCCATCTCCTACTGTTAACAAAAACCCAGGCGTTGGTGTAGTGATGCCGATGTTGCCGTTTTTGAGGATAGTAAAAGCATTGTGATATGTTGGAACACCTGGACCTCCGCCATCGGGATTACCGTTACCTATTTCAAATAATGACTCTGTTGGATTCCAGTCACTAGTATTACCACCACCGACATTATAGCGACCAAGTGCAAAACCAAGATAAGTTCCCGCATCAGTATAGTTACCAAATGCTATAGAATCCACTCCAAATGCTTGGGTAGCATCACCAAATGCGGCAGAGCCCATTCCAAATGCTTGTGTTCCCACACCAGCTGCAAAAGAATATTGTCCAGAGGCTGATGTTGCACGATTAAATGAAACAGATCCTGATCCACTAGCGGAACTCCCTGCTCCAAAAGCTGACGAATTTTGCCCCGTTGCAAAACCATTATTAAAGGCAGCTGAGGCTTGACCACTTGCTTCTGAGTATTGACCGGCAGCAAAACTAGCAAGTCCAGATGCTTTATTGCCATCACCAAACGCTGCAGAATATTGACCTACATTGGATGCATCCCATTCAGTTTGCTCTGCACGCCCTGCACGAAATGCTGCTTTACTTGGTATCCACATCAGACGAGTACCAGCCCCTAGATCAGGAACAGCGATGCCTGAGCCGAATGTTCCCGTCGCGATGATCGCGCCGTCGCCGACAATGTTAAGCGCGGCAATTGGAGTTGTTGTTCCAATCCCCACTCTGCCTCCGGCATAGTTAATACCACCCGTAACATCATCCCATTGAGAGCCGCAAACACCTCCACAAGTGATGTCGCCAGCAACATAAAGGTCGCCGTCACTGTTTAATGTCAATGCATTTGACCGAGTAGTACTATCGCCACCGTTTCCGACTTCAAAGTAATTTTCCCCCGTATTGAAATACCCGAATGCAGTAGATCGAGACAGGGATGCAATAGTTCCGTCACCAAAGGCGGTGGAAATTGACCCTGAAGCATTTGTACCTTGACCAAGCGCTGTTGAATATCCACCCGAAGCAGTGGTACTAACTCCAAATGCATTAGCCCCGTATCCTGTTGCAGTACTTCCAGCACCGATTGCAAGTGACTGTGTACCTGAAGCTGTACTGTAGGATCCCAATGCGAGCGACTCAAATCCGGAGGCCGTGTTGTTTATACCCAGTGCAATCGAATGACCTCCGACATTGACACTGTCCCACTGGTCGCCATCAATCGTACCTGCACGAAAAGCGCTGCGGCCTGGCAACCACATCATGCGGGTCCCTGCACCTAGATTGGGTACCGACAAGGTCTCGTTCAGATTATATGTACCTGTAGCGATGACATTGTCGTGAAAAGTAGCGATTCCATCAACAATAGTGTTTGCATTCACATGCAATGAGCCGTTCAGTGCCAGATCGCCGTTGATGCTGGCGGTGTTGGTATACGAATCGATCGAAGTAGGCGTAACAGTGCTCCCATCAGAAGAATCATAATAACTGTAAGTAACTGCATTTGTTACTGAGTCTATGTAGCGGTCATAGTTCACTACTGTTGTACCATCTTTTGTGGCATACAAAAGGACGCGGTAACCATCAGCACCTGACGCAGCGTCCCATGTTAAATCTGCGGCATTATCACCATTATCAGTTAGCGTATTACTTAGCGTGGCATATCCTACAGAATATACCCGACCTCCAACAGTATCTTTATAGGAATATACACGATAATTGTATTCATATGTTCCGAAACCTTTTGCAAACTTGATTGGAGCATAGGTATTACCGATTGCACCTTGTAAGTTTGCCGGTGCAGCAACTGTCGTTGCGGAAGCTACACCGAGCACATTCAAATTATTCATTCGTACTTCCCCTACTACGTCCAGCGCGCTCTGAGGTGTCGTCGTGCCGATGCCGACATTGCCAGTGTTGTAATAAATATCATTACCAGTAACAGTCCAGGGTGAAACAGGAAGTTGCACTGAACAATTAGTATCTCCTGGTACACAAGATGGATCGAGCGTTTCTCCTGGATTATATTTAGTTCCAGGCGGAGTAGCATAAGAAACAGTAATCGCGAATACGACTAAAAAAACGATTGAGAGGAAAAAGGTTTTGTGAGTGCGAATGAAATAGTACATGCTAAAAAATTATACCATGCGCAATATAAAAACCCGCCACGTCTGACGTGGCGGGTTTTTATTAGTAAAAAATATTTTGGTATTACTTCTTGAATGGAATTCCTAGGTGTTCGAAGAATGCGATTGCTTCTGGTCGAGTCTTTGCAGTAGAAACCATAGTGATAGCAAGTCCGAATACATCGCGTAGGTCTTCATCAGCAGCTTCAGGGAAGATAGTGTGTTCCTTGATACCGAGAGTCATGTTACCCATACTGTCTACAGCCTTGTTATCTAGACCACGGAAGTCTTTTGTGCGAGGGAGAGCAATGTGTACAAGCTTGTCCAAGAAATTGATCATGCGAGCACCACGTAGAGTAACAGTTACACCTACTGGATCCCCTTCACGAATCTTGAAACTAGCAACTGACTGCTTAGCAACGCGGAGTGAAGTCTTTTGACCTGTGATCTTCGCTAGACGGTCAGATACAGTGTTGTTTTTCTCACGATCCTTTTTCATTCCTGAACCAGTACCACTTGAAACTACAATCTTCACAAGACGAGGTGCAGCAAGGTCATTCTTGTAGCCAAACTGAGCAAGAGCTTTTGATGTACTTTTCAATTTTTCTTTAGTTAATTCCATACGTTTTTATTTAATTTCTTGTCCACTTGTTTTAGCAAAACGAACGTTCTTTCCATCAACTGATTTAATACCGATACGAGTACCTTTACTAGTCTTTGAATCAATCAACATCACATTTGAAATGTGCATTGGTGCTTCCTTTTCAATAGTAGTTCCCTTTTCAGTACTTGAACGAGGCTTAACGTGGCGCTTAGTCTTGTTAACACCGTCAACAATAATACGATCAGTTAACTTGTTAACACTTACGATTTTACCTGTCTGACCTTTAGTCTTACCAGCGATTACTATTACATTGTCTCCTTTTTTGAGTTTCATATAGTTGTATTAAAATTAGAGCACTTCAGGTGCAAGAGAAATAATCTTCTGGTATCCACGTTCAGCAAGTTCACGAGGGATCGGGCCAAAGATACGACCAGCTTTTGGTTCTTGTTTGCCTTTTTCAACAATCACCACAGCGTTATCATCAAAACGAATATATGATCCATCTTTACGACGGAATGCTTTTGTTGTACGAACAACAACGCCATATACAACGTCTTTCTTTTTCACTGACTTACGAGGTTCTGCTTCTTTAACAGAAAGCACTACCAAGTCACCGAGACCGGCATAGCGACGGCGTGAACCACCGAGAACTTTGAAGATTGTACCCTTCTTACCTCCGGCGTTGTCAGTAATTTTAACTTTTGATCCTGCTTGTAACATATTGACTCTTTAAATATTATTGCACTATTGCAAAGTGCTTATCTTTTGAAATAGGGCGTGTCTCGACGATTGATACTGTGTCGCCAACCTGTGCTGAATTGTTTTCATCATGGGCTTTGAACTTCTTTGTAATCTTAAAGTACTTTTTGTACTTTGAGTGCTTCACAAAACGAGTAACCGCAACAACAGCCGTCTTATCCATTTTGTTAGATAATACTTTTCCCTTGAGGGTCTTCTTTGATTGTGTTGTTTCAGTTGTCATAATAGATTTTGTATATTACTTATTTTTTACGTTTTGTCTACTGCGCTGCGCCGAAGCGCTAGCGAAGGAGGGTTATGCTCTCTCAATAATGCGAGTTTTTACAGGGAGTTTTGTTCCTGCTTTACGAAGTGCTTCGCGAGCGACTGCTGGTTCTACACCATCAACTTCGAAAATGATACGTCCTGGCAAGATTTCTACATGGTAGCCTTGCAATTCACCTTTACCCTTACCCATCGGCTGCTGAGCAGCTTTTTCAGTAAAAGGACGGTCAGGGAAAATACGGATCCACATGCGGCCAACTTTTGTGAGGTGACGACTTGCAGCCTTACGTGCAGCTTCGATTTGGTTTGAAGTCACACGACCCATTGATTCAGTCTTGAGTGCGAATGATCCGAAAGAGATAGTTGTGCCACGTGTTTCTACACGGTCACCCATCTTTGTTCGTTTCTTTTGCCACTTGCGGTATTTAACTTTTTTAGGAAATAACATGATAATAACTCTTATTTTTTCTGATCAAATACCTGACCCTTGTAAATCCACACTTTGATACCGATACCACCGTATGCAAGACGAGCTGTCTCACGAGCATAGTCGATGTCAGCACGGAATGTCTGCAATGGAACTGAGCCACGCTTCAATACTTCTGAACGAGAGATTTCAGCACCACCTAGACGGCCACCAACATAGAACTTGGCACCTTGCACTCCGCGAACAGCCATAACCTTTTCGATCAAGAGCTTCATGACACGACGGTAAGGTAGGCGCTTTTCAAGACCTTCAGCAATCATAAATGCAACAATCTTTGCATCACCTTCTGGTGCTGACACTTCAGCGATTTCTAGCTTTACTTCATCAGTAACGTTAAGCTTTGCGCGCTTAAGCTGCTTATCAAGATCAATCTTGAGTTTAGTAGCGCCTTCACCACTACGGCCAATAACCATACCTGGACGAGATGTGCGGATGATAACACGGATCAATTTCTGACCACGTTCGATATCAACACTTGATACATAGAATCCGCGTAGACGCTTATCAAGATATTCACGAATAGTAACGTCAACCTTGAGGTTGTTTACGTAGTTCTTATCTGTAGCAAACCAGCGTGATTTCCAATCACGGAGGATAACTAGACGGTGGGCATAAGGATGGACAACTTTAGACATATATTATTTCTTAGGATTCTTAGCTACTTCTGCAAGTACTACATCAACATGACTTGTACGCTTGTTAATTGGCTTTGCTACGCCCATGGCACGAGGCATTGAACGCTTGATAACGAAACCTTTGTTTACTTCAATGTTTTTGATAACAAGGTTTTCTAGTGAAGCACCTAGGTTAACAGCATTTGAAGCTGCACTTTTAATAAGCTTTTGGATTGCTTCAGCTGCACGCTTAGGCATGTAAGAAAGTACTACATCAGCATCACTAACATACTTCCCTTTTACTGCTTCAGTAACTAGGCGAACTTTACGAGGTGATTGACGATAATTTGAGAGTGATGCTTTCATGGTGATGATAAATACTATTTATGGTGAACGTAGTTGGGCTATTTCTTCTTAGTGTCACTAGTTGCTTTCGCAGACTTAGCGGCAGTGATTTCAGCTTCTTTTTTCTTTTGGTCAATATCTTTCTGCATCTTACCACCGTGACGAGTAAATTTGCGAGTTAGAGAGAATTCTCCAAGACGGTGACCTACCATGTCTTCAGTAACAAGTACTTCGATGTGCTGCTTGCCGTTGTGAACGCCAAACACAAATCCTACCATTTCTGGAGCGATCTGACTTGCACGTGACCAGGTCTTAATAACCCCTGCTGAGAGAGGTTGTTTGCCTTCGATTTTTTTGAGTAATTTTGGGTCGATATACGGCCCTTTTGATAGTGATCGTGTCATAAAAAGAAGCTCGATTTGAGCTCCACTATCTTATCAGATTACAGCTCAATGTCAAATTACTTTCTTATCTTACAAATAATAGGAGCTTGGGAATGAAAATAATACACCCGATTAGCAGTGCTCCGAGCACAGAAAGCAGTACTGCTCCAGCAGCCACATCCTTCGTGTCACGAGCATATGGGTGATATTCAGGACTAGTGAGGTCAATATCGATCTCAATAGCCGTATTGAAGGACTCAGCCACCAATACAGCGATTGTAGCCAGCACTAGTACCATCCATTCCATATGTGAAATATGCAAAACTACACCTAATGAAATAGTAAAAATAGCCAATACCAACTGAATCCAAAAATTATGTTGTGTCTTAAGGATTATTCCCATCCCACGAATAGCATATTTGAAGCTTTTACCTCGAGAAATGAGTGAAAAACGCTTTTTCTCTGAAATATGTTTTGGGGCAGGATTCATTGGTAATAGTATAGCAGGATAAATGGGGTCAGGTACCCTTTTAAGTTAAAAGGGTACCTGACCCCATTTAAAAACCCCTTACTTTTATAAGTAAGGGGTTAATTAAGAAAACAGATGAAATTAGAATCGTACAGAACTTCCGAACTGAAAAGTGTTTCCGAACATACTATTGTTCACACCCGGGATGGAAAAATATGCGGCATCAATACCGATTTTCCCAAACCTGATACCGGCGCCATACGTAACACCTGAATAGTATGTTTTCATACTGTCCATAATCCACCCCCAACGCAAGATCCATGCATTGTTTGAAGACTTAGCAATAGGGTGCTTGTACTCCATGCCAAAACCATAAGTATAGTTTTGGCCGATATGCATAAATCCATAGTTAGGATAAAACTGCTTACCATTTTCATCATAGGAATTCCCTGGTGATAACGATTTGTGATAATCCGCAGATATTTCTAACTGCACATGTCGTGTCGATACCCAGGTTTTTGAAAGCCCAAATGCCAGATCTGTTGGTAGGTAGGATTTTTCCATTTTTGCACCAAAATTAGCGTATTGTATCGGTGCACCAATGTTTTTGATCGATGCGCCGAAACCAAATCCGCGATTGTCTTCATCTCTTCCATTATAGAAAAGTGAGGCGTCACCAGAAATTCCTAATGCGTCAGGTAGTGCAGCATTACCATTAGTAGTGGTAATATCAGCGGCCATAGTGGTTTGAAATACCCGCACTGTGGCACCCCAACTCCATTTTTCATTTGCAGCAATTTTTTGGAATGTTCCAACTTCCCCGCTCCAATCAGACACTGTGCCGTTTTTAAAACCGGGAGTTTGTAATGAAGTAGTACCCAGCGTCCTAAACGCAATGAAAATATTTGACCCGTTTTCATTAACATTAGTAAACGCCACGCTACTCATTGCAGCACCGTTAAAGTTTTTATATCCACCACTGATGAAGCTTTTGTTTGAAGCCATTTGATCATTTAAGATCGCAACGGATTTCGCACTATTCATAAAAGCATCGCCCGGTGTTGGAGATGTTGCCAGACCAGTAAAGCCTTTTGCAACTGAAGCTACATCGCCTGACATATTCAGGAACGGTAGCTGTACATCCATCGACTGAGCTGAAACTGCATGTGCAGTAAAAGAAAGGAGTACTGCAACAACCAGTCGCAGTACATGAAGGTGTGTAAGGTTCTTTTTCATTTTTTTGTTGTTAAATATATTTAAAAGAAATACTAAAGCATTTTTTATAAATGTCAACCCCACGTCACCCTTCGGGCTATGTGGGACAAGTGCACATGTCATAAAAAATACCCTTCACATTTCTGTAAAGAGTATTTTTTTGGACGTGTCCGCGTAGCCTTTAGGCGGAGTGGGATTATCGGGTACCGTTTTTGCGGCGAGCGATAACGTTCTGGTTTGAGTATTTCTTTGGAGTACGAGTACGTACACCGTAGGCTTGCTTACCGTGACGAGTCTTTGGACCACGACGGAGACCGATACCTTGTCGGCCTTCACCACCACCGTGTGGGTGGTCTACAGGGTTCATAGCAGTACCACGAACTGTAGGACGGATACCAAGCCATCGTGAGCGACCGGCTTTACCGTACTTAACAAGCTTGTGTTCATCATTTGATGCTACACCAATAGTTGCCCAACATAGATCTTGCACGCGGCGGATTTCTGTTGAAGGCATCTTGAGCTGAGTATAGCCATCATTTTGCGCAACGATTTGAGCAAAGGTACCTGCACTGCGTACGAGCTTTGATCCAGCTTCTGGCTTAAGTTCGATGTTGTATACAAATGTACCAGAAGGAATATTCTTCAAAGGAAGACGGTTACCTACTTCAATAGGAGCATTTTCAGCTACGATGAACTTATGTCCAACAGTTACATTCTTTGGAAGCACTACGTAACGCTTTTCACCATCGTTATATACTGCAATACCAACGAATGCTGTACGGTTTGGATCGTATTCAACTGAAGCGATTTTTGCAGGGATGTCTTTCTTGTTGTACAAGAAGTCTACCAAACGGTATGCGCGCTTGTTACCACCACCCTTGTGAGTTGCAGTAATGCGACCAGTGTTGTTACGTCCACCAGATTTCTTTGCACCTACAGTCAATGACTTAAGGGGCTTACTTGCTGTAAGAACCTTACGGTAGTCGATAGTAACTGTATTTCGACGTGATTTAGTTGTTGGTTTGTATGTTTTCATTGCCATATAATAACTCTTAAATTATGTCGATTGTAGTTCCTTTTGGAAGGAATACATACGCTTTCTTAGTGTTAGCACCAAATCCGAGGCGACCGCGGCGGAAGAAAGACTTACGGTTGTTATTAACAGTGTTTACTTTCACGGGAGCTTTGTTGTACTTCTCCTTGAATGCTTTCGCGATTTCAGACTTAGTTGCCCCAAAGGCCACAGCAAAAAGGTAGATGCTGTATTGTGCATTGTTTGCAGCCTTTTCTGTAATGAGTGCGCGCCCTAGTACTGTTGGTACATTTGTTTCTTCAGTTGTTTTCTTTGTTGTTGCCATATAATTATTTTAATTTAGCTTCAAGCAATGGTACTACTGTAGAAGGGTCGACAACCACTACGTTATGGAATGACATCAATACTAATGCATTCAAACCATTCACTGTTGCTACTGTAACACCTGAAAGGTTAGCAAAACTTTTTTCTACTACATCATTTGGTTCTGCTAGCACTACAAGAGCTGTAGTTGGCTTCTTTGAGCCAAGCTTTTCGAAACCAGTGATACCTGCAAGAGTAGCTAGTGTAGCATTTGCATCTTTTGTCTTCATCGCACTGAATGCCAATGAATCAAGGAACAATACTGAACTATCTGCATACTTGCGAGAAAGTACTGTGAAGAGAGCTTTTACGCGCATCTTTTTGTTGATCTTCTGAGAGTAATCTTTGTCGTTACGTGGACCGAATGTCACACCACCGCCTACCCAAATAGGAGAACGGTTTGAGCCGTGACGAGCGCGGCCAGTACCTTTTTGCTTCCATGGCTTTTTACCACCACCAGAAACTTCACTTCGGTCTTTTGTATGAGCTGTACCTGCACGCTTGTTAGCTTGCATACCAACTACTACCTGGTGAACAAGGTCAGCATTCCAAGGAAGGCCGAATACTTTTTCTGGAAGAGTAAGTGATCCTGCACTAGCTGCCTTTTGACTATAGATAGTTGCTGAAAGGTTAACTGCAGGAGCTACTACCTTCTTTAGAGAAGCCTTGCGAGCGATTGTCTTTTGTTTTGTTACTGTTGTTGTCATATAAAAACTCTTAACCGACAATGCTAATTACGGTACCGCGACGACCTGGTACTGCTCCACTAATGTAGATCAAGTTATTTTCTGCATCTACTGCTACCACTTTCAAACCTTTTACAGTTACAGTGTCTCCACCTGTACGTCCCGCCATACGCATACCTTTTGGTACGTGTGTACGTAGACCGCCACCAATAGAACCTGGTTCGCGTTCAGAGTGCTTCTGACCGTGTGTACGTGGTCCGCCCTTGAAGTTGTAACGCTTCACAACACCTTGGAACCCTTTAGCTTTTGATGTACCTGATACAGTTACATCATCACCTTTTTCAAAAGATTCAACTGTAAGAGTGTCCCCGATAGCGGCTTCGAAAGTCGCGTCAGACGCGATACGGAATTCTTGCATTTGCTTGTAGCCTTTGCCACCAAATTGACCAAGCTGAGCCTTGTTTACGCGAGACTCTTTTTGTTCAACAGTACCAACCTGAACAGCTGTATAGCCGTCACGTTCCACTGTTTTGATACCAGTAACAATGTTAGGCATTGCCTTCACGATAGTTACAGGTGCCACTTTGCCACTCTCGTCAAAGAGTTGCGTCATATTTACTTTTGTTCCTAATATATATTTCATATTTGTTTTGTGTTCTTGACCATTAGATTTCTCCGAACAGCCAGTGGACCACTTAAATTAACAAGTCCCACGATTATACACGGGATTGCAAAAAGTGCAAGATTATGGGGTCAGGTACCCTTGCGCTCGGTACCTGGCCCCATATATTCATTGACAATAGTAATAAAATATGTTAATATTTAGTTTAATTCACCTGTTCTACTAAAACCCCTAAAAAATGAGACTAAAACTATTTTCCTCTCGTATTAAAATCTTCCTGCTGTCTCATGGTATGCAGCTTCATGTGTTGAACCTAACGATTTCTATTGTTAGTGTAATCATATTAATTGCTGCGACTTTTACCGGTATTGCTCACAACATGAATTCCCTGCCATTAGTTATTGCAGTATGTGCAACCATTGCATTGATATTCATTTACTGCGCCATACCCTCCGGTCAGGAAATATACCCACAGTGGAAATATGCCGCCATTGATGCAGTGTGTTTATCTGCACATCTATTTATATACATCTTTTTGTATAGTGCCATGTTCTTATAGAGCCTAATAAAAAATACTGAAGCCGGATCCTTGTGGTCTGGCTTTTTTGTTGCCTCGCTGGGTAAAAATAACAAAAACCCTATCCTTTTTGAGGATAGGGTTTTTGTTATTTTTACATCATCTTTACATCAATATCTACGCCTGAAGGCATTGATAGATTTGTCAGAGATTCGATTACCTTCGAAGAAGGATTTTCGATATCGATGAGTCTTTTGTGCACGCGCATTTCAAACTGTTCACGAGCATTTTTGTAAATGAACGGAGAACGGTTAACGGTGTACTTTTTGATCTCAGTCGGTAGTGGGATTGGACCACGTACTACTGCGTCATAACGAGTAGCAGTATCAATGATCTGCTTCACAGATGCATCGAGAATTTTGTTCTCGTATGCACGCACGCGAATGCGGAGCATTGATTGAACGTCGTCCTTCTTTGCTGATGCTTTCTTAGTTGTTTTTGTTGTTGTTGCCATATGAATTGTCTAAAGAGCCTTGTCTATTTCTCTAGTAATTACGCAATAACTTTCGTAACAACACCTGCACCGACAGTTCGTCCTCCTTCACGGATAGCGAAGCGCATTTGATCTTCAACAGCTACTGGTACTACAAGCTTAACATTGATTTTCACAGTGTCGCCTGGCATAACCATTTCTGTTCCAGCTGGAAGTGAAACTTCACCAGTAACGTCAGTTGTACGGATGTAGAACTGAGGTTTGTATCCATTGATGAAAGGAGTGTGACGTCCGCCTTCTTCTTTCTTCAATACGTAGATTTCACCTTCGAATTCTGTGTGAGGTTTTACTGAGCCGATTTTTGAAAGCACCTGACCACGTGTAAGATCTTCTTTCTTAACACCGCGGAGAAGGATACCAGCATTGTCGCCAGCCATACCTTCAGTCAACTGCTTGTTGAACATTTCGATACCAGTAACAGTTGTTGTAGCTGTATCTTTGATACCAACGATTTCAACTGTTTCACCAACCTTAACAATACCACGTTCGATACGGCCAGTTACTACTGTACCGCGACCTTCAATTGAGAAGATGTCTTCGATAGGCATAAGGAAAGGCTTGTCGATATCACGTTCTGGAAGTGGGAAGTATGTATCCAATGCGTTAACAAGGTCCATAATCTTCTGAGCCCAAGGATCTTCCATAGTAGCTGATTCAAGACCCTTAAGAGCTGAACCACGGATCACTGGACACTGAGTGTCAAAGCCCTGCTTACCAAGAATTTCACGGATTTCTTCTTCAACGAGTTCGATCATATCTTGATCGTCAACCATGTCGCACTTGTTCAAGAACACGATGATTTTTGGCACACCAACCTGTTTTGCAAGAAGGATGTGTTCACGTGTCTGAGGCATAGCACCGTCAGTAGCTGCAACAACGAGTACTGCACCGTCCATCTGAGCGGCACCAGTAATCATGTTCTTGATGTAGTCGGCGTGACCTGGAGCATCAATGTGAGCGTAGTGACGAGTAGCTGAAGAGTACTCGTTGTGAGAAATGTTGATAGTAATACCGCGCGCCTTTTCTTCAGGTGCTGAGTCGATATCCTTAACGTCTTTTAGTTTAACATCGTTACCGTTCATGCTTAATACATGAAGGATCGCTGCAGTAAGAGTAGTTTTTCCGTGGTCAACGTGACCAATTGTACCTACGTTTACGTGCGGCTTTGAACGATCAAATGCTGCTGTAGCCATAATAATATAATTTAGTTTAGATAATAATTTACAAACAAAAACAACGCAAAATTGCGATTGTGCCTTATCATAGCTCTCTTGGACCTTGTTTGTCAACCATACTTTATGGAGCAAAACAAAAACCACCGCGTCTGACGCGGTGGTTTTTGAAATTACTTTATTTACGAGATTCAGCGATTGTCGCAGCCACGTTTTGTGGAACAATATCGTAACGAATGAATTCCATAGTGAAACTTGCGCGACCTTCGGTCATAGAACGCAATGTTGTCATATATCCAAACATTTCTGAAAGAGGTACTACCGCTTTCACTGCCTGAGACAGACCACGGTTTTCCATTCCTTCGATAAGTCCACGACGTGATGAGAGAGATCCAGTTACGTCACCCATGAATTTGTCAGGAGTGATCACTTCAACCTGCATCATAGGCTCTAGGATAACTGGCTTTGCAGCACTTGCTGCTTCCTTGATAGCCATTGAAGCGGCGATCTTGAAGGCCATTTCGTTTGAGTCGACATCATGGTATGAACCGTCATAGAGCTCAACAGAAACGTTTTCCATTTTGAAACCAGCAACAATACCACGATCAAGACCTTCTTTTAGACCTTTTTCGATCGGTGGGATGAATTCAGAAGGAATAGCACCACCCTTAATAGTGTTGATGAATTCGAAGCCGCCAGTACGTTTAACGTTCTTTGGTAGGTCTTCAACATTAACACTTTGATCCATTGGTTTGATCTTGATCTTCACGTGACCATAGTTACCTTTACCACCAGATTGTTTGATGTACTTCCCTTCAGCCTGAGCTTCACCGGTAATAGTTTCGCGATATGCCACTTGTGGTTTACCAACGTTTGCTTCAACATTGAACTCACGTTTCATACGATCAACGATGATTTCAAGGTGAAGTTCTCCCATACCAGCAATAATTGTTTCTTCTGTTTCAGGATCAGTTGATACCTTGAATGTTGGATCTTCATCAGAAAGACGGTTAAGTGCAAGACCCATTTTTTCCTGGTCAGCCTTTGTCTTTGGTTCAATACGAAGGTTGATCACCGGTTCTGGGAACTTGATACGGTCAAGCATGATTGGGTTCGCTTCATCGGTAAGAGTGTCAGAAGTTTTTGTTTCTTTCAAACCAACAGCAGCAGCGATTTCACCAGCGAAGATTTTCTTCACTTCTTCGCGCTGATCAGCCTGCATACGAACGATACGTCCGATACGTTCTTTGCTGCGAGTACGTGGGTTGTAAATATATGAACCAGCTTCAAGGGAACCTGAGTACACACGGAAGAATACGAGCTGACCAACGAATGGGTCAGACATCGACTTGAATGCCAATGCAGAGAACGGTTCTTTGTCATCTGGCTTACGAGTCAATGCAATTTCTTCATCATTAATATCAGTTCCAGAAACTGGAGGGATGTCAGTAGGAGCAGGAAGGTAATCAACAACGGCGTCGAGTACGAGCTGTACACCTTTGTTTTTCAAAGCACTACCAGCATACACAGGGAAGATTTCGTTAGCGATAACTGCCTTACGAAGAAGACTCTTCAATACTTCAAGAGAAGGTTCCTTACCATCAAGGTATTCATTCATGATCACTTCATCATTTTCAACGATACGCTCTAGGAGTTCAGCGCGATACTTAAGGGCATCAACCATCATGTTTTCGGGAATTTCCTTTTCGATAACTTCAATACCCATATTGCCTTCGAAGTAGTAGGCCTTCATTTTTAGAAGATCAACAACACCTTCATGGTTTTCTTCAAGACCAATTGGAAGCTGTGCACGAACCGCTTTCTTTGAAAGACGGTCAAGAATAGTTTTGTATGAGTGTTCAAAAGAAGCACCTGTACGATCAAGCTTGTTCACAAAACAGATACGAGGAACATTTGCTTCATCAGCGTAACGCCAGTTTGTTTCTGACTGAGGTTCTACACCAGCAACACCGTCGAATACCACAACAGCACCGTCGAGCACACGAAGTGAACGCTTCACTTCTACAGTGAAGTCGATGTGACCTGGAGTGTCGATAATGTTAAAGCGGAAGCGCTTGTTTTTGTCGCCGTGTTCATATGTTGGAATCCAAGTACAACTAACAGCAGCGGCAGTAATAGTGATACCGCGCTCTCGTTCTTGTTCCATCCAGTCAGTAGTAGTTTCACCTTCATGAACCTCACCGATCTTGTGACTTTGGCCTGTATAAAATAGTACACGCTCTGAAGTGGTAGTCTTACCAGCATCAATGTGGGCGATGATACCGAAGTTTCGTACTTTTTCGATTGGGAATTCTCGTTCCATAATAATATCTGTTTTGTTTTTACGCTTAAATTAATAGAGTCCACATACTATAGTGCCAAAGGCTGCTTTTTGCAATAGAAAAAGGAAATATAAAAACTCCCTCATCGGTGCGCCGTAGTGTAACGGTGGCGACAGGGAGTTTTTATATTCTTTATTAGAAGTTGCCGAGGTGGGCGAAGGCTTTGTTAGATTCAGCCATTTTGTGAGTATCCTTTTTCTTCTTCACTGCATTACCCTCGTTCTTGTTAGCGAGTGATAATTCATCTGCCAAAGCGACAGCTGTCTTAACTCCCTTTCGAGCGCGAGTAGCATCGATGATCCAACGGATAGCAAGAGCGGTGCGGCGTTCAGCACGAACTTCACGAGGAACCTGGTAGTTTGCACCACCAACACGACGTGAACGTACTTCAACAAGTGGACCAGCATTCTTGATAGCATTTTCAAATACTTCAACTGGATCTTCAACACTGTCTTTTTCCTTAACGATTGCAAGTGCATCGTACACAATAGTGCGGGCAGTATTTTTCTTACCATCCTGCATGATAGAGTTGATGAACTTTTCAAGACGTTCTGAGCCATATTTGATGTCTGGCTTTACGATATTTCGATTTGTAACTTTTCTACGCATATATATTATTTCTTAGCTTTTGGCATCTTTGTTCCATAAAGTGAGCGACTCTTGCGACGCTTTTCAATTCCCTGAGTATCGAGACGTCCACGAACAACGTGATAACGTACACCGATCAAGTCTTTAACACGACCGCCACGGATCATTACTACAGAGTGTTCCTGTAGGTTGTGACCTTCACCTGGAATGTATGCAGTTACTTCTTTACCATTTGTAAGACGAATACGAGCAATTTTACGAACCGCTGAGTTAGGTTTCTTTGGAGTAGTTGTTGTAACTTTTGTACACACACCACGCTTGAAAGGAGAAGCGTAAAATACTGGTTTGTTATGAATGTGATTCATACCAACAGAAAGAGCAACCGCCTTTGTTTTGCGGAGAACGTTCTTTCGTGGGGTTTTGATTAGCTGATTAAATGTAGCCATGTCCCGCTATGCTACTATATCTCAGAAAAAAAGACAAGTCCCCGCTTCAGTTTTTTAGCATTTCCGTGTTGCAATAAGCCAAGATAGGATTGAACGGTTTCTTTTTTGCCTCCAAATTCACTTATTCGACGATACATACGCCGCTTGGTCACAGTTCGCAATGTCCTATGATCGGGGAAATTAACCCATCCGAGGAAATCAACACCAGAAAATAAGGTCTTAATAAATACTTTATTGGGATGAAGTGATATTTTCAGACGATTCGTAAGAAATTGGTCAATCATGGGCAAAATTGCTTCAAGCCATGCCTTATCTTCAGATAAGAAGACAAAATCATCAGCATATCTAATATAATGCTTAGCTTTAACCTTATGTTTCACAAATTGGTCAAATTCGTTCATATATATGTTTACCAGTAACTGTGAGGTCAGATTTCCCAAAGGTAACCCTTTCCCCTTTTCACCAGAATTGAAACTATCAATGACTTGTGTCAAAAGCATGGCAATATTTTTATCAGGAATATATGCATTGATAATTTCCATCAAAATTACGTGATCAATCGATGCAAAGAATCTGCGAATATCACACTTAAACACCCATACTGTCCGGGTATTATTTTTAGATACTTTATTTGAAAAAGTCCGAAAGCGCTCCAAGGCTTTGTGAGTGCCTTTTCCTTTTCGACAGGAGTATGAATCAGAAATAAACGTACGATCAAAAAATGGGTATAGTTCAAGATATAATGCGTGATGGAGCAGTCTATCTCTCACTTTTGCTTTATGAATGTTTCTTGGTTTCGGGTCTGCAATAGAAAATCCATGGTAATTGGAGTGCTTATATTTTTTTAAAGCAAGCTCATCATGCAACTCAATAATATTTTTCATAAGATGTTGTTCAAACTGCAGTACATCTTTTCGCATTCTTTTGCCTGCCAAAAACTCCCTCCATGCTAGGAGCAGATTTTCAAGCGAAATGATATGCTTGTACTCATGATTGAATCGAATTCGCTGCATACACATAAGAGTACCCCCCCCCTGGCACTTTTACCAGTACTACAAAAAATAAAAACTGTATATATCTTGTGGTACAGTTATTATCAAACATTACCAAAAACACATCGCTACTCGCTAGGTGTGCGAATTGATAATCTATTTGTGGAAATAATTGAAGCAGTTGCACTAGCAGGATTTCTAGGAAAAACAGAAAAGCAACCCTATGTACGAATTGCAATTAGAAAATTAGATACATTAAAGATCCTCTTAATGGTGGTGTGGGAAACAAAAGCTATTGATGATAAAAAATATATTGCGTTGTCGCTACCAATAGATGAGATCGGGAAAATGCTTGGCGGCTGGAATGGACAGCTTGCAAAACAAAACTCCCTCAGCACCTAGCCGAGGGAGAAATAAATGAGAGTTGCGAAAAGCAAACCAGTCGTTGTCATTGCCGAAATTGTTCTGCCAATTGAGATTGGACTTCCGCTTCGCGTCATTCCACCACACATAACAAGCGTTGGTATTACCGTTGAACGTACTGTATAAAATACCGTCTGTATCACTGTCCTTTGAATACTCTCGAGACGGCATCGTGTGCAGCATCATAATGCTTCAGTACTCTATACCAAGTATCTTCATTTTTTGAAGTTTCTACATGCACTGCCCTATGTTACACCGTAGTAAAACACACTCTGAACGCATGGATACTGGCTTCGGTAGGAGACAATCGTAACCGTCTCACTATTCACCTAAAACCGTTTTGATTTTATCATAAAAAATACCCCTACGTATCAAATACGTAGGGGTAAAAAATTTGTAAAGGACAAAGTTCAAATGATCTAAATAAGACTAAGTTAATAAATCCGTAAGTACTACTTGCGAAAAGCAAACCAGTCGCGGCCATTGCCGAAATTGTCCTGCCAATCGAGATTGGACTTCCGCCTCGCGTCATCCCACCACACATAACAAGCGTCGGTACCACCGCCGAACGTACAACCAGTGGTTTCAACCACGTACATCGGATTTGGTCCGAGTTCGTAATTTAACTTTGTCTTGTGTTCGCCAACAGCAAAGGATGCGTGCGGGGTGGTTTTACGTAAGCCATTTTCCAATCCCCATTGCACTGTCTTGCCATAGTTTCCGCCGCCCTTAGGGTAGTTAAGCAGTACGATGGTCTCGTTAGTTAGCTTATTTTCTGATGGCTGATATTTATCTGACACCTTGAGTACATTATAACTACTCTCAGTTTGAGGACCGCCAGCCATCGCGGCGTCATTGTGCGACTTACTGTAATCCACTACCAGATTGGTAATAAGATGTAAGCGAGCACCAATCTTTGTTGCTGCAGCCTGCAACGATTCAAACCATGCGTCAGTTTCAGTATTCATAGATTCGAAAAGAGTTTTCACTTTTTTCTCATCTTTAATAAACCCTGCAAAGTCTTCTCTTGAGACTCCGAATTTTCTTGCTAGCGCAGCGAACTGTGTTCCCTGCTTGTTAGTAACGTGCTTTGTCTTTTCAGATTGCATAACGTTTTTTATTTGATTGTAATGAGCACTATTGCTTAATGTGCATAATAGCACAAAATTAAAGAAAAGTCAATCTATAGAGGAACAGCTATACCTGTAAGGAGAGAAAAGAGGTTGAAAGCCAGCGGAGCAACAAAATTCCATCCGAAAACAATAAAAAGGAGTAGTAATGGCAAGCTATACCGTTCAATTTGCTGCATTATGGGCACAGCCTTAACTGGTAATACTGAGCTCAAAAAACGAAATCCATCCAATGGAGCCAACGGAATACTATTAAATAATGCTAATACTATATTAATAAGGACGATCACACTTGCACCATCAATGAGCGCAACGGTACCGAAATGAAATGCCAGTGATGCCCGAATCACCAATCCAAAGAAAATAGCGATGATTAAGTTAACAATGATACCTGCAATAGCAACTTTTGCTTCGCTTTTGCGGCCATCATCTAGGTTATCAGCATTATATGGTACTGGTTTTGCCCATCCTACGATAAAATGTGTTCCACTAAGGATAAGTGCTAGCGGTAGAATGACTGAACCAAGCCAATCAATATGTTTCAATGGGTTTAGAGTGATTCTTCCCAGGTTACGAGCGGTTGGATCCCCTTCTTGTTCTGCAACCAATCCATGGGCAACTTCATGAACAATAATAGAGAAAATAAGGACAACGAAGTAAAATACTGAAGATATATTGATCATATGTGCCACTAGTATACCTATTAAAAACGCAATATGCCAAGCCATATATGACCCGCCCTTGCATACAATGTACCCCTATGGTACCATGCGCGAACATATGGCAAAAGAATGTGCAATAACTAAAAAGACTTCTCAGGTAGGCGGCAAGTACGCTAACCGTACTCGTGCTACTGTTTTTACCCCAACAGGTAGTCACCGCAAGTACGCTAACCTGCAGAAAAAGCGTGTATACGTACCAGAAATCGACAAGACTTTGGTGATCACTGTATCTACTAAAGGCATGCGCACTATCGCAAAGAATGGTGCCTACAATGCCCTTCGTACAGCCGGTGTATTGAAATAATACTCACCCAATAGAAAACGCTTTCCTAAAAGGAAAGCGTTTTTTGTTTTGTATTTGTTTTACTCGGGTAAATTGTGAAGTTGTCTGATAAGGGGTTTGATTGACTGAAAGAACGAATGACGAGCATCTCTATACTCGCCATAAGTTTTGCCCTGGTAGCGTAGCTTAAGTTGCACGTATTCATGTAAGACATTTGGATATTGAATTAAATAATCCCGAGTGTGGTGAAAGACATCATGTCTTGAACCAATGACGGTTACATTGTAATCAATAATATCTTTTGCGTCTTTGAACAACGCAAACTGATCAGTCCAGTATGCAGGATTTTTTGCTTCAGCATATCCTTTCATAAAGAATATTACTTCATCAAATTGCTCTTGAGAAACACGAATTTGTAAATCAACATCGTATTTCCCTATCGCTCCTGGAATAGCTGTACTGCCCACATTTTGAATATCGGTTACAGTGACATTATTTTCAATAATCCATTTTTCTTTTTCAAAAATCCCCTTAACTTCCTCCTGCAATTTTTTAGAAGATAAAAATTCAACTATCTCGGTGTGTTTCATAAAACTGGTTTTTCTTTACTCTATATGATCGCGGTGTAAAGTCAAACAATAAGGCCGCGCGTAAAAAAATTGACTTCTATCTCATTTAGGCTAATGTAGAAGAAACTAAAAACCATCATTATGTTTTGGATAACACACTTTGTACCTGACAGTTTGCCAACCCGTGGCATGAAGAAATTATTATTCTATACCAAACAAGAAGATCCTAAGGAATTTTTCTGTGGTACAGACAATAAGAACCCTCGCCCTCCAGAAGAAATTAAGAAATTGGTTGAGAGAAGAGAAATTGTACCTATTCCTCGCAACCTGACCTTAAAAGAAACTGAAACATTGTTTATTGATCCTACTGGAACTATGTGGCTTGCTCACTATATGGATTCGAGTAAGAACAAAAAAGAGGTAGGATTTTACGATGTTCCTATACAACAATTCTTTCAGGAATTAGAAGGTTCTGTATAGCATTGAATAATAAAACGCTTTCCATTTCGGAAAGCGTTTTTTGTTAGTAACTTATAAAATCAATCAGGTCCAGCCATCGCAAGTCGCTGATTAGAAACGTCGAGTGTGCCGAAGGAAACTTTGTGCCGAAGAAATTCTAAGGCAATAAGTAACTTTTCATTATTATCTTTTCCGCTTTGAATATTTGCACCAAGAATGCCTTTGGCGGACCATAAGCCTGGCAAGTGCCAGATTTCCCAAAATTTAGCATCTATTCCGCGACGAGACCGCATGCAAATAAAACCAAATGATTCTAATTGCTCAGCGTTGTATTTATAATTCTCTTCGGAATAGTGGTACCCACAAAGACTGGAGATACTGATCGATGGTGAGCATCCCTTTTCAGGCGAATGCTCATATTCATCAAACATTTCTGGTTGTAATGCCTCAGTATGCTTTCTCCAAAAAGGAGTCATTACTATATCTTCAGTCGGCTTCGGAAGCTCTTCCCATATAGGAATAGCAATAAATTTGCCTTTTTCTACTTTTACAAAATATGCTCCACTAGTCATTGCTGCAAGCATTCTTTCCATATTCTCTGGAGAAAATCCTTCAATGCAGATTCTTCCTTCAGAGCCTCCATGGGAGGTTACTCTGATCTTTTCTTCTTCAGTTGTATTCATTGATTTATTTTTAAATGTGAATGATTTTTCCTAATATTGCTTTATTTAAGGAATATGTCAAACCTGAAATAGAAAACGCTTTCCATTTCGGAAAGCGTTTTTTGTTTATGCTGCTTTTGCAGCGAATCGCGGTGGTTCGTACGCGTGTAGTAATTTCCTTTTAAATCTGTTGGATCTCCATATAAAGTGTTTAAATATTCTCAAAAATTCCTGCTCTGAGATATCGGCTTCAGTTCTTATTCTTTGCAATTTTTCAATCGCAACGGCACGCTCGACCTCTCTAAGATGGTCTCCCCCAGACTGTACTTCTAAGTTATTAGTATCGCTGTTCATAACAATATAGATTTAGTTTCCCCTACTATACCGCGATCCCGAGTTTGTGCAAGACATCATCTCCGACTTAATGCCAAAATATCCGCCAGCATCTCTGCGCGTTCATGGATTTGCAAATGCTCGTGAAGCTGCTCAATCGCAAGCAACGTAAGACAGAGCGGGCAAATGACCGGAAAAGAAGGAGTTTGTTTGATTGTATTGTTGTGAGGTGTTTCCATAATGTTGTTTTATGGAAATTGTACTCACGACTGTTCAAGAAAATTGAAAGTATTATTGAACACTTTTCCAAGACCACTCTTTTGTGCCATCAGTACTAAGATCAACGGTACCTTTGTCTTGTGTGCTGATCCAAGGAATAGCTACTGCTTTCAATCGATCGAGCGTTTCAACACTGGGGTGATGATATGAATTATCAATCCCTGCAGATACTAGTCCTAACTGCGGGGAAACTGCTTGTAGATATTCTGCGCTTGAAGAATATTTTGAACCATGGTGACCGAGTTTTAAAACATCCGCAGAAATTTCACGAGGTTCCGCTGCAACCAAGAAATGTTCGACGGATGACGGTGAGTCTCCCGTAAACAACATGCTGCGTTGCCCTACCTGTAATTTCCCTACAACTGACGCTTCATTTGTTTTCCATCCACTTGTATCTCTATCCGGAAACAACACTGTGAATGTAGTTTGATGTTCTGTGTCTAAGGTGAGTGTCATGCCGTGTCGAACATAATAAGAATCGATATGATCTTTGTATAATGTTGCATATAGATCTGTAAATGTTTTCGTATCAGTGGTAACCTGTGATGTTAAAAATAATCCAATATGATATCGTTCCAACACTGACTGCAGTCCTCCAATATGATCTGCATCAGGATGGGTAGCGATCATAATATCAATAGACGTGTCGCCAAATGGCAATACTTTTGATAGCTCAGACAGTACCGTACTGTCTCGCCCACCATCAATCAAAATCTTTTTGCCATTTGCTGCCTCGATCAGGAAGCTGTCCCCTTGACCAATGTCGAGCATATATACATGAGCAATTGTACTGACAGGCTTAGGGCGTAGCAAAAAACAGGAGAAAGCAAATGCGACTGAAAGTAATAAAAGTATGAAGAGTGTATGGTGCTTATGGGTCATGTATAATAAAGGTATGGTCAGTCTACCATTTTGACTATCAATTTAATTTAAAAATATGTATACAGAACAACAATTTTCTATACCTGCCCTAAATGGTATCAGTGAAAAAACTATTGAAGAACACAAGAAGCTCTATGCAGGCTATGTGAAGCATGCGAATTTGATTACCGACCATATCAAAGAACTTTCTGCTGATGCAGAAAAGAATGTCTATGAAATCAACGAGCTCCAACGACGCTTTTCATTTGAATGGGGTGGCATGCGCAATCATGAGGTGTATTTCTCACTTTTAGCCGCTTCCGCCGAAGGCTTCAGCGCGCCAAAGGAAGGAGCACCTACTCTTGTCGCTAAGATTGAATCTCAGTGGGAATCACTCGAAGCATGGCAGACTCGTTTCCAAGGTATCGCTATGACTCGCGGTATTGGATGGGCAATGCTTTATCTCGATACGAAGAGTGGCGAGCTGGTAAATGGCTGGGTTGATGAACAGCATCTTGGCCAACTTGTTGGCTGCGTGCCTGTTATCGCTCTGGATATGTGGGAACACTCATATGTTGCTGACTACCAACCTTCTGGCAAGAAACAGTATGTTACTGACTTTCTTGGACAAATGAACTGGAGTGTAGCTGAATCTCTTTTCGTTGCACAACAATAAAAAATAGTGCGTATGCGCCTACAACACCCCACCACGCAATTGGTGGGGTGTTTAGTTGCGGCATAGTATTAAGTATTTTCAATATATGAATTACAGTGCTTCCTATAAATGAAAGAATTATTCCTATCAAATATGCCAGTGGGTGAATCCAGGAAAATATAAAAATAACCGCCCCTAAAAGCATAATGATCGGTACGGCAAATGTCATCATGATATTAGCGAACGGTGAAGACAATGGCTCGAGTCCGGAGAAGTACATAGTGTACGGCAACATGAAAAGCGGTACACCGATTACTAAAATAATCATCTCACGAATATTTTCTTTTATAGGTAGAGCGGTAAACACATGCTGCATTTTCGAAAGTACTACAATCATAAATATAGTGGCCAGAGCCGAAAGATGAAATCCAGGGTCTACAAAAAGCGTAGCTGGTGAGTAAAAGAAAAATGCTGCGACAGAAATTGTTAGTGCTCTCAATGGCACATATGTTCTTCTCAATAATCCTGCGCTTAATGCAATACACCCCATGATGCCAGCCCGCACCGCGGCAACACCTGAACCACTTATCAGCACAATTAAAATTATTGCTAAGGCAATGAAAAAGCTTTTGATCTTAAAGGGAATAATACTTAAGATAGTTGTCAGAAAACCAGCAAGTAGGGTGATGTTTTCTCCGGACAATACTAGGACATGAAGCACCCCTGTTGTACGAAATAAATCCTGTATATCTTCTGGGATGCTGCCTTGATACCCCACCAACATACCTGAAACCAATCCATCTGTGGGAAATGAAACGTATTGAGAAAAGATTGTTGCAATGTGAAACCGTAGCATTGTTGCCACACGGGTAACCGAAAAACCACCGAGTGAAACACTTTTGATACTACTATTACTTACTAGTCCAACGATGCCTTTTGATTGCAAATAATTTTTGTATTCAAACATTCGACCAGAGTCAGTGAGGAAATCTTTTGGCTTTTCTACTTGACCTCTAACTTGAACAACGTCACCTGGAAGCACCGAGGTTTTGGAACGACTAGTAGCTTGTAGCACCTTTTTGTACTGATCGTCCTTTATAGTAACCAGCGTTTTATCCAATCGACGATCCACGGTTTGCACTACTCCTGAAACTATTTTTCTATTATAAAAACTTTGCGGAACATATGACGTATCAAATGACACGCGTACTGCGCCGGCAAATAACGCTATACCACAAAGTATTCCTACTACAAAAGATTTGCGTCCTAAAAAATAAATAAAGAAAAAAGCACTCGTGAGAGCGCTTATCATTCCTATTGCTATCAATCCTATATGTAATGACCGATACAGCAGTGCACCAGCCACCAGGGCTATAGTGAGCAGTTCTATCATAATAGACTAGCCAATGTATAGTCCTGCATTAATTCTGTTTCCTCATCTTTTGAAAATACTTTTTTGTATTTGGCTCCTTTTACACCTTTCACACGCTTCTCGCATGCTGCCCAAGTTTTGTCAGCATGTACTACACCGCCGACCATTGAAACATATGAGTAAGCTACATCACCCTTTTTAGCGGTTGATTTTTTTGCAGCGGGTGTGGCTGAACTCATTTTACTATTACCGATTTCTGAATATCCATTTTCATCTAAGAAGCTTTTATAGTCTTTAAGTGATCCAGAAAATAATACAGGATTTTTGCCGAGTGCTGCAGCCACCGCTAACTCATCACAGCGTTCATTATATAAATCCCCGGCATGACCTTTCACCTTTTCAATAGAAATACGTGAGCCATATTCTTTCATTAGCACTAAAAGATTTTGCCACTGACCTTTGTTTTCTACTGGAGTTTTTGTACTTGTGATCCAGCCATTACGCTCCCAGCCTTTGGCCCATTTTGTTAAACCATTAATCACATACATCGAGTCACTATAGAGAACAATGGGACCATCCCATGCCAATGCTCCACTATCTGATAATACCGCTTCCACTGCAGCGAGCTCCATTTGGTTGTTTGTAGCACGTGTAGCATTACCAGCAATTTCCATACCAAAATCTGCAGCTAAAATAACTGCCGCCCATCCACCGGGACCAGGATTGCCGCGTGACGCCCCGTCTGTATATATAGTTAATTGTTTACTCATGACCACTAGTATAGCAAATCAATGTAAAGATTATTTAAGGAAATAAAACCCCTCAGCTATAAATTAGTGAGGGGGCTTAGAATATTTTAAGTAATCAGAAGTAGTAGAAAAAAATCCCTGTCATAATCCACCAGGAAACTATACCTAAAGCAAATTGTAGTGTTTGTCTCTTCTCCAACTCAGGCGTTACGGTTTGAAAAAGCAGCCGTGCTAGGAGGGCTATAAAAAGAGATATAGTACTTCCGATCCATTGCAATACTAATAGTGTAATTAGTGTTGCCCAATGTGCAGCGGGTGGTAGCCATAGAATTGCTAAATTAATAATTAGTCCAACCAAAAACACGTGCCACCATTTTATTTCGTGACCCCTAGTTGCAATGTGTGATTCCATTTTTTATTATTTATTTGTGTAGAACTTTTGTTGATTGTTTTGAAATTAACACAAAATAAGGAAAAGTCAAAGTAGGCTATTAAATAATTTCTTTAATATGAATCCGCACTCCTCCTCTCCAGCCGGCTTCTAGTGTACCGAGCAAGTTTACAGTACTACCCGCTACAGCTTTAGCAGCAAATTCATCAGTAGCAAAAAATGTGAATGCAATGGCTGTGCCACTTGAGTCAGTTACTGTGCATTCAATATGATCTTTTGCCTTACCAAATTTCTTTGTACTTTCAATCAATACGTTTTCAAAAAGGAATACTGGCTCTGGATTACCAACACCAAACGGTGCAAATGAACGTATGGCATACAGATAACGGACTGCGGCACATGATATTGGCAGTACGATGGGTTTTTTCACTAATTCATCTCCTATGGAGTCTGCGTTCGGAGGCAAATTATTTAACACATTATTTAATGCTTGCTCTAAAAAGTGAATCTGGTCTTTTGTGGCAGCAAAACCTCCTGCGGCCTTATGTCCTCCTCCATGGATCAATGTTCCTTCTGGTAGTCCTTGCATCAATGTAGAGGCATTATGAGCAGCAATCATGCGACATGAGCCCTTCAATGTGCCATCACCACCTTCTCCCCAGACAAAAAAAGCTTTTGCCATAGGCTTCCTGCAATTTCCCTGCTACCAACCCTAACACAGCTGGTCGCCATGACAGGTCACCGATCACTACCACTTCTGGCAACTCTCTAGCATCAATACGACTGTGTGCTGCTTTTACAATTTGTGCGACAACTTTTTTGCGCTCATCATTGATTGCGGTCAGCTCTCTTACTAACTCCATTGCTCGTATGCGATCATCAGTTGAGAGCAATTCAAACGCCAAGATCGGTGACGCCATACGAGAGGCTGCATTCAATCGCGGTGCAACAGTAAATGTTAGATCACTTTCAGTCAGGCGATCCATATCAATACTATTAGCAGAAAATAATGCCTGCAAACCAACACGACGAGTTTTTTTCATAACCATCATGCCGTAATACGCGAGCACTCTGTTTTCTTCTACAAGAGGCACCATGTCTGACAATGTGGCAAAGCCCACTAAATCTAAGAGCCATTTTTCCCATCCTCCAGGGATGTTATAGCTTGCTCCATACCGCTCAACAAATGCTCGCACGAACATAAATGCCACGGCTGCACCGCAAAGATTTTTTTCTGAATACTCTCCCACCATTGGATGAACTACTGCATGTGCTGTGGGCAGATCAAATCCTCCTTCACTGTTACCGATAGGAGTATGATGGTCTGTTAAAATCACATCGATACCGCGAGATTGTGCATCGGCAATTTCTGCAATAGCTGTGATACCAACATCAACAGTAAGCATAGCGGTAACGCCAAGTTTTTCTAACTCATCAATGCCATACGCATTCACACCATATCCTTGCATGTGTCGATCAGGGATATAGACATGTACTCGCTCCATTATTCCAATTGCTTTGAAAAAATCTACGAGTACTACTGCCCCAGGAATACCATCACAGTCATAGTCAGCATAAATACCGATCTGTTCGTTATTTTTTATTGCTAACTGGATGCGTTCAACGGCTTTATCCATATCACGAAATAAAAATGGGTCACCGAGTGTATACACAGGTGCTAAAAAAGTTTTTTGTCCTTCATCTGAAAGATCGAGTCGATCTAAAAGTAATTGTTTCAACTCTGCAGGCGTCGGTGCCGTAGGATCTGAGCGTAGCGAAGATGGTTGCATAGAGGCGATTGTACCATATCTGGTTTGACGTAAAAAAATAACTTTGATATTATCTAGATATTCCCACAAAGAAGACCCTTATACAATTTTGTTTGTATCGGGGGCTTTTTTATTTTCACATATCGCTTCAAGAAAAAGTAAAGGTTTTTACACACAAGACATCGTCCCGTATACTATACATATGAATGACACTATTTTTGGCAAAATTATCCGCAAAGAAATACCGGCAACTATTGTTTATGAAGATGATCGTTTTTTAGCTTTTTTGGATATTAACCCTGTTCGCAAAGGACATACCTTACTTATACCCAAAGAACAGTACGCATGGATCCATGATGTTCCTGATGAATTGGTAGCAACAACTTTTGTGAAATCCAAAGAGTTGATCAATGCGATGCGAAAAGGCATGGCGTGTGACTATGTACAGGTTGGTGTTGTGGGAAATGAAGTACCTCATTTCCATGTGCACCTTATTCCTCGAATGCTTTCTGAGAGTGTCCAATTAACAAACCATCCTCATATGGACTATGAGGATGGTGAGATGAAACTATTTGCTGAAAAAATTATTTCAGGGCTGTAATTCCAGGAAGAGTACCGTTTGCTAAGTATTCTAGTGTTGCACCACCACCAGTTGAAATAAAAATATTTTTCCTTTGAAGGGCCGTAGCTTTAGCAGAGGCTCCTGTTATTCCAAATATTTTCTCTACAACTGCTCCTGTATCACCCCCACCAATAACAGTGTGAGCTTTTGATGCAATTGTGGCTTTTGCTAGTGCAGTGGTAGCTTTTACAAAGCCTTTTTCATACCAGCCAGTTGGTCCATTCCATACTACCAGTTTTGCTTTCATAATTTTTTCTGTGATCAATGCAACACTTTGAGGGCCAATATCAACAATGACATCCTGTGCTTCAATTTCTAAAGGAGTAACAGTAACGGTTTCTTCGTTGCGTATTACCAAGCAGTCTGGCGGCAGTAACACTGCAGGGTTTTTTAATAAAGCACTAATCGGTTTTGCAAAACCATCTTCAACAACAGACTTACCTACAGGAAATCCAGCTTCATTATAAAAACTATTCATGATTGCACCTGTAATAACAACATTATCTGCTAAGGTAGCAAATCGTTTTAGTAATGGAATCTTAGTTTCAAACTTAGCGCCACCAAGAATAAATACGAATGGATGTTTCTTATTATTCAATACTGGAGAGAGTGCAGCAATTTCTTTTTGCATCTGTGCACCAGCGAATGACGGCAAGTATTTTGCAATGCCAACAACAGAGGCGTGCTTGCGATGAGATACAGAGAAAGCATCATTTACGAAATACTGACCGAGCTTCGAAAGAGTTTTGGCAAAAGTAACATCATTTTTCTCTTCGCCTTCATACTGACGAATGTTTTCCAAAAGAATAATAGTTCCTTTTGGCACTTGTTCAATAATACTGTGAATATGTGTGTCCATTACGTCGTGTGTAATAAAAACAATATTGTATGTCTTTGAAAGAAGGGTGGCCACAGGTCGCAAAGAAGCAGTACTATCCCCTAAGTGGGCGAGCAAAATTGGTGTGCCACCTTTTTTCAAAATAGTAGAAATAGTTTCAAATGAACTAGTGATGCGACGGGTATCTCGAATTTTGTTATTAACAATTGGTACATTGTAGTCAACGCGTACGAGAACTTTCGCGCCTTTTAATGCTGGTAGTGATTTAATTGATTTCATACTGTGACCGCCATAGCCTTGGCGGATGAGGTTCTTATTTAGTAATTGTTTTTGCTAACGCACCGAGTCTCTTAGGGTCGAGACTTACTCGTCCTACCAAAAAACCATTTGCATTACCTTCTTCTAAAAATGATTTGGCGTTAAATTCATCAGCAGATCCGCCATATAAAATAGGCATTGCTTTGGCAACTTTTTCACCATATTTATCTGACAAGAATTTACGAATAAAAATAGTCATCTCTCTACACTCAGCAGGAGTTGCGGCTCGTTCAGCTTGGGCACCAATAGCCCACACAGGTTCATATGCTAAAATAATCTTTTTTGCGAGCAATGGAGTGAGGTCTGTGTAAATTGTTTCAAGCTGATCTTTCACTTCGCTTAAATACCACCCTTGTTCATCGCGACTCTTTTCACCAATACATATAATCGGTGTAAGCTTCTTTTCAAATGATCGTGTTAATTGTTCTTTAACATCGGCATTGTTATCGCCGCGTGCCCTCATTTCAGAATGTCCAATGATGACATACTGAGCACCGTTTTCTTTGATCATTGAAGCGCTGATCAGCCCTGTTTGAGCAACCGCGTTTGACGCGGCAACTCCTTGTGCGCCGATCTCAAGTGGTACTTTTACATTTTTAATTACTGTTGAGAGGAATACTGCGGGCGGGCAGATAATAGTGGTGAGGCTCTTTTTGTAGAGCTTTGCTATTTCATTTGTTTTTTTTACCAGATCAATTACTTGCGTGTTCTTTTCTGGTGCCATTTTCCAATTCCCTATGAGGTATATCATGCAAAAAGTATACCATAGGCGATTTTATAAAATTTTATTTCTCTACTACGTGGAATGTTGTGTTTTGGTCAACTACTGCATCGAATCCATACGCAGTTCCACTACTTTGAGTCATAAGTCCAGCAAGTCTTCCATAGAGATAAACGTGATCGCCGGCATTGAAATGCATAGTCTTGTCGTAGTTGAGTGCAAATGGCTGTTGATTGTACCAGTCACCCTTCTGTTCATATTCACAAGAGCCTCTGAAAGCGTACTGTACCTCTGGACTAGAAAGATCCAACCAGAAGCTACCATTATGACCATGATCTGTCAGGTATGAAAGACTGGCGAAGGCTTGCTGTAATGTACTTATATCGTACGACTTCTCACCCCCTGCAGAATATGAATTTTCACCTGCTGCAACTGCGGCATTTTTTCTACAGGAATGACCTACAATAGGAGCATTGCCTCCTCTCGCTGCAAGATTGGCAGTGAGTGGATAAAAGGTGTCATTAACACGCATATCGAATGCTGCAAAAAGAAAATAGTTTCCACGATCAATCTCTGTGGTGATTTTTCCGTTTGAAGTAACTGTAACCTGATAGTCGCCGGTTTTTTGTACAGTCCATATTGAAGCGGGTGCATCAGGTTGGTTGTACGGTAACCGTGCAATGTCTCCATTTTGTGTAGAAAATCCTGGGAGCGTGTTATATAAAACATTATTGTTTCCAAGTTTAACTATTACCCCTTGATATCCACTACCTATTGCCCCACCTGTTGATGCGGGTCCATATTCTTGACCTGTAGCACAACCACCATGACCCATGAAGTTAATAAATTTCTGAACACCACCGGCGCTAAAACAGCTACCATTAAAACCTACATAGCGACTACTGTATGAGCCAGTAGCGAGAAACTCTCCCTTTTCAGCAACAGGAGTTGTTTCAGTTGCCCCATCACACAGTACGACTACGCCATTACCATCGGCACAAATAGTTGAAGATGTTGAATTAGCCAGAAGCGAACTTTTTATTGCCAATGTATTTGAAAATGCGCCCGAAATAGCAAGGTCAACAGTATGCACTATTCCTGCTAAATCTGTTCCTCCAAATGGAATAGCTCCTGGGTTACCAATATCTGCAAACAATGTACCTCCTAAAATTGCCTGCTTATCGAATTGCGCATTCTGACTAGCAACAAATGCATTTACGCCGAGCCCTCCTGCCTTTGCTTGATCACCACCAACATTAAGAGGTGTTGCTGTATTTCCACCTGGTGCAGCTCCTGATGGATCTGTGTACTTAGAGGACGGCGTACCCCATGCGGCATTTGCATAACTTAATCCAATTGCAAAAACACCGCCAATAATTATCAATACTATGTTTCTAAGAATGTGTGATGGTTTCATAATTAATTTGCTGATGCACTAGCTCCAAACTGGTTTACATAGTTAAGAGTAATTTTTAATAAGTCGCCATTACCCAGGTTCACACTTTCGGCATATGGGGGGAATCCTGGAGTGCCAGCCGAAGGAGCAGAATTATGATCATTCCACTGATTTGCAGTAGTGGCATTAATAGCAGCCACGAGCTTGCTGACAATTATTTCTGGCGTGTCGCCTGCTGCAGCAATTACCTCCACTTGGTGACTATATACGCCAAGAGTATATTTATTGCCCGCTGCTATAGCTGAACCAATTTGGAAAATTTCTACTCGAAGTCGAGACTGGTCAGAATAACTATTGCTATTTAATACAATACTTGGACCAGGACCCGATTGTGTAGCTCCAGGTGTACACAATATAATAGTACCGTTTGTGGTTGCACACAGTGGACTACTAGAAGTATTTGCTACAGAACTACTACTTATTGAACTTACTGCTGAAACATTACCTGTGGCAGTAATATTTGTTGCATTGCTACCTGTACCAAATTGCACTGTAGAACTTGAATCTGTTGGCGTACCCCCACGAACCATGCCTTTAAAAAATACTTGCTGTCCGAACTGCGCATTTTGTGATGCTAAAAATGTATCTACAGAAAGCCCGCCATCTTTAATCTGAGCAGGTCCAGTATGAAGCGGGATTGCAATGTTACCTGAAGGTGAAGAAGCATTTGGGCCAATCCAAGAAGCAGCAGAAACCATATTCAATCCTAATGCCACAATAAGACCGAATGTTACGTATGTTAGATTATGTAAAAGTGTATGTTTCATATGGTTATCTTTTTTCGATTGGTCTTCCCCCCAATGTGCTTTGGGGTGAATAACTACTAATAGAAATGTAGGTAGCCGCTGGATCACAACCATCTGGCAGAGTTATTACACTGTTCGAAATAGTTTGATCTTTAGGAATAGTAAGACCTCCGATCGATCGAGGGGATGATGAGAGTGAGCATGAACCTTGAAGCTTGGCATCCGCAGTAAAATAATTTTTGATCATACTGAGCGCATCCGGTGCCGCACTACCAGTCGATGCATCTACATACGCAGTTACCGCAGAAGAGACGGGTTCAGAAAGTACTGCAACGATATTTCTGCCGCCGTATGGATCGTACTGTAGTGATACGTATACCTTACTCTGAGTTGTAGCAGGAGTTGCAGTCGATCCGCAAAGATAAAAAGTACCAGTTGCATTAGCACACAATGGTTCTTTGTTGCCTGAAGGAGTCTTGAGTGAATCTGACTGATAGTGTCCGAGGATTGCTGCAGTTCCATTTATTGCAACACTTACATTGTTTGCACTACCGCCAAACGTCACTGTTGAATCCTTATCAGCAGGAGTGTCTCCTCGAACCATACCATTAAAAAATGTATCCTTAGCAAGATATGCATTACCGCGAGCTTCAAATGTAGTAACGGCCAAGTCTCCATCCTTAACTTGATCAGCAGTACCGACATCGAGCGGTGCATCGGTGTTATCTTGTGGAGGAGTTGCCACAGGAGGAGTATAGGCAGCAGTAAGACCCGCACTAAATATGAGCATTGGTATAAGTAGTAATAATTGTGAGAGATTTTTCTTCATATTATTTTAATGAATTAAGCATAGCACGACGGGACTCGACTGGGACGGAAGTTGCGGACGAAGAACGAGAAACTTCTTGCAGTTTTGTACTACGACTGCTCACACCGGGGTCAGTGGTATCTGAAGAATCTTTTAATTGCTGCAGAGTATTTACAGTAAGAGCGGTATGTTTTTTATATAAAATGAATGCGGCAATACTACCTATAACGATTAGCACTATTGCAACAATCAATGGAGTGCGCCATTTCTTTTTTGGTGCTACGACCACCACAGGTTCAGAGGAGTATTGTGTTGTTGTTTTTATTTCATCCATATGTGTTTAAAATTCTTGGAAAATCGGAGTTATTTTTACAATTGCACCAACAGAAATCTGAGCTGTTCTGGTAAGCGAACCGCTTACTCCCTTAATAATAATCGGTGAAAATGTTTTAGTTAATTTCAAATCTTTTGTATCAATTGAAATAGTAAGCTGGGCAGTATTGAATGAGCCGTTATAGGTAAGTGATTGAACATCAAATGAGGCGGCTCGACTTCCAGGTATAGCCGCTGGCCATGACTGTATTGAGAGGTCGACAGGATCGGTGAAGCCATATTGCGGAGCAATACCGACAGTAAATGTTGCTGTCATTTTTTTGTGGTCAGCACTTTCAACCAGTGTCTGACTTGAGGGAGTTGGGATAATAGCAAAATCTTTAATACATGCGTTCACAGTAGTAGTAAGCACTACTGGTGCTGCGCCTCCTGTACAACTTAATGTATACGTAGTACTTGTTGTTCCCACAGGAATGCCCACTGAATAGTAGTAATGACCATCAGCAGCCAGTGTGCCCCCAGCTTCTTTTGAACTTGGTGCCACACTGAGTCCTGACTTTCCTGGAGCAGAAAGAATACATGAAGTCGCATCAGTATCCCAGGCCAACTGAGGATTGGTGATGGCGCAGTATGCCCCCGCTGCATTGCCGTTACCATTATTACCAGTAGGGGAACCGAAAAATAGTACTTTAACAGTAGCAGATGCTGTTGCTGTTTGACCACCCTTAGTACACGTCACAGTATAAGTAGTAGTTGCAGCAGGAGATACAGATACAGTGCCAGACCATACTGAGCCTTGACCTGATGACATAACAAGACCTGCAATCCCTTGAATAGAACATGCTGCGGCATTATCAATATTTGTAGCAGAAACAGTCAACACAGAACTATCACCTTGATTGATAGTAGCTGGGGTAGCGGTCATTTGCACAGTCAGTCCGTTTAAATTAATACTTGCTCCAATACTTTTAATCCACCCCAACACTTCTGACCCCCAAGAAAAACCGCTTATAGTAGCATCATTATTTATTTTCATCCCCCAACCTGTAGTACCACCTGCATTTGCATCACTTAATGCAATATATCCATCCCAACCACCGAGATATGCTTGATCTGCAAGTGGGCCACTACAATCGCCTGCGTACACAGAACACGCACGTGCCCATCCTTTAATATTTACTGAACCATCACCGTTAGGATGAGTCCAGTCAGCTTGTGCCCCAGAAGTACATCCATTTGTTGGACAACCACTGCTGTTGAATGTGATCCATCCTAAATTATCAGACCAGCCATATCCTGAAATTGTTCCTGGCGCTATTGGCAACACAGTAACTCCATAGTTCGCACTCGTACTACAAGTTGATGCAGTAGCAGGATTTGTACAGTCATTAAGTTTGATCCATCCGATATTTGATGACCAAAGATATCCATACATATTGCTTCCACTGTCAGCGCGCAAAATTTTCACACAAGTGAAGACTGCAATAACAGCTACTGCGCTAAAAAGTACTGCCAATGTTTTTTTTGAGAATTTCATTTACCTACATAGTATACGGCACGCGCACTTTTATCCGCAACTTTATTTACTACATACTGGGGAAAAGGTTTTTTATCCGTGATTTTTTTATTTGGTTTATTTACTATAAATGTGGTATAAAACACTCATAGATATGTCCGTGCCGAGAGGTCGGACATTCTTGCTATTAATAACAAAAGAATAACAATAAAATAACAGTATGTTGGACATAAAAGCATTAAAATTAGCACTAGAACAATTAGAAACAGAGCGTCGCATCAGTCGTGACCTGCTTGTAGACGCTATTGAGCAGTCTTTGGCTGCAGCCTACAAGAAAGAATACGGCAAGAAAGGCCAGGTGATCCGCGCACACATCGATCTCGATGGCGGTTCATTTAGTTTCGACCAAGTAAAAACAGTGGTTGACGATACTCTTGTTCGCTTCGAAGAAGAGCCAGCAACAGAAGAAGACGAGCGCGAACACTTCAATGAAGAAAAACACCTTCTCCTCGAAGATGCAAAAATCATGAAGAGTGATGCCAAGATCGGCGATGAACTGATATTCAACCTTGAACCAAAGGATGATTTCGGTCGTATTGCAGCACAAACTGCTAAACAAGTGATCATGCAGCGTATTCGCGAAGCAGAACGCACATCGATCATGGATGAGTTTGGTAGTAAAGAAGGTGACATTGTTTCTGGATATATTCAGAAAATTGATCGCGGTACAGTATTCATCGACTTCAACCGTGCAACAGGCATGCTTCCTCCGAATGAACAAATCCCTGGTGAACGCTATGTTCGCGGTGCACGTATCCGAGCATACCTCTACCATGTAGAAGAATCTCCACGTGGAGTTAACCTCCGTTTATCACGTACTCATCCAAAATTCTTAGAAAAGCTTTTTGCATTTGAATCTCCAGAAATTGCTTCTGGTGTTGTCGAAATCAAAGCTATTGCACGAGAACCAGGCAGTCGTTCAAAGATTGCAGTATGGACTGACGATCAAAACATTGATCCTGTTGGATCATGCGTAGGTCAAAAAGGCGTACGCGTAAGTACTGTGATGAATGAACTTGGTGGTGAAAAAATCGATATTATCGAATGGTCTCCTGAAGCTGAAGAATTTGTTAGCAAGTCACTTTCTCCAGCAAAAGTACTTTCTCTTGATCTTAACGATGAAGAACACAAGGCAACTATCGAAGTAACTCCTGATCAGCTTTCTCTCGCAATCGGTAAGGGTGGACAAAATGTTCGTCTGGCCGCAAAGCTTACAGGTTGGAAAATCGACATCAAAGGAACTGAAATGGAACTTGAAACTGTTACTGAAAACGTTGAAGGAAACGACTTCATGTCATTGAAAGATTTAGCAACAACTGATGAAACAGTTGAAAACGAAGCTAATGAAACTGATGAAGTGGTAGAAGAAAAACTTCAAGATGATAACGAAGCAGTAGCTGCTGAATAAGCACCTAACCTACTTACAATATTGTAATAAAAAACCTCGCATTTTCTGCGAGGTTTTTTATTTGCAAATTTATTTAAGTACTAGTACTGGCAGGATTTGTTTCTTACGAGAAACCACCCCTGGAAGTAATACCGTATCTTCAGTAACAGTAACACCGAATGATGCTTCAATAATATCTTTCGTTAATTGGCTATAGGTTAATACAGTTGCCTCTTCTTTAAAAATATCGATAACAAAAAATAGTACATCATCAACATCCTTCTCTTCTTCAAGTAATGTTTTTATTGCGCTGATTATTGTCTCTTTGCGTGAAAGAATAGTTTCTGGTGTTGTTGTTTCAACAACTGACACGCGGAAGTTTTTGTCACCCACGCCATACTTCTTGCTATCAATATGAATCAGTCCAACATCAGTGAAGTCCGATACATCTGACTTTGCGGCAAAAAGTTGATTAGCGTAGTCAGTGATAGTGATACCAAGTTTTGCAGCCAATCGTTCTGCGACATCTTTGTCATGAGGAGTAGTGGTAGGAGATCGGAATTCAAGCGTATCAGAAAGAATACATGACAACATAATGCCCGCCATATCGTTCGGCAGCGTTTCAACATGACTACCCATCAAGTCATACATAACGGTAGCAGTTGATGCTAGTGGACGAATAGTTATTTCCAAAGGACCTTTACTGGTAAGTCCGCCTGTTAATTTATGATGATCGATGATCTGCAAAATATTTGCTTCATTAATATTTTGAAATAATTCTTGAGGATTATTTGTATCCACAATAACTACTTCGTCATCAGCAGCAATCACTTCAAGTAATGCCGGCTCAGCTACATTCCAGTGACTCAATACAAAAGAAGTTTCTTTATTTAATGAGCCCAATACATATGGAGTCGCCTCATGTGAAGTATGTGCATTGAGGTACCAAGCCCATAAAATAGCGCAGCCAGTAGTATCAGTATCAGGTGAAAGGTGTCCAAAAACTTTGATCATATTTCGCCAGTATAACAGAAAAAAATTTGAGCGAAAGTAAAAACACCCTTGCATATATATGCTCAGGGTGTTTTTTAGTATAAGTAACAATTACGCCGCGACAGGAATGTCGTGGTTCTTGAAAAATTGATCAGGATTATTAATACAGCTAGAAAAGTCTGCAGGCGTTAATCCTAATGCTTCAGCAATTAATTCAAATGAGTCAGGCGAGGGCCGTTTACCGGATTCTATTTCCTTGAGCTCGTCGAGAGTAATACATGCCTTTCGTGCAAGGTCTTCTTGCGACATGTTTTTATTGCCCCTTAAGACAATAATGGATCTGCTGGTGTTACTTTTTTGAATTGCCATGCTGATAATTTTTAAGGGTTATTTTTCTATATACTACTTATTACTCCCAACTTGTCAAAATTAAAGGCCGCCACTATGGCGACCTTATGATTAGTTAGCAAGCAGTATTCCTTGCTCTAAAACAGTGATGTAGCTTACTTTTCCAGATTTTTCTTTTGCCAAAATTGCTCGCGCCACACATTCTTCAATGTCTGTCCACACAATTTTGTTCGGTTCAAAAAATGAAACCTCATCAACTGCGATCTCCCATTTTTTGGTCTGAGAATTCTGCCGAAGATTTTTGATTTTCTTCTTTTGTCTTTTTTCTAATGCGGAGTACGTAATACCCTCAAACTCATTTACTGCTCCACAAAAAATAATTGTAGCGGAATAGTAATCATATCCATCTCCTCCATACACTGCTAATAACAATGCGATAAAAACAATCATTACGATCGGAAAAATAAATGCTTCCATGATTTTTAGGTTTTAGTAAACGTTTTTATTACCCTACTCTTCTGGACTGGGAGTGTCAATATAAAAAGCCGCTCATAATTAAATAAGCGGCTTTAAGTTTTTTTGAGTAACTACCAAGTTTTATCTTTGTAATCAGGAAAAACAATGTGCATTTGTTTTTGAATTTCATCCTTCCTGTCAAAAATTTTTCTTATTGTAAGCACTTTTACAAGTCCATCACTGGACGAAAGTTTCGATCTTAGCATTTTTAGCTCAGAATCATTATCCAGTGCGGCTTGAAATTTTGCTAATTCATCTTTAGTAGAAGGTATGTTTTTTCTCTCTACAATAACCACAGAATCAATGGACACACTATCGCTTACCTTTATATGGTATGTAGTGCGAATTTCTACTTTCTTGGTATCTTGTGCAAAGGAAATTGTTGAAAAACCTAAAACAAAAGAAAGGATTACTAATAACTTTTTCATATTATCTATATTTAATTAAATGTGAATGTGCTTGTTTGTTAGTTACATAATAGCACATTTTTAACTAAAAGTCAATAGATTACTTCTATGAGCAGCGGGTGAGCATGTAAGAAAACCTTCTCAATATCGTCTTTTATTGTATACTTATGACTATGAAAAAGGCTTACATTTTAATCCTACTAACGGCTTTTGCCTTCCCTTCTGTGGGAAATGCTGCAATTTCGAGTACTTCATTGCAGGCAACCACTGCAGTGAAAGCCTCAGTAATTGAAACTACTGATATAAATAGCCCTTTATTACAAGGAAAAAGCCTTGGTGCCAAGAAAATAGCCGTACAGGCAGCCTTAACTGATATATATAGTCAGCTAACTAGTCTTTCTATGCAAACTCAAATTGCCATTAACCAATTGAATGCGAATGGCATTATTACCACTGATGCTCAAATTGCGCTTATTGGTGCAAATAATTCACTAATAAAAAGCAAGAATGATATCACTGCTTTTTCTACTATTACTGTTTCGAGCACTCGCTTTTCATCATTCACGCTCGATATTATGAAAAGTACTACAAATACTGCAGAGATCTCACTTCATGAAGCAAAAACTCATCTATTAGATAGTCTAGCTGCATTGAAGGCTTCACTCCCTGCTCTTGATACTGATAAATAAGGCTCAATAAGTCTGCAGTGGCAAGTCTTGAACCGCTGTGTTAGACTCTCCACGATATGAATAAAACACACACAGCAAGCGTAAAAGAACTTCCTGATTCTAGAGTTGAAATTACAGGATCTGTAACTTGGGAAACAGTTGCAAAATATGAGAAAAAAGCCTTTGAACATATGGCTGGCCACTTGAACCTTGATGGCTTTCGCAAGGGTCACATTCCAGAAGCTGTGGCAAAGTCTCACATTCCAGATGAACTACTAGTGAATGACATGGCAGAAAAAGCATTGCAGGATATTTATCCTGAAATTATCAAAGAAACAAACGTTGACATTATTGGTCGCCCAGAACTCGCTATTACAAAAATAGCCCGAGGTACTGATGTTGAATTTACTATTACTGCAACAGTGCTTCCTAACATCGAGCTTCCGGATTATAAAAAAATCGCTAAAGGAGTGGACCCTGTAACCGAAGAAGCTGTAACAGAAGAAGATATTGAAAAAGTAGTACAAGAACTTCGCCAACTACGCGCATATGGACATGTACATGGCGCCGGACAAGAGCATACTCATGAAGAGCCCCTCCCTGAAGTTGATGATGAGTTTGCAAAATCATTCGGCGAATTCGAAGATGTAAAACAAATGCGTGAAAAGATTCGTGAAAACGTTGCTCGTGAAAAGTCTCAAGATGCAAAAGACAAGCGCCGTATTGCTATCATGGAAAGTATTGTTGAAAAAACAGACTTCGTTATTCCAGCTATTGTATTGCAGTCTGAACAAGAAAAAATGCTTGCTCAAGTTGAGGCAGATATCACTCGTGCTGGCTTCACCCTTGATGACTACTTGAAGCAAAGCAACCTAACAAAAGAAGGTATGATGAATGACTTCAAACCAGAAGCAGAAAAGCGCGCCCATGTTCAACTCGTATTGAATGCTATCTCACGCAAAGAAAACATTGTTCCTGCAGATGAAGAAGTACAAGTAGAAACAGAACGCTTGATGGCTATGTATCCTGGTGCAGACCAAGTTCGCACAGCAGCATACGTAGACATGATGCTGACCAATGAAAAAACTCTTTCTCTTCTAGAGGGAGACAAATAATAAAAAGCCCTGCATACAGCAGGGCTTTTTTGTTTGGACTCAATAAGATTAGACATAAGTAGCATGGCCGCCGATTGCCTGGTGCATTTTGATAGTAATACCAAATACTTTCTGTAACGCATCAACAGTTGCAGATAATTCTTTAGTGAAATTATGCTGCATTTCTGGATCATCAACTTGTATCGACAAACTGGCCAGCGTATCACCATCGAATGTCCAGCTAATTTTTCCTAAAGGAGAAATTGTTGTGTACTGAAATACCCCAAAAAATTTCCTTCTTACTTCTATGCCCACATTAAAGTGATGATCTCCGCCATCCAAAACAGGATATTCTTCTGTTTTAAAAAGTGGAAACCAGTCAGCATTTGGGTGCACATCGGTAATAAATATTGGCAGGTCATACATTGTGGCAATCAACCGGTAGAGTGTTGTTGTTTGCTCTGAGCTATACAGCAGCCCGTGTCTTTTAATGATATTAGTCATTGCTATAGGGTTTTAAATTTTCTTTACTCTACCTCATTCATCGACAAAGTCAACAAAAAACGGTATAGTCAGGGTATTCAGTCTGTCAGTCACGGTTGCTCGAAATTATTGTTAATTAACCCTTTTGAAAAATATGTTAATCCCTACTGTTATTGAAAAAACTACCAACGGAGAACGTGCATATGACATTTACTCTCGCTTACTCCGTGATCGCATCATCTTCCTTGCAGGACCTATTGATGACAATGTTGCCAATATTGTTATTGCGCAGCTTTTATTTCTTGCCAATGAAGATTCTAAGAAAGACATCTATCTATACATCAATTCACCAGGCGGTTCTGTAACTGCTGGTTTAGCAATCCTTGATACTATGCAATTCATCAAGCCAGATGTTTCTACTATCTGTGTTGGTCTTGCTGCATCAATGGGGTCTCACCTACTGGCTGGCGGTGCCAAAGGAAAGCGTTTTGCTCTACCCAATTCTGAAATCATGATCCACCAGCCGTCAGGTGGTATGGAAGGCCAAGCAACTGATATTGAAATCACTGCTAAGCAAATCCTCAAACTACGTCACAAGCTTAATGAAATTTTCTCAAAAAATACTGGCCAGAAGATCACAAAAGTAGAACTCGATATGGAGCGCGACTTTTACATGGATTCACCTGAAGCAAAAAAGTACGGTATTATCGACGACGTTATTACCAAGCCAATTGTAGAAAAATAATATGCACCTCGCTGTTATTATCGGAGCGGCGACAGTACTTGGTATTATCATCGGGTATGCCGCGCGAATGGTTGTACTGCTGCTGCAAAAAAATAGTCTCGAACTCTCTATCACTGAGCGGCTTTTGGCTGCACGCGAACAAGCACAAGGACTGATCGATGATGCTCACATCAAGGCAGATGAACTGCATGAACGACTTGCCCGCAAGGAAGAGTTCCTCGATGGTCGCCAAGCAGAACTCGATGAACGCACTGCTTTTGTTGATGAAAAGAAAAACGAGTTACTTGAAGAGCTTGACGCTGTTGAACAAATTCGCAGCGAGCACGAAGCAGTGCTGATGACTTTGGCAGGCTTCACGAAAAATCAAGCCCGAGAATTATTGCTGAAGGAAACAGAGGCACAGTATCAAGAAGACCTTGAGGTTCGATCACATAAACTCGATACACAACTACGCGAGACACTTAACGACAAAGCCAAAAATATTTTGGTGATGGCAATTCAACGATTGGCAGTACCGACAGCGAACGAACTCACTACTAGTAGTGTCACCATTGCTAATGAAGAAGTTAAAGGCAAGATCATTGGTAAAGAAGGTCGCAACATTCGCACATTTGAACGATTCAGTGGTGTTGAGCTTTTAGTTGATGAAACACCAGGAGCAATTGTTGTTTCATGTTTTGATCCAGTTCGTCGAGCGATCGCAGTAACAGCATTGCAAGTACTGGTAGAAGATGGACGTATTCAACCTGCACGTATTGAAGAAGAGATTGAATCAGCAAAACAAAAGATTCATGAAACAATCAAAGAAAAAGGTGCGGCTGCTGTATACGAATGTGGTATTTATAATTTCGACCCACGACTAGTGGCAATACTTGGCCGACTCCATTTTCGTACCAGTTACGGACAGAATGTTTTACAGCACTCTATTGAAATGGCCCACATTGCAGAAATGCTGGCAGCAGAAGTTGGTGCAGATACATACATCGCCAAAGCCAGTGCATTGGTACATGACATCGGCAAAGCACTCGACCATGAATTTGAAGGAACTCATGTTGAAATCGGAGTGAAAGTATTACGACGATTTAATACAGATGAGCGCATTGTCACTGCAATGAAAAGTCATCATGACGATGTTCCCCACGAAACACTGGAAGCCGTGATCGTACAAACAGCAGATATGATTTCTGGTGCACGTCCTGGTGCACGTCGCGATACAGCAGAACTATATCTTAAACGCCTGGCTGAACTTGAAGGACTTGCTGCCCGATTTGCAGGAGTTGAAAAAGCATATGCATTGCAAGCAGGCCGTGAAGTTCGTATCTTTGTTCATCCAGAAAAAGTTTCTGATGTTGAAGCGAAGAATATGGCTCGTGCTATCGCAACTCAAATTGAACATGAACTTCGCTACCCGGGACAAATCAAAGTCACTATCATACGCGAAACTCGCATCACGGATTACGCACGATAATAAAAAACCCTTCGCATATGTGCGAAGGGTTTTTTATTATTTTTCTAACAGCTTTTTTCTTAATTGATCGACCTGTCTGATTTCAAATGTATATAGAATGTTTGGAACAACGCCGATTGCATGAATTGGTCGTAGTGCAATTTCTGTAGCAGAGTAATTCCTTGGTGCTCTCATTACTACAGCATCGCCTGCTTTCACAGTGTATACACGAGTATTGCCACCCTCTCTTGTATCAGCAACACAAAATACCGTTTCACCAAAAAAGAACGTGAGGACAAAGCCTGTATTCCAAGAAAAGTCTTTGTGAAATGCTGAACCAGACAGTGAAACCGGATATTTCGTACAACTACAATCAAGAGAGGTGGCGAGAGCATTTAGCGGTAATGCTGCTACGACCTTTTGATACATATCGATAAGTAGTAGGTGCGAGTACTGACAATGTTCTTGTCCATTATTAATCTCTTGATGTTCTTTCAATACGAATTGTTGTCGAGCAATATCTGCAACAATATGTGTAACATCATTTACTGATAGAACATTCTTTAGTATCACCACACCATCACCTGTATAGAGATTGTTAAAATCCCATCCAGTTTCCTTTGTTAATAACTGCTTCTGTAGCATCTTCTATTTCTCGACAAACAAATACTAATCGTTCTTCTAGAATATCCAACACATAATGAATCGGCCGTAGATCATTTTCTGTTGAATTTCGTGGTCCACGCATGATGACAATATCTCCCTCTTCGACGATATATGCTTTTTCATCAGAACGTTTCTTGTCGGAAGAAGTATAAAACGTAGTTGTGCCATACAAGTTCATGACCACAATAAAGTTTATATTTGAGGATAGGTCTTTGTGCGCACCAACACCTAATGCTGATATCGGATATTTAATCAATTTACTTTCTAATCTGTCGCCCTGCTTAAACGGAATATCAGAGTAGGTATTTATTTCATGTCGAATTTTATAATACAGATTGTGCAGCGCTGTTTCTTGAATCGAATCAAAAGCTGACATTGCGCCAAATGGTCCGTTACATACGACTGAAACCTGTTGATTGTTTTGAATATATTTTTCTTCTTTCTTTTCAAATGTCTCAGCCTTGCGTGCATACCATTGTTTAATTTTTTCTTTGTCGAGAATACTATAGAGCAATCCTTTGATATGGAGCACGCCGTCCGTTTCTGCGGAATAAAAACGTTTCACCTTTTCAGCACTAAGATCTAATTGTTTGCTAATAGTAGGCAGTTCTTGCTGCCGTATTTTTGTGAACGTTACCGATGGAATGCCTGTACTTTTTGCTCGAGTCTTTGCCAATGAAATATCTACTGACACAGACTCTGTCTCTTCAAAGATAGCTTCTGCAATATCGTTGACTAATGTTTCTATTAATACCCGAGAGCCCCCTTCAACTTTTTCTTTTACAATTTTCTCTATCACCTTATAGTCAACCGCATCTGACAGTCTGTCGCTTTTTATTGCTGGTGCAAAATTATATTGCACACCTACATCTACACTGAAAGGCTGCGCAATATTTTTCTCATCTCCAGTGATCCCATGTCTGCCCCAAAATTCTAATTGCTTGATATGTAATGTATTCATGTCATTGTTTATTTAGTACGAATAAAAAAAGCCCCGTAGAGATAGGGCTTTTACCTGAAGCTATACACAACAATAAAATACCCTATTCCTGACGGGGTGACTGTACGAATCCAGACCAAGTTTGGGTTTGTTTATTGTGTAACATGTTTCTAGTATAATACATGTATTGCCAGCTAATCAAATAATGATATGAATATCCCTGAAGAAGATCGCGAAAACGATCAAGAAAAAATGAACAAAGAAGCAATTCATGAACACAATAAAGAAGAGGCTCACAAGGCTCACGCTCATGAAAACCCAAATCCTCACCTAGGAAATGACACCAATCCAAAACATAACGGTATTGGAGGAAGATAGTTCATAAAAATACCCAGCATATCTTGTGTTGGGTATTTTTTTACCCTATTCAACGCTATACTATAGCTATGCAACCCACTGAAAAGTTTAGTACTCCACAACAAGAAATTGCCTGGCTTGGTGCGGAATCACAAAAGGCGTACATCATGCAAGAAAACGGCGAGCAGACTATTGAGTCCGCTGCATATGAAACAATTGAGAAGTATGCAAAAAGCGAAGCCAAAGAATTTCTACATGAAACAGCCGTACTGAAGAAGCATGAAACAGAAGCCTTAGTATTGAAACTCAAACCAGAGACACATGACAAAAAAATCGAGGAGTTGTTTGGCATCATGCTTGAAAAAGGTATCAAAAATGCTCTTGATGTGTCTGCCGGACTTAACAACCCCCATCTCGATGACGACTTTCATCGTTTCTTGGTGCAATACCTTCATACTATTGGTGCTATTCCAGGACTTAAGATTCATTCTGCATTAGAACGTTCACTCAACCACAGCTTATTCATGATCACCCTTCCAGCTCTTGGGAGCAATGAAGCAGCTGACTTCAAAAGTTTCATTCAGGCGATGAAACAATTCTACCTAGGGATGTTTAGCTCAGTAGATGCCAAAGAGAACGAATACTACACACTTGAACTTGCTGTTGAACATGATCACCGTGACATCACTATGTACGCTTCAGTTCCTCGCATACATGAAGAAACATTTGAAAAACTAGTTCATGCATACTATCCAGAAGCATTGATTGAAGAAGCAGTTGATGACTATAATGTCTTCTCTGAAAATGGGGTTGCAATTGCTGGTAGTATTGCCGGACTCAAAGGTCCAGCGATCTTTCCGTTGAATACTGATGACAAATTTGAACATGATCCATTCAATGCACTGATCGCAACACTTTCCAAATTAGAAAACACTACAGAAGGTGCTGCTATTCAAGTTACTATTTCTTCTGACATTGATCACACCAACCAAGTCTATTCAAACATTATTGCTGCGGCAGAAAAAGGCGACGGCAAAGTGAAAGAACTATACGAAGATGTTACCGGCTCAGTATTGAAAGGTGTTGGTAAAGGATTACTTTCTTTTTTTGATAAAGACAAAACTCCAGAAGAAATCGAGAAGGATAAAAAGGTAGACACTGTCGGCCTTGAATTAGCAAAAAGAAAAAATCAAAGCCACAGTCTTAGTGCCGGTATTCGCATTATCACTACCGCCCCAACTCTTCCTCGCGCCGAAAGTATTCTTAACGGCATCAAAGCATCATTCAACCAATTTTCTCTCGTTGAATCAAATAGTATTGAGTGGAAAGACCAAGGCAAGAGAGATCTCCATGAACTTGCTCGTGAATTTAGTTATCGCTCATTTAATAAGTCACAACAACTACCCCTTTCTATTGATGAGCTGGCAACAATTTTTCACTTTCCTATTGGACTTAGTAGTGCACCTGAACTCAAAGAGTCCTCTGCTACTTCGGCGCCTGCACCAGTATTCAATAACCCAAACGGCATTGTACTGGGAACAAATAATTACCGTGGACAAACATCTGAGGTTCGTTTCGCAAAAGAAGATCGCGTACGCCACTGTTATGTAATCGGTCAGACGGGTACTGGTAAAACCGTATTCCTCAAAAACATGATTATTCAGGATATCAAAAATGGTGATGGCGTATGCTTTATTGATCCACACGGCAATGATATTCAGGATATTTTGGCCAATATCCCACCAGAACGTATTGATGACGTTATCTATTTTGACCCTGCATATACAGCGCGTCCGATGGGTCTTAACTTGCTTGAATATGATGAACGCTATCCTGAACAAAAGATTTTTGTGATCAATGAACTACTAGCGATCTTTAATAAACTCTTTGATATGAAAGTTGCTGGCGGTCCTGCCTTCGAACAATACTTCCGTAACTCAGCCGGACTGGTAATGGAAGATCCTGCATCTGGCTCTACCCTGCTTGAAATCGGTCGCGTACTTTCTGATAAAGCATTTCGCGATATGAAATTATCTAAATGTAAAAATCCTATCATCAAACAGTTCTGGGAAAATGCAGAGAAGACTACTGGTGAAGCATCCCTTGCAAACTTCGTACCATATATCACAAACAAGTTTGATGTATTTATTTCAAACGATGTAATGCGTCCTGTTATCGCACAACAAGAAAGTGTGTTGAACTTCCGTGACATCATGGACAAGAAAAAAATATTGTTGGTAAATCTTTCAAAAGGTCGTCTCGGTGATATCAACTCTCACCTTATTGGATTGTTGCTCGTTGGTAAAATCACTATGGCAGCGCTCTCTCGTGTAGATATTATTGGCAAAAGTGAAGTGAATGATTTCTATATGTACATTGATGAATTCCAAAATGTTACTACAGATTCAATCAACACTATTCTTTCTGAGGCGCGTAAATATCGTTTATCTCTTACTGTTGCGCACCAATACATTGAACAACTCGATGAGGGTATTAAAAATGCCGTGTTTGGTAACGTTGGAACAATGGTAGTACACCGTGTTAGTCCAGAAAACGCTGAAGTATTTTCAAAACAATTTGCTCCTACATTTACTCCTGATGATATTATCAAACAGCAAAATTTAAACTGTTATATCAAAATGCTTGTTGATGGAGTACCTGTAAAAGCATTCAATTCTCACACTCCATTCCCTCCTCGAGGCAATACAGAGACGGCAGAAAAGATAAAAGAATTGTCATATTTGAAATATGGACGACCTCGAGCAATTGTTGAGGAAGAAATTATGGCACGATATAAATAAGTGTCAATGTTTGCAGTCAAAATACCTTACTATATAATGTCTATAAGCTTTAAGCATATTGCTTGAGCGCACTGATGAATTAATAGACTAGCGCTACAGGGGATCTCACTGCACTATTGCAGAGATTCTCTTATACAAATACTATGAACAAACAAGCACTCGTTGAACTTATCCACGGAAAGGTAGGCGGTACAAAGGTACAGGCTGAAGAAATTGTGGAGAGTATCCTCGAAGAAATCGTTAAGACATTAAAGAAAGGCGACGAAGTATCGATTGCTGGACTTGGAATCTTTTCTGTTAAACTACGTGCAGCTCGCACAGCTCGTAACCCTAAGACTGGTGAACCAGTAAAGGTTGCAGCTACTCGCGTTCCAAAATTCCGTGCTGCAAAGGCATTGAAAGACGCTGTAAAATAGCTCTCTCACGTAGTTCGCAAGAACGACGTAGGAATCTACAAAAAAACCGCCTGCTTTGGGTGGTTTTTTGTTTGCATACTGTAAACCCTTGCGTTGCAAAGCATTTATGCAGCGTGGCATTGACTATTTAAAGGAATACGCTATAGTTATTTCAAATACATTCCATAAACCAAAATTCTTTAAAAATGAAAAGGAAATTCTTTATTTTCAGAACCAACATCAAGAAAAAAGATGAGTTGTCTAGCCAACAAGCAGTTGTTAAACTTTTTAACGATGCGAGCGATACACGGCATGCAATATCATTTGGCTATAACATAGCCGCCCCGAAAGAGTTGGTGAAACAAGCCAGCAAAAACAACACCCGGGAAATTATTTTTGACGGCCCGACCGAAGACCAGATTTTGGTTTTTATTAAGCTGATCAACAAACAGTACCTGGATAAGTACAGTTTCTATGTAATGAGAAAAGAGGTTGCCGGCGCAACAACCATTACTACAGTGACGGATGTACTTATGCACGCCTGGCCGAAAGTAAAAGAAAATCGGGAAATTTTGGAAGCAGTGGAAGCCTAAGGCCCCCGCTGACAGTGAAACAGTCATGTATACGTACATGGCTGTTTTTTTATTTTCTGTTTAAATGATATAGTTATCGTACAACATATGGAAACTTCGACTGATTCGACAAGCTCAACACAAGCAAACTCTCAGCAAGAAAAAATTGATTTCTTTCTTTTGTCTGCCCACGAACTACGCACTTCCCTCTCTGCGATGAAATGGCTTTTCAAAATGCTCAATGACGGAGACTATGGTGCACTTACCGCAGAACAACAAGCAGCTATGGCACAGGCGATACAAGCAAACCAGCGCATGGTTGACCTACTCAACACAACAATGACTGCTATCAAAAATAACGAGGTGCTTACGTATGCCAAACTTCCTGTACACCTTACTCATTTATTAGCAGAAATTGTGCAAGAATTTAGCAATGAGGCAGCGCAAAAACAAATTGCTATTACCTATCACCAGCCTGCTGAAACAATTACTATCAACGGCGACGTTAGCAAGCTTCGGATCGCACTTCATAATATCATTGAAAATTCATTGAAATATAGTAATCCAGATACTGAAATTATCATTTCACTTTCAGGACAAGACAACAAGGCCTTGGTTACCGTACAAGACCAGGGTGCCGGAATTCCCGCTGACAAAATGGGTCATTTGTTTGAAAAGTTTTATCGTGCAGAAAACACAGTTCAACAAGGTACTGGATTGGGGCTTTATAGTACGAAGCATATTATTGAACAACATGGCGGTACTATTACTATGGATAGTATTGAGCACGAAGGAACTACTGTGACAATCACAATTCCTTTGCAACAATAATTCCCCATTTGGCCCAAAAGCGCTATACTAGTGCATATGAAGAAAATCCTAATAATTGAAGATGACGCTTTTTTGAAAAACATCGAAAGCGCAAAGTTCACCAAAAGTGGCTTTGATGTAAAGACTGCGATGACAAAGGCGGATATCGATCAAGCGCTTACGACATTTGCACCTGACTTGATATTGCTCGATATGATGCTTCCCGATATTGATGGTGAGCATGTATTACTCAACCTTAAGGCTGATGAAAAAACAAAAGCTATCCCAGTTATTGTTTTCTCAAACCTTTCAAGTGACGCAGACATGAAGAAAATGATGGACGGTGGGGCTGCTGCATTTATGATCAAGTCCAACTTTACTCTTGATGAAATCGTAGAAAAGATTCATTCATTGATCGGGCAGTAGTGAAGACAAAGAAAAAAGACTCCTCATAACGAGGAGTCTTTTTTCTTTGTCAGTCGGGTTTGACGCGATTACACCTTAAAGTCTTTTCTTAGGTATCCTTCTTTCACTGTCACAGGATACGGCACTACCATTTTTGTATAACTTGCATCAGCATTTTTCTTGTCGATCGTAACATTGTAGGTACCATTTGGTACGAGACAATAATAGCTACCAATTCGATCAGCAACCTTATGACTGATTTCTTGTCCTGTTACTGTTGATAGAACACGCAGGATAGCGAACGGTAGTGGGTCATCACTGATCGCATCTGATATTGAACCCTTTGATTTAAATTGGGGAACATATTGTTTAACAAGAAATAACACAACATAGATGACAAATATAATACTGTTATATAAGGTATGCGCTGAAATCAATGAGATAGTTGCAATAATGAATCCGATAGCGAAGAAGAAATTTGAGATGCGAGCAATAGTTACATCACTTCGCTTGTAGTATGACAGACGCTTCTGTTCAGTCTTTGCGAACTCATTCCAGTCAAAGTTTAATTGATCCATAGGAATGTTTTTTGTAATTACTTCGCCATCTTCTTTGATCTCAATCACTTCACCGAAGTAGAGTTGGTCATATAGTTCATCTTTGCTTTGACCAGCCAATTTCATTGAAGGGAAATTGAAGTTAGTTTTACTTGCGATAATCTTATACGATCCAGGCGGAACAGAGAATCCATATCGTCCATCGATGTCAGTAATCGAAGTTGCTACTTCATTACCATTAAGATCAGTTAGTACTACATATGCTGGATCAATCGGTTGCTTTGTAACACTGTCATATACAGTTCCCCATGGATGATGACGTCGCTTGAAACCAAAGATGATCAACAATAGATTCCATAAACTGAGTGGCAACATCAATAGGTCTGCCCAGGTAAACGGACTAGAAATAAGAGCAATAGCAATTGCTGAAATCAATGTGAGGATAATACCAAATGCACTAGCAAGCTTTGATGTTGTTGAACCTATTGGGGTACGTGCAAATCCGATCACTCCTGTTGCGAGTGGGGCAAATGCATTACCAAGACCTTTCAAACTTGTTCCAATTGAACTTGTAATAGTAGTGATTGATTCAACAAATGCTGGAGGTAGTGTGATGCCATTATCAAATAATCCTGGTCCTCCTCCTGATTGTGAAGGATTGCTTGTCGGCTGAGTTGAAGTACCTGTTGGGGACTGATTTGGCCCACCACTGTTTCCACCTGCTGGTGGCTGATTTGGCTGTTCAGGTGTAACACCGTTACCTATGCCGGTTCCATTGCCAGGTGTTCCATTATCAGTTGTACCTGGTGTAGCTGGAGTGATAGGCGGTGTTGTTGGACCAGTAGGAGTGGTTGGGGTAGTAGGATTGGTCGGAGTTGTTGGTGTAGTTCCAGGAGGTGTGTAGCCTGGTGGAAATCCGCCGCCAGACAATGTACCAGTACCAGAACCTCCTCCTCCACTAGGAGGTGTTACGGCAACGCGCCAGTCAGTATTTACACAGGTGTTTGAGTTAGTACAATCAAATATAATCCAACCGTAGTTTTGACTCCATGCGTATCCTGCAGCCCCAAGTGTTCCACCGAAGTTTCCAGTACTGTCGATCTTCACTGTTGAGATACTTGGTGATGTAAAAGGGCCAAAGTTTATCCAGCCAGTATTTTCACCCCATGCATATCCTGAAAGCACACCATTTGCATTTGCTATTTTGAAGTTACCATTAGCAGTACTACACCCACTAGTTGTATCCAGACAGTTAGTTACTATATAGCCAACTGATGCGCCCCATGCATACCCACGGATCTGTGTGTCAGATACAGTGATGTTGTATTGAGATTGTGTAGTGAACTTACCGAAATTAATCGCTGTGTCACTTACCGCACTTGAATCCAAGAATGCTGCTTTATAAAATCCCGCATTGTTTGGATCAATAGTGCCAGTTGAGGCGGCAATAGCCGTACTGCTAATAAACGTACCAATTACTAATAATGTGCTGATAAAAAACTTCTTCAAAATAGGGTGTTTCACTATTCAATTATATAACAATTTTGAATAAAGGAATAATAAAAATCCCATAATAAAACGCACTACTTAGGAGTAATGCGTTTTATTTTATATTGAATTTAATTTGTCATCACAATATGAGCGTATTGTTTGAAAAGAGTGGGTTTTTTGTACATCGTCGGCATGTTTCAATAAAAATTCTTCTTTTTCTGTATATACCGTATAGAAAGTCTTAAGAGTTTTTACGATCTCAACAAGGTATGGCCCTGGTAAGGGCTTTTTAATAGCATAATTGAGATACGACTCGAGCTGATATTTAATTTGAAATAATGCGTTAGCAAGGTACGGATGTTCATCTAGCTTATCTCTTTCTTTATTTTTATAGAGACGTGCTAGTTCCAACACTGTTTCTTTATTTGTTGCTAGTACTGCGCGGAAAATATCGAGTGATCCTTTGTAGTTTTCTGTATCAACATATTTAATCTTCACTTGCTTAGCTTTTTCTATTTCTTCATCCCATATGGAATCAAGTTTATTTTTGAGCGTCATATAGTCTGAGGAAAATGTCACATCGATACCGAGTCCAAGATATTCAAGCTGTCCTTTGTCCCCTTCTCCTGCAAACTCAATTACGCAGTCTACCTTTCTCAAATAGTCATCTGCATCTGCGGCAAAAAATGCTTCGGCTTTATTTGCCATCCATGCACCGCAAAACTGGTCAACTATTATTCCTTCAAATATATCTGCGATTTTTTTATTACCTTTTTCAAAATCATCTCCTGATCCTTCCCATCGAGATTTCAATTTCTGTGAAAGGTCTATTTCTTTTTGCACTTCCTCAGGATCATAACCAGGTTCATTTAAAAAGTCTTCGACTTTTGGTTGATACCGTTGCTTCTGATCTTCAAAAAATTTTGATTGGGAGCTGATAACATACTCCTGCTCAATTGACTGGGAAGATATATTGTCGATATTTTTGTAGCCTTCCATATACCAGGATTATAGCATGCGAGAGTTTTTGTCGGCTTTTCCTGCAAACTTCCCTCCTTCTAGTTTCAATAGTATTACTTTATTTTCAATACCACCTGCATATCCTGCCAGCTTCCCTGATGAAGCGACAACTCGATGACAACCGGCGATGATACAAATCGGGTTCTTGCCATTCGCTGAACCAACTGCACGTACAGCGTTTGGGCTCCCTACTTTCTTAGCAATATCTGCATAACTAACAGTTTTGCCATAGGGAATATTCAATAATGCCTTCCATACGTTCTTTTGAAAGTCTGTGCCAGCAAAGTCCAGCTTCACATCAAACTTCTGACGTTTCCCTACAAAATATTCTTTAAGCTGTTTTTCTGTTTCAACAAGAACCGGGTGTTTCTTGTTTTCGTGTGCACTGTTGATAGCGACACGATTCGGTTTTTCATTTTCCCACAAAATAGCAGCGAGGCCAGCATCACTAGCAACAAGCTTCAATTCCCCGACTGGAGACTTCATTGTTTTGAAAGAGTATTCTTTTGGTGATGTTTTGACCATATAATATGCAATTATACCATTTTGCTGTATAAATGAATTATGAAAAATAAATTTACTATATGGGCCATAATAATCGTTGTGATTGTTTGTATCGCCTGTGCAGCATTGGTAAAACTCCATTCTGACCACCTACCTTCCAGTTTCACTATTACCACCCATGCTGACTTCACGAGCTCAGGTGGCACGCGCCTACTAGATGAAACATATACTTTCAAAAACAATATTCTAATAAGTGGAGCGGCCACATTCTTCGACGGAGCCGGTGGCGGTTGCCAAAAAGATTGCAATAATACCGAGCAGTGTGTGATCACTGACAACCAATGGGTTGAGGTGCAAAAATGGCATACATGCGAAGAAGAATTCGGTCCTGTTCCAACAAAACAATCTCTTGAATCAAAAATTACATCGGGCGAACTCGTAGCGAAGAAATCATTATCTTCGACGCATGGGAGGTATTATTATGAGGTTAGTGCAAAATAAGAAATAAAAACACTCATATAAATATGAGTGTTTTTATTTGGTGCGGGCTTAGGGACAACGTTGCGAACTTTTACACACCAATCATTACTTGCCGGTCTTCCACAGTAGTTCAAAATACGCCTTGAAGGTTATGACTAAGGCCATGCTTCTAATTTCAATCAAAGTCTGGGGGTTGTCATATATCTCGAAGAATACTCTATCTTCAAAAATTTCAATGCTGGTGTGAGCAGACAAATCAATATCGATATACCTGATATCACAGAACTGCTTGTTTTGGTGTGCTTCGATTTCCTTCTGAAGATGTTTCTGGGAAATAATCTTGTCTGTGACTTTATTTTTCAATGCCCATTGCTCATACTCAACGAATGTCTCACCCATTAGTTTGACCCAAGGATCTCCCGCCATACCAATAGTATAGAAAGTACTTTTAGGTTTGAGATTTTGCATGACATTACTCCATGCTTCCTGCCAAGCAATACTTCCCTCATAGATAGAAACTTCGTGTCCACTGGCAAATGGGAGCGCTTGGATAATTTTTGACAGTTCGCCAACGCTTTTTATCTGTTTTTCAAAACCTGTAATTAATGAATCGGGGCTTTTTAAGTTGAAGAATTTCTTCTTGTTCTTTTCTACTTCCTGAACCAACCCCTTATTCTCTAAATGAGACAAGCAATCGTAGACGATGTTTCGATGAAGGTTTGAAAACTTGATTATGTCTCCCGCAGAAGATGACCCTTTTAACTTTACCAAGGCCTCGTAGACAGTAATTTCATTCGACGTAAGCCCAAGATCCTTAAGGGTAGATTTCATGATTAAAGTATAGCAAACATAGGTGATTTGACGTGTTTTATTTTGTCATCATGTTTATGTTGACAAAATAAATATAATATGCTATCATATTTATAAATCAAAACATTAAAAATTTAATCATGAAAAATCTAATTTTAGACAATCTTTCCTTAATTATTTCGATTTCTATCGCAATAACATTTTTTGCTTCTCTTTTCTTCGGGTTCCTTACTATAGAAAATGACCTGAGCGTTTACCCTGGGTTCAATAAAGAAGGCAGGGGCTGTACAGCTTGGGATAGTTACTCAAGAAAGATGAATTGGTTACCGTGGATATGCTTTATGCTTTTATCTGTGATAACTACACCGCTTGGAGCAGTGAGTGTAAAACTTGCGTGCGCAAAAAACCAGAAATTGAAAAATATGATCTGGAGGTCAGAACATTCTTTTTTTAGACAATATGCGTAAATTCCAATAAGCCTTTCATAATATATGAGAGGCTTATTTATTTGGTTCGATTCCCTATACCTGTTCGCCTATTTTTTGACAAGAATGAAAAAGTATTGAAAACGAAGCATTGTCTCGCATGAGTGAAAAATGACGATGTCATTTTTATTTTGTGCGGGTACTCGTGATAAAACCGAACAGTTCCTTGCCCTGCAAGGTTATTTTTAATGTTTTAAGTATATCAGATTGACTCTTCTCGTGCGCTAGTGAATTTTACTTTCTAGTATGATTCTTATAACTATTGTAATCGTTAACAAAAGCTTCCCAATACTTTGGGGTGAATTCTTTAGCGCCTTCAGTAAAGACTTTCGTGAAGAAGTTTTTAGACTCTTCGGTATCGGGGTTTTGTAAGTATCCTTTCAATGTCTCGTTTCCAAGTGAATCCAGAAAGCCAGGTATGTTGTTTTTATAAGCTAAACCAAACGATAAGTGTGTTCCAGGACGATGCTCCTTGGTATAGGGATTATTTACAGTAGGGTTAAATGGGAGACAGGCAACAATAAGATTGTTACTGCTTTTGTTAAGCGTAGTGAACTTCCAATAAGTCTTGTAGGGGATAAAATTTTCATCTCTATTAGAAAAACTTTGCATATCATAATCAAGAGTTATTGGAGAAGGAACCATCTGCTGCTTATTTGTATCAAAATAAAAAGATGATTGACCGTTTCGATCTCTATCTCCTGCTTCAGCTAGAACATTTCCGTTACCGTCAATAATAAGATTGATGTTCGGATTGTTTTTTACCAACTCCATCATTTTTTCAACGGCTTCGTGAGACTCGATGTTATTTTCTGATTTTGCATCGGTTTGTGGAACTTCTTGCGAAAGAAGCTGACTTAGCGTCTCTTCGCCACGTTGCTCAGCAAGTGCGTCCAGAGCTTCCTTTTGATCTTCACTCACCCATTCTTCCCGAGCAATGTCTCGAAGAGGCTTTTCAGCATGCGCCACTTCCCATGCATGATCAGGGTTTTCAATCGGTCCGGGTGGTTTTTCCATATTGTAATTATATCAGAAAATGAGCTTTTCTAAGCTTCTCGTGAGCGCACGAGTTGGTGCGGACTTAGGGATAACGTTGCGAACTTTTGAACCCGCCATGCGCTACAGTTTTTCAGCCAGTACAATCTTTCCGATGAGCTCTTCTCCTCTCAAGACCTCGTACACCTTGTCCAGCAAAAGAATTTCCTGCACATGCTCTGTTGCCGTGAATGCTACATGCGCAGAAAAGGGAATTCCGTATTCTGCACCGTCGGGACGCTCGATCTTGTACACGAAGCTGAACTGCACGTCGCCCGCCCTAAGAAAGAGCCAGTTGACCACGTCGTCCACTGGTCGGTCGGGAGCGTTGATAACGCGGCTCTTCCTTAGGGTTAGCACTCCCCTGTATTGAAATGTTCGGTCTTCTGAAAGCATGCCGTAGTTCCTACATAGTATCAGATCCATATTTAACTTAATAGGCGAATCCGAACCGGACACCGCCAAGGCAATGCGGCGCTTTGCAAAACCCCGAAAACCCTGTACTCTGCGATGATATGCAAATCAAGCCCGAGCGCCTTAAGATATTTAAGGAACTATACAAAGAGATGCACGGCGTTGAACTGACGGACGCTGAGGCATATAAAAGTGCCAGTGCCCTATTAGGATTTGTTTCACTATGTATCAAACCACTTGAGCCAGTGGAAACGCCAGAAGAGTTTTACTATACTAAACAGGTCGTCGAACGAAAGTGATTCGCAACAAAGCCCTCTCATGTTTGAGAGGGCTTTGTTTATAAGGAATATACAGTTCGATTCCCTATACCCGTTTGTCATTTTCATTGACGAAAAAATGAGAGTATTGTCGAACGGGCTTTATTTTACAAGAAGCGGTGAACCGAAAAGACGGTTCGATATTGTGCGGGTACAGGGAATCGAACCCTGGTCTACACATTGGAAGTGTGTCATTCTACCACTAAACTATACCCGCCTTCGTTGGGCCGAAGTTCGGAGAACGGAGGCGAACTTCGTTTCAACTTCGGCGCGACAATGCCCGCTTTTATCTGCGTAACATTACTATTTTATTTTACCATGATCGCAATCGATCAGTGTCGTCCCTTAGGGATCACATTAGAACTTTTACCGAACATTTACCCAAAAAGGAATAGTTTAAAGTACACTCTTTTTGACTGTGAATACTATATACAATGCAGGTTTGAAAGGCAACTCCGGGAGGCAGCATATTTATTGACTTATATAAAAAAATATTGCACAATGCAATAAATAAAATCCCGCGACTATGAAATATCTATCTCCAAATGTGCAGTCAGTAATACTTATGATATTGATGGGCACAGCAAGTACAGTTCTTGGTGGAATACTCGGCACTATTGTTTACAGCACGTATAAAGAAATCCCATTAGGAATTCCGCTCGGTTGTATTTCCTTCATTGCGGCAACAGTTCTTGTGTTCAAACATTTCAGAACTGGTTTACGAGAATGCTAAGATTCGCACCCCAAAGCACCCCTTAATACCGGGTGCTTTTTTAGCAGGAGAGTTTTAGCTGTCCGTTGTCAAAATGAAAAACACAGACGTGACATTGCAAAAAGTCCAAATAACTGTAATCTATGCCTTATGGAAATCAAACCTCATCGACTGCAAACATTTAAAGAGTTATGCAAGAAACTTTACGGCATTGAACTCTCTGATCGTGAAACATACGAGAAAGCTAGTCTGTTGCTGGGCTATGTTAGGCTGTGCACCAAACATCCTGAGAGTACAGACTCGTTCCAAGATTTAGACATGTAGTCCAACGTTATACAACAAGCTCATTTTAGGGCTTTTTTTGATATTGTAATGTATCATGAGATATTGACATTTTACTAAAATCGTGATACTATTTAAATGTTCTTTTAAATTGTTTTAAGGGCTTTCTAAGAATCTAATGAAGGGGTTTTTAGATAACCCTTAAAACATAACAATATGAAAAATACACCTGAATCACAGTACTTAATTGATAGCGCAATCAAAAAAGCTTCTATCAAAGTAAATAGTAAAGTTGAAAAAATAATAAAGTTAATAATTTCAGTGGCCATAGGTGGAACCATTGGCACCCTACTAGTAGAGTGCCTGTTCAATAAATTTATAGGCCGATTAGATTTTGGACTCTATTTTTACACAATGGGAATAATTTATTCCTTGATTGTAATGTACAACGTTGGAAAGATCTTTAGCACTGTTGCGAAGAAGAAGAAAATCGCTCGAAAGCTGCTCAAAAAAGATCTCCGATCAATTAAAACCAAAAGGTTTCAAAAAGTACAGGAAAGTGTTTTGACGGAAGTAGATAAAGAGATCCAAGAATATGAAAATGCGATAAATTCAATCGTTTAACGAAAACTAGGTAGCGGCCAATATATTGGCCGCTTTTTTTATAGTGCATACACAGTTCTAATCCCTATCTCCCCTTTGACGCGGAATACAAAATAAGGTCGTATAGACCTTATTTTGTATGGGTTTTTTTGATTTTTTTGTAGTTCCCTCAGTGTCGGGATGCAGGGATTCGAACCCTGAGTCACCTCTTCCCAAAAGAGGCATGTTAGCCGTTACACCACATCCCGATATTCTATTCAGGCCAAATGCCTAGCTCACGTATAGTACTACGAAAGGTCTATTATTTCAATGACTGGGGGTATTTTTTCGTCGTAGTGTAACCAGACCAACATACCTTGAACTTTGTACTCTTTGAACCGATGTTTGAAGCGATAGTACTCAACTGCCTTATGAAACTTCTTGAGCTTGTCTCTAGTTAAGTTATCTGCGGGATTGAACCAGCTTCCCTGCTTTCCCGCCTTCACTTCAAAGAAATAATAGATCCGCTTCTTTTTTGCAATTATATCGATCTCCCCATTTCGACTGTGCACATTTCGTTCCACAATCTTAAAACCATGTTTCATGAGAAACACTACGGCCTCATCCTCTCCTCTTTGGCCTAATTGCTGGGTTTTTGAAGTAAATATAGTTATCAACGGTAGATATGTTTCACGTGAAACTATATAGCTCTGTTCCCCATGTAAATCAATTATACCTATATATAATAAAGGATATTTAAAAAAGACATAAAAGTCTCTTGATAAAAGCCGGTCTTTTATCCCTCTTACACACACAGTTATCCACAGTTTTGTCAATTAATGAGCTTTTTCAGTGTCATTGCGACAATATCGGACGTGTTTTGTCTAAAAGACTGTTGACCTATTACATATACCATTGGACAAGCACCTATATAATAAGTGGCATTGCAAAACTTACAGAAACCGTTATACTATTTTTGTTCGCAGATCATAGCGGTTATGGTTTAGTGGTAGAATGCGTCCTTGCCAAGGACGAGACCAGAGTTCGATTCTCTGTAGCCGCACAAATAGCAAAAACCCTCAGATTACATCTGAGGGTTTTTGCTATTTGTGCGGCAAATGCTATAGTTTAACTGTTATTAGTACGCACCTATGGTGAAATGGATATCACAACGGTCTTCGGAACCGTTGTTCTGGGTTCGAATCCTGGTAGGTGCACAATTTAAAACTTCGCTTATTCAAGCAAGGGGCAATAATATGGATACAATAGACGCTTCAAAGATCCCCTCTTTCGTTTCACATGTAACGAAGACTCTACAAGATAACAATTACGAAGCCTACTTAGTTGGTGGCTGCGTACGCGACTTATTACTAGGGAGAACACCGAAAGACTGGGACGTGACCACAAATGCTCATCCTGACCAGATTGCAGCCTGCTTCCCTGACCTCAAAACCGTATATGAGAATGCATTTGGCACAGTTACAGTAATTGACCTAGCTGCTGATGAAACACTTAGGAATGTTTCACCCGCCTCCGCTATAAATAGCTATGTCGCGCCAATGGAAGTTCAAGTAACAACATACCGTTCAGAGGGTATTTATACAGATAATCGCCGTCCGGATAGTGTTACATATGAAACACAGTTAGCAAAAGACCTGGAGCGACGTGATTTTACAATAAACAGTATCGCTTATAACGTCCAAAATGGACAAATTGTAGACATTTTTAAAGGACAGTCTGATATAAAGGACAAAATAATTAGATGTGTCCTTGATGCCCCTACGCGCTTTGAAGAGGATGCCTTGCGCATGATGCGGGCGGTGAGGTTTTCCACAACCCTTAATTTTTCTATTGAACCAACAACATGGACTGCTTTAACTGCTAAATCCTCGCTTCTAACTAAGATTTCACAAGAACGTATCCGCGATGAATTCCTTAAAATCATCCAATCTGAGCATCCGGCCCTAGGTATTGATCTACTTCAGAAAGCTGGATTGTTACACACAATTGCCCCAGAGTTCGAGGAAGGTATAGGTTGTGAACAAAAAGGTGCTCATATCTATGATGTATACAATCATCTGTTACACGCGCTTCAGCATGCTGCTGATAAGCATTTCTCACTAGAAGTACGCCTTACTGCCCTATTTCATGATATCGGTAAGCCTGTCACTCGTCGCTATGACTCAAATAAGGATAAGTACACATTCTTTGGTCATGAAGTGGTTGGGACCCGAATGACTAAGAAGATCTTAGAGAGAATGAAACTTTCACGTGAAACAAGCAGTTTAGTTGTTTCTCTGGTCAGAAATCACATGTTTTTCTCAGATACTGAACAAATCACTCTTTCTGCTGTTCGGCGCATTATTCAGAAGGTATCACCCTTCGACTATACTCAGGGCCGGCGTGAAAAAGCTATTTGGTTACTGATGGAAGTTCGTGAATGTGACCGTGTGGGGATGAAAAAGGCTGAAGCACCATATAGATTAAGAAAATACCATGCAATGATCGAGGAAGCGCTTCGTGACCCAATAAGTGTTTCTCAACTAGCTATCGATGGTAAATATCTGATGGAAACGTTACACATGAAACCGGGACCGAGAATGGGCTGGATTTTACACGCATTACTTGAAGAAGTGCTCGATAATCCTGAAATTAACACAATTGAAGCATTAACTGAGCGTGTAACTGCTTTTGAGGCCCTAAATGACTCAGCCTTGAAAATTCTCGGGGAAAAAGCGAAGGATAAAAAGGAGGGTGCAAATGAAGCTGAGGTTGAAGGGTTGAGGCAGAAGCATCGGGTGAAGTAAGCATTGTCTATGTTTACAGTTTACTGTAAAGTGTAAGGTATGGAAGAAGTTGCGTACAAAATGGTGTTTCATTATATTCTGCAGGCAGAAAATCCGGTTTCACCGAATGAACTTTCACGTGTAACAGGAAGAAGTAGGGTATCAGTGCATGCGGCATTAAAGAAACTGCTCGCAAATGGCGATATAGAGAAGATTGGCGTTTCACCGCGTGTAACTTATGCGATTAAAGGCTTTACGCCGATACCGCCGACAGATTTATCTATCGAGGATATTACTGCCCGTGTAACACCCGTACTAAAGAAGTATCCTATCATTTATGCTGGTATTTTTGGTGCCGTTGCACTGGGTGAAACCAATCCAAACGGGGAAGTCGATATTATGATCAGCCCTAATGGAACGTTTCATATAAGCAGTCTGACAGCTCTAGAAAAAAGCCTAAGTGAGGCACTAGGAAAGAAGGTAAACCTGGCCACAGACCAAGGTGCCAATAAGTTTATCAAGGCCAGCATGATGAAAGGGTTGAAGGTCATATATGGGAGATTGTAGTAGGGAATAGTTGCGTTTCATGCCAACTTTTTGTAATCTACTGGTAAATAAACAAACCTATACACTATGCGAACTAAAAAAGGAGCTCAGCGACTAAATCGAAATGCATCCGATGCATCAGCAAGCAATCTTCCAGTAGGCGACAGGCGAGATAAACAACTCGGCCCACGTAAAACACCGCAAGGCAACAAAGGGGCCGTACGACGACAGTATTAAAAAATCACCGCGACAAAAACAAAAAGTCCTCACATAACTGTGAGGCTTTTTATTTTATAACTTGATATCGAGCATAATAGGGCAGTGGTCGCTGCCGTAAAAGTCTTTCAGTGTAATAAGATCAGTAACCTTCTTTTCTATACCAGCTGAAACAAAGAAGTAATCAATACGCCACCCCACATTTCGTTCACGTGCAGCTGTTTTCTGATCCCAGTAAGTATAAACATCCTTCTTTTCAGGATAGAGGGTGCGAAATGTATCTACCCAGCCATTCTTTACTAGTGTATCCATCCACGCTCGTTCAATAGGGAGGAAGCCTGTATTCATAGCATTTTCTTTTGGTCGAGCGAGGTCGATTTCATTATGAGCAGTATTTATGTCGCCGCAAAAAATAACGGGCTTTTTCAAATCATTTATATATTTCAAAAACTGATCATAAAAGCGTAACTTATAATCCAAACGCTCTGGTCCACCTCCACCATTAGGGAAGTAGCAAGTGATGACATAAAAGTCTTTGTATTCAGCGGTGATAGTACGGCCCTCATCATCTAACCCCTTTAATCCTATGCCTAGAGTAACATTTAATGGTTTCTCTTTTGAATAAATAGCTACACCGCTATATCCTTTCTTGACTTCTGGCCAAGAAAAGTAACTTTCGTATCCAAACACATCACGCGCACCTTCCGGAAGTTGTTCAGGAGTAGCTTTAGTTTCTTGTAAACAAAGGATATCAGGGGAATAGTCGGTAAAAAGGGGATCAAAATTGCCTTGCTTGTATGTTGCACGCAGGCCGTTAGTGTTCCAGGAGATAATTCGCATAAAAGTATTGTAACATAGGGGTCGCCGTCGCCACGTCCGACATGGCTATGGCGCACTAAAGAAAAAGAAAACCACCCTTGGAGAGGATGGTTTATATATAGTAGAAGATTAGTTTTGAGTTTTAGTTTTTGTTTTGAAAAAGAACAACTGATTGGATTGAGTTATTTTTTTTATTCACGGGGATGTTGATTACGACAAGTATGTAATCAGAAATATTGTGAGGATATGAATAGTATCGAATGGGAAAGGCCGTTAGGTCTTTTGTGGGAGTAATTATTTTATTAACAAAGATCTCTTACCTACAAGTATAGACTAGGCGAGAAGTAATGCAAACATAGAGGAGTGGATAACTCTTCTAGTTCATCAGCGCAAGCTATCTTTTGCTATGAAACTTCTTGTGTACATCGCGCAATTGTTTGTCAGTGATGTGCGTATAGATCTGTGTAGTAGCAATGTTTGCATGACCTAACATCATTTGTACACTGCGGATATCAGCACCATTAGAAAGCAAATCAGTTGCAAATGAGTGGCGTAGTACGTGAGGTGTAACCTTTTTTGATATGCCGGCCTTGGTAGCATATTCGCGGACGATGCGTTCGATAGAGCGGGGAGTGAGCCTCCCTGCAATACTATTACGTGAATTATTAACAAACATGGCTTCTTCCATATCTTTTCGTTCTTTTAAATACACTTTGATTGCATCCTTCGCTTCGTCTGACAAAAACACTACGCGCACTTTTTCACCCTTACCGCGAATAGAAAACTCATCACGCGAAAGGTCGAGGTCTCTATTGAGAGAACATAGTTCTGCCAAACGCAACCCGGTTGAGAAAAATAATTCTAACAATGCTTTATCGCGCATACCCTTGAGTTCTTTTGTGTCGGGGGCTTTAAGTAGACGAATGAGTTCATCTGTGGATATAAGGTCGAGATCGCGCGCTCCAACCTTTGCTAGCTCGATCACATCAGGACTAACAGAGGTGATATTGATCTTTTTGAGGTATTTCAAAAAAGAACGTAACGCTATCATGTGATAGTTTTGTGTAGTTTTCTTCATGGTGTTACCACCCTGGCCCTTAGTTTTCACACCTGGGGCACGATTTAACTGTACGCGAAACTGCCGAATAGCTGATTCTGTGATGTCAGAAGGTGTATTGATCTTCATTTCACTAAAGAATTTATTGAGATAATGGTCGTAATTGCGACTGGTCAAAGGGCTGCGACCTTTTTCGATTTCAATATATTCAAGAAACTGTGTTTTTGCCTCTGAGATTGTCATATATATGTATAGTATATCCCAATAATGCCCTATCTAACGACTATGGCAGCAGGCTTGCTTTTTATAGCTGGTTGTGTTATGATACTTACATCATGTTAACGACCAAGAAAAAACAAGCAGTAATCAAGAAGCACCAGGAACATACTACTGACACTGGATCAAAAACAGTTCAGGTAGCTATGCTTACACAGCGTATCGAAACACTTGCTGATCACCTGAAGAAGCACAAGAAGGACAACCACTCTCGTCGCGGACTTATCAAGATGGTAGCAGATCGTCGCGGACACCTAAAGATTCTTGAAAAGACTAGTCCTGAAAAGCACAAGACAGCTCTAAAGATTATCAAGGCATAATAAACACTCGATTACTCGAGACAAAAACCCTCTTATATACATAAGAGGGTTTTTGTTTTCAGTGTATACTTATACTATGGCAGTAATAAAACAAAAGGATCAACGTGTGGGAATTTTCATAGACGCACAAAACCTGTACCACACAGCGAAAAACCTTTATAAAAGAAAAGTAAATTTTGGTAATGTAGTAAAAGACCTCTTAGCAGGCAGAACACTTATTAGATCAATTGCATATGTTATCACCACCGAGAACGGTGACGAGACTGCATTTTTAAGCGCACTTATTAAGGCGGGGATTGAGACAAAATCTAAGGACCTGCAAATTTTTTATGATGGCAGCAAAAAAGCTGACTGGGATATCGGACTCGCAATCGATGCAGTTTCAATGGCACCAAAGCTCGATGCAATAATTATAGTTTCAGGTGATGGAGATTTTGTACCGCTCTGTAACTATTTGCGATACCACCATGGAGTACAAGTAGAAGCAGCGACCTTTGGTAAGTCAGCATCGTCTGCGCTTAAAGAAGTAGTTGATGAATTCATTGACCTCTCTGATAATCACAAAAAATACCTAATCGGTTATTAATATACTTCATGGATCCAGTTGAACCAAAAATATCAATAGAAACACCTGAAGCTGATTTGGTAGAACAGCAACATGCTATGTCACATACGTATCAAGATGACTTGGCCAAGGCTATGAATGCTACTGAAGCGGGTGACGTACAGAAAATGCTCACCATGGCTCGCGAACAAGAAGTTGAAGCAGCCATCGAAGTAACTGAGCGCCGAGAGAAGAAATGGTACACCACGAGCAGTTTTATTTTGATAGTACTAACAGCTGCGGTGTTGGCGTATGGTACGTATTATTATTTCCATCTGACAGTGCCCGTACAGCCAGCGGTTTCTGTTGGGGTATTTCAAAGTACAGACCCAATTGCAATTGATGGTACAACTATCAAAGATGTCCTAGCTACTTTAAAAACATCAACCACATTGGTAGTAGGGAAGCCGACATTGGTTACTCTTGTTACTGATGCTCAGACAAAAACACCGATTTCAACTACTCAACTATATTCATTTATTGGAGCAGCACCCACAGAGCCATTACAAGCATCGATAACCTCAGCTCGCTTAGGTGTAGTAAATACAGGGCAAGATATTTTGCCATTCATCGTGACTTCAATTTCAGATCCTGAAAAAGCATCAAATGAATTTACTATTGCGGAACCAACATTACTCAACATGTTTTCTTTAGCACTAAATATTGACACTTCAACTATCCCGCAACAGCCAGTACCAGTTTTCAAAAGTCAGTATTTTTACAATTTACCAGTTCGCAGCTTGTATGTCGTTGACCCAACTACCCAACAACAAAAAATCGTCTTTTTGTATGGATATGCCACTAACAATGTACTGGTTATTACCTCTACACCTGAAGTTTTAAAGGCAGTATATGACACAGTTATAACCCAGCGTTAATTCACACCACTATCTTGTGCTTTTGCCCTAGCATGCTAGTATACGGGGTATGAATACACAGTCTTTTAAAGAAAAGCTAGAAATTGAAAAGAAAAGTTTGGAAGAAGAACTCGGCCAAATTGCTATTTTTAATACAGAAACCAACATGTGGGATGCTACTCCAGACCAAGACATGATGGGCGAAATTGATGACAATGATGCAGCTGACCGTTTTGAAGACTTTGAAGAACGTTCTGCAATGGTAACTACTCTTCAGGCTCGCTTAGGAGATATCAATATTGCTCTTGGTAAGATTGAAGACAATACATTCGGCACATGCGAAGTATGTAACAACCCTATCGAAGCTGATCGTCTCGGAGCAAACCCAGCTGCTCGCACTGACAAAGCACACATGAACGACTAACTTCAGTTTTTCTTGAATACGAAAATGCCATACTCACTGTATGGCATTTTCTATTATTCACAGCGCGCAACTTACAGGACTTGGCGCATCAGGAGTTGCCGTTGAAACAGATATCAGTAAAGGATTATATTTATTTCAAATAGTTGGACTGCCCGACAAAGCTGTTGAAGAATCTCGAGAGCGAGTGATCAGCGCATTACGAAATAGTTTACATAAAAATCCGAAATCTGAAAACAATAAAGTTATCGTTAGCCTTTCTCCTGCAGAAATTAAAAAAGAGGGTTCGTATTTTGATATAGCAATTGCATTAGGATATCTTACTGCTAGTGAAACACTGCATTTCGATAGTGCTAATAAAATCTTTGTGGGTGAACTAGGTCTAAACGGAGACGTTAGACCAATACGAGGATTATTATCTATTGCACTATGGGCAAAGAAAAAAGGCATTGCCGAAGTCTATATACCTATTGGTAATAAGCGGGAAGCACAACTGGTAGAAGGAGTAGTATTTTTTCTAGTACCAACATTATCTGCACTTGTTGATCACTTGTTAGGAGTACATCGTCTAGAAACAGTTTCACCTTCGATACGTATTGCTACCCATGAACATATTGGTATTGATTTTGGCGATGTGAAAGGGCAAACAATAGCAAAGCGGGCGCTGACTATCGCGGCAAGTGGTGGTCACAACATTGTATTGTATGGACCACCAGGCACAGGCAAGACCATGTTAGCAAAAGCCTTTCATGGAATACTACCGTCACTATCTAATGAGCACTTCCTAGAAGTAGCAACAATTTATTCCAGCATAGGCTTGATAGATAGTATTCTCGATGGCAATCCACCGCTTCGCAGTCCACACCATAGTGCTTCTCATGTTGCAATCATTGGTGGTGGTTCTAATATTCGCCCAGGAGATATTACACTTTCACACAGAGGAGTCTTGTATCTTGATGAATTTCCGGAATTCGATAGAAGGGTTATCGAGGCATTGAGAGAGCCAATGGAAGACGGAAGCATTACTGTCGCCAGAGCTAAGGGTAGTGTGCATTTCCCTGCAGAGTTTATTTTACTAGCAGCAATGAATCCATGTCCCTGCGGATATAGAGGAAGCTCGATCAAAGCATGTAGTTGTCTCGGTGGAGAACTGGCACGATACAATAAAAAACTTTCGGGGCCGATCATGGATCGCATTGATCTATGGGTACCCGTACAACATATCGATTACGAATCATTACATGAAATAGGGAACAATAAAGAAAGTGCTTCAATACAAAAAAGAGTAGGGGTACTGCGCACCATTCAATATGCTCGGTCCGGCACATTAAATAGTGACATGTCCTCACAAGATGTTCATCTCAAAAGTAAATTAAATGAGCAGGCAAAGAAGCAACTACAACAATTCGCGGAGAAGCTAAAACTATCACCACGATCATATTTACGGACGATAAAAGTTTCGCGCACTATCGCAGACCTAGACAACTCCGACACTATAGAAGAGCGCCATGTTTTAGAGGCACTTCAATATCGCCCGAAACTAGATTGAGTATGCGTATCATTTATACGGAACATGCATTAGTCCGAATGAATCAAAGAAATATTTTAGCATATGAAATCCAACTCGGTATTAAAAATCCTACTATACAGTTTACTGACAATGAAGAAATTACCACCATCAACTACCGTACCGAAAAAGGGCTGCTTGAAATTATTTGTAAGAAAAGCCATACTACGTGCATAGTTATAACTTGTTATTATTTATGAAAATTACATATGACAAAAAAGCAGATGCGATTTATATTACCCTTAAAAAGGGGGTTGTTTCTCATAGTTCAAAAATGAAAAATCATATTATGATTGATACAGATAAAGAAGGTGCCCTACTAGGCATTGAAATCTTGCGTGCAAGTTCGCAGATCGCAAATAAAAAACCAATTGATATTAAGCTGACAATTCCTGCATTACTATAAACTGCTTGCGATAAAAAAATGACTCTTCGTGAGTCAATTTTTATTTAGATTGAGTATGCAGTTCCTTTTGTATCAGAACCCCATGGATTTGTCGCACCGCGGATTTCGAAGTGAAGGTGGGCACCAGTAACTTTTCCAGTTTTTCCAGAAAGTCCGATTGGTTCTCCTTGTGATACTACTTCACCTAGTGTGACAGAAACTTCTGAAAGGTGTGCATACAAAGTTTGAGTATTATTTGGATGAGAGACAACGATGTAGTTGCCGTATCCGCCATTGTATTTTCCATCACCACCGGCAACAATAATTGTTCCTGCCGCAGCAGCATGTACTGTTGTTCCAACTGGCGCAGAAATGTCTACAGCATTCACATCATGAATACCCTGACTTAATTTTCCAGAAACAGGTTGAGCATAATATCCACGAATATCATTTGAGGGGATAGTGTACTTAGTTGCAGCAGCGGATTGCTTCACAGTGATGGGGTAGGTAATTTCAGTTACAGGATTTGTTACCATCATCGTAGTACCGGGAGCAGGAGTAAGTATTGCCACAGGTATTACGGCAACTGGATCAACAGGTGAAATTACTGAAACAGTTGTTTGTGGCTGCGGGATGTCGATAGGGGAAATATTTTCAGTTACAGTAGCAGTGTCATGGGTGGATGTTGCGACTGAATCAGAATCAAGCGGTTCAACATTTGGAATGTGAAGTTTCATACCGAGTTTCAAACTGTTGGCGTTATCAAGATCGTTAGCATTCAGAATGTCATCCTGGTCAGCGCCAAATTTTTGTGCGATCTCACCGAGTGTATCGCCGTTTTTTACTTCATAAATAATGCCACTTGTAGGAAGGATAGTGAGCTTATCACCAACCTTGATTGTTGCCTTGCTATTAATGCCATTTGACCAACGAATAGTATTCGTCGTGATATCAAATTTTTTAGCAATGGTTGAGATTGTGTCACCCTTCTTAACGGTATAGGTAGAAATACTATTATTACCAACAACGGTCACGGCCTTGGCTGTTACTTTTTCGCCTTTAACAATAGTCTTTGGTTTTGTAGTTGTTGTAGCAACCTTAGTAGCGGCCTTAGTTGCAGTCTTTTTTGCCGTAGTAGTTGCAGTTTTTACCTGAGTAGTCGAAGTTTTTTTTGAAACTGGCTTTGTTGCGGCATGTACAGTAGTTGCTGTGAAACTAAGTAATGCGATTGTTATAATGAGGAACGCGATGCGTTTCCTCGGTGTGTCGATAGGTACCATAGGTTATGTTGATAATAATACCAAGGAATAACGAGGGTATTGGATAACACAATCTTTCACGTGTTTAGTCAATGATTTTTACCTAAAATACGTTGATATTGCTACACATTGACAGTTTTGTCATTATTTCGTGCAATCAAAATTGCTCTGACACCTATATAGAATAAGGCTCATTTTCCATTCCGATTTCTGTACTGCACTATATTTTCGGGTCTGTTACACTGTGATCATGCAATTTCTAGAAGGACTAAATGACGCGCAAAAAAAAGCAGTACTGACAAAAGAAGGACCGCTATTAATAGTGGCTGGGGCAGGGGCAGGAAAAACAAAAACAATTGTTCATCGCATTTGTAATTTAATAGAAGGAGGTGTTTCACCAAGTGGAATACTGGCCGTTACCTTCACAAACAAGGCAGCAAAAGAAATGCGTGAGCGTGTTATCGTGCAACTTGAGACAATGCCTGTTGCACTCCGCGCACCGGGTATACCATTCGTCAGCACGTTTCATAGCTTAGGAGTATTTTTGCTGAGAAGATTTGGTGCCTACGACGCGCAGGTGAAACGTTTCACTATTCTTGATGATGCAGACACGATGTCTTTGATCAAAGAATCTTTGCAATACTTTGGACTCGATCCAAAAACAAATGAACCACGTGCAATACGTAGTCTTATAAGTCGTTCAGCAAATGCGCTGCTAAGTCCTGATCAATTATTGAACGATAGTAATCCGCGTAACCGTATCACTGGGCAAGTGTGGAAACGTTACACAGCATTGAAGCGTGAACAAAAATCATTGGACTTCGATGACTTGTTGTTAGAAACAGTGAAACTACTAGAAGACAATGAAACAGTTCGATCATGGTGCCACGATGCATGGCAATACATTCACATCGATGAGTACCAAGATACTAATGAAGTGCAGTATCGTATCGCAAAAGCATTAGCGGGGAGTAAAAAAAATTTGTGTGTAGTAGGTGACTCTGACCAAAGTATTTATTCTTGGCGCGGAGCAAACATCAAAAATATTTTAGAATTCGAGCGAGACTATCCAGAAGCAGTGGTGGTATTGCTTGAAGAAAATTATCGATCAACAAAAACAGTGATCGCCGCTGCGAATGTAATCGTAAACAAAAATAAATATCGCACACCAAAAGAATTATTTACGAATAACGCTGAAGGCGAACTGATCTCTGTGTACTCTGCGTACGACGAAAATGATGAAGCAAAATTTATTGCAGAGCAGTGCGTCGAGAAAATTGATAGTGGTGAAAAACCAGAAGACATTGCAATCTTGTTCCGTACAAATTTCCAGTCTCGCGTACTTGAAGAGGCTTTGCTTTCGTACAATGTTCCATATCAAGTGTTGGGTGTGAAATTCTTCGAACGTAAAGAAGTGAAAGATGTTTTGTCATATATTCGTGCAGCGCAAAATCCTGACAGTATTGTCGACATCAAACGCACTATCAATACACCAGCTCGCGGTATCGGCAAGGTGACTATTGATAAATTATTCAGCACTCGCTCTCTTGAAAACCCCTACGGTGAACTTTCTGGAAAGGGACTATTGTCTGTAAAAACTTTTTTTGAATTGCTTGAACGTGTGAGAGATTTTTCTGAAATTCATTCTGTATCAGAAACTATCAAATACATTATTGTTGAGAGTGGCATGCAGCGCACATACAAAGAAGACAAAGTTGACGGAGAAGAACGATTAGAAAACTTGGAGGAACTTGTGACACTTGGATTGCGCTATGATCATTACGATGGATTCGAAGGATTAGAAAAATTATTGGAAGACGCAACACTCATGAGCGATCAGGATAATTTGGACAAAGATAGTGGTAGTGACAAAAATAAAAAAGGTGCAGAAAAAAATGGCGTGAAGTTGATGACCATTCACGCAGCAAAAGGGTTGGAGTTTGGCACAGTGTTTGTGACTGGACTCGAGCACGGATTATTTCCACACCAACGTGATGCGAAACTTACCGGTGCCGATGCAGAAGAAGAGCGCCGACTAATGTATGTCGCTGTTACTCGTGCTCGCAGAAAATTATATTTGACCTATGCAAGCATGCGAACAATTTTTGGTATGCGCGATGTACGACTACCGTCAGAATTTTTGATGGATGTTCCTGATGAATATATCAAGAGAGAAAGTCGCAGTGGTTCAGAGTCGGGCTTTACTGTCTTCCTCTAGTAATAGATTGCGGTAAGTATATACATTGTGTATACTTACCGCATGACAACAACAGTACAAAAATGGGGTAATAGCCTGGGCATCCGAATTCCGAAAGACGTAGCAGAAGCAATTGGAGCACAGGAAGGAAAGGTTCTGCTGATTAGCACACAGCACCAAAAAATGATCATAGAACTTGCTCCTCAGAAAAAAATTGATATTGAAAAGTTACTCAAAAAAATTACTCCAAAAAATAGCCATGACGAGATCGAGTGGGGAGACACACTAGGAGAAGAAGTATGGTAGCTCAGCGAACCCCGCAACAAGGAGATATTGTTTGGGTTTCTTTTGATCCCACAAAAGGTCATGAGCAGTCGGGAAAACGCCCAGCACTCGTTGTTTCAATTAATAGTTATAACAAGCGGTCTACTGTGATTCTATGCTGTCCAATTACAAGCAAATCTAAGTCGTTCCCATTAGAAGTCCACTTCGAGGCAAAGACTATTTCTGGATATATTTTACCGAACCATATTCGCTCATTGGACTGGGGGAAGCGCAATGCGACTTTTGTTGAAAAATGTCCAGCTGAAGCCCTATCAACCACACTAACAATTCTTAAGCAGTTATTATAATGCAAGCAAAAAAACATCTCGGGCAACATTTCTTAAAATCAGAAAGTGCCCTCAGAAAAATTTTAGAAGCTGGACAGGTTGGCTCAGAAGATAGTGTTCTTGAAATTGGGCCGGGCACAGGAGCATTAACTGACTTACTGGTAGGAAAAGCAAAAAAGGTTGTCGCTATCGAAAAAGATCGTGACCTGATCCCATTACTTGAAGAGAAGTATTCGCAATACATTGCTGATAATAGTTTTGAACTTATCGAAGCAGATATTCTTAAGTTCGACCCCTCATTACTCTCGAGTCAGTTCGCATCCCCACACTATAAATTGATCGCTAACATTCCATACTATATAACTGGAGCAATCATTGAAAAATTCTTGAGCACACCGTTTCAACCAGAATGTATTGTAATTCTTATTCAAAAAGAGGTCGCGGAGCGGATTATTGCTCGTGACAGTAAGGAAAGTATTCTTTCTATAGCTGTGAAGGCCTATGGGGTACCAAAAATTATCGCAAAGGTACCGCCAGGATCTTTTGTACCTCCACCAACTGTTGATTCAGCAATACTATTAATAGAGGGGATTACCCGTGACTTCTTCGTTGACGCTGATGAAGCATTGTTTTTCAAGGTATTAAAAGGCGTATTTGGCAAAAAGCGTAAACAGATCGGAGGTAGCCTGGCTGAACTATTAGGAGATAAAGAAAAAACAGCAGCAGCACTAGAAAAAAGCGGCATAGATAGTAAGACACGCCCAGAAGACATTTCGCTTGCAACATGGAAAAAACTCACGCAGGCCCTGCAATAGCACTAGGTTGAAAAACTAGAACAGGCTATAATAAAAAAATGAAAAAACATATGATCATCAGTCTTGCAATAATTGCAGTACTTATAATTATCCCTTTGGCAACATATGCATCCAACCCGCTTACTAAATCTTTTGGTGGCAAAGTTAAATTAACCACTGTCCCCCTTGTTACTTGTACAGGCGCAGGCACTGGACCTGTGGTCATTTCAAATATTAGCGGTATTCCTCTGTATGCAAATAGCCTTTCAAAAACTCCGCGAGTAGGAGATTGGATTTTGGGCACGACAAGTATCATTCCCGATTTTAGTACGTGTCAAATTACAGCATTCGGCGTACAACTTCCTTTTCCTGTACGCAAAACAAGTAATTACAACATTTCCGGTACCACTTCATATTTCGGCTTTTAGTCATATAATCTATGCCCCCAACAACATCTGGTCCTAGTAAACAATTTTTAATCCGTGGAGGGATCGCTATTGGAGTAATAGCGATTATTTTGGTTGTGCAAACAAACTGGTTTTATAATATTTTTCATAAAACAAAAAAGGCGACAAAAGCTGATATCGGTAACCTGAGTATTAGTGATTTGACATCAAAAGACTCTAACGGAAATGGCATACCTGACTGGGAAGAAAAGCTGTGGGGACTTGATCCGACGGTTTTATATACAAATGGCAAAACAAATGAACAAATCATCAAAGAAAAGAAGTTGGCATTAGGGATTACAGATACAAGTACCGGTGCACCACAAAATGAAACAGATGCCATTGCACAAAAACTCTTTAGTATTACCACTGCATTGAGTCAAAATGATGCTATTGATGACACTGCACTACAAAGTGTAGCTGACCAACTTGGCTCATCAGTAAACGTTGACTCAATTAGTAATAAATATTCGCTCAAAAACATTCACACTGTGCCAACCTCTACGGCTTCTTTAAAGACTTACCGTACTGCTGTGGCAAAAATAATCAATAAATACAACCTGGAACAAGGTGATATCACTATTATTGTGCAAGCAGCTGAAACAGGTGACTATAGCCAATTACCGCAACTAACACCGATTGGCGATGCCTATACTGCAATGGCAAAAGAACTTGTGGCTATTAAAGTTCCAGTTGGGGTAGCGCAATATCACCTCGATATGATTAATAGTTTCACTGGTGTCGCAACATCGTTTGGCTACCTGCAGCAAATGGAAGATAACGGGACACAAGCGCTAGTTGGAGTGGCTTTATATAAAGTGTATTTCACTCGTGGACAAAATGCATTGTACGATCTAGATATTTATTTAACAAAATACGGTATACTTACTTCATAACAATATGTCATTCAGTAAAAAAAGTATTATAGGCATCGCAGTCATCGGTATTATTGCTTTTTCACTACCGCAATCAGTAGCAGCTGCGGTTACTACTGACTGCACTACTCTTACTGGAACAGCTCGTACACAGTGTTTGAACAAGGCAGCATCTCCAACACTGCAGAAATTTAATCCTAATGTCAAAATTAATTCTGGAAATTCATATCAAGGGATATCTATCAGCGGCGTGGGTGGCGCGATCGCTAGCTGTACCAATGTTGGTGGTTTTTTAGCAAATACTGCCAGCGACTTCCTTTCAAATACTAGTTTTGCCAAAAGTATTAAATCTGCCTTTAATAATGGGGGTGATAGCGATCCAGTGTCTACTACTGACGAAAAGACTCAGGCAAAAATTGATTCCGCCAATCGAACAACAAACTGTTTGAACGGTATCGCATACGCTGTTGCAAAAAACACATTGGCACAAGTAACTAATAAAACATTGAACTGGGTAAATACAGGCCTCAACGGTAACCCTCTATATGTTCAAAACAGTAACTCTTTCCTAAAAACAATTGCCAACAATCAAATAAAGTCATACTTAGCAGACCTGCCACAGTCTGACTCTATTTTTGGTAATGCTCTCGAGTCAGGTATTCGTCAGGGCATTACCGGTCGCTCTGATGGATTACTCAATGTATATCCAGATACCCCCCAAGCAAAAGCCTACACTTCATTTTTAGGTAATTTCACAAATGGGGGGTGGGACTCTTTTCTTAATCCTCAATATAACTCTATTGGTGCACTCTTTACTGCTACTGATAACCTCGCCCGAAAAGTCGCGTCTGAACAACAGTCTTCAAAAGATGAAATCCAGCGCAACAATGGATTTCTTGATATGAAACACTGTGTGCAATATGCGGATAATAGTTTTACTTCTTCTAGTACAGCAATTTCTGGAGGTCTTTCGACCAATCCAACTTGTATACAATGGCAAACTGATACGCCTGGATCGATCATTGCGGCTCAAGTGCAGGCTATTACAACTTCGCCGATTCGACAACTAGAGTATGCAGACAAAATCAACGAGGTGCTTGGCGGATTTTTTGATAGTTTTGTAAATAGTCTTCTATCAAAAGGGTTGCGTGGTAGTGGCAGTCAGGGAAGCACTGTTGATTTTGGATTTAGTTCTTCTGGAGACAATGTTGTATTAGACAGTAACGGCAACGCTCTCAACTCAACAGTCAGCGACACCGCTTCGCTTGGATACCAGGCATCAAAGGGAGGAAACGGCATTGATCAGAACTTTGATATTTCACGACCGCAACAATTCCGCCTTATACTACAAACACAATATGACTTTCTTGTTCGCACCAAAGACGCACAGACTGCAATTAACCGTATTATTCCTAACCTAGGGGCATTGGACTATTGTATTCCTGGACCTACACCTACATGGTCAGCGGGTGCAGCAGCCAACCTAGAAGCAATGTTTGGACCACTCGTACAGGATGATCCAACAAAAACATCTACTTCGCACAAAATAGTTGAAAGCCTGCCAATTATTGGGTCATTTCTTGGCACAATATTAGGGATTGGTGATCACGCTGGGGAAGCTCCTCCAATATGGACTACTCCTGGGTATTTGAATGATCCAGTAAGCGGTGCCGCTATTCAGGTACCTCGAGTATTTTATACGACATGGGCTCATGCCGACGACGATAATGCTGCAAAAATTTCTGCAGGATATCACAACGCCTTTAACCTTGTTACAGAACAATATTCATATTGGAATACACTACAACCTTTTACAGACGCTGTTTCTCCAACTCCATATAGTGCAACGCCTGTTGAACATGCATTTCTTATCGCAGGACAAAACGATGCCGACAAGAGCTATGCGGATGGATTCTTGGCTGATACAAAGATCAATCTCTATAGCATTTTGGGATACAACAAGGCTGCTTCTGCTATTGATGCACAGTACGATACAAATATCGGACAAACAGAAAACAATATTCGTCAAATGTTGGTAATTCAGAAGCAAATTAATGATATTGTTGGCACTGCCAAGGCAGCTTATATTAAAAGCCGTGCGGCACAGGGAAACCCTGTTGACTTACAATGTATTAACAATGCCTATGTGATAGACAATAGTCCTATAGTGCCCGTCGCACCACAAGAACAACTTGATGTGCAAGACCCTATCGAAGCCCATGCAACTGAGTCGAGTAATTTCTTCTATAAAAACATAGCTATATAATATTTATCATATGAATCGCATCCTAAAAATTATCCTTACTCTTATCGCTGTATTTTTCCTTATCTTAGGTATTATCTGGCTTATTGGACGGAATAAAGCTATTAAAAATGGCGCTGCGCCATTAACCTTCAGACAATTTCTTGGACTGAGTACAAAGAAGGATGCGGCGGCGATACTACCTGGTGAAGGCACTTCTCAATTCAATGCTGATGGCACTCCAAAAAATAACAATGGGTCAACAACAGGGGCAAATGGTTTTGGAGGTGACGGTACTATTGATACAAGTGGACTAGGAGGGATTGGTATCGGCGGTACAGGAAATGTTAATATCAGTAACTTTACTAATGGTACAACAAGTCTTGCTGGTAGTTTTGGAGCAAATAACCCTATTACAGGCAATGGCAGTGGGGCAAATGGCTCAACAGGTACTGGTGCAAATGGTAGTAATAACAATTCAGGAGGAGATGCAAACTCGCCCGGCAACTCAAATGCCGGCAGTGCTTCAGTATGTAGTGATGATGACATTACCATTCCTTTTACTGCAGACCAGCTTGCTCAATTAAATATTTTGCAAAGTAGATTTTATACACTAGCACAAACACTTCACAATGATACTGATGTAGAAACTGAACTAGCCAACCATGATGCCTTTAAAAATAAGGCTGATTCTATATTGGAACTCTATGCATACTGTGAATCGAAACTTCCAGCTATTAATAGCAACGGCGCAAACGACCCTCGCTTGAAACTTCACATTGCTACACCATTTTGGCGATCATATTACAATAACCCTGAAATTGCAGCCTATGTTAAGAATAAAACAGGGGTTACTATCCCTACTTCTGATCCTGCACAGGACAGTCTTTCGTTCCTAACATTCTCTGGATACGGACTTGCTCATACAACTGCCGTGCATGATAACAACGATGATAATCCAGAAGTTCCATTACCGGCACATGGCATTGACCAGCTCTTGCCTGGTGTTTCTCTTATCCGTGGACCATATGGATTGGTTACATTTTCTTCTCCACAATCCGTACCGACTACAGGATCATCATTAGGTGACTTAGATATTATTGCACCAGTTACAGAAAAGTTTTTGCGCATTAACTTGTGGTAAATAATAACGCTTACGTGATACACTATACGAGTGTCCGCACGTCTCCTTCGTCGTATAAAAAATCCCTTTTCTCGTTTGAGTAAAACATTCTTTTTAACTATCGCTATTTTATGTGCGGTAGCTATTTTCCCGCATAAAACTTTTGCTGCTCCACCCGACGATAATACACTGAACAAATACGGTAACTATTTTACTGTCTTTGATGGGGTTGGAAGCGGCGTATCGCCTGCACAAGCAGGGTCTTTAATTCAAGACAATTCAAATAAAAGTGTAGTCGGGCTTAAGGTAGACATAAGTTTAGGGTTTTTAACTTCGAATAAGGATGAGATTGAGAAAAAGTGGGCTCATGTACAAGATACAACTGGTTTTTGGGAAAACATATATGACCCTGAATCCTTTGTAATCAGAGTTTGTGATAAAAATAGTGCCGGGCAGTGCTGGCTTAATACTGTGCCTTATCTTGTTGAAGGTTCTGGTAAGTTCACTGATAACCAAGGTGCTCTTTACCAAAAGAGTAAAGGTGGAACAGGGGAGTATAAAAACCCAACAACCTTAGCTAACTTTTCAATATTAGATAAAAGTACAAGAAGCGGTGCCAAGTATACTTTTATCAGAAATATAACTGGGACAAAAAATGAAGGAACAGTTAGTCATATTGATACTGTTACTTTTTCTAAACCAAGTACGGTAGAAATTACAATGTGGTATTGTGGCAATAAAACCGACGATGCTGCTGAAGGTAATGGGTCGGCTTTATATCAAGGGGATGGTATGGGAGATACTATTGGTACATTTGGGACCCTCTGTAAAGGCGGCACCTACTTCAAAATCGGACAATCTTCTACTATCTCTATTCCTGCAGACGATGCTGCCGTGCAAGCACAAACTAATAACCAAACAGCTACTGCGGGCGGGCGTGAAGTTGCAGACAACCTTCCTCGATGTAGTATTGATCCAGTATCTAAAGGGACTATTAACGGCTGTATGGCTCAAATTGCCTACGGCCTGTATTGGCTTGTCGCCACAGTTGCAGGATTGTTTGGTAAACTTTTCGACTTTTTCTTGGGATACTCCTTAAGCGATCAATCATATCGTTATGCATTTGCTATTACTGGATGGAAACTGGTGCGCGATATCGCCAATGTATTTTTCATCATCATTATGGTATTTACTGGATTTTCTGCGGTATTTGACCCAAGCAAATCAGGAGTGATGAAGAAAGTGATCCCGAACCTGATCGTGAATGCTTTACTGATTAACTTCAGTCTTTTTGCTACGCATGTGATTATCGATATCTCAAATATTACTGCCCGTATGTTTTATAGTCAGATGATTGTTTGTGATACAGTAAATATTGTTGATGGGAAATGTGATGCGGCGCATGCAAAACAAGGAACAGGAGGGTACTGGCCACTATCAGAAAAAATAGTTTCCGCCTTCAACCCTCAACAATTGTTTCAAGCCAGCGTATTGCAAAGTACTTCAGACTCATCCAGTGAAGGCAATGCATTAAAAGTAGACGCAACAAAAACAGGTGCGGTAGCGAGTAATTCTGAGCGAGACCAGGCCAACTATTTCGGTATTATTTGTATAGTTGCCGCACTGATCATGGCAGGTGTTACCGTCATGTTCTTCAAGGTGACATTCCTTTTCGTTGGTCGTGTTGTTGGACTCTATATATGTATGATCTTCTCTCCATTTGCATTTTTGAGTCGAGACATACCATTACTCGGAGGTATTGCTCGTTTGCGTTGGAGTGATTGGCTCAAAGAAGTGACAAGCTATGCCATGATGGCCCCGGTATTCATCTTTTTCTTATACATTATATTTACATTTCTTTCGAGTGATTTCGCCAAGCAAATTGGTTACGAAGATCCGTCAGGTAACTTCTTTGCGCTAGCACTTGGTGTCATCATCCCGATGGTTATTATTTTCTTCTTGATCGGTGCAGCACAAAAAGCAGCCGAGAGTTTTGCTGGTGAAATAGGGAAGAGTGTACAAAGCTTAGCAACGTCTGGAATCGGCCTTGCAGCAGGGCTAGCAACAGGTGGTGCAGCCTTACTCGGGGGTCGAGTTGTAGGAGGACTTGCTAAGCGTACTGATGAGTCACGTGTTGGTATAGGCATTCGTAACATGGCAGCAAAAAGTGGGTTGGCTGGATTTACCGGACGAACATTGCAACGTGGACTTAATGCAGGACGTAATGGTTCCTATGATGTTCGTCAAACAGGCGTAGGTAAACAATTTTTCTCACGACTTGGTATCAATGCTGACCAAAAACCTCTCAACGCTCTTGCAGGAATAGGTCTTGGATTAGGAACAGATCAACGTAAAGGTGGAATAGAAGCAGATATTAAACGTAGACAAGCCTCTCAAGAAGAGAAGAACACATTGCTGGAAGAAAAAATGTCAGACGACCAAATCAAGGCATATAACGAACGAAAGAGTGCTGATAGAAAGCGTACAGTTGATCGTATTGTCGATAAGGAAATCGCTAAAACAAATAATCTTTCTATGAAAGATGTAAAGGATTGGAAAAAAAATAACCCGACCGCTTACGAAACAGAAAAGACTCGAGTAGCAGCAACTGCCCCTGTGGTTACAGCTATTGCTGCAATACCGCCTGCACCAGAGCCTTTGAAAAAAGCATCTGAAATTACTTCTGCTCGCAGAGAAGACTTTGCTAAAAACCTTCAGAAGGGGGGTTATGTGACTCAAGGATTAGCAGCATTAGCAAGTACAGGCGAAGGCGGTGCACAAATTGCCGACCTCCTTGGTGCAACAGTGGGGGCACTCATGGGATCTGAGGTTCGTGCGGCAGGTGATGCCAAAGCCGCGAAGAAGATTAAAGAGAAATCAAAAATTACAGCAGACTTAGAAAAAATTGAAAATACACTTACAAAAGGTTTTCAGGATATGATTGGCTTGGAGATGTATCAAACTAGTCCTAGCTTTAAGACACAATTAACGCTTGCTGAACAACAAGATATTATTCGAGACGGGAGTATTCAATCTGGCACAAAGAAAGGAAAAACTATGTACGATATCCTCGACGCAGCAGAAAAGACAAGTGTTGATGCTCACCGCACAAAACTAAATACCCCATTAACAGACAAAGATGCAGAAGCGGACCGTAAAGAAGACCTAAGACAATACCAGGAACTCGTTAAAGTTAGAGAGCAGAGCAAGTACAATATTAAAGATATTAATAATGATTTAAATGCCGCAAAGAGAGCATGGGTAAATGCACCTGATGATGTAAATGTTAAACAAGCCTTTTTAGATAAACTAAAAGAGAAGGAGAAGGCAGAAACACACCTTAAAACATGGCAAAATATCAATAAGCACATGGAAGATCAACGAAATAAACTAAAAGATGAGTCGAAATAATATGGATGAAGATACAATAAATGATATTGAAGGGTACGTTCAAGATATCCCTGAAGAAGTTAAAGAGTTTATCTTTGGAGATGAATTTGAGGCGGTAAAAAACGAACTTTCTATGTTAGTAGCGAGTGAGGCAGAAAAAATTGATTTACCAAATGAAGTGTTATTATTTTTATTTGGAACAAGAACAAAAGATGAACTGATTTCTTATATCTCTACACTGATAACACCTGAAGTTAATAAGCAAAAAATAAAGGAGGTTATTGATAAAAAAGTTATTGCTGAAATCCTTTTATTAATTGATGTTTATAAAGATCTTGATCATAATCTATCCCAAAAAACAGAAGATGTCCCCATCCCCAAAACCCTTTCTACTTCTCTTGCCTCGTCATCGAGCCTGACCTCACTCGCTGAAAGATTAAAGCAATCCTCAATGTCTAGCCCTACTACTCGCAATTACACTCTGCAAAAAGGCACTGTGCCTGACAATCTTCCTATTACTGAACCGGGGGTAACAGCTCCTGCTGATACTGCGCAAGTTCCTGTATCTATGCAAAAACCTGTAGAGGCTACTGCGCCAACTCATACTATTGACCCGTATCATGAATCAATAGACAATATATAATATGCAATTCAAAGTTCCACAATTTATTGATATGGAAGACAAAGTGTTTGGCCCGCTTACCTTCAAACAATTTGCATATCTTGCTGGGGGAGCAGGGTTAGGGTATTTGGCATTTCATTTCTTGCCGACCATCATCGCAATTGTTGTTGGTCCAGCCGTTGTTATTTTTGCAGGGGCATTAGCTTTTATGAAATATAATGATAAGCCATTTATCAACGTTGTTGAATCATTTATTAATTTCTATAGCCACTCAAGATTGTATCTATGGCATAAGGATTCTAATAGAAACAATGCGACAGCACGTCCTACAACATCTCTTTCAGGTGACCGTGCTACAATGAGCGAGAGTAAGCTCAAGACATTGTCTTGGAGCGTCGACGTGATTGACCCCAAAAATAAAGTATAGAAATTCTCATGGCCGTATCATCAACACCTGCACAACAATTCGTTCCAGTACAAGAAGTACGCGATGGTATCGTCGTATTGAAAGACGGCACACTGTGTACTATTGTGCTGGTTTCTTCTATCAACTTGAGTCTTAAGTCATATGATGAGCAACGTGCAACACTGGTACAGTTTCAAAATTTCTTAAATACTCTTGATTTTCCAGTACAAATCGTAGTGCAGTCTCGACGTTATGATGTTCGTCCATACATTTTGACCCTTGAAAATCGCCTAAAGGAACAGACTGAGCAATTGCTGCAGATCCAAACACGCGAGTATATACAATTCATTCAAACATTTACTGACCAAGTGAATGTGATGCGCAAATCCTTTTTCGTTGTTATTCCTTATATACCTGCGGTGTTGAAACAAAACTCTGGTATTGGGAGATTTTTCTCATTTTTAAAAAGTAAACCAATTTCAGATACTGGAGCAATTAGTGATTTCGAAGAAGAGCGCACCCAGCTTGAGCAGCGAGTAAGTGTTGTTGAACAAGGACTTTCAGGAGTAGGGCTGCGCTTAGTACAACTTGGTACACAAGAGGTGATTGAGGTGCTCTACAAAACATTCAACCCTGGAGAAAGCACTAGCCAATCTAACGGATAGGCACTACTGGTGTTATACTATACACATGAAAGATAACGGAGGCCTCTTGCCCATTTCATCAAATCAAGTTCATGAATGGGAAACAATGGAACTGGCAGACAAAATTGCTCCTTCTGCTATTGAAATAACGTCCAAATCCATGCGTATCGGTGATAAAATCGTTCGTACGTTTTTTATCATTTCATACCCTCGTTATCTAACTGACAACTGGCTAACGCCGATCATCAACCTTGATAAGATTTTTGATATCGCTATTTATATCAACCCAATCGAAACGGCTGAGCTCTTGAAACACTTTCAGAAAAAGATCGCTGAAGTAGAAAGTCAGATCATTGTTCGTCAGCAAAAAGGGTTGGTTCGTGATCCAATGCTCGACACTGCGCGTGAAGACCTTGAAGAACTTCGTGACAACCTCACACAAGCCCAGGAGAAAATGTTTGACCTTGGTATGTATATCACTATCTATGCCGATAATGAAACTGACCTTTTCCGTACAGAAAGCGAGATCAAATCCCTTTTGGAATCAAAGCTTATTTATATAAAACCAACACTCTTCCAGGAAGAAGATGGCTTCAAAACAGTTGCGCCGCTTGGTACAGACAAACTACAGGTAACACAGAAGCTCAATTCCGAGCCTATTTCTAGTATGTTTCCTTTCGTTTCGTTCGACTTAACAAGTGAAACAGGTATCTTGTATGGTGTTAACCGTCACAATTCAAGCTTGGTGATCTTTGATCGCTTTAGTCTAGAAAACTATAACTCAATTATTTTCGCTAAGTCTGGTGCCGGTAAAAGTTATGCCACAAAACTCGAGATCATTCGTACACTCATGTTTGATACAGATGTTATTGTGATCGACCCGGAAAGGGAATACGAGTATTTGGCTGAAGCAATCGGCGGGCGTTATTTCAATATTTCACTTTCATCTGATCACCACATCAACCCTTTTGATCTACCAATCCCTCGTGAAGATGAATCATCTGCTGATGTATTGCGCAGCAACATTATTAACCTGGTTGGACTATTCCGTATTATGTTGGGAGGGTTGAGTGCAGAAGAAGACTCTATTATCGACCGTGCTATCACAGAAACATATTCATTGAAAGATATTAGCGCTGACTCTGACTTTTCTACGATTGAACCACCCCTACTCTCTGACTTTGAAATGGTGCTCTCTGGTATGGAGGGGACTGATTCTATTTTACAGCGACTGACAAAATATACTCATGGCTCATGGGCAAGCTTCATCAACCAGCCAACAAACGTTGATATTAATAAAAAATTTGTAGTGTTTTCTGTCCGTGACATGGAAGACGACTTAAAGCCGGCAGCAATGTATATTGTTACGCACTTTATTTGGAATGCTGTACGCAAAGAGCTCAAAAAACGATTACTTGTTGTTGATGAGGCCTGGTGGATGATGAAGTCAGATGATACTGCTTCTTTCCTATACTCTATCGCAAAGCGTGGACGTAAATACTATCTTGGACTATGTACTATCACTCAAGACGTGGGGGATTTCATGAAAAGTCCTTATGGTGTACCGATTATTACCAACTCTTCTATTCAGCTATTGCTAAAACAATCTCCATCAACCATGGATGTGCTGCAAAAGACATTCAATCTTACTGATGAAGAAAAGTATCTATTGTTAGAATCAGGGGTAGGGGAAGGCATTTTCTTTGCTGGACTTAAACATGTGGCAATCAAGATTATCGCTTCCTATACGGAAGATCAAATCATTACCTCTGATCCTTCTCAAGTTATTTCTATTCAAAAAGCTAAGCACGAATTTTCTCAGTCTCAACAAAGAGCATAACGTACGTAGTTTTGCTATAATAAATAGGTGAAACGTTTCTCTCTCATAATAGGCACCCTGATAACAAGCATTGCAATTGCGGCAATTTTTATTGTTCGTATCGTGCACGCTCAAAGTGCACAGATCGATATTAGTATTTCCAGCGTGCCGGTAAATCCACTCCCACTACAGCAAACTACTATTAGTCTACAAAGCTATAGTGCTGATATTAGTCAGGCCAATATTACCTGGACATATAATAGTAAAACCATTGATGGCGGGAAGGGGTTGACCACTATAACTGTTACCGCGCCAGCGAGTGGGGTAACAGGAACAATTACTGCTGTTGTTACAGGCGGGAGTTTTGAGACATCAGCGGCAACATTAATATTGCGCCCAGCCAGCGTAGATATGCTATGGGAAGGTGCGGATAGTTATACGCCACCCTTTTATAAAGGACTTCCTCTTCCTTCAGTTGGGGGAATCATTCGTGTAATGGCAGTACCATCTATCAGCGCCCCCAAATCTATGAGTTACAGCTGGACTCAAAATGGTGATGCATTACAGCGTGCTTCTGGATATGGCAAAAATACAATTTTATTTCAAAATGACGGATTAAATAGTAGTGAACAAATTGCTGTTACCGAAAAAAATGGCAGCTTCACCGGCAATGCAGATATCACGATTACCCCGGGAGATCCTGTAGTTGCTGGATATTTCAATAATGATGGCTTCATTGATTATAGCAATGGTTCAACAAGCACCCTCTCAACTTATAGCACTGGTGTTCTTGTTCACTTCGAGCCCTATTATTTCTCTGCACCTATTAGCCTTAGTCATGATTTAGCGTTTTCTTACAAAGATGATGCGGGTACAGTCCTCACACCCGCTAGTGTAAAAAACGAATTGCCGCTTTCACGTCCTGATAACGGGGGGCAGTCCAACTTCAAAACTGCAGTAAGTACTATTGTGTTCAATCTTCAAAACATCACAAAGCGCTTTACTGTGAATTTCAATTAATTTTCGTGATAAACTAAAGCTATGAAAAAAATACTGTGGCTAACATTTATTTTCACCCTACTAATCGTCGGCCGTAGTTTCGCTGCATACAACCTTACTATTGAAAAACCAAAAGAGGTTACGATCAATGCAACAATGACCGATGCATTGATCAGTGATACGTATAAACTTGTACTACAAACAGATGCTTTCCCAGCAGGAGATACATATAGTGGTAAAGGGCCGAGTGCTGTAACAACTATAGATCCTACAATTAAAAGACCGACAGGGGCATCTCCATTAACTACAGGCACTGTGACCTGGTCAATCACTGGATTCAAAGCAAACACTGTTTACTATGCACGCGTAGTAGACTTCCCGGCAAAGGGCGGTGATGGTAAATATATTACTCCGACAGTTTCTGTAAAAACAGCTGCTGCTAGTATTCCTATTGATCACCTCGTAACAACACTGGAAACTAGTGGGAGTATTTTAGTAACAGGTAAAATTAACATTGATAAAGTAAGTAGTTTCAGTCCAGGTAGTTTTAAGGCGGAGCTATATTACACTCAAACCCCGCAAGCAGATGGTGCAAAAAGTCTGACCGATGCTCGTGGTCCACTCCATAGTGAAAATAGTAAAGGTGTAGAAGGGATAAATGAGGATGGCACCTATCAATGGCGCTTGAACTCACTCGGCCCTAGTGCTGTGTATTATATTCAACAGATAGTGACCTTAAATGGAAATTCTGTAAACGATGCCGTTGGTCATTTCAATAGTAGTACTGGCAACATTATTTCTACCACTACCGACCAAGCCTCTTACAATACGCAGCATAGTTATACATTACTCTCTGGTTTCCCTGATCTAAAAGTATTACCCGACCCCGATCTCTGTGCTCAACAACGTGCAACTGCCGCAGCATCAGGAACTGCTGGGCCGAAATTTTGTGATATGAACGATGTACTTAACTACGCATTAAATCTTTTGATCGGACTATCTGCCGTTATGCTGGTATTCCGTCTCATGTTTGAGGGCTACCAATACATGATGACTGATGTGCCCTTTTTGAAAGCAAGTTCCAAAGGCGCATTCTTTGCAGCATTAGGAGGACTATTACTTGCGATGACTTCTTATATTATTTTAAATACTATAAACCCCAAACTGGTGAGCAATAACAATATTGGCCCGGCACAACTGGCAATTGGTATCCAACCTGATGAAGATGCAGATCCTTTGATCAACCAAGGCAATATTTCCGCACCTGAGGGAGCTGCAGGAATATGTACTGCTGGTATAACAAGAGTAACTGTACAAAAATCATCATTTTTAGCATGTAGAACAATAGCACCAAACCTTACTAGAATGCTTACAGCTGCCTATGCTCAAGGCATAATATTAGAAGGTGGAGGTTTTAGAACAAATGCACAACAGGTTGCTTTGCGTAAAGCTCATTGTAATGGTGACACAACAAACTCAAAAGCGATTTGTAAACCGCCAACTGCTGTACCTGGACATTCAAATCATGAAAGTGGTCTGGCGTTTGATTTCACCTGTGGTAATGCAACAGATACCATTAGTACTCATGATAATAAATGCTTTATATGGCTGCAGAATAATGCTTCGCAGCCTTCTTATGGTCTTAAAAACTTCTCGAAGGAACCATGGCACTGGTCTGTTGATGGGAGATAGTATAGTACAATATTCATATGCGGAAAGCTCTCATAATTTTATTAGTGGTTCTAGTCGTTATCGGTGGAGTATATTTTTTCTATATTCGTCCTCGTGTAACTACTGGCCAACCGGTACCAAATATCTTAACGTCATTTTTTCCAAAAACGACAAGTACCGGCAATAACTTTGGTCCAGATACCAACCCCGATGGAAGTCCTATTGATGCAAATGCTGGAGCAGCTGCATCTGAACCAGCATTGAAACAACTTTCACCGCGACCAATAGCTGGGTATACCATTTACAGTATTACCACGCCTGTTTCTATTCCTTCAACAGATCCAAAAATTAAACCCATCATTACATATATTACTGACCATTATGTACGGTATGTATCGAGAGTTAATGGGTATGTATATGAAATAAAAAATAAAGAAATCCCTCTACAGGTAAGTAATATTTTTATTCCAAATATTTATGAGGCAATGTTCGCAGATAGTAATAACACTGCTATTTTGCGATTTTTACGTAATGATAACAACACTATTGCTACTTATAGTATTCCAGTACCGCCCCTAAACTCCGATGGTACACGAACTCAAGTTCCAGGGATTTATCTTTCGGATAATATTTACAATCTTACAGTTTCTCCTGATCAAAAAAGTGTTGTAAGAATTACTCGTGATGCAAAAGGTACAACCGTAAGTAGTTCTACTACTACAGGATCATCAATCAAAAAACTTTTTACTTCTACTTTTATGTCATGGTTGCCTCAATGGACTACTTCTGGTGTGTATCTACAAACAAAAGCTGCATCCAAGACTGATGGATATGTATATCTATTAGACCAATCGAGTTCACGCCTCAAACGAATAGTAGGGAATATCAAAGGACTCACTACTTCTGTAAGCCCAAGTGGTCAATACGTTCTCTATTCTGAAAGTTCCGATACAGGATTTAGTACTAAAATTTATAATTCAAAGACTAGCACTATTTCTGCTATCAGTCTCAATATTTTGCCAGAAAAATGCGCGTGGCTGCAAAATGAAAACCTTATCTGTGCAGGAAATACCAGTGTTGATCCTGCTGTATATCCCGATAGTTGGTATGCCGGTATCAATCACTTCAATGACAACTTATATCAAATAAATACTGCTTCAAATACATTCAGCACAATCTATACCGCCGGAATCCCCACATACGATATGATAAACATTCAAGTAGACGAAGCTCAACAATTAGTGTTCTTCATCGATAAAAATACAGGTCTTTTATATAGTAATAAATATTAAAAAAAGCCGATATCGGCTTTTTTTGTTTTATTTATTATCGAGGACGAGTTTATTTCTTACAGTTTTACGTAGATATAATTCTTGCAAGATAGAGAAGAGGTTCGCTACTGTCCAGTATAGGGCTACAGCGGCTGCAAGGCGACTAGCGATCACTATAATGATAATAGGGAGGATATACTTAGTTTGTACAGCAAGACTCTGTGCGAGCTGATTTTGCATATTGTTATCACCTTTACGAGCTGGTGCAGCAGGGGCTGGAGCAAGGAATGCTTGAATGGCTTGTGTAATACCGGCTAAGATAGCAAGAGGGAGGAATGGCTTAGTAATATCAATCAATCCGAGGAACATGTTCTTCAAATTATCTGTGCTTAAAAAACTATAGAGGTGTTGCGGTTGAACAATACCATTTGAAAATGTTCGATATAGAGCCAAAAGAATAGGGAGTTGAATGATCAAATAAAGACATCCGGAAAAAGGATTGATCTTTTCTTCTTTATAGATAGCCATCGTTGCCTGAGCTTCTTCTTCTTTTGTAAGACCTTTATCTTTAACAGCTTGAAGTTTTGGTTCCAATGCACGCATTTTATATTGCCCAACAATACTCTTCTTACTAAGAGGGAAGAGTGCTAGGCGAATAATAATCGTCAAAACAATAACAGCTAAACCAACATCTTGGAAGGTAATATGCTGTGCAATAAAGATAAGTGCATTATAAAGTGGCTGATAAATAACTATATTCCAAAGGGTAATCATGGAGATGATTATAGCATATTATGGCAGGTCAACCTGGGGATCATTACCTGGATGACAGCGACTGATTCTATGTAGTGTTTTTCGCAAAGCAGTCCAAAAAGGGTACTTTTTAAAGCATTCCTGACCATATTGAGAGCAAGTCGGGTAAAAAATACAATGCGGTTTTGTATAAAAAGGAGCAATAAATGTCCGATATAGCCAAATAACCCCTAAAGCAAGGTAATTAGGCAGTTTTTTTAACCAATGCATCTAAATTTGTCTTAAGTTCCATATAAGACATATCATATACCTGTTTTGATACATAAAGTATACCAATAAACGAAATATCCTTATTTTTATTGAATAATGTGTACAACTGACGGCGGACTTTATTGCGTAACACTGCCTTTTTTTGATTTTTTGCCCCAGTTACTACTGTAAATGCCGCATTTTCTAATGAATTTACATACTTTAATGTACCTAGACGATTAAAAACCACCTTTAAACCTGAATGTAAAAGGAGGGAATTAACATTATTACGGGAAAGCCGTTTAACTGACGGCAGCATAAGCTAAACAGTAGTGAGCTGAGTGCGACCTTTACGGCGACGAGCAAGCAATACTTTTCGGCCAGTAGCACTAGCACTACGAACTAGAAATCCGTGTGTTGTTGCTCGTTTCTTCTTTTTTGGCTGATATGTTTGAGACATAGAGTAGGTGCACTATACACAAAAATATCCTACAAATCAAGTAGTCAAAATTGCTTCAATATCTGCTATAATCCACTCAATCCACAGCTTATCCACTTTTATTAGATAATGGAAAAAGTCTGTATGATGTAATCAATGGAAACCACTCTCACTCAACTTTGGAATACCTGTCTCGGTGTGATCGAATCACAGCTTACCAAGGCTACTTTTACGACTTGGTTTAAAAACACCGGTATTAACAAAGAAGAAGAGGGTATTATTTATGTTAGTGTGCCAAACGAATTCGTTCGTGAATGGTTAATGACAAAATACCAAAAGCTTATATTGAAAACTATTGTTGAAAACGCTTCACATATACGGGGAGTAGAATTCATCATTAGTCGCCTCGCAACTCCTACACCTTCTACTGATAATAATCTTTTTTCTGCCCCAGCAGTAGATCAACCATCAACACTCCCTCTGCAAAACCTTTATATCAATAGAGATGACAATCTTAACCCTCGTTATACATTCGATACATTCATCGTAGGGCCTTTTAATGAACTAGCCTGTGCATCTGCTCAAGGAGTAGTGAAGCGTCTACAAAATGCTTATAACCCATTATTTATTTATGGTTCAAGTGGTCTAGGAAAAACTCACCTTATTCAAGCAGTAGGCAATGAAATCAAAAAACTCTATCCAGATAAAAAAGTGCTATACACTAGTCTAGAAAAATTCATGAATGAATATGTTTCTTCAGTGCAAAACAACCGTCAGCAATCATTTCAAGATAAGTATTGTAAGTTCGATGTGCTGATCATGGATGATATTCAATTCATCTCAGGTAAAGAGGGAACACAAAATGCACTCTTTCATATCTTCAATGTGTTATATGAACAAAATAAGAATATTATTTTTTCATCTGATAAACACCCTAACCATATTATTGGTTTAGAAGATCGCCTTAAAACTCGTTTCAATGCTGGTATGACTATTGATATTCAAGAACCAGATCTTGAGTCTCGAATGGCAATCATTAAAGAAAAGAGTATTCAACAAGAATTTCCTTTAGATCCAGAAGTATTGGCATATATAGCTTCTGTAGTAACAGGTAGTATCCGTGAAATAGAAGGAGTATTAAACCTGATCTCTATGCATTCAAGTATGCGTCAAAAAGCTATTAGTCTTAGTGAAATCAAACTATTGATCAAAAATAGTGTTAAACCGAAGCGTGTTATCTCTATTGATTCAGTAGTGAAAATGGTTTCAGATTATTACAATCTCGATGAACAGGTTATTTATGAAAAAACCCGTAGGAAAGAAATAGTTCGAGCACGTCAGATCATCATGTTTGTTCTTCGTGAAGACTTCAATGAATCATATCCATCTATCGGTGCCAAACTTGGTGGCAAAGACCACACTACCGTTATTCACTCGTATGAAAAAATTAAAGGTGAATTAGTTAGTGATCCACATTTAATGAAAGAGTTGGAAGATATCAGAATCCTGTTCAAATAATTGGGGAAAACATTCGGATAAAACTATGAATAACTCAATGATAACTTTTTCCAATTTACTAAAATATAAAAACTCTGTATTTTCGGTAAACATAATCCACAGCAGTGAGTTTAAAAATCAATTGGAAATAAAGAATAATAGAGACTTATCCACAATCCACACTCTATATAGACTAACTTAAAGAAAAATATAAAAAATTATGAATATAACTTGTACAACAGAAAAGTTGAAAAACGCCGTTAGTCTCGCTGAGAGAATGACAGGGAAAGCATTAACATTACCCACACTACATGCAATTCTTTTAATTGCTTCAGGGAAGAGTATAAAAGTTCGATCAACAAATCTCACACTAGGTATTGAAATAGAAATCCCTGCTAATGTAGAGCAAGAAGGAACAGTACTCATCAAAGGGGAAGTACTGGCAAGTGTTTGTAATCACCTTAGTGATGCAAGTGAAGTTCGTTTAACGCTTAATAATGACAATCTCACTATTTCAACACCTCAACACACTACAGTTATCAAGTCATTACCTGCAGATGATTTTCCTACCCTTCCTGCTGTAGAAGGGGAGCAAGTTGAGATTAAGACTGCGATACTTCAAGAAGGTATTCGTTCTGTGTACTTTTGTGCAGCAATTACAGACATTAAACCAGAAATCGCTAGTATATTTATTTATAGTGAAGAAAATACACTTTGTTTCGTTGCTACTGACTCATTTAGATTGGCTGAAAAAAAGATCACTGTAAAAGGTATTCCTGAGATTGCCAAGATTTTGATCCCTTTTAAAAACATTGCTGATATTCTGCGAGTGCTTGATGTTGCCCCAGAGACAATCCGTATTATGTATACTCGTAATCAGATCGCTTTCTTTGCCAATGGTCTATATTTAACTTCACGTTTGATCGATGGCGGTTTTCCACCATATCAATTAATTATCCCCAAAGAAACAGTAACAAAAGTAGTGCTTTTAAAACAAGAACTTCTTAATACTCTTCGTCTCTCTACTATTTTTGCAGATAAATTTTTCCAAGTATCATTTGCTATACCAGAAGATAAAAAAGTAATAACACTTAGTTCAAAGAATAGTGATGTAGGTTCCTCAGTGTCCACTGTCAGTGCTGCAATTGAAGGTGAACCTATCGAGGTGGATTTCAATCTAAAGTACTTCCTAGACGTATTTCAGGCACTTACAGGTGATAGTTTAACAATCTCCTTCACTCAACCAAATAAACCTATTGTTGTAAGAAGTGTTAGTGATAATTCATTCCTTTATCTCTTAATGCCGACCAACCGTTAATATGGATCTTTTTCAATCGATCCTCTCTCAATTAAAAGATAAGATTACAAAAGATGGTGCTGTAACTGAAGATAGTGCCAAGATCATTAGTGATATTGTGAAAACAACTATCCAACCAGACCAGGTCACTATTGTAAAAGGAATATTAAGAATCAAAGCTTCTCCAACAGTAAAGATGGTACTAATGCTTAATAATGCAAAAATACTGAAAGCTCTCCAAGACTCAGGAGTGAAAATCCACCAAGTGCAATAAAGAAAAAATAAATGGGGTCAGACCCCATTTATTTTTTCTTTATTTATGTTCCTTGAACAAAAGTTATATTTTTTGTGATAGTACTTTTACCATACACACTATTAGTAGCGTTGAACGTTATAGTATGTGGACCAATTTTTAAATTATAATCACTTGGTGTAAATACGAAATGAAATGGTGCAGGGAGTGTAGCAACGTAACTATTATCGATAAGTACATCAACACTAGTAAGAGGGTATTGTGCAGATGTTGTTACAGATATTTCGGCATTGTCATTAAGATTCATAGTATCTGAAATACCACTTAAGCTTAATGGTGAGGTGGTACCGGCAGTGCCCGCTGTATCATATGATGCAGGAATATCAGCACTACTAACACTATTATATTTCCCAGCATTGTTTGCCCACCATGTTTGTACAGAGGGTTCCCAAAGATGGAACTGGGGATCGCTACTTGGATTGGTTGGTATTGGTCCATGAGGATCAGATTTATTTACCCAATAAAGGATATCATGTACATCAGTTATTACTTTTTCAGTTGTTGCATCAGCAGGTGTTGTATCTGTAGCACGTAATCCTGTTACTTTATCAACTTTAACTGTTTCGTTACCTATCCAGATACCCCGTAAGATCGGTTTCAAAGTATTTGCATCTGGATCAGGTACGGGTTCTTCAAAAGCAGTATTTGGATATTTAGTTAATGTATATTGCATGAACATTTTCCATGTTGGTCCAGAGATTGCAGAACCACCACTTTTCATCGGTTTATTATCATTGTTACCTGACCATACACCAATTGAGATAGAAGGAGTGTATCCAACAGTCCAGGCATCACGGTCACTGTTTGTTGTACCAGTTTTTACTGCAACACCTGGGATAGTGATAAGTGTTGTACCGAATGTAGGAATACGAGCTTGTGCATCAGATAGAACATTATTCATTGTTAATGCTACATTTTTATCCATGACAGATGTTGGATTGGGTTGATATTGTTCAAGAATATTCCCATTATTATCATCGACTTCAAGAATACCTGTTGTTGGATTACGTACACCACTATTTGCAAATACACCGTACGCACTAGTCATATCAAGTAGTTTTACTTCGCCTCCACCAAGCACGAGTGATAAACCAATTTCAGCAGGATTAGTTAGTGTAGTAATACCTAATGCATGAGCAAAATCAACAGCATTTTGTACACCCACTAAATAAAGAAGTTTCACTGAAGGCACGTTTCGTGATTCAGCTATAGCACTGCGAAGAGATATTGGGCCTTTGAATTTATTATCAAAGTTAGCAGGGTTATAACAATCTTTCGAGGTAAAACCAGCAAGTGGTTGTTGGTCAGGCGTACAATTTGTAGAGAATTCTGTAGGCACATCAAACACTACTGTCTCGGGCGTATATCCTTTTGCAAAAGCAGTGGCATAGACGAATGGTTTAAATGATGAACCCGGTTGACGTTGAGCAGTAGCAGTATTGTAAGCACCATCAATTTGTTTGTCGAAATAATTACGAGAACCAACCATGGTAAGGATTTGTCCTGTAGTTGGATCAATAGCAACTAAACTAGAGTTTGAAGCGTTGTATTGTTTTTCATTTGCGGCTACTTGAGTCGCTACGATCTGCTCAGCTTTTTGTTGAAGATCATAATCAAGAGTAGTTTTAATTGTATATCCATCATTATCCAACACGTCTTTACCATATTTTTGTTCAAGTTGATCAAGAATATAAAAAACAAAGTGAGGAGCTTTCACACCAGTATTGCTTGCTTGGTTGAACGCAACCACTTCAGTTTTTGCAGCAGCCATTTGATCACTAGTGATATAGCCATATTGCTTCATTTTTGAAAGGACAAGATTTTTTCGACTATCAAGATCTTTTTTGTGTGAACCAAAAGGGGAGTAGTATGTTGGAGCAGGGAGCATAGCAGCAATATAAGCAGCTTGTGCCAAATCAAGTTGAGCAGCAGGAATTCCAAAATATGATTGTGATGCTTGTTCAACACCATATACTGTTCCACCAAGAGGGGCATCATTAAGATAGATTTCCAAAATCTGGTCTTTACTAAATTGGCGAGTGAGACGAACAGCCAATACCCATTCTTTCAATTTACGCGCAACAGATTTATCACCGTTGAGCAGTGTATTTTTAATAATCTGTTGAGTGATAGTAGAACCTCCTTGTACATATCCAACATGGATAATGTTTACAAATACTGCGCGCAAGATTGATGTAGGTCGAATACCACTATTGTGATAGAAGTCCTGATCTTCGATAGAGATCACAGCTTTTTGAATAGGGTCACCCATACTCGCCAATGGGATTTGCGTTCTTTTTACTGATTGATGAGCATCATAGAGTACTATTTGCCCAGTTCGGTCAGTGATTTTTGATGAATTGGCAATCTGTCTGGCCTCAAAAGTGGAGATATCGGGGAGTTTAATAAAACTAGCCCAAATTAATACTGCTCCGATCCCTAATAATCCAAGTGCAAGTAATGCAAATAGAACCTTTTTCCAAGGAAATCCATTATGTTGTTTATGTTCTTTCATACCATCAATCATAACAAAAAAATCAAGAAAAATGATACAATCTCAGGAATGGATAAAAAACTAGGAAAAGACGAATTATTGGATATTTTACTACATAAAGGAGTGGCAGACATTTTGCCGAGCAAAGGGTTTTTGACAAAAGAACTTTCTTCAGGCCGCACGCTTTCAATTTATGCAGGTTTTGATCCAACAGGTCCAACATTACACATTGGGCACACTATCAGTCTGCGCAAACTTCGTCATTTTCAAGATCTTGGCCATAAGATTATTTTCTTAGTTGGTGATTTCACTGCTCGTATCGGTGATCCAACAGACAAAACTTCTGCACGTAAACAATTAACTGAAAAAGAAATTAAAGTTAATTTGAAACAGTACAAAAAACAAGCGAGTAAGTTTATTCGTTTTACTGGTTCAAATGCGGCAGTAATTAAATTTAATAATGACTGGTTGGGTAAAATGAAATTTGCTGATGTTCTATCACTCGCATCAAATATGACAGTTGATCAAATGTTGAAGCGAGATATGTTTGCTCGTCGTATTGAAGAAGAGAAACCAATCTATATTCATGAATTTATGTATCCTTTGATGCAGGGGTATGACAGTGTAGCGATGAATGTTGATGGCGAAGTTGGAGGCAATGATCAACTTTTCAATATGTTAACAGGGCGCACACTCTTAAAACAATTGAAAAATAAAGAGAAATTTGTGATTACCATGAAATTGCTAGAAGATAACAACGGCGCAAAGATGGGTAAAACCACCGGTAATATGATTAGTCTTATTGATACTCCTGAAGATATGTACGGCAAGATTATGAGTTGGACAGACGGACTTATTATTCCTGGTTTTGAACTTTGTACTGACTACACTCCAACTCAAATCCAATCGGTTCAAGATGAGCTTGATGCCGGTATTAATCCTCGTGATATTAAAATGCGACTCGCATTCGAAATCGTTGCATTGTGTACTGACCACATAAGTGCGCAAAAAGCTGAAGAAACATATATTTCAATTTTTCAAAAAAAAGAAGTAATTGAAAATATTCCTGAAGTTAATGGTAATAGTCAAACTCTAGAAGAAGTGTTACTAACAGAAAAAATTGTTGCATCAAAAACAGAACTTCGCCGCCTTATAGAAGCAAAAGCAGTAACTAATTTTGAAACAAAAGAAATTATTAGTATTGAACAGACGAAAACAATTGTTGTCGGTGTGTATAAAGTAGGGAAGAGTCGCATCCTCCGCATTGTTTAAAGTTTAAACAAATCACCAAGCATTTTTGACCAGGTTTCTTGTAGATAATTTACTACTAAGAACGATGGGACAAAAATAATCGTCAAAAGGAAAAAAAGCAGCATTCTGCCTACCATGATGAGTGTTTTCCCGACGTATTCCATATCGGCTATCCTACCTTACGGGTGCGTATTGTAAAGTAGACGTTTTCATTGTGTGTAGCGAAATGTTGAAAATATCGTGCTACTATTAACCTTATATGACTATAGTAGTTACGGGCGGGAGCGGTTTTATTGGTACAACAGTATCAAAACGACTATTAGCACAAGGACACACAGTGGTGGTTATTGCGCTTACTCCACCATCATTCACTCATCAAAACCTCTTTTTTATACAGTCAGATGTTGCCACTCAGCCATTACCGTATAATGTTTTGGAGCAGACAGACGCTATTATTAATTTAGTAGGGGCTCCTATTAGTGTGAAGTGGACTGAAAAAAATAAGAAAGCTATTCATGACAGTCGTATCAAAAGCACTGCTTCGATTGTTGAAGCTATCGCTGCGTCAAAAAGTCGACCAACGGTATTTATCTGTGCCTCAGCCTCTGGTTTTTATGGTAATACCGGTGAGGTAATACACGATGAACAATCACCAAATGGCACTGGATTTTTGGCAGACGTTGTTATGGAGTGGGAAGCAGAAGCACGTAAGGCAACAGAGTTCGGTGTCCGTGTTGTATGTATCCGAACTTCACCTGTTATTGGTCATGGTGGATTGATGTCCTTAATAAAAAAATCTGCAGGATGGGGATTTTTGCCGAGATTGAAAAAAGAAGACTTCTGGTTTTCATGGATTTCAGAAATGGATATTGTTAATGCATATTTATTTGCACTTGAAACAAACACTCTACAAGGAGTGGTAAATGCTACAGCACCAGAACCAGTACTGTATAGTACATTTTTGCAATCATTAAAAAATATATGGAAACATCGGTTGGTAATAACTATTCCACAATGGCTCGGCAAGAAAATGTTTAATGATGGGTATTTTGAAATGACTAATGACAGTCGCGTGGTGCCAAAAAGATTAGTAGATAAAGGATTTGATTTTGTATATCCAACAATTGAATCAGCGCTCGCTGCATATGAAAAAAATTGATGTACTAACAACTGGATGGGACTCATATGAACTGTTAGATTCTGGAGAAGGAAGAAAATTGGAACGCTTTGCAGGTGTAGTTCTTGACCGTCCTGACCCACAAGCACTATGGAAAAAAACTGCTGCCGATAAATGGCTACAAGCAGATGCACAATTTATTTGGGCTGATAAAGGAGACCGATGGAGTATCAATAAAGGTATTGCTGAAGATTGGAAAATCGACTGGTATGATATGAAAATAAACCTTTCTTTTAAAGGGTTTAAACATGTAGGAATGTTTCCCGAACATTCTGAGCAGTGGGCAGAACTACAATCATTAGGCAAAAAACATGCAGGACTTCGCATGTTAAATCTTTTTGGGTATACAGGTGCGGCAAGTGTTGCTGCAGCTCAAGCGGGTATGAAAGTAACTCATGTTGATGCATCTAAACAAACGATACAAACAGTGAAAGATAATGCAGAAACTTCTGGCCTTAAGGGCGATGCGCTACGGGTGATCACCGACGATGCTCTCAAATATGCAAAACGTTTAATACAGCGCGGCGAACAATTTGAAGTAATTGTTATGGACCCCCCAGCATTTGGTCGCGGGCCAAAAGGGGAAGTGTGGAAGATCGAAGAAAAAATTTTGGAACTTATGGCATTACTTCCTGAACTACTTTCTGTTGAAGCGAAGCTGGTCATTATGAATGGCTACGCATCTGGTTTTAGCGCAAGAACGTTCGGAGAGTTACTTTTTGATGTATTACCAAAAGGAACTATTTCATACGGGGAGATTGGCATTCAACAGCAATCATCTGACCGCTTACTTACAACAGGTATCTACGCCAAATGGCAAGATAGATAATATTCTTGTGATATACTTTTGACCATGTCTGCTAAAAAAACCGAAATACAATACTCTTATCCTGGAGATCTAAAAGTTAAAAAAGGAATTAATGGTCTCGGACTATTTACTACGGTATCGATTAAAAAAGGTGACTGTATCATTGAATACGTTGGCGATATTCTCACTACACAAGACGAAGTAAATGAAAGAGGGGGACAATATTTGTTTGAAGTTTCATCAAAGAAAACTATTGATGGTACTACTCGTTCAAATACTGCTCGATATATCAATCATGCCTGTACACCGAACTGTGAAGTAGAAATCCATAAAACCCGAGTATTTATATACGCCAAGCGCGCTATAAAAGAAGGCGAAGAACTCTTTTATGATTACGGAAAAGACTTTTGGAATACACACATCAAACCAAAAGGTTGTCGTTGTGTAAAATGTACGCTAAAGAGAGAAAAAGCAGTACTAACTCAATAATAAAAAAGACCGTCATTGAACTATGTTCGGGACGGTCTTTTTTATTATCGTTCGTTAAGTACGTCTTCGCCGTACATGTAGCTCATAAATTCTTCATCCTCTCCTTCGCCTTCTTTTTCTTCACCGTCAGTGTCGCCTAGTGCGCCATCGTCATCGGCAAGTGGGAGAGCATCATCAATTTCTGGAGCAAGGACGTCGTCGTCCTCTACTACTTCTGCGATATCTAATGTATCTTCAGGGTTAAGGCCAGCTTCTCCTGCTGCATCTTCAAAGTCACTCATGTGTTATCTAAATTCAAATTAATTTTTATAGCATATTTGTAGCAGATACTGTTTTACTTTGCAAGAGTAAAAATGAACTATATATAATTTTGCAGACGTAATGTACCCGCTGCAGCGATACCAAGAGCAATTGCATCAACTTCATCGTCCAATTTCTTTGATATATCAATCTTCAATGTCATCGTAACCATCTTTTGTACTGAGGTTTTGTCAGCATTTCCACTGCCAGTCATACCAAGTTTCACTGCTTGAGGGGATAGTTCTATCAAAGGAATACCATGGAGTCCGGCAAGAACAACGATGACACCTCGAGATTCAGCAACAGCCATAACAGTTTTTTTATTTACTGAAAAGAATAATGTTTCCAGGGCTATTGCATCAGGATTATACAAAGTAATAGCTTCTTCAACATTTTTAAAGATAACAGCCAAGCGCTGGGCATTCGACTCTTTTTTATTGGTAGTGATGCACCAGGAGTGTTCAACAGTAGAAGTAATGCCGGTTTTAATAATGGCGGCACCGCAACGATCGTACCCTGGGTCGATAGCAAGGATAGTTTGTTCGATATTACTTTTCACGAATATAATCTTTACCTTTCTCTGTTAGTTGGCGGCCTCGAGGGGTACGCTCCAGAAGTCCAAGTTGGATGAGGTATGGTTCAGTTACGTCTTCAATCGTGCCGTCATCTTCACCGGTAGCAGCAGCAAGGTTTTTCACACCAACAGGTCCGCCGCTAAATTTATCACGGATAGTTTTTAGTAAATTGATATCATGAGAACTAAGTCCATTTTCATCAAGACCAAGAAGGCTAAATGCTTCAGACACATTCTTTTCATCAATAGTCTGATTATTCATTTGTGCATAATCACGAACGCGACGAAGTAGGTAGTTGGCAATACGAGGTGTCTTGCGACTACGTGCCGCAATAGCATGGTGGGCAATATCAGGCAGATCAATATCAAGTAGTTGTGCTGATCGTCCGAGGATACGCGCAATTTCTTCATCAGTATAAAATTCCAAACGATAAGTACCGCCAGAAAAACGAGAACGCAATGGAGCAGAAAGCATACCGAAGCGTGTTGTTGCCCCAACTAATGTAAACGGAGGAAGATCAAGTTGCACGGTACGCGCTGAAGGACCTTTGCCAATCATAATATCCATCTTGCCAGTTTCCATAACAGGGTAGAGTACCTCCTCAATTGTTTTATTGAGACGGTGAATTTCATCGATAAATAACATATCGCCTGGTTGCAGGTTAGTAAGTATGGCAGCAAGATCGCCAACACGTTCGATCGCTGGTCCTGAAGTAAGTTTCACCTGGGCATTCATTTCTTTTGCAATGACATGAGCCAACGTTGTTTTCCCTAATCCCGGAGGGCCATAAAAAAGAATATGTTCAGGTGCTTGCCCGCGTGTTTTAGCAGCACCAATAAGTATGGAGAGAGATTTTTTGATCTGTTCTTGTCCGACATAGTCAACGAAGGTTATTGGGCGGAGCAGGGAGTCGCTAAATTGTTCTTCAGGGGGGGTACTTGACATAAGTTGTTATCTATGCTATCCTATTACTAGATCAATAACAACTACATTCTACTACAAAAGAGCGTACTAATCTCTAAGCAGTCAGCCACAGGTTCTAAGTGTTTGCGCAGGACGTTTTGGTTCCGACTGGAGCCATCCTATAATCATGCTTTACTTATACGTCAACGCACGTATAAGGACTGTTTAGAGATTAGTGAATTTTTTTGTAAAAACCGTTATTGATTAAAAACAATATAAGCAAAACTATAAAAACACCGAGACACTGTCTCGGTGTTTTTATTCTAAACCAGTGGGGTCTGACCCCATTTCTTTATTTTTATTTACTAAGTAGAGATAATCTAAAGGAACATCTATAGGCCATTCAGCAAGCATTTTCTTTTGCTCAGAGTTACCATTTATTTTTATCCAGATAGCTGACCATCGCCACTCCTGGGCGTTTTCAACAAGTCCAGCCGCTACCGCATTACTATCTACGTAGATAAGTACTTGTAATAAATGGCGCTCATTTTTAATAGGAAATGATCTATATCTTCCTTGGAACAGATGACCTGTTCCTACAGATTGATGTTTTTGGTGCCACCGCAAAATAAAAACTGTTGAAAGCCAGTGCATAAAACGTGATATCTCAGCATCTTTATATACATACAAAACAAAATGAAAGTGATTATATAAAATATTGTGAGTAAGAAGTTTTATTTCAAATCTCCTGAGACTTTCCATTAAGACATTTTCAAAAAGTTGATAATCACTACTATCTCTAAATATATTAAAACGTGCATTTGCACGATTGATAATATGATAGTATTGATCGCCTGAATTATCTCTTAGTTTTCTTGCCATGTATCTATTCTGGCACACGGCGTTCAAGAAAAAATAAATAGGGTCAGACCCCATTTATTAAATCTTTATTTTCTTTCGCTCAGGTCCACCACAGAAGCCAGCTCCGCGAAGTCGGTGATTCCTTGTAAGATTTTGATGATACCGTCTTCGCGCATGTCGAGGGTGCCTTGTTTGTCGGCTATTGCTTTGATGTCGCGTTCAGTAGGGTTGGCAAGAATAATGTGTTCGATATTGGCGTCCATTTCTACTACTTCAAAAACACCCAGTCGTCCTTTATATCCTGTCATGCCGCAAACTTCACAACCTTGAGCTGCCCACACTGTTGTTACGTCTCGATGTACACCGAACTGGTCCATGTTTTTACCATTCGCTACGGCATCATTCCAGACCATATCAACAGTCGCTTTTTCTTCTGGAGTAATTGGTCGTTCATACTTACAGTTTTTACAAAGCACACGAACCAAACGTTGTGCAATTGAAAGAGAAAGCGCTGATACTAAAATCTTTGGATTAACATCGAGGTCGATCAAACGTGGAATCACCCCGGAAGCATTATTGGTGTGAAGTGTTGAGAACACAATGTGGCCCGTCAACGCAGACTCAACTGCAATCTTCGCTGTTTCTGAATCACGGATTTCTCCCACCATGATAATGTCCGGATCCTGACGAAGCGCTGAACGCAAGCCTTCCAAGAATGTATATCCTTTTTTATGATCTACTTGTGTTTGTGTGATACCAGCAAGATGGTATTCAATAGGATCTTCAATAGTAATAATTTTTAATTCCGGACTAAATACTTTTTGCAAAAATGCGTACAGTGTTGTTGTTTTACCGGAACCTGTCGGGCCAGTCAGTAGTACCATACCGTTTGGCTTGGTAATACCTTTCATAAAAATATCAAACAGTGGCGCAGAAATACCGAGCGCATCAAGTTGTACTCGGATGGATTTTGGATTCAAGATACGAAGCACAATGGATTCACCGTATGCTCCTGGGATCATTGATGTACGAAAACTAATTTCATCTGTCCCAAGAAATGCACTGAAACGTCCATCCTGGGGAACTGAATTAATAGTTAATTTCAAGCCAGACAATAATTTAATACGCGTATTGATTTGTTTATATGTATCGAAATTTACCTTTGTGATGATATGAAGTACTCCATCTAAACGAAAACGGATTTCAACTTCATCTTGCATTGGTTCTACGTGTACATCAGATGCGCCAATACCAATCCCTGCCCCAAGGATAATTTCTAAAATACGCGACAGGTGGTGCACAGTACTACTTTCATTCACCGCATCAGTAATTACTTTCATGGCGTCTTCCATTGTTTTCACTGTCTGACTAAGGTTGAGTAATACATCAGGAGAAACATCGAGACCCCCTGCGCGTGAACGAGTAGCATATGAGAGGTCTTTGTAGTGAGTCCATACTTTTTCAATACTTTTTTCGCTGGTCATGACAAATAGTACTTCATACCCTTCTCCTTCGATCAACTCTTTTGCTTTGATCGCGCCATCGGCATTTGGAGAACGTACCGCTAAGAAAAGTTTTTTGTCGATCAATTTGTAGGGACCTACGTCAAATGTTCGTGCTTGTTCTTCGGTAAGCAGGCGAATTGCATCATTGTCGATTGATTGTGAGATGAGGTTGGTATATTGCAATCCATACTGTTGTTGAGCGAGCATTGCTACAACTTCTTCCTCTTCTTCTTCACGGAGATTTGTTATTCTTTTGAGTTGATCACTTTCGTCAAACTGAACCATGGCTATAGTATACATGAAAAACCCCCGTATCTTTGGGATATGGGGGTTAAATTAAGTAATGCGTACTTAAGGACGACCGCTCGATGAAGGCGGCGGAGTAGTAGGAGGGGTATACCCGGTTTTTTTTGGAGCGGGTACATTTCCTTTAGAGCGCCGGTTAGAGTTGGTTGGAGGAGGAGTCTCATATTCCTGTGTATCCTGATCAACCTTTGCCGGAGGCGGGGGGAGGGGTATAGCACTTGAACTGGGTGGCCGTACATATCCAGGAGTTGTAAAACTTTTTTGTCCAAAAGTTGGAGCCGTCGTATTTGTAACGCGTGACGCTACTCCCAATTTTTTTCTTAAAGTAGTTATTACTCCAGGATAATCAATAACCATTGAACAATTTTCTATAACAGCGATGTCATAATTATTTATTGTTTTGTTGTCAGTGTTTGAACCGCCACCGTTTAATTCTAGTCCTTGATCCTTTTCCATCGCTGTACGTGTAGAGTCACTGAAGAACACCAATGGTTCAATAGTAATCCCTTGCATAACTACAGCATTTTTGTACACAGCTTCGATAGGAAGCACGGCAACAATTTTTTGATACAATGTTGCATCATCGGTAATAAAAATACAATGGCTAGTTCTGTCTAAAAAGAAATACCATTCCTTGCCATCAACACCTTTAATCATGTTTTTGATCGGATGATTCAGCAACAATCCTTGCACCCCATAAATCGGTGTACGGCCTGGAGTGATACTAACAAATGATCCACGTGTTTCACTCGGAGTAAGCATTTTTAACAACGCCTCCATTGCCCCCTGGTTATTTCTTACTAGATCAACGTTAAAGGATTTAGCAAATTGATACATGTTAATGGTACTGAAATCAACGCCTTTTGTTTTTGTGATCTTGTCTTTCACTAGATCAGTAAAACTGGAAAAAGGGGATATCGCTGCCGATTGCAGGTTTACGCCACGACCAATTGAATCAGCCGTAATGTACTCAGGCAAAAATTTGCGAATAGCTGCTGCTGTCTCGTCCTCGTCTGTCATATGCAGATACCGCTTACCGTAATCATAGAAAAAATTGTAATTCTTTCCATTATCACCAGCGGCAATATCTTTGACTGGATGAAGGATAAGCTGAGACTCGATCACCATAACAGGTTCTTTGCCTGTTGGTTTATGAGTTGGAGGGGGAGTATAAGCTGGTTCTACGAGCTTTGGTGTGCATGATACACACACTGTGATGATACACAGAAATAGTATTCTTTTCATAAGCTTTAATTTATTTTTTTGTGAATGTAATTTAACCGCTTTATATCAGATTATTGACAAAATGTCAATAATGAAGCCTTTGTCATGGTAAGTAAGTAAAAATAGCGACAATGTAAATAAGATAGCAACACCGCTTGACAAATAGGTCAAGTCATGCTAAGATACTACTAAATCAAAAAGGAAAAAATTCACTTTAAAAACTGCTCATTGACTATGAAAAAGAAAATTAACTTAGTGTGGATGCTCATAGTATTGAGCTTCACATACATTACGCCCACTTTTGCACAAACTGCAATGGGAAGTGGTATGTTTATAACATACGTACAACACGAGGAAAACCTCGAAAGAGTAAAATACAATTATTACTACGGTATGTTTGGTAGCTACGAGCAAAAACACCGTATCTTCAGAGCCTTAGATCAAATCTCTTGTGACGAAATAATTAGCATTACCAATGCTGAGATATCTCGTCAAATGGGAGAACAGTTTGATCCTAGTCATCCTGAAATGTACAGTGTTACGTATGAAATAGTAAGCGGTTCTTGGTGGGACAACTGGGAAGATAGCTATCTTATAGATGGCCAGGACAACCAGTTACATTGGGGGGATCCGAGGAAATTTAAACTTAATCTTCCTTATCCCAACAAGCAGTACCTAATTGCTACTATTACAAACATTCAAACAGGAGCTACTGCAAAAAGCCGTGCCAATTGCGGAAACGTATTGAGGCAGGTAACACAAACTACCGGGTATCGCCAAGTTGAACAACAACCAGTGAGACAAGTAACCTATCAGCAACAGCAACCAGCTGGCTGCGACATTTTCTTGTTTACTGCTGTACCGCAAACATCGTATGGTCCAGGTCAGGAAATAATCCTTAGTTGGAAAACTTCTTGTCAATCTGTAACCATTTCAGGTTTTGCATCAGTGCAACCTGGAAGCGGTGACTTAGCTGTTAATCCTACTCAGACCACTACGTACACGCTGACTACCAGCTCTGGTAAAACAGCTACAGTTACTATCGCAGTACTGAATCCCAATGCAACTGGTATGGTTGTTAAAAAACCTAACCATACATTGAGAAATGTAGGTATTGTGACTGGCGCTGCTGTAGTTGTAGGAGTGCTTACCAAATTAATCTTCTTCAATGGTCATGGATCAGGAGCAGGTGGTGGTGGTAGTTACAACAATGGTTTCCAGGGCGGCTCAGATGGTTCGGGAGCAAGTGGTGGATCAGGAGGTTCACAAACGTGGTGATCTAAGTTGGTTCTATTTTCAAAAAACCCAGGAAACGATATCATTTATATGAATGTCGTTTCCTTTATTCTTGAGCACCGTATCGTCGGATAGGGTGCCGAAGAGTAATTTATTAAAAGAGAAAGAGAAAAGATGAGTATGAAAAAATTTATTATATCAACACTGACATTGGTCATCGGAGTTGCCTTGTTTAGCACTACGGCTTTTGCTGCTGCTAGCTTGAACTCTCCAGGACAAATGTCTACTGTTACTGTAACTAACGCAACAACCCAGCCTTGTAACTTCGGTTCAATCGATGGATGTTGGAAATCAAGTACAACTGCACAACCTGGCGACATGATCGCTGTGCACTTGTACTTCAAAAACACTGGTGATCAAACTGCTACTGACGTTAAACTCGGTGTGCAGCCTTCACGTAGTGGAACACACGTAACCTTCAACGGTGGCGTAGCTGCAACAAATGCTCCTCGAGCAACTGGTACAGCAACTGTGACTTTGTCACAAGACACTACTATTACTAACATGCCTCAGAATGGTGCTTACCAAGCTGACTGGTACTCAAGTGCTAATGGTGCTCCACAGCCTGTTAATACTGACCAGTTGTTTGGTGGAGGTTTTCCAATCGGAAATCTTTCTGCGGGCCAGCAAGGTGTATTGGTTGTTCGTTTCAAAGTAAACGGCGAAACAATTGTTACTCCACCTGCACAAACATGTGCTATCAATGCATTTGATGCAAATCCAAATACAATTGTGAATGGTAACTCAAGTACTCTGTCATGGAATACTACAAACTGTCAGTATGTAAACATTACTGCGCTTGGTAGTACTGTGGGAAGCAATTTGAATCCTACTGATACTAAGGTAGTTACTCCTAACAGTACTCGTACTTACACACTTACAGCATTCCCTGGCGGAGCTACAGCAACACGAACTGTTACTGTAACTAACAACGACGGAGGATGTACTAGTAACTGTGGAGGCAATACTAATAACTGTACTATCAATTCATTCTATGTAGATAGTAACAGCATTTCACAGGGGCAGACTACAACACTTCACTGGAATACTTCTGGTGCAGATAGTGTATACATCTCAGGATTTGGCTCACGTCAGTCTAGTGGATCATTATCAATCAGTCCTTATAGTTCAACTAGCTACTCACTTTCATTAAGTGGTAACAATTGTAACAATACATCACAGTCTGTTTACGTAACTGTAAATCAGCCAGTAGTGTATAACCCAGGTCCAACAAATAATGTTCAACAGCCACAAGCTATTACAACTGTAGCAAGTGTATTAAGTTCATATTCTGCACAACTTAACGGTATTGCAGTTCCAAATAATACATATGGTACAGCAAGTGCATGGTTCGAATACGGATCAAGTACAGCTCTCGGCAATCGTTCAGATGCTCAAAATGTAACTGGTACAGGTACATCCCCATATAGTTCAACTATTGGTGGATTATCAGGATCACGTACATATTATTACCGTGCTGTAGTGCAAAACCAATCAGGTATTGCTTACGGTGCAGTAGTACCATTCAGTACTCCAAGTAGTAGTGTATACGTTCCACCAGTACGCGTTGTTCACTCACAAACAGTGGTTCGTTCAGCTAACACTGGAATCGTAGCAAACAGTCAGGCATCATTGTTCAAACTTCAAGTAGATAGTAGTTTTGATCACATGTGTATCGGCGGTACAGTTGATTACACAGTGACTTACCAAAACATCAGTGGTCAGCAATTGCAAAATAGTATCCTTCGAATTACATTCCCAGGAGAACTAACATATGCTTCTGGCTCACGTGGTGACTACTCAGTTACAGATCGTACTCTGACTATCGCCCTCGGTGATGTTCAGCCTGGTGAACAGGGATCAGTAACAGTGCATGCACAGGTGAACAGCGAAGCAGTTCAAGGCAAGCTCGCAGTAATTACTGCAACTATCGTGTACACAAACCCAGTTACTCGCGCTCAAGAAAATGCTATTGCATATTCATTGATCACAGTTTCAAATGACTGTCCTGCAGTACTTGGTGCTAGTGTGTTCGGTTTCGGAGGATTTCTTCCTACAACATTGTTAGGATGGTTACTCCTCATCTTGATCATCCTTGCTCTTATCGTTCTCGCTCGTATGCTCTATCGGAAAAACGAATCTCAGCGCACCGCTTAATTAGCACACTGAGTTCCCAAAAACCCTCACGTCTAACGTGAGGGTTTTTGCGTACCCGCCTTATAGGACCTGGAATATGATAGAATCCCTGTATGGAACGAACGTACTCAGAAAGTGATATTGAGGGAATTGCCGAAGAGGTATTGGGATTGTTGAGCCCTTCGGACGTTGAGGCAACAGTGTTGGCCCTACAAGGAGACCTCGGTGCTGGGAAGACAACATTGACCAAAACACTAGCAGTTCAGCTGGGGGTATCAGAAACAGTAGTGAGTCCAACATTTGTGATTGCTAAGTTTTACACCCCAACAAAACAAGGTTTCGAACACCTTGTCCATATTGATGCATATCGCATTGAGGATTTAAATGAGCTGAGGCCATTGGGGTGGGAAAAAATTCTTCAACAACCAAAGACGTTGGTGATCGTTGAATGGCCAGAAAAAATCACACCAGCACTCCCTGCAAATAAAAAACATTTACTCATTACTCATAATCGCGATCAGCGCACTATCAAAAAACTCTAATATGGCTAAGAAAGATATTAAAACCGTAGTACTGCTCGACTCACATGCGATTATTCATCGTGCGTATCACGCGCTACCGAGTTTTGCTAATAGTGCTGGTGTACCAACTGGAGCGCTGTACGGATTATTCTCAATGATCATTCGTATCATCGAAGAATTGAAACCTGACTACATTGTTGCTGCATATGATTTACCCAAGCCAACATTTCGTCACCAAGCATATGATCAATACAAAGCTGGTCGTGCAAAAACAGAAGATGATCTCATTGCACAATTGAAAACTTCACGTGAAGTTTTTGCTGCGCTCGGTATTCCCGTGTTGGATGCAGAAGGATTTGAAGCTGATGACGTGCTTGGTACATTAGTCGCCCAACTAAAAACAAATAAAGAATTGCAGATTATTGTTGCGTCTGGAGACATGGATACGTTGCAACTTGTTGATGGCAAAAAAGTACAAGTATTTACGTTGAAGAAGGGGATCACTGATACTATTCTTTATGATGAAGATGGAGTGATTGAGCGTTATGGATTTAAGCCGTTGCAGCTTATTGATTACAAAGGATTGCGAGGTGATCCATCTGACAATATTATAGGCGTGCCAGGTATTGGTGAAAAAACAGCGACAACAATTATCCAAGAATTTGGTTCAATTGAAAAACTATATACGGCATTAGAAAAAGATAGTGCAAATGGCAAAAAAGCTGGATTAACTGATCGCATTATCAATATTCTCATTGACCACAAAGACGATGCATTCTTTTCAAAAACATTGGCGACCATTCGTCTTGATGCGCCTATAAATTATGAGCTGCCAGAAAAAACATTTGCAGAAAGTGTTGATGAATCAGCGGTGATGGATTTGATCGCTAAGTATGAATTCTCAAGTTTGAGCGCTCGCGCGAAACGAGTATTTCATTTTGAAACAGTGGTACCAAAAGAAGCTGTTGACCCAGATCTTTTACGCAAAGCCTCTATTGGTTTATGGGTTATTTCCTCAGAACATACTAACCCTAGTTACGAAGTAATTCTTGAAAGAACTCATACCAAAACGCTGGCCCAAGCAGATGAAGTGATTACCGCTGAATTAAAGAAAAAAGATCTGTTACCGATTTTTGAAAACATTGAAGAACCACTGATTCCTATTATCTCAGAAATGGAACGCTACGGGATATTGATCGATGAAAAATATTTTCAGACACTGCAGGTGCGAATGAAAGAAACACTTGAAAGCATAGAGAAAAAAGTTGTTGAAGAAACAGGGGTGAAGATCAATCTTAATTCACCGAAACAGCTTTCAGAGTTATTATTTACAACGTTAGGCTTGGCGCCAAAAGGGAAGCAGAAGGCTAGTGGAGCATTTACTACTAATGCTGAACAGTTAGAGGAGTTGCGCGATGCTCATCCTATCATCCCTATGCTTTTGGAATATCGTGAAGTTCAGAAATTGCTGACAACATATGTTGAAGCATTGCTGGGACATATCAAAGAAGATGGTCGTGTGCACGCAACGTTTTTGCAGCACGGCACAACAACTGGACGTTTTTCTTCAGCTAACCCAAACTTACAAAACATTCCCATCAAAGGAACTTCCGGCAAAGAAATCCGTCACGGCTTCATTGCTGCACCAGGAAATATTTATATCGGTAGTGACTACTCTCAGATTGAGCTTCGTGTGCTTGCCATGCTGTGTGGCGATGAACAATTGATACAAACATTTCGTAATGGCGAAGATATCCACATGACGGTAGCTGCTTCAATGTTCCATGTACCTCTAGCAGAAGTCACTAGTGATATGCGTCGCAAGGCAAAGGTTATTAACTTCGGTATTTTGTATGGCATGGGGATCACTGCGTTACAGAAAAACCTCGGCACTACACGTGCCGAAGCGCAAACATTTTATGATGCGTATTTTGCAGCATTTCCAAAGATTCGCGACTATCTTGATTCAACAAAAGAATATGCCAAGACTCATGGCTATACAGAAACTGTCTTTGGTCGCCGTCGATACTTTCCCGGTATAAATGCTAGTGCACCATTCCTTCGAGCTATTGCTGAACGTATGGCAACCAATGCTCCTATTCAAGGAACAAATGCTGACATTGTGAAAATCGCTATCAAGCTTATTGATGAAGATCTTCGCGAAGCAAATCTTATCGACAAGGTGCACCTCGTACTTCAAATCCATGATGAACTTGTCTATGAAGTAGAAGAGTCTGTACAAGCAGAAGCCGAGAAGATTATTATTGAGGCAATGAATAATGTCTTTGATCGTTCGCCAATTCAAGTTACCGTACCACTCGTACCCCTCGCTGTTTCTGTAGGAACAGGGAAGCGCCTCGATGACCTTAAATAAGGTACAATACAAGCATGACTACAAAATCCTCCATTCAGATTGATTTGGCTCACTCGTACCTCGCGTATTTTGCCTTTAGTTTACTAGGTCTTTTCGCGGATACCTTCTGGAGATTTGGGGCACCGCTCTACCATGGTCAAGCTATTGCTCTAGTATGTTTTATTCTCGGGCCACTATTGATCTGGTGGGCTCAACATACTTCTTCTCAGCAATCGGGTACGCCATATTTTGAACACGGTCCGTATCGCTATCTTCGTAACCCTACACATATTGGTATTGTTATTTTGGTTGCAGGGTATACCGCAGTAAGTGGCTCAATTGTTTTCTTGGCTGTGACTGTTATCGGTTATGTGATTTCAAATATCTTCTTCAAAAAGTATGAGTCAGCGCTGCGTACTGAATACGGTGAGCAGTACAAAGATTATAAAAAATCAGTACCCAAAATTTTCTAATGCTTACTATTGTTGTCGCTGATGCTAAATTATTTCGCACTACTCGCATAGCCGAGCTTATTAAGACGTATGATGGTGGGGAAGTGATTGTGTTGGATGATACTTTTATGAGTGTTGCTGATCTAGAGCAATATTTATACCCGTCACTTTTTGTAATCAATGCGCCATTAGTACACACCCGTTTTATTCTTGATGCAAAAGAAAAAGATCTCACCCCAGCACTTACGAAAAAACTGATGGCTAGTCCGACAATTTTTCTTTTAGAAGAACTTGCTCTTTCAAAACCATTTATTACTTCATTAAAAAAACAGGGAATCGAGGTGCATATAGATGAAAAACCCTCCTCCGCTAAAGCTCCGACGGGCAAAGGTAATCTTTTTGGTGTAACAAATTTAGTAACTATGCAAAATAAAAAAGATCGATGGATGGCATACCAAGCCGCAATTGCTGAATATCCCATTGAAGCAATTCTCGGCATGTTGTACTGGAAAGTACGAGATATGGTATTGAAAGAACGCGATGCGAATGGCCAGCACCACACTCTCTATACAAAACTTTTAGAAGCACATGCAACGGCTTGGCAGCAAGGAACACCACTTACTCTAGCAATAGAAAAAACATTACTCACTTATTAATTTTAAGCTATATATAAATAGCTCCACCTTCTGCGACAGGGCTGCACTGCAAAGCCAAGAGTGGTTTTGGGAAAACCATCTTGTCTTCACAGTTTCCGCCGTCACCTTATGTAATTAGATAGCGGTATGTGGTTATATCTACTGGTATAGA
>JBDSNU010000006.1:0-3705 GCA_039915165.1 Minisyncoccota bacterium | reverse complement strand
TACTGGTATAGAATCGTTAATCCCCAATACCACCATGTTTGCATCACCACAAAAAGCTGGGTGCAGGAGACAAAAATAAAAAGACCGTTTCAGGTCTTTTTATTTTTGTCCTCTGGAACATGGGTGCCAAAGATATATATATTGTGACTTACAGGGTTACTATTTTACGAGATGAGCGCATTGTAAGCACTGTAATGAGAACACCAGAAAGCAAGATAATTGCTGACATGAGAGGGATGGTCACAAAGCCAAATTGAAATACGTAGAGATTGAGACAACTTGGACCGGTACCGCAAGCATCGATACCACTCTGTGGAAAAATGGTGATGTAGTTATGGAACAGTGCGATAAGAAATCCTGCACCTGTGAACAATAAGATTTGTCTTTGTAATAAAGCACTTTTGCGAATATCATCAGTCAAAAGCAATATTGCAGTTGGAAAGATAAATATACGCTGGTACCAACATAGTAGGCATGGCTCATATCCGAAATAATTCGAATAGATCAAACTGCCAATTACTGCGCCAATGAAAATAACGCGAAGAATTATATGTGCATTATTACTTACCCACCCTGCAATAGGGTTTTCTGTAATCCATGCAATAACCATGATTATTAGAGCAACTAATAGGGCAAGGCTGCCCACTGCCATTACTGTATCAAACCACATAAAGAAAATTAATTAGTTGGTACAGGACAATTTGTTTTTGCGCCGAGCTGTGCAAAAGTGCGTTCACCAGTTTCTTTTGTACCATCAGCGAAGATCCATGTTGGATATCCTGCAATACCGAGGTCGTCACATTGCTTTGTCTGTTTTGAATCTTTTGTCTGACATTCTATATACGGAAGCTTCTTTGCTGATTTACCAAAGAGTGCTTTTTGTGCCTGACAGTGAGGGCACCACCATGCTCCATAAAACTTCGCACCACTATCTGTAATACATTGTGCAAATGTGTCGTACTTGCCCGGCTTCTTGGCTTGAACAACTAAAAATGCAACGAGTGCAATAATAATTCCTAGAGTAACAACGATCCAAATCCATGTATTTTTCTTTTTCATAGTATTACCGTAACGCACGAATGCATTTTCTGCAAGTACCAACAAATGCCAATTGGTGGCTATGTACACGGTTGAATTGTCGGGATAGTTTCACTGCTTGTTGATCAATAGTTTTCACGCAAAAGGGAATAGACTCTACAGCATTACAGCTATCGCACACGATATGATGCTTGTGGCTTTCTTCTTGTACCAGTTCATACAATACCTTTGTTTTATCAACGGTCAGCGCGTTTACAATACCAGCTTCAACGAAGGCATTTAGTGCTCGATAAATAGTCGCAGGGTCTGCTGCCAATTTTTTAGTCTTGCGGATAAGCTTCGCTACTGGCAGAGGGGAAAGAGAGAGGGAAAGTACTTCCAAAAGCATGATACGTAATGGCGTCTTCTTGAACTCGTGCTCTTGAAGCAATGTCTCGGCATCTACTGGTTGCAATTGTTTCTTCATAATTGTAGTATATACAAATGCAAATGATTTGCAATTGGCAGCATAAGCAAATATTTTAATCAAAACATAGTATGGTATTACTTATTGGATTCTGCGCATTTATTGCCACCATGCTTGGTGGGCTTTTCGCTATTCGTTTTCGAGACAAACTACATCTCATCTTGGGATTCAGTGCCGGGGCAGTATTAGGTGTAGCATTTTTTGACCTCATGCCGGAAGCAATTGAGCTTGGTAGTAAATACTATAACCTTAGTACAATATTCGCTTTTGCCGTAGCTGGGTATTTAGTATTTACAATTGTAGAGCGAGCCGTAGGTAGTCATCATGGTGACATGTCTTTGCTCCACAGTCATGATCACGGTGATCATCATCACGAAACAGTTACCTCAAAAGGTGAGCTCGGGGCTTCTAGTTTAAGTCTACATAGCTTTCTCGATGGAGCTGCTATCGGTTTAGCTTTTCAGGTTTCTCAAGCAGTTGGTGCAATTGTTGCTGTGGCAGTATTGGTTCATGATTTTTCTGATGGCATCAATACTGTTAGTCTTATCCTTAAAAATGGCGGTACTCGCAATGAAGCATTTCGTTGGCTATTTGTTGACGCTATTGCTCCAGTTATTGGTGTAGTAGTGACCTCTTTTTTCTCGCTACCAGAGTCATGGCTGGCAATTATTTTGGCTGTGTTCTCAGGATTCTTTTTGTACATCAGTGCCAGTGATCTTTTGCCTGAAAGTTACCATGGACACCCAACTCGCTGGACTACATTTATGACTGTATTGGGTGCAGCTGTAATGTTCATAGCTATCAAGCTCGCTGGGATATAGAGGGAACTAGATCATTGACATTTTCATGAAAGTGTGATACTGTGTACTCCAAAGAAACATAGTTATTCACAATTTAAAATAGAAAGAAATGTCGAACGTATCAAAAGCCAGAGCATGGCTACGGATTAAAAAAGTACTTACATGGGTAGCCTATCTGATAATAGCTTTATTGGCAGTATGGATTTACTCTATGGTTTATCACTATTTCAAAGAGAGGGCTGCTGCAAAGAAAGCCGAAGTTGATCTTGTAAATAAGGGGCAAACGAAAGCCGTATCAAGATCAAAGACTTCAGCCGACAGCACTCGTGAATTTCAGCAGCAAATAAGATCATTAAATGATACTATCAAATCTGATAAGGAAACGATTGCCAACTATGCAGCACGGTCTGCGCGAGTAGATGAATATCATACTCGACTAGATTCTGCCTATAAAGTTATTGACAGCTTAAAGGCTTTGAAAGCTCCAGTTACGGTGATCACCAAGAGTGCTGCGCCGACAGTAACAAAATCTGCGCCGGTCGTTGTTCAACAGGACACCGTTAAGGTTAATTGCAAGTGCCCACCGCCCCGACAGCAAAGACGCAAAAAGCATCGTACCTATTCAGTTTCAACAAGATCAAGTGTATGGGGAACGAGATGGTAATCGCTTTTACATTACAACAAGCCCTCGCATCATTTTGATGTGAGGGTTTTTTCTTTGTCGCGCCGTATTTCAAAAAGGCGGATTAAATATTTAACATTCGAAACAGTGCGACCCCTCCCGCAACTGAAACATTCAGTGATTCCTTCATGCCATTCATAGGAATCTCAGCGACAATAGCCACTTTCTCCAAAATCTTTTTTGGCAGGCCATCAACTTCATTGCCCATGATAAATGCAACAGGGTATTGCACCTTCACTTTTTTGTAATCAACAGCGGTGGATGATTGTTCAATGGCAATTGTTTGCACTCCTTGTTTCTTTAACGAAGTGAGTAGGGTAGAAAGACTGGATACTTTTTTCCAAGGAATTGTTTGCTCTGCACCCAATGCGGTTTTTGCAATGGCAGAATTGGGACGACCAAACTGATCCAGTGGGGCAGGGCTGATACCTACTATATATATGAGTTCAATACCGCACGCATCAGCAGTACGAAATAAAGAGCCCACATTTTGGGCACTGCGAATATCAGGCAAGATAAGGATCTTTGTAGCAAAAGCCGTTGATTTCATGTATGCTCCATGGTATAGTTTCCAACGCAATTTGCAACCTTGTTGCCGAAAGCTAATTAACTACTATGCGCCCATAGCTCAGTCGGTAGAGCAGCTCCCTTTTAAGGAGACGGTCGCGGGTTCGAATCCCTCTGGGCGCACAGACAAAACAAAAAGCATTACCACTTCG
>JBDSNU010000002.1:0-1738 GCA_039915165.1 Minisyncoccota bacterium | reverse complement strand
CTTCTACTTTAAATGGTGTGAAGTATGTACAGTATCCCGATCTCGATATTGAAGACTGGAGCAATGTTTCAAGGATTGACTTCTTCAGCACGAAGCAGCAGCAACTCGCCACTACATCTTACCAGGATGGAATGGATACAATAGGTTTTGTTCAGTTTCAGTTAGAAAATACCTCCTGGCTTAATTTGAAGTACCAGGTATTCAAAGGTTTGCCCATCAACGAGCCGGTTAAATTACTATTGGATACGGCAGCATTAAGAGACCTTCAGTCAAAGCAGGAACTGTTAATACTGCAACAACTGTTTTTGGCTGCAGGCGTTGTTCATGAATTTTGTTACCGTAAAGATTTTTATAGTGATCATTTTCGGCCTGAACTATTAACTATATTAAGTGAACATTGGCAATCTCCATCTTTCCGAAAATTAAGAATATATGAAGATCCGGACATATCCACAGAGCTTGCAGAAATTTCGCAAGGTGCTGTATGCGAACATGTGGTAAAGCAATGCGAAGTGGCTTTGGACGGTAAGTTGCATGAAGATATTTTTTTAACGGCTCCTACGGGTGCAGGTAAATCGGTGTTATTCCAAGTGCCAGCTATTTACCTTGCACAGAAATACAAACTTGTTACTATTGTCGTTTCTCCACTAAAGGCCCTAATGCTCGACCAGGTAACTGCATTAAAAGAAGATCGTAGTTACAATGAAGTGGGGTTCATCAATTCCGATATTTCATTGGTAGAGAGAGAAGAGGTTTTGAATAACATAAAGGATGGAAAAATCTCTGTGGTGTATCTATCACCTGAATTGTTGCTTTCTTACGATATTAAATATTTTGTTGGCGACAGACAGATTGGCTTATTAGTGATTGATGAAGCACATTTGGTTACTACATGGGGTAGAGATTTCAGAGTAGATTACTGGTTCCTCGGTAATTACATACGCAAGGCACGCAAATATTCCAATGCTTCATTTCCTGTTTTCGCAGTAACAGCAACAGCAGTTTACAACGGACCAAATGATATGGTATTTGATACAATCAACAGTTTAAATATGCAGAACTGCCGCAAGTTCATTGGTTATGTTCGTAGGGATGATATTGGTTTTGATATAAGGAGGTTTGAATTACCAACTAAAAGCCATGAAAATGATAAAGTTAATCAGACTGCTTTAATCGTTCGTGGATTTATTCAAAATAGTCAAAAGGCAATTATTTATTTCCCATGGATCAGTACTATTGGTGATGTAGTTCGTTTACTCACACCGGATGAAAGAATACAGGTAGGACAATATCATAGCCAGGCAGATGTAGAAGACAGAAACAGAATACTTCGTGACTTTAAAGCCAATAGAATAAAAGTAGTGTTGGCCACAAAAGCATTCGGTATGGGGGTAGATATTTCTGATATTGAAGAAGTGTATCATCATGCACCTTCGGGAACCATTGCAGATTATGTTCAGGAAATTGGTCGTGTAGCACGTCGCTCAGATATTGAGGGCGTTGCAAGTATGGATTTTCATCCAAAGGATTTGAAGTTTTCAAGAATATTATTCGGATTGAGTTCTTTAAAACAATGGCAGGTAAAACTGGTATTGGAAAAGTTAAATAACATTTACCGACTGAATAAGAGAAGAAACTTTCTGGTTTCTATTGATGACTTCGCTCATATATTTCCCAACAATGATCAGCCCGAGCAAAAAGTAAAAAGTGCTTTGCTGGTACTGGAGAAGGATTTGCT
>JBDSNU010000013.1:0-2121 GCA_039915165.1 Minisyncoccota bacterium | reverse complement strand
AATCAAAGCGGGTGAGCCAGTAACTAAGGTAGCAGGTGCAGCGGGTGTCATCGCAGCAGCAACAAATGCTCCAACTACAACTCTACGTATCGTAGGTGTAGCAACAGACACATCAACAGAAACAGTTTCAGTTGATGGAACAGTAACAGTAGTACCAGCAACTGGTGGTCAGATTTTCCTTGGTACTCCAGATGTAGCAGCTACATGGAATACTCAGCAAAAATATAATGACCTTTGTGGTGCACGTGTTCTTATTAAGAATACAGCAGGTGTTTACACAATTCTAGCTGCAGATGGTGCATCAAACGGATGTATCGTTGAGTATCTTGATATTGCAACTTACCCAGGCAAAGTAGCTTTTAGCTTCTCTCCTTTGGTTAATTACGCTAACGTCTAGTTCTTGTTCTCGTTTCCTTTTACTTCGTAAGGAGTGAAATTCATCTGGGAATATTAACTTAATTCTAAAAATAATTCTTTATGTTTACAGAAGCACAAAATTTTAGTCTCGTTCAAACAGAACTTGACGAAGTGTTTCGTCAAAATTATGAAGCTACACTTCCACCATCATATGCAACAGCAATGACTGCGGAAATCTTCAAAGTTACTGACACAACACACGCCGCTTATATCGGTACAATCCACAAAGGTCCAGGTCTATTCTCTAAGATTGGTGAAGTTCAAGCAGTTCCTACTTACACAGCAAAGGTTGCTAACAAGTGGACTGTTACTATCGCTGACTTCTCAGAGGGTATTGAAGTTTCAAAAGACCTTTTCGACGATGACATGCATGGTGAATGGCAATCTCAGATTGCTGAACTTGCTATCATGGCTCGCAGAACTCAAGACTATAACGCATTCAAAATCTTCCGTGGTGCATTTACAACAACTCTATCAGCAGATGGTTCAGCTTTGATTGGTTCACACACTCTTATCGGTGGTGGTACAACAAACAACGAAATCGTTTCAGCAGATGTTGGTGCAGCTACTTCAGTTCTTACAACTTCATCATACAATATCGCTAATAAGCGTCTTGCTGAAGTTAAATCTCAATCAGGTATTCCTCTACAATGTGTAGGTGATGTCCTCCTTGTTCCACCAAGTCTTTACGTTGCAGCTCGTCAGATTGCAGTTTCTGCTCTCGTACCTGAAAACGCAAACAATGGTGTTAACGTATTCTCAATGGACTATGCTGTTAAGGTTTACCAGTCAGTATGGCTTGGTACAGCTTCACCAGATGGTCTCGGTTCAGATACAGCTTGGTTCGTTATGGACAGTAAGCGTCATGCAGTACGTCGTTTCGTACGTCAAGGCATCATTACTAACCTTCGTGACTGGGGTATGTCAAATAATCGTACATACTTCTATCAGGCTAACTTCCGTGAAGAGGTTTACGCTCCAGACTACATTGGTCTCGTAGGTGCAAAGGGTACATCTGCTTAGTCATTATTATATTCTATCCTTCTTTATTGGGGGAATAGATTAACTTAAACAATTATGGCTAATCCAACATATTTCCCAACTATCGTAAACTCTATCTGTACAGGTTTAGTTGCTGATGGAAATGGCTTGATAACTCAAGCAGTTTGCACAGGAACTCTTCCTACTACAGCTAATATTTTTGAAGTTGGATGTACGATTGTACAAACAGATGCTGTCGCAGGACTTAACCCAGTATTTACAAATACTGGAACAAGTGCTCTCCCAGTATTTACTCGTTCTTTAACAACTAATAGTACAGCAGTAGGTATTAACGGATTGAATGTTGCTCATGCAATTTATTCATTCGCAGTTGATGGTGGTGCAGTTTCAACAATTACACCAGTTTCAACAGCAGTTATTCCAAACAATGCTATTATTGTCGCAGCAACTATCAACTCAACTACAGCAGTAACCTCAGCAGGGTCAGCTACTGTTTCAGTTGGTACAAGTGCTGGCTCAAGCACAACATCAATTCTTGGAGCAACAGCGAAAGCTAGTCTTTCGCTTGATGCACTTATTAATGGTGTTCCAATCTTTGCTACTCCAGTAAAGATGACAGCAGCAGGTAACGTAACATTTTCTGTCGCTACAGCAGCTTTAACAGCTGGTGTTATCGAGGCATTTGTTTACTACACAGTTGCA
>JBDSNU010000014.1:0-1524 GCA_039915165.1 Minisyncoccota bacterium | reverse complement strand
AGTGGCTATTTGGTGAGGTTGCTTCCGACAATGCCCATAAAGGCAGTAGTAATGGTGATCAGCCAAATATGAATGCAATAGAGCGTCATGCTCCAACCAGTACCAATGATAATCTCTCCAATATATGGGACAGATGTTTTGAAGGTATTCAGCGCTGTAACAACACATTGAAAGTTTTAGCAGCGTTACAAGGTGGACAAGGCAGCGCTAAATTTGATGATGCAAGAGCGAAAGAAATTCAGGGTGAAGCCAGGATACTTCGTGCGCATTATTATTTCTTTTTAGTAAGAATATTCAAAGTTGTGCCTTATGTTACTGAAACTACAGATGGAGCAATCTTACCAAATGATAAAGACATCTATCCTAACATCATAGAAGATCTTCAGTTTGCAGTAGCGAACCTGAATGTAACAAAACCAAAATCAGAAAGAAGCCGTATGGATAAATATGCGGCACAGGCTTATCTTGGAAAGGTATTTTTATATCAGAAAAGATATGCTGAAGCTTATGCATTATTGAATGCTGTTATAACTGCAAAGCCAAGTCTTGTTAATTTAGCTTATTCAGATAACTTCGATATTACTAAAGAGGATGGTCCTGAATCTATTGTTGCTGTACAGCATTCTGTAGGAACAGATGGTACAGGTGGCGATAACGGTAATGTTGGGGATATGTTAAATTTCCCTTCCGGTAATGCCCCAATTAATTGCTGTGGTTTCTTCCAGCCTACAATTGATTTAGCAAATTCATTCAGAGTAGACGCCGATGGCCTTCCATTATCACCTGAAGTCTATCGTCAAACTCCTTACACTTCTGATCTTGGATTAACAGATGCTCAAAAGAGTGCCTATACCCTGAATACAACTTTGGCTTTAGACCCAAGGATTGACCCTACTTTAGGTAGAAGAGGAGTTCCATTTCGTGACTGGGGTGTAATGCCTGGTGATGCCTGGATTCGTGATGCAAGTAATGGCGGACCTTTTCTAGCTGTTAAAAATACCATTGAAGTTGCCCAGTTTGGAAGTGGTGCTGCTCCGGGAAGCCCAAATGTTACCGGACTGAATGTTAACCTGATCCGTCTTGCGGATATTTATCTGATGGCTGCCGAGTGTGCAGTAGAGACTGGTGACCTTGGAACAGCTTTAACTCTTGTAAACGCAGTAAGACAACGTGCTGCAAAAATCCCTGCTTTGCTGCTTCCAAACGGAACACCAGCTGCTGCTTATAAAGTTAGCCCTTATCCTTCTTTCCCAAGTGTTGATTATGCAAGAAATGCTGTTCGTACTGAACGCAGACTGGAATTAGCATTGGAAGGCCACAGGTTCTTTGACCTTGTACGCTGGGGTGTTGCAAAAACAACGCTGGAAAGCTACTTCTCTTTTGAAGGCAAGTACTTCGATTACCTTAGAGGTATCAGTATAAAACCACGTGATGAGTATTTCCCATTACCACAAGATCAAATTGACAGAAGTCAGGGTAAACTAGTACAAAGCCCAGGCTATTAAATAAAACATTAATTCATTT
>JBDSNU010000019.1:0-4327 GCA_039915165.1 Minisyncoccota bacterium | reverse complement strand
CAGAACTTATGACTAGGGGTGCAGTTAAGTATGGTCGTAATAACTGGCAATTAGCAAATGGCGAGGAAGAATTAGAAAGATTCAAGGACTCAGCACTTCGTCATATGTATCAATGGCTTGAAGGAGATGAGTCAGAAGACCACGCAGCAGCTGTATTTTTTAACATCGCTGGTGCAGAATATGTGCTACAACGTATGACTAAAACAAGCAAACCTATTAAAAATAACATATAATATTCTATTGACTTAGAGTAATTATAAGAGTATAATGAAGATAAATAAAACAACCACCGATATGAAAACTCAAAACAAGCCACGCATCTTATTGTATGACTTGGAGACGAGTTATACTGTTGGTGCAGTGTGGGGTCTATATGACCAAAATGTTGCTGTTACTTTAAAAGAACCTTATATCATCACTTTTGCGTGGAAATGGTTGGGTGAGAAAACTACTCACGTACTTTCTTTACCAGACTTTAAAACATTCAAAAAAGATAGATGTAATGACAAAGAATTAGTTCAAGAACTTTGGAAACTATTTAACGAGGCAGATGTAATCATAGCCCACAACGGTAATTCGTTTGACCAAAAATGGACATACGCCCGTTTCGTGGTTAATGGAATTAAACCACCTGCACAGGCTAAATATATTGATACTAAGTTGGTGGCAAAAAGTAAGTTTAGATTTAATTCTAACTCACTCAACAATTTAGGTAAATATTTTGGTCTTGGACAAAAGATTGAAACTGGAGGTATTGATTTATGGGTTGGATGTATTGAACGTAATGAGGCAAAGTCGTGGAACTTGATGTGTAAATACAACAAACAAGATGTTGTATTGCTCGAAAAGGTGTACCTTAAGATGCTTCCATTTATGACCAATCATCCGAACTATAATTTATCACAAGGTACAACACATTGTTGTCCTAACTGTGGTTCAGCTAATGTTCAAAAGCGTGGAGTTTCTCATACACGTTCAACTACTGTTCAACGCTATCAGTGCCAAAAGTGTGGTGGATGGAGTACTGGAACAAAGATTCTTAGATAACAGTGAAGAAATCATTTCGGTGGTTTCTTTTTTAACAAATAATTGTGAGACAAGACATAAGCTATGAAACCAAACGAACATAGACGGGCAAAATCAGTGGAAAAGATAATACTACTTGCCTGGGATTCACTTGAGTCTCATCTTCGTTGGACACACTTAAAATCAAGTGAGGGGGAGAAATTTCACCGTGATGCAATTTTGGACTATTTAAAGATTATGAATGAGGCAACAAAATTATGGTAGGCTTAACGCCGTAGGCTTGACAAAGTATTACAACTGTGCTACAATATAGATATGAAAAAAGATAAAGAAAGGAATAAGGTTGCATTCATAATTCTCCGAGTTACAGCGACCGAGAAAGATTACCTGCAAAAGACTGCTCGTAAAGAGAACAAGAATGTATCTAAACTTGTTCGTGGCTTGCTTGGATTTGAATAAAATATGATAACCAAGATAACACTCAAGGAAAAGGCTAAGTTGGTCAAATTACTCCAAGAAAAGATTTGGATTGAGTGTCGAAGAATTATACGGGCAAGATACCCACACGATTGCTATACTTGTGGTGCAAAAGATTTGGTGGGGGCAAACCTGCACACTGGTCATTTTATAGCCAAGAAAGCCGTTAAGAATTATTTGAAGTATGATTTGAGAATACTTCGCCCACAGTGTTATTTTTGCAATATGAAATGTGGTGGTCAAGGGGCGTTATATTATCGTAATATGGTCGCCCGTGAAGGACAAGAATATGTTGACTTAATCTTTGCCGACCTAGACAAAAAAATAGCACCGAAAGACTTGTATGAATTCTACACAGATTTGTACAATAAGTATGTTGCGATGTCTTGACTTTGGTAACACAATATGATATACTAAGTATAGACTAGCAGGGATAAGCCCGAAAGTTGTCTCAACTATTGTTTGAAGATAAGTAGGTAATGTGTGTTCGAGTCACACTCTAGTCATTGAGTAAACTAGCTAACAGAGGGTGCTAAATATTTTCTGTAAGGCTTGGGAATAAGGTGTAAGGACTGGGTTACCAGTCGCCAAGTGAGGAGTTCGCTTCTCTCGCATCGTAAGGTGTAGACTTGGGTAGATGAAAAACACTTTAAACTGACGGCCAGGTGAAATCCCTGTGCATAAGCAAATCTACAAACCCTATTAGTGATATTTAGACTAACTATGTGGGTGCGAATAAAAATATCAAAAGTCATCATAGAAATATGGTGGCTTTTGTTATGTCGCAAAAAAAATCCTACATTGCTGTAGGATTTTAACTAACTTAATCGCCAGATAAGAAAGGTAATGAATAATAAGAAGTAAGATAGCATGAAGATTTCAAGCCAGTACTTTTTAAGTGTTTTCATATGAAGTAGGATTTATCTTTGAGTAAGACTAATGCGTTCCATGATTCTAATGTTAACATGATACGTTGCCACCCCTCTAAGAAATCACATTTATAGGAATAGCTATTAGAATCCCAATAAACGTGTAGTGAACACTTATCCATACAACAAAGTTTTTCAACTACTACATTTTCACCGATTACCTTAACTAGTTTGTAAAGATGCGGTGTAAAACCTAACTCTGCAATACGAATGGCATTATAGATGTGATAACCCTTACTTCCGTGGACGATAAAGAATTGTCCTGTTACTGGTCGTCTTTCTTTAGCACAGACTGGACAGTATCCAATCCTAGTAATAATAGTCATGTTACACCTCCTTTTCGTATAGCACATACTTCATAAGCAGGGTCAATCCAATTTGCATTGATTTCTTTTGCTATTTCAGTAGGTGTCATATTTCCGAAAAGTGTATGCCAAGCACGATGCGCTACTGCTGAAACGATAGAGATATTCTCAGATGTATTTTTCCCACCTCTTGATACTGGAAGTCTGTGATGCTTCGATAACTTATCGAACTCGATAGATTTCTTTTTCATTTGTCAAAGTTTTGATTTACTTATATTATACACCTTTCTGGGGCGAAAATCAAGCTAAAAAAAGCCTTATAACATAAGACTTTAAAACTGTCAATATTCACTTTTACCCCAAATTTGCCCTATAACGAAAGTTATAATGCTTTCCATATGAATGGTAATATGTATGCCAATATGATGAACCAGTATATCGGTAATCCCAGAGGACCTAAGTAAGCAAAGTAGAGCCAGATACCAAATGGAAGTTTGATGAACAAAAACATACCATTTTCAAACATAAAATCATCGATGCTGAACTTCTTCTTAGGATTGCAAATTGAACAGTATGGTTTAGGGAATATGTATTCAAACAAATTAAATACTACATTAACTAAATCTTGTAGCATTATTTAATTATAGTTCCAAGCTACCCTTGTTGGTAATGTACTTGAGATGTCAATATGTATAAAAGTTTTACCCAAACCAATGCGTTTGATACCATTATTCTGGGCAACCTCTAAGAACTTAAAACGTTTGAAACTATCTGTAATAGCTATGTCTACTGCTAATCCTGACAGGTGAGCCGAGTCTCCCATAGCATCACTTAGTGAGGCATTTTGAGCCACTGTTCTAAAACCACTATTTATCTTAAAAGGAAAACCACATTCGCCCCGCATTTTGTCTAAGATGGCAACAAAATCTGGCTTTAATCCTACTACCTCGTAAGGTTTGAAATATTTATATAATGGTGTTGCTAATTTATCTAAATAAGGTGCTATGTTTTTAAGGGTGTGAGCATAGTTACCGTCTAGTGCGTACGGGTTATCATTCTTATAAAAAGGTACTATAACACTCCCCACGATAGTATCATCCATTTCGTCTACAACTGAGTAGCCCTTATTCCTTAAAATTTGAGCATAGGCGTGGAGCTGTTCGTGACTTAGTTTTAGCCAAATGTTGTTTTGTTGTTTCGCATATTGGTTAATTGCTAGTTGTATAAAGTTCATTCCTGAATATGTTTCAGTAAAAGAAGTAATAACTAGATTTCCTTGAGTTGGGTTGTTGTCTAGGTTCCAAGCGAAAACTACTATGTCATAATCACTAGAAAGGTTTTTGCAATAATCTTTAATACTATCAGTTAAACCCATATACGAAACGGTGGTGGGCTGTCCTGTATTTTTATCAAAACCCTGAGTTTGTTTATATGCTCTTATGGTGGTCAATAGATTTACATTTTGAAATGTGTAAACGTTGTCTATCTTGGGTAGAAAGAATTGCTTGACTTTTTCACAGTCGGTAGAGATGTCTATGTTAGTGTTGTTTAGTATTAGTATTTTCATTATATTATATCATGTTTTATTTG
>JBDSNU010000008.1:0-1993 GCA_039915165.1 Minisyncoccota bacterium | reverse complement strand
GCGAAACGTGGTTTAGCAAACATTAAAACTACACCATTAGCTTTAGACGCTTATATCTCTGAAAAATCAACTGAATTATTTGAAAGAGCTAATATCTTTACTAAGCGTGAATTACATGCCCGTCATGATATCCTTTTAGAAAGCTATTATAAAAAACTGCAGATTGAAGCCAGAGTTATGGGTGAGGTAGCGAATACAATGATTATTCCTGCTTGTATCGTTTATCAGAACACCTTACTGGAGAATGCAAAAAGCATTAAAGAATTAGGTCTGTCTAAAGAAGCGCTTGTTGCTCCATTAGCTATTATCAACAAGTTATCTGATCACTTATCAATCGTAAAAACTTCAATTGATGAGATGTTAGAAGCACGTAAAGCAGCTAACACTATAGAAGATTCAAGAACTAAAGCCATAGCTTACGATGAGAAAGTTAAATCTCATTTCGATACCATTCGTTATAATATTGATAAATTAGAGCAGATTGTAGACGACAGCGTTTGGCCATTACCAAAATTCAGAGAGTTGTTATTTTTAAAATAGAATTCAATTAATTTTACTGAAATAACCTCTGCAATAAAACGCAGAGGTTATTTTTTTTTGTTTGAATCGTCTACATTCGGACGTTTCTCTATCTTTGCAGCAATATGAGTGATAACAGGTATAACCAGCGTGGCGTTTCGGCTTCGAAAGAAGATGTGCATCAAGCCATCAAAAACATAGACAAGGGTATTTTCCCACAAGCATTTTGTAAAATCATTCCGGATATATTGGGTAATGATGATGCTTTTTGTAATATAATGCACGCTGATGGTGCAGGTACAAAATCCTCTTTAGCTTATGTTTACTGGAAAGAAACTGGTGATATTTCTGTATGGAAAGGTATTGCGCAGGATGCTATCATTATGAACCTTGATGATTTAATCTGTGTAGGGGCGACCGACCATATTTTATTGTCATCCACTATTGGCAGAAATAAAAATCTGATCACAGGAGAAGTTATTGCTGCCATTATCAACGGAACAGAAGAAATTCTTGCCGAACTGAGAGAAATGGGAATTTCCATTTATTCTACTGGCGGTGAAACTGCCGACGTAGGTGATTTGGTACGTACAATTATTGTAGACTCAACAGTAACCTGCCGCATCAGGCGCGATGAAATAATCAGCAATCACAATATTCAAAAAGGAGATGTTATCGTAGGCCTGTCTTCTTCGGGTCAGGCAACTTATGAAACAGAATATAATGGTGGAATGGGCTCTAATGGCTTAACTTCGGCACGCCATGATGTATTTGATAAATCAGTAGCAGACAGTTATCCTGAGAGTTTTGATCCTGCTGTACCCTATGATCTTGTCTTCTCAGGTGGTAAAAAACTTACTGATAAAATTAGTATTGATGAAAACACAGAAATTACTATTGGAAAATTAGTACTCTCTCCTACCCGTACCTATGCACCAGTCATCAAGAAAATATTAGAGAAACACAGAAACCAGGTTCATGGATTAGTACATTGCAGTGGTGGCGCACAGACCAAAGTGCTTCATTTTATCAATGATAACATCCATGTTATTAAAGATAACCTGTTTCCTGTTCCACCTCTTTTCGAATTAATTCAGGAGCAATCAGGAACAGCCTGGAAAGAAATGTACAAAGTATTCAATATGGGTCATAGAATGGAATTATATGTACCTCAGGAAATCGCAGATGATATCATAGCCATATCTAAAAGCTTTAATATCGATGCACAGATTATCGGTCGTGTTGAAGAATCAGCACATAAACAGGTAACTATCACTAGTGAAAAAGGTCAGTTCAATTACGAATAGATCTTAAAAATACTTACAAAGGGGAGCTTGTAAAAACAAGCTCTTTTTTTATGCCTTTTAAATGAGCATTAAGTCCCATAACAATACTGAAAATGCCAGATTGGCTGTTTTCTTTAAAGATGACGGAGAGAAACTGAATTTCTTCTTAAAAGCAGCAGAAAAATGGT
>JBDSNU010000022.1:0-5928 GCA_039915165.1 Minisyncoccota bacterium | reverse complement strand
TGAGCCAGGTGCACACTGTGGATCAAGTGTTGCGCCGGCGGAATAGGGAGATGAAGGAGGTGTCGCATAAGAAACAGTCACAGCAAATGCAACTAAAAAACCTATTGAGAGCAGGAAGGTTTTGTGTCGAGAGAGAAAATTACCTGACATAGCAACGTGATTCATTATGCAAGTAGTATATCAAAAATTCTCCCATGTAGGGAGAATTTTTGATATACATGTGGATATAGTTTTAAGACCTATGCTTCGCAGCTTATACAAACATTGTCTTCTGCAACAAGGAGAACCTTTGACTGCTTCTTGGATTCTTGTTCTTGCAATTTCTTTCTTCCGAACTGTTGTGCAGCATTCATACTGTGCTGGTAGTACAAAGTCTTAATTCCCTTTTCCCATGCATAGAGATACATACTATTGAGATCTTTCGCGGAAACTGTTGGATCAACCATGATGTTTAATGACTGTGATTGATCGATATATTTCTGACGAGCAGCTGCTTGATCAATAATAACTCGCTGGTCGATTTCACTGAATGTTCTAAAGACTTCTTTTTCATGTGCAGTAAGTCCTTCGAGGTGTTGTACCGAGCCGTCGTTATCGCGAATACTTGCCCAGGTGTCTGAAGTGTTCAAGCCTTTTTCTTCAAGCAATGCTTCAAGTGTTGGGTTTTTGATTGTCACCTTCATTTTATCAACGTCTTTTACGAATGCATTGGACATCAATGGTTCAATACTTTGAGATACTTGTCCCAAAATAAATGCAGAAGATGTTGTTGGTGCCACAGCAAGCAATGTAGTATTGCGACGACCATATCCTTTCAAGATAGCAGGTTCACCGAATTCTTTTGCTAACTCTTCTGATGCTTTGTATGCGCGTTCTTTTAAGAGTTTGAAAATTTCTTCATTAAGCATCATTGCCTCTGCTCCTTCGAATGCGATATTGCTTTCCTGAAGGAATGTATGCCAACCAAGCACACCCAATCCTAATGCGCGGTGTTCACTAGCAAACTTGTGAGCACGTTGCATGAAGTAAAACGCTGATTGCTTTTGGAGATCCTCACTATCGCGTAATGATTCAAGTCGAACGATAAAGTCAGAAATAACAGTATCGAGGAACATCACCATTGTTTCTACGGCATCGGTATCTTTCCATTCATGGTAATGACGCATATTCATAGAAGACAGGCAGCATACGAATGAAATTTCATCATTAGAAGGAAGGGCGATTTCAGAACAGAGATTACTGGCATGGATCTTCAATCCTTTATCCTTGTATACATCAACTGTATTGTTGTTAACAGTATCACTGAAAAGAATGTACGGGTAACCAATTTCAGTGCGGCGTTGAATAACTTTGGCCCAGATTTTGCGTTTCTCTTGGTCACCATCCACCATTTCTTTAAGCCATGCATCGCCAACTGTTACTGCATAAGTAGAGTCTTGAATAGCATGTCCTTCTTTTCCGATATTTAAATATTCTTCGATATCAGCATGTTCAACTGGGAGATATGGGGCAATGTGACCACGGCGTGTACTGCCCTGGCTTACTACACTTACCAGACCGTCAAATAATTCCATGAAGTGTACTGATCCAGAAGAATGACCATTGTCTTTAATGGATGCACCGCGAGGGCGAAGGCCGCCCAAAAATACAGACGTGCCACCACCATATTTTGTCATCATACCAGCTTCTGCATGAGTATAAAGAATACGAGACATATCATCAGCGATAAAACTACCGAAGCAACTAATAGGTAGTCCACGAGTCAGACCATAGTTTGACCACACAGGAGAGGCCAGTGAATAAAACCCTTGCGACATGTATCCATAGAACTTGTCTGCAAATCCTGGTTTATTGAGATATTTTTCTGCCGTCTCCGCAATTTCACGAATACGCTCTTCGGCAGTAATGTTACCTACTAGGTATCCTTTTGATAAAAATTTTCTACTGTTTTCGTTTAGCCAATACATATGATGTCTCGTAATTATGTTTAATAATTGATGTTCTCCTAAAAGAGATCGTCACTGGTGATACTTTTGTTTTTTTTGTTGTAATTAATGGATCGCTTAATGAAGAAGTCCCCGTGTTTCGTGGCGATAACTTCGTCATAAAACCAATCGGACTTTTTGAGTAATGCTTCATCTAGATCAAAGATCTTACGTATACCAATGCTATGTAGAGAATTATTGAAGCGCTGCTTAATGAATTCTAGTACTACGTCTTTGGTAATGAATTCAGGTTCTCCTTTTTCGAAGATCCACCCAACTACTTGAGACTCTGATTCAAATGCTTCTTCACAAAGCTTAATCACTGCTTCTTCAAATTCATCATTAAACCATTCAGGATGTTCTTCTTTAACAATATTAATAAGGTCGATACCAAATAATCCATGAATCTGCTCTTCTTTTGATGTTGCTTCTACGGCATTTGAAATGCCTTTGAATAAGTTCTTGTACTTATTGAATGACATCATAATAAGGAACTGAGAGAAGAGTGATACATGTTCAATAAATAGTGAGAAGAGTAAGATCGACTGACTATACTCTCTATTATCTTCACTTTTTGCCGTAGCTAGGGCTTTTTCTAAATAATGAACACGTTTGATAAGTGCAGGTACTTCATCAATACTCTTGAAAGCATCATTGAGTCCTAAGATTTCTAGTAAGTGTGAGTAGGCATCAGTATGTCGTACTTCACTTTCTGCGAACGTAGCCCCCACTGCGCCGATCTCTGGTTTGGGCATTTTCTTATAGACATCACCCCAAAAGGTTTTCACTGCTACTTCAATTTGAGCGATAGCCAACATCGTATTTCGAATAACATTTCGTTCTTCTTCGCTAACATTTACACGGAAATCCTGAATATCTCCCACAAAGTTAAACTCAGTATGGATCCAGTACGAATGACGTACTGCATCTACATAGTCATATAATTCCGGGTACTCATATGGCTTAAGGTAGATTTTCTTTTTAAAGATATCTCGTTTACGATCTTTATTTCTCTCTTCTCGATACAATACATATGCTTTTGCTACTTCAAAGTCTCCTTTTTCTGCGATTTCTTTTTCAACAACGTTTTGGATATCTTCTACTTCAGGAATTCGATCTTCATGAGTAGACTCCAGCGTCGCTACTATTCCATCAACGAGCTCCATCAACGAAACGATATCGATACGGACCTTTGATGCCTCATACGCTCGAGCTATTGCCTTTTCAATGCGCGAACGATCAAAGTCTATAGTTGAACCGTCACGTTTTTTGATGAATTTGATTGCCATTATGTCCCTCACTTACCTACTAATGTACCTTTAGTATATAAATAATTTGATCGGTAACATATTTTTTGCAAAATTTTTAACGCAAATGATATAAAAAGAATTTCTTGTAAAGAAAAAAGTTCACAGAGCCTTTAAGCAAAGTATTTTTGAACGATCGTTCAATAAGTAAATATAAATGATGTTTTTATTTTTGAGAAAGATTGAGCTTTTGACCGATTGTAAGGCCATGAGCTGTGGAAAACTTTTCATTTACCTCTAAAACATACACTACTGGCTGTGAGGGGTAGAAAATTTTTGGATAACTAATAGCAGCAACGTCTGGTGTAATATCTATAATAGTTAAATTGGCATCAAGCCAAACGAAGTCTAAGCCATAACTCATATCCTTCATCCAAAAGCCGTATTTACCCGGTGTATCAAAAACAAAAAGCATACCACTGTCAGGAGGTAGTGTTGTTGTACCAGAAAGTCCTTGTTCTCGACTTTGATCAGTATTAGCAATAGCTACTGGAATATCTACAGTAGGCGCATGAAGTACGCTGGCATATTTGCCGTCACCATTTACAAGCTGCATCGAAACTGTATGTGAAAAAGGCGCACCGAAGCTAAAATGCAAAAAGAGCAAACCAATGACGGCTACTCCTATTGCTAATAGTATTGAAAGTACATAGTAAATGTATGTGTGAGTAGAATCTATAATTTTCATAAAATCATCTTTATTTTGTCTCAGTCTACCATTGCGTGCTCTATAGAATCACACAATGGATTTCTGCAGCATAACCTTGCTGCAAGGAGTAGTATTTCAGTCAACTACCATGACTTAACTCATGCACCTAATGTAAACATCATAGTGCAGGAGAATCAACCGTATCAATCATACTATGCCTAAGCAGTAGTACAACTATCTCAATTTGAGTTAATCCACGACCAGCTTCCGCTAGCCGTGCCTTGTTACGACTTATTCCCTGTCACCGATCTTACCGTAGTCCCTTCTTATGAAGAGCCTTCGGGTACTACCGGCTCCCTTGAATTGACGGGCGGTGAGTACAAGACTCGAGAACGTATTCACCGCAGTTTGGCTGACCTGCGATTACTAGCGATTCCAACTTCAAGCAGTCGAGTTGCAGACTGCTATCCGAACTAGGGCTATCTTTGAGGGTTGGCTCCGGATCGCTCCATTGCATCCCATTGTAATAACCATTGTATTATGTGTGTGGCCCCAGATATCAAAGGGACATGCTGACCTGGCGTCATCCTCTCCTTCCTCCCAGCCCGAAAACTACATCGGACAGATGCTTGATGGTAAGAACAAAATATAAATACTTTATTCCTACCATCAAGCATCCATAGAGTTCCAAATACGAATATTCGGATCACCCAATCGGGGACTCGGTGGTAGAAACAAAATATAAATACTTCATTTCTACCACAGAGCCTCCGAAAGGATATAGTCTTTGGGCTGGGCAGTCTTGCCTGACACTTGTAACAGACAACGAGGGTTGCGCTCGTTAGCCCACTTAAGGGAACAGTTCAAACCACGAGCTGACGACGGCCATGCATCACCTGCTTACTTGTCTTGCGAGGGCCTAGTTTCTTAGGATTTCAAGTAAGCTTCAAATCTGGGTAAGGTTCTTCGTTTACCTACGAATTAAACCACATAATCCACCGCTTGTGCGAGTCCCCGTCTATTCCTTTGAGTTTTAGCCTTGCGGCCGTACTTCCCAGGTGGACAACTTAACGCGTTAGCTTCGCCTCTCAGAGGGTCGATACTCCGAAAAGCTAGTTGTCATCGTTTAGGGCGTGGACTACTGGGGTATCTAATCCCATTCGCTACCCACGCTTTCGTGTTTCAGTGTCAGTAATGTGCCAGTAAGCTGCCTTCGCTTTTGGTGTTCCCCATGATATCAACGGATTTCACCCCTACACCATGAGTTCCGCTTACCTCTCACATACTCAAGCATTGCCGTTTCGTCCGCGTTTCCGAGGTTAAGCCCCGGGCTTTCACAAACGACTAACAACGCCACCTACACACCCTTTACACCCAATAATTCCGGATAACGCTCGGGGCCTCTGTATTACCGCTCCTGCTGGCACAGAGTTAGGAGCCCCTTATTCATGAGGTACCGTCAATATACTTCTTCCCTCATAAAAGATCTTTACGTGGCGAACCACTTCATCAATCACGCGGCGTCGCTCCATCAGACTTTCGTCCATTGTGGAAGATTCTCGACTGCAGCCACCCGTAGGTGTATGGGCCGTGTCTCAGTCCCATCGGTGAGGGTCAGCCTCTCAGCTCCCCTAAACGTCATAGCCTTGGTAAGCCATTACCTTACCAACTAGCTGATGTTGCACAGGCCACTCAAAAAGCGGATTACTCCTTTACCCTCGCGGGACTATCGGGGATTACCCCGTCTTTCGACGAGCTATACCCGACTTCTCGGTGTGTACCTGCGTATTACTACCTCGTCTGCCGGTTACCTTGCGGTCCCCTTGACTTGCATGCCTCATCCACGCCGCCAGCATTCATCCTGAGCTAGGATCAAACTCTAATTAAAGACAGAGTGTTTGAAATAAATTTCAAACGATCTGCGTATGTGAGACTGTGCGGTACTGTACTACTTCCCGCGCTCAACATACTATTTTTTTACCTAAGA